>NZ_CP039253.1:2682000-3352500 GCF_004795915.1 Rhodococcus sp. PAMC28707
ATGTGCGGGTAGAGCTTCATCCGCGTGCGCCCACGCATCGGATGCGGCGGCCGGGACTCCTCGGTGGGGAAACGGCTGACGGTTCGGTCGTCGAGCGGGAAGACCTGGAACTTCGAGGCCTCCATGACGAACTTCTGCTTCAGCTCGGCCAGCTTCTCCGGATACACCTCGGCCAGGTCCGCCGCCTGCGACCAGTCCTGGGTGGTGTCGTAGAGCTCCCAGCGGTCCTCGTCCATCGTCGGCAGCTTCACCCCGCGCGTCGCCATCAGCCACGGGGGGCGGTGTGCGGTGACCGCGGTCCAGCCGTGGTCGTAGATGCCACGGTTCCCGAAGATCTCGAAATACTGGGTGGTGTGGCGATCCTCCGCGTCGGGGTCGGTGAACGTGTAGTTCATCGCGACGCCCTCCATCGGCGTCTGCGGGGTGCCGTCGACCATGTGCGGCGCGGGGATGCCGGCCGCCTCGAGGATCGTCGGCGTGATGTCGATGCAGTGGTGCCACTGGTGCCGGACCTGGCCGGTCTCGGCAATCCCCTTGGGCCAGTGCATGATCAGGCCGTTACGGGTGCCACCGTAGTGCGAGGCCACCTGCTTGGCCCACTGGTACGGGGTGTCCAGGGCCATCGCCCAGGAGGCCGGGTAGTGCGGGTAGCTCGAGGGCTGGCCCAGCTCGTCGAGGCGCGCGAGCACCTCGGCCGTGGTGCTCTTGAAGCCGTTGAGCCCGGCCAGGTAGTTGAACGAGCCCTCCATGCCGCCCTCGGCAGAGGCCCCGTTGTCACCGAGCATGTAGATGATCAGCGTGTTCTCGAGCTCGCCGCGTGATTCGAGGGTGTCGACCAGGCGGCCCACCTCGTCGTCGGTGTGCTCCAGGAACGCCGCGTAGATCTCCATCAGCCGGGCGGAGACCTTCTTCTGGTCCTCGTCCAGCTCGTCCCAGTGCGGCAGGCCCGGCGCCCACGGCGCGAGGACGGTGTCCGGCCCGACGACGCCCAGCTCGATCTGCTTCTCGAGGGTGAGCTCACGCTGGCGGTCCCAGCCGTGGTCGAACTCGCCGCGGTACTTGTACAGGTAGCTATCCGGGATCTGCAGTGGGGCGTGGCAGGCGCCGAACGGAACATACGCGAACCAGGGTTTGTCCGGGTCCATCGTCTTGACCCCCTCGACCCAGTTCAGCGTCTGGTCCACCAGGTCCTCGGTCATGTGGTAGCCCTCTTCGGGCGTCTTCGGCGGGTCGATGACCGTGAAGCCGTCCACCAGCACCGGCTCGAACTGGTCCGACTCCGCGCCGAGGAAGCCGTAGAACTTCTCGAAACCCTCGCGCAGCGGCCAGCGGTCGAAGGGGCCGGCGGGCGTGATCTCCCACGGCGGGGTCTGGTGCATTTTGCCGAACGCGCCGGTCGCGTAGCCGTTGCCCTGCAGTACTCGCGCGACGGTGGCGGCGGAGTCGGGCCGGGTGCCGTTGTAGCCGGGTGAGGTTCCCGCCTGCTCGGCGATGACGCCGAAGCCGACGCTGTGGTGGTTGCGGCCGGTCAGCGTCGCGGAGCGCGTAGGCGAGCACAGCGCGGTGGTGTGAAAACGCGAGTACTTGATGCCGCCGTCGGCCAGCCGCTCGGCGGTGGGCGTGCGGCACGGGCCGCCGAAGGCCGAGGCGGCGCCGAAGCCGACGTCGTCGACCATCACGAGCAGCACGTTCGGCGCGCCCGACGGCGGGCGGATCTTCTCCGGACGGCTGAACTGAGGGTTCTGCGTCCGATAGTCGTAGGCCGCAGAGACCGTCGACGGCTTTTGCTGGATGGGAATCGAATACCGGTTCACCACTGCTGAACTCCCGCTTCCTCAACTGTAGTCGGTCGACTACATCGATCGAATGTAGCCGATCGACTACAGTTCGTACAGTGGATTCCGAAAAAGAACGAGACCAGTCTTCGGCAGACGCGCGTCCGCAGGGCCGCGACGCCGTGCGCAGCTCGATCCTGCGGGCTGCGCGTGTGCGTTTCGCCAGAGAAGGCACCCGCGGCTCGTTGCGCGACATTGCAGCGGCCGCCCGGGTCAACGTCGGGCTGATTCACCGCCACTTCGGCCGCAAAGACGAACTGGTGCAAGAAGTTATCGCCGACACCCTCGAACAGGGCGTCAAACGTCTGGATTCGAGCACGAGCGCCCCGGAAGCGATCCAGCAAATGTTTCTCGGCTCCACGGGTAACACCGATTTCGTGCGCATGCTCGCGTGGCTGGCGCTCGAAGGTGACGGGGACTCGCCTGGCCCACTTGCGAGCGCTCAGCAGCGGGTTATCGGTCAGGTGCGTGCCATGTCGCCGCAGAAGCCGGACCATGATCTACGCCTGATGGCCGCGCTCACCGTGATTTTCGGCTGGTCGATCTTCAGCCAGGAGATGTTGTCCGCGTTCGATATCGAGCCGTCCGGCCGTGAGGACATCGAGCGCCGCCTCGCCGAACTGCTGGCCCACATTGTCACCGAACCCTCGGAATCAGCATGAGCACCTCCCCCTGCTGCGCAGGCGCAGCTCGCGCAGGTTCACTCGCCCCGGAGGCTGCCGCTCCCCGCTCGCCTCGTAGCACCAAGGGGCAGATTTTGATCCCCGGCGGAGCCTTCGAGATGGGCGACGCGTTCGGCGAGGGCTACCCCGCTGACGGCGAGGTCCCCGTGCATACTGTCGAACTCGCATCGTTCTATCTCGATGCCACCGCAGTCACCAACAGCGCTTTCGCAAAGTTCGTCAAAACCACCGGGTACGTCACCGAGTCCGAAATTCATGGCAGCTCCGCCGTCTTCCACCTTGCCATGTCCGCGGACCGTGCGGACGTGCTCCACAGGCTCGACACCACGCCCTGGTGGCTCACGGTGCGCGGCGCAGATTGGCGCCATCCCGAGGGCCGACTCTCCGGCATCGGCAACGTATCCAATCATCCCGTGACGCACGTGTCCTGGCACGACGCGCAGGCCTACGCCGCGTGGGCGGGCAAGCGCCTACCCACCGAAGCAGAGTGGGAATACGCCGCCCGGGGCGGACTGGCCGGCAAGCGGTACGCCTGGGGCGACGAACTGACCCCGCGCGGGCAGTGGCGTTGCAACATCTGGCAGGGCCAGTTCCCGGACGTGAACACCGAGGAGGACGGGTTCCTCACCACCGCTCCCGTGAAGATGTACCGGC
Source organism: Rhodococcus sp. PAMC28707 (assembly GCF_004795915.1). NCBI lineage: Bacteria > Bacillati > Actinomycetota > Actinomycetes > Mycobacteriales > Nocardiaceae > Rhodococcus > Rhodococcus sp. PAMC28707. The sequence goes on from NZ_CP039253.1 coordinate 2,685,173, forward strand.
CCAACGGGTTCGGGCTCTACAACATGGCCGGCAACGTGTGGGAGTGGTGCGCCGACTTCTTCGACCCCGCTTACTACCAGCGCTCACCCGTGCAGAACCCCGCAGGCCCGGACGCCGGCGAGAATCGCGTCATGCGCGGTGGATCGTTCCTGTGCCACGACTCGTATTGCAACCGCTACCGGGTGGCCGCGCGCGCGTCGAACACCCCGGACTCAGCCTCGGCCAACCTCGGTTTCCGCTGCGCAAACGACGCCTGAGCCCCGACCGTTATCTCAGTGAAACTGGTTGTGCGGCAAGGAAAGAGACTCAGGAGAGCAGCTCGGTGAGGTCGGCCCACAGTTGGGTTCGCGCTTCGGCGGTGATCGTGAGGGAGGGAATGGTCAGGAAGCCGTGGAAGATGCCGTCGTAGCGGCGATGGGTGGTGGGCACTCCGGCGGCTCTGAGTTGTTCTGCGTAGGCAGTTCCCTCGTGGTCGAGTGGATCGCACCCGGCGGTGATGACGATGGCAGGCGGTAGGCCTGCGAGCGTGTCGGCTCGGGTAGGGGAGATGTGATGGGGGTGCTCGGAATTGCGGATGCCCCCGGGTGCGTATTGCTCCCAGTACCACTGCATCGCGTTCCGAGTGTTGAAGTAGCCCTCGCCGTATTCCACGTACGAGGGGGTGTCGAAGTTGTCGTCGATCACCGGGTAGATCAGGACCTGGCCGGCGATCGCGGGCCACGCGGCGTCGCGATCCATCAGAGCGGTCACCGCCGCCAAGTTTCCGCCTGCACTGTCTCCGGCGACGACGACCCGATCGAGGTCTGCCCCCAGCTCGTCGGCGTGCGCGCGAACCCATTCGAGCGCCGCGTGTACGTCCATGGCCGCAGCAGGCGCTGGATGTTCTGGAGCCAATCGGTAGTCGACCGAGACGACCACTGCATCAACAGCATTCGTCATGGCTCGGCACAGTTCGTCGTGAGTGTCCAGGTCGCAGAACACGAAACCGCCGCCGTGTGCGAAGACGATGACGGGCCGCTTCGCTGCTGCGTGCGTGGTGCTCGAGAGCGGTTGGTAGATGCGTAGCGGGAGCGGGCCACCAGGGCCTTCGATGTCTGTATCGGATACCGAGCCAACGGGTTCCGGATTTGGAGCAATCTGCTTGCGGGCCAGTACCGCAGCACGTGCGTCAGCGCCCGTCATCTCCTCCACGCGCGGAAATCCGGCGTTCAAAGTATCGAGCAGGGTTTGGACCTCGTCGGTGAGACGCATGGTGCTCCGTTTCTCGGGGTGTACTTCTCAGCGGGTCGAGTAGGGGGAATTCCGTGAGCGCGAGTTCAGTGGTGGTGGGACAGTGCGTGAATCGTCTCGGTCAGTGCCACGCCCAACTCCTCGCATCGGTCCGGCGTGAGACGGGATGCTGGGCCGCTGATCACTATCGCACCCATCGGCGTTCCCGCGGCATCTAGTATCGCTGCACCGATGCTGTTCGACCCCTCGAGAACGGCACCTGCGCTAGAGGCCCAACCCCGTTGGCGAATCTGCTCGTATTCTGCAGCTGTCAGCATCTTCTCGGGTGCGTGCGTTCGCTCCAGGCGCTGTGCCGGACTCGAGTGGGCGAAGATGGCTCGGCCGGCGGCGCTCATTTCGAATGGGTGAAACGCTCCGATCGGTATCGCGGTCCGAACCACCTGCATGCCCTCTGCGACGTCGGCCACGACGAGGTTGGTGTTGGTCAGCAGAGCGAGATGGACTGTCTCGCCGGTCGCATCTCGCAGTGGGCCGAGCAGTTGGCGTGCTCGGCCCTGTAGTGATGACGATTGACGCGCCCGTCCGGAGACGACGATCGCTTTGGCTCCGAGTTCCCACTGGGGTGAGGAACCGGGCGCGGGTTGGATCCAGCCGGCCTCGTGCAGCGTGGCAAGTGTCCGCTGAAGTGCGCTTTTGTCCTCGCCCGTGGCCGTACACAGCGCAGTGAGGCCGATCGGCTGGTGGGCAGCGATCGCCTCGAGAATCTCGAGGCCGCGAGTCAGACTGCGGATCGTCTTGACTGTGATTTGAATCCCACCTATCCTTCAATTGAAAGTGATACACGGTATCACTTTACGATACCACAGTGTTGCCAGTCATAGTGTCGACCATTCGAGCTGTCGGGTCGTGAACGGCCCGCCGGGGTCGGCCATGGCCGGGTCGATGGACATTCGACTTGAATCGAAAAGGAGCCATCGATGGGATTCATCCCGACCGCAGATCGCCTGATGCCCGAACTGACCCCCGCAGAAGAGATCGTCATGCTTGCCCGCACCCTGTGGGCCGAAGGCTACTGCGACCACCTCGCGGGACACATCACCTACGCGGTCGGCGACGGCACTCTGCTCTGCAACCCATGGCTGCTGACCTGGGAAGAATTCGGTCCCGAGGATGTACTGCGCATCGACCTCGACGGAAATCTGCTCGAGGGCAACTGGCCGGTACCGCTGGGAATCCCGCTGCACCTCGCCCTGCACAAGGCGCGCCCCGATGTAACGTTCGCGCTGCACAATCACTCGGAGTACGGGACCGTCTGGGCCGATCTCAAAGAGATCCCGCCGATGCACGACCAGAGCTCGAGCCTGGGCGGAGGCGAGCTCGTCCTCGTCGACGAGTACGACGGCGGAGTGGACAACATGACCGCAGCCGCGGCTGCAATCCAGGGCGTCGGCGATGCGGATGTCGCACTACTCGGTGGCCACGGCGTGTTCGTCCTCGGTAGCACCGCCCGCGCGATCTACCTGCGCGCGGTGAGCCTCGAGATTCGCTGCAAGAATGCCTGGCTGACACGCGTCGCGGGTGGACCAGCGAAGTCCTCGCTGCCCGACTGGTGGGTCAACAACCAGGCTCGTAGCGACGGAAACGGCTACCACGGCTTCTGGGAGGCAGCAGTTCGGGCGGCGTTGCGCACCGAGCCCGAGCTGCTCGAAAAGATTGCCTCGGTGTCGGAGTGACACCTGCGCCCCCCAGCGCAGTCGTAGTACTGGTGCCGGATCAGCGGGGGATCGAAGCCTTCGATGAACTGCCCGGAATCGAACCGATTCTCTGGGACCTGTCGAGCCCGCGCCCGGCCGGAGCCGACCAGGCCAAGGTCCTGGTGAGCCGCGGGGTTTCCCCGGAGTTCGCTGCGCAGATACACACCGAGCTACCGAACCTACGGATGGTTCAGCTGTTCAGCGCCGGGCGAGATGCGTGGACCGGTATCGTCCCGGCGGGCGTGGTGATTTCCGGAGCGGATCGGGCGCATGGCGGTCCGGTCGCGGAATGGGTTGTGGCACAACTGCTCAACCATTACCGGGACTTGGTGAGTTACCGCGCGAAGCAGAGTGCGCAGTTGTGGGAACGGCACCCCACCGGCACGCTCGCAGGCAAACGAGTACTCGTACTCGGAGCCGGTGACATCGGGCTGAACGTCCAACGTAGAACTGTGCCCTTCGGCGCCGAGGTGACGTTGGCGGCTCGCACCGCACGAGAGGGCGTCGTCGATCTCGTCGAAGCGCGGGCGATGCTGCCCGAGCAGGATGTCGTCGTCCTGGCGCTCCCACTCACCGCGGACACACACCACTTGGTCGACGGGTCTTTCCTGGCTGCAATGCGCTCCGGCAGTGTGCTGGTCAACGCAGGCCGAGGACCGCTCGTCGATACCGACGCCCTGCTCGCCGCGCTCGAGGAACAACGGATCCACGCCATCCTCGACGTCACCGACCCGGAACCACTGCCGTCCGGGCATCCGCTCTGGAGCGCTCCGGGCGTGGTGATCACACCGCACAGTGCGGCCATAACCGATGGCACTGCCAACCGCTGCTGGGACGCCATCGTCCGAAACGTCAGTGAATTCGTAACGTCAGCGAATTCGTAGCGTCAGCCAGTTTGTATGAACTTCTTGATCTTTCACCCTATCGAAAGCTGTGAGGCATGGATTTCCAGTTGGACGCAGACCAGAAGCGCTGGCTCGAGGAGGTACGCGCGTTCCTCGGCGAGAATGTCACCCCCGCATTGCGCGCCGAAATGGCAGAGCACGACATCGAGTTCCTCGGTGGCGAGGTCACCGCGTTCCGTAAGAAGATCGGCGACAAAGGCTGGTTCGGGCTGAACTGGCCCAAGGAGTTCGGTGGACTGGGGCTGGGTGCGGTCTATCAGCATCTTCTGGTCAGTGAGTTCGAGTACTGGGGCGTCCCCGGGCCTGACCTCACCGTCACCTCGGTAGCACCGATGATCATGCGAAATGGCACCGCTCGCAACCGGGAGGAGTTCTTGCCACCGATCGCGCGCGGTGAGATGACCTGTGCGGTCGGCTATTCCGAGCCCGACGCTGGTACCGACCTTGCAAGCCTGCGGACTACCGCGGTGCTCGACGGCGACGAGTGGGTGATCAATGGATCCAAGATCTGGAACAGTATGGCGCAGCGCGTCACCCACGAGTGGCTGTGCGTGCGCACCGACAAGGACGTGCCCAAGCACAAGGGCATCTCGGTGATCATCGTGCCCATCGACGCACCCGGCATCACCATCCGTCCGATCATGGCGTGGTCGGACTACCGCACCAACGAGACGTTCTTCGACAACGTCCGGGTGCCGGTGACCAACCTGATCGGTGAGGTCAACCAGGGCTGGCGCTACATCATCGGCGCACTGGACCTCGAGCGCGGCGCGCTGACCAACGTCGGCGACCTGCGTCGCTCGGTGGACGAGCTCATCGGCCTGGCCAAGGACGAGCGCGCAGACGGCCTTCGCCCGATCGACGACCCGGCGCTACGTCGCAAGATCGCACAGCTCGACGCCGAGGTGGAGGCTGCTCGTCTGATGGGCTTCGAAGCATCGTCACTGCTCGAGGACGGCATCATTCCGTCGGTACTGGTCAGCGCCGAGAAGATCTACTCGAGTGAGCTGCGCCAGCGCATCGCCGACGTCGGTACCCAGGTACTCGGCATGGCGGGTGTTCTCGCGATCGGTACCGAGGGCGCCCCGCTCGACGGAAAGTTCGAACGGCTCTACCGCGCCGCACCGCTGCTGCGGTTCGGTGCAGGCGCCAACGAAGTGCTCAGAGACGTCATCGCCCAGCGTGGGCACGGCTTGCCGCGCGGCGGACGATGACCATGAGCTGCGTAGACGAGATCAAGAGGAGAAAGTCATGAGACTCGTTCCCACGGAGGAGCAGTCGGAATTGCGAGCGGTTCTCCGTTCGCTGTTCGTCAAGGAGTGCACGCCCGAGCTGGTGCGTGAGTGGAAAGCTGCCGGTTCCGAATCGGCCGGGACGGTGTTCCCGGACTCGCTCTGGCGCGCACTGACGGAGATGGGCGTGTTCGGTTTGGCGCTCGAAGAAGAGCTCGGCGGGGCAGGTGCCACGCTCAACGAGCTCGGCATCTTCTACTCCGAGGCCGGGCGGGCACTGTGCCCGTCCATCGTCTACAGCACGCTGGCGTTCGGCATCGCGCTGGACCGACTGGCAGGTCAGGAGATGCGCGAGCAGTACCTTCCGCGTCTCGCAGCGGGCGAACTGCGGGCCGGGGTTGCCCTCTGGGACGCCGCCGACGCGCACAAGGTGAGTCCCACCCTGACGGCGACGCGCGCTGACGGAGGCTGGACGCTGAGCGGACTCCTGCCGTTCGTAGAGAACGCGGAGCTGGCCGAACTCCTGCTCGTGACGGCCACCGCGACCGTGTTCGCGGAGCCGAACCGAGTGCTCGGCTTGCTCGCCGAGCCCGGCGGGCAAGGGTGGACGAGCACGTGGCAGCCGACTATCGCAGGTGAGCATCAGTATCGCGTCGAGCTCGACGGGCTCTTCGTGCCGGACGAGCGAGTTCTCGACGGCGGCGGGCTGGCGCTCGCCGAGGTGCGTTGGGTGGCAGACGTTGTCACCGCTTTGCAGTGCGTGGACATGGCCGGTGGCGGAGCTGCTGTACTGGAGCGGACCGTGGATTACGTGCGCACCCGCGAGCAGTTCGGTAAGCCGATCGGCATGTTCCAAGCCGTCCAGCACATCGTGGCCGACATTCACATCGCACTCGAGGCTTCGCGACTGTCCGCAGATTCGGCAGTCTGGTGGCTCGCCCGCGGAGAACATGCCGGTCGCAAGGTTGCGATTGCGAAGATGCACGCCAGCGAGGCCTACAAGTGGGCAACGCTCAACGCGCACCAGGTTCACGGCGGAATGGGTTACGTCCGAGAGACGGACCTGCATCTGTGGTCCGAGCGGGCCAAAGTATCGGAGATCCGCGGCGGTACGGCAGATGTGGCTGCACGCTGGCTAGAGGAGGAGATTGGCCTTGTCCATTGAGCAGCAAGCACTTTCAGGACTCCGTGTCATCGACCTGTCTCGGTGGGTGGCGGGTGAGTACGCGACGAAATTGTTCGCGGACTTCGGCGCGGAGGTCATCAAGATCGAACGGCCCGGCGAAGGCAGCCTGACTCGTCGCTGGGGTCCCTTCCCCGGTGACCTGCCGGATCTCGAGGCCAGCGCGCTGTTCCTGCACCTGAACACCAACAAACAGTCCGTGGCACTCGATCTGCACGACCCCGCCGATGTGGAGGTCCTGCTCACCTTGATCGAGACCGCCGACGCGGTGGTCGAGTCGTTCCGTCCAGGACATCTCGAGAGTCTCGGTATCGGTCCCGACGTGCTGCGCGCGCGGAACCCACGGCTGGTGATCACCCGTATCAGTGCCTTCGGCCAGACCGGGCCCAACCGGGACCGCGAGGCCACCGGCATCACTCTGCAGGCAGCCGGCGGCCCGATGAACGCGACGGGCGCGGCCGACCGCGCTCCGCTGCGTAAGCCGGGTCTGCTCGAGCACTACACGATCGGGCGCTCGGCGGGCGAGGCCACGATGGCCGGCATCTTCCATGCCCGGCGTACAGGTTCGGGTTCGGTGATCGATGTGTCCGGGCAGGAAGTATTGCTTGCTGGGGCAGACCGCCGCGCGTCGTACCTGCTCTCGGCGGCCTACTCGGGAATGGTGGCGCCGCGAGGTGTCCGTAGCCCGCACCGGCACGGCGCGACCTTCACCGGGCCGTTCCGCACCAACGACGGCTTCGTGATGATCTACGTGACCAACCAGGTGTTCTGGAACCGGCTGATCGATCTCGCCGGCGCCGAGGACCCGGAGTTCCACGAGCGTTTCCACAACATGCCGACCGTGAGCGGCCAGGACCGCGAGGACTTCATGGCGTACATCGAGGCCTGGTGCCTGGCGAACACCAAGATGGACCTGATGGAGCGCTGTGAGGCGGCTCGTATCCCGGTCACCGCCTTCATGGAGGTCTCGGAGTTGCTGGCACACGAGCACTTCCGCGGCCGCGGGGCGTTCACCGAGGTGGAGCATCCCGTCGCGGGAACCCTGACCTATACGGGAGCCCCGTGGCGCATGCGCAACGGCCACGCCGTGCGCACTGCAGCGCCGCTGCTGGACCAGCACGGCGCGCAGATCCGGGAGCAGAACGAGCAGAAGGCGAGCCTGGCATGAGCTATCCACTCGAAGGTATCCGCGTAGTCGATCTGACGGTCGTGTGGTCCGGTCCGGGTTCGACGGCACTGTTGGGCGATCTCGGCGCCGAGGTGATCCGGCTCGAGGGCAACAACCGCGCCAGCAGGCAGGTCTCGGCGAAGACGACCAAGGAACTGATCGCCTCCACCGGTTACCACGGCGGCACGTACCCGGACAAGGACCCGGGCGAACGGCCGTACGAGCGCACCGCGCTCTTCAATTGGCATTCACGGAACAAACTGGCCGCGTGCGCGAACCTGGAAACCCCTGAGGGGTATGCCGCCGCAATCGCGCTGCTCGAGATCAGTGATGTGCTGGTGGAGAACAACTCCAACGGCACGCTCGAGAAGCTGGGCCTGGGCCACGAGGCGCTGCTGGAGATCAACCCACGCCTGATCGTGGTGCGGATGCCGCCGATGGGAATGAGCGGACCCATGAGCGACTACCTCGGTTACGGGCCGAACTTCAACTCACTCGTCGGCATCGCAGCAATGGACGGATACGAGGGCGAAGAGCCTGATTCGGCAGGCGAGAATTACCACATGGACGAGGCGGCCCCCGCGGGCGTCGCGTTCGCGGTGATGGCAGCGCTGTGGGATCGCGAACGCACCGGGCTCGGCGGCCTCGTCGAGTTCCCGCAGGCGGAGGCCGTGATGGCGGAGATCGGCGAATTCGTCCTGGATTACCAGATGAATGATCGGAACCCACAGGTGCTCGGCAACACCGACCTGCATATGCTTCAGGACGTGTTCCTCTCCGCCGATGAGGACCGCTGGCTCGCGGTATCTGTTCGCGACGACCGGGATTGGGCCTCGATGGCAGCACTCGTCGACCCCGAAGGACTGGCCGGGATGGGCGAGACCGCCGCGTTGCGCGCGGAAAACTCCGCCGCAATCCGTGCGGTGCTGGCGGGTTGGTGCCGCAAGCGGACGGCGGAGCAGGCCGTGCAGGAACTGCAGGCCGTCGGCGTGCCGGCGGGCGAGGTCATGAGCGAAACTCGGCTGCTCGAGGATCCGCACTTGGCTGCACGCGGCTGGTTCCAGGAGCGCAGCCACCCGTCGGTGGGCACGCACCGCTACCCCGGGCACCCTTGGCGAGCAGAGGGTTTCGACCTGGCATTCGGCCGGGCGGTTCCAGGTTTCGGGGAGGACAACGAGTACCTCTACAAGGAGTTGCTCGGCTACTCCGCCGAGCAGTACGCGGATCAGGTGGCTCGTGGCTTGATCACCGACCACCAGATTGCTTGACAGACAGATGCATTCGAACACAACACAGTCAGGCGGGCAACCGATGCCAGAAATAGCAGAGTCGTTGATCCCGGACGAGGTCGCGGCCCGGATCGGAACGGTCGTCGCGACCGCGACAGGTGCTGTCGTTCAGCGCGATTGGCAGCGTTGGGCTGTATCGGTCCGCGAGGACAACCCGCTGTACTTCGACGCGGACTACGCACGCGAACACGGCTACGCCGACGTCATCTGTCCACCGCTCTACGTGCAGTACGCGATCCTCGGCGTCACCCCGATCGACACCCTGCGCGTCGACGGCTCCTCCGGTGCCGCATCCGGCAATCTGACGTTTCCTAAGTGCCCCAAGCGGATGGCGGGCGGCGAGAGCACCACGTTCCTGCGCCCCTCCTACGACGGCGATGTCATTACCTCGGTCCGCACAGTGGAGTCGATCGTGGAGAAGCGAGGCCGCTCAGGGCGTTTCGTGCTGGTGACGTGGAAGACCGCGTACACCAATCAACGACGCGAACTGGTCGCCGAAGCAACGACGTCGATGATCGCGCGGCCATGAGAGAAGGAAAAGAGTTGAGGGAGAACGCGATGGCAGGCCAGCTGCACTTCGAAGACGTCACGGTAGGGGATCAGATCACCACCCTGCGCACGAGCGTCGACGAGATCCAGATGTTCTTGTTCAGTGCTGCGACGTACAACGCGCACCGGATCCATTACGACAAGTCCTGGGCAGTGGATGTCGAGGGTTACTCGGGGCCATTGGTACAGGGGCCACTACAGGCCGCACTACTGGCTCGTGCCGTCACCGATTGGATCGGCGGCGCCGGCACCTTGGTGACGTACTCGGCCCAGAACCGTGCCGTGGCCTTCGCCGGCCAGGAACTGGACTTCGTGGGAACGGTGACGGCCAAGCGCGAGGAAGACGGACGCGCGTTGGTGGACTTGGAGATTCGCGGTGAGCGCGACGGCGAGCTGCTGATGCCGGGCACCGCCACGGTCACCCTGCCACGCCGGACCGAGGCTGCGTGATGAGCGGACTACGCGGCGAAGCAGCCATCCTCGGCTTCTGCGAGCTGCCCTCTCAGCGGAAACAGACTCGACCGGAGCAGTTCACCATCGAGCAGTGGGCGACGCTGTCGAAGATGGCGATCGACGACGCGGGCATCGACGCCTCACAGGTCGACGGCATCGTCGCGCACGGCCTGGCGGAGTCGGACATGTTCGTCCCGGCCACGCTGTCGGAATACCTGGGAATGCCGTTGAACTTCGGCGAGCGGGTGGACCTCGGCGGCGCCACTGCAGCAGGCATGGTGTGGCGTGCGGCTGCGGCCGTGGAGTTGGGCCTGTGTGAATCCGTGCTCGTGGTGGTCCCGGGCTCGTACATGTTGCCGCGCTCGCAGCAACGCCCGGCCAAGGATCCCGGTTACTTCGGCGCGTCGAGCAACAACTTCGGCTCACCTCAGGCGGAGTTCGAGATCCCCTATGGCAACCTCGGGCAGAACGCGCCGTACGCGCAGATCGCTCGGCGCTACGCCGCCGAGTTCGGCTACGACCCGGAGGCGACCGCGAAGATAGCCGTCGACCAGCGGACGAACGCGTGTGCCACCCCCGGTGCGGTGTTCCACGGTAAGCCGATCACTCTCGACGACGTGCTTGCGAGCCCGATGATCGCGGATCCCATCCGGATGCTCGAGGTCGTCATGCGGGTGCAGGGCGGCGCGGGTGTGATCGTCGGCAACGCCGACGTGGCGCGCAAGTCGAAGAACCGTCCCGTGTGGGTCAAGGGCTTCGGCGAGCGGATCTCGTTCAAGACTCCCACTTACGCCGAGGATATGGTCCGCACGCCCATCAAGGCGGCTGCGGACAGAGCCTTCGCGATGGCGGGCGTCGAGCGCTCCGACATCGACGTGGCGTCGATCTACGACTGCTACACGATCACCGTGCTGATGAGTCTGGAAGATGCAGGGTTCTGCGAGAAGGGCACCGGCATGGAGTGGGTCAAGCAGCGCGACCTGACCTTCCGCGGCGACTTCCCGCTGAACACCGCAGGCGGCCAGCTCTCCTTCGGGCAGGCAGGCATGGCAGGCGGCATGCACCACGTGGTCGACGGCGTCCGGCAACTGATGGGACGAGCAGGCGAGGCACAGGTCGAGGACTGCAACACCGCGTTCGTCACCGGCAACGGCGGAATCATGAGCGAGCAGGTCGCTTTGATCCTGCAAGGAGAATGAGTATGAGCACCGCAGAAAAGCCGTTTCCCGAGCCCACCCCGGTCACCAAGCCATTCTGGGACAGCCTCCGCGAGCACCGGATCGAGATCCAGTACTCGCCGTCCTCGGACGAGTACGTGTTCTATCCGCGGGTGCTGGCACCGCGGACCCTGGCCGACGATCTCGAATGGCGCGAGATCACCGGGCTGGGCACGCTTTACACCTACACCGTGGCCGATCGCCCGACTGCGCCGCCATGGGCGGACTCGCTCCCACAGATCCTGGCCGTCGTTCAGTGGGACGTGGGCCCGCGGCTGAGCACGGAAATGGTGGAGGTCGACCCGGCAGACCTGGAAATCGGCATGCGCGTCGAGCCGGTGTTCTGCGACTATCCCGACCGCGACATCACGCTCCTGCGTTACCGCCCTGTCGCCAACCGAGACTGACGAGAGGAGTCACAGATGTCACGGATGGCAGGCAAGGTCGCGTTGATCACCGGCGCAGGCGGAGGAATGGGCCGTATGCACGCGGTGCGGTTGGCCCAGGAGGGCGCGGACATCATCGCGCTCGATCTCGTCGAGGCAGGCCTTGCCGAGACAGCGGCGCTCGTTCGGGCCGAGGGCCGTCGAACCGTCACCGGTGTTGCGGACGTGCGAGATCTGGCCGCGACGAAGGATGCAGTCGCACTCGGGGTGGCCGAGCTCGGCAGGTTGGATACGGTGGTCGCCAATGCCGGAGTGACCGAGAACGTCGGCCCGTCGTGGACGATCGACGAGACTCTGTGGGAGCGGTCGATGGCCGTCAACCTCACCGGGGTCTGGCACACCGTGCTGGCGGGCGTGGCGGCGTTGGAGGTCGCCGGCGGTTCGGTGATCATCATCAGCTCGACGGCCGGCATCAGCGCGGCCCCCGGCGCCTCGCACTACAGCGCAGCCAAACATGCGGTGGTCGGACTGGCCAGGACGCTGGCCAACGAGCTCGGCCCGCAGTCGATTCGCGTCAATACCGTCCACCCAGGCGCGGTGGACACGGCGATGACACTCAACCCGGCCACGTTCGCCCGGCTTCGCCCGGACCTTGCGGATCCAACAGTCGAGGACGTCGTCGATGTGCTCGCCGCGCGGCACCTGTTGCCGGTGCCGTGGGTGGAGTCGGTGGATGTGAGCAACGCGGTGGTGTTCTTGGCCTCGGACGAGGCGCGGTACATCACCGGTACGCAACTGGTGGTCGACGCCGGACTTACCCAGAAAGCGATGTCATGAGTGGGCGATTGGCGGGCAAGACGGCATTGATCACCAGCGGAGCCCGGGGGATCGGACGCGCGCAGGCGGTGCGATTCGCTCAGGAGGGTGCCGACCTGATCGTGGTGGACTGTTGCACCGCGGTAGTGCACTCGACGACCCCTGCCGCAAGCAGCGAGGACCTGGCGGAGACTGTCCGACAGGTCGAACTGCTCGGGCGACGGATCGTCGCCATCGAGGCCGATGTCCGCGAGCAGGGCGCGCTCGATGCGGCGTTGGCCCGCGGCGTCGGCGCACTCGGTCGGCTCGACATCGTCTGCGCCGGCGCCGGCATCAGTTCCACCGGCAAGACGATGGAGCTCTCGGCTCAGGTCTGGCAGACGATGCTGGATGTGAACCTCACGGGGATGTGGAAGACCTGCAAGGCCGCTGTTCCACACCTGATCGAGGGCGGGCGCGGTGGTTCGCTCGTCCTGGTCAGCTCCACGGCAGGCGTGCGGGGCCTGAACGGCATGGGCCACGTCGCCGCGGCCGAGCACGGGCTGGTCGGACTGATGCGATCGCTGGCGAAAGAGCTCGCGCCGCACAGTATCCGAATCAACATCGTGAACCCGCCCATGAGCACGGACGGAAGGGCGAGCCAGGACATCGCCGACGTGAGCCTGTTCCTGGCCTCCGACGAGGCCCGCTCCATCACCGGGATCACGATGCCTCTCGACATGGCCTACGCGTGAGAGCCCGGTGACCGGCGTGCCTGTCGAACCAACACACTCTTCAGAAAGAAGGAATCGATCATGACGCGAACCAATGTGGACGTGGTGGTTGTCGGAGCCGGCCTGGCCGGCCTGTACGCGATGCACAAGTTCCGCGGGCAGGGACTCGACGTCCAGGGCTTCGAAGCAGCTTCCGACGTCGGTGGCACGTGGTACTTCAACCGCTACCCGGGTGCTCGCTGCGATGTGGAAAGCGTCGACTACTCGTATTCCTTCGACGATGAACTGCAGCAGGAGTGGGACTGGTCCGAGCGCTATGCCACGCAGCCAGAAATCCTGGCATACCTCGAACACGTCGCGGACCGATTCGACCTGCGTAGCGGCTTCGAGTTCGACACCCGAGTGGTGTCCGCGACGTTCGACGAACAGGCCGCACGGTGGAACATCGTCACCGACAAGGGTGAGAAGGTGACGGCGAGATTCTGTGTGTTGGCCACCGGCGCGCTGTCCACGACGAACCTGCCGAACATCCCGGGCCGCGACAGCTTCGGCGGCGAGATCCTGCATACCGGCGACTGGCCGCGCACCGGTGTCGATTTCGCCGGAAAGCGGGTCGGTGTCATCGGCACCGGATCCTCGGGCATCCAGTCCATCCCGTTGATCGCCGAGCAGGCAGCGACGCTGCACGTCTTCCAGCGCACCCCGAACTTCTCCGTGCCCGCGAGCAACCGTCCGCTGGACGAAGAGACTCGCCGTGAGCAGAAGGCGACCTACGCCGAGCGCCGACGCAAGAGTTGGGCCAGCGGTGGTGGTTCCCCCTTCGTCTCGAATCCGAAGAGTGCGCTCGAGGTCCCGGCGGATGAGCGGGAAGCGGAGTTCGAGCAGTATTGGGAGCTCGGCGGGGTGTTGTTCGCCAAGACTTTCGCGGACCAGATGAGCGACATCGAGGCCAACAACCTGGCCCGAGGCTTCGCCGAGCGCAAGATTCGCGCCGTCATCGAAGATCAGGCTGTCGCCGACGTACTGATCCCTACGGACCACCCGATCGGGTCCAAGCGAATCGTCACCGACTCCGGCTACTTCGCGACGTACAACCGCGACAACGTCACGTTGGTGAACCTCCGCGAGGCCCCGATCACCGCCATCGACGAGACGGGCATCGCGACTGCCGGCGCGCACTACGACCTGGACATGATCGTGTTCGCCACGGGCTTCGACGCGATCACCGGTTCACTGGACCGCATCGACATCCGTGGACGCGACGGGGTACTGCTGCGTGAGAAATGGACGGCAGGACCGCAGACACTGCATGGCATCGCCGCGGCCGGCTTCCCCAACCTGTTCCTGATCACCGGCCCCGGCAGCCCCGGTGTGCTGGCAAACATGGTGCTGGGCTCCGAGCAGCACGTGAACTGGATCGCCGACGCGATCGCGTACGTCGATAGTAACGATTACGCGATCATCGAGGCAGGCGAGCAAGCTGCTGCGGACTGGATGTCCGAGTGTGCCGCCGTCGCCGCGAAAACGTTGTTCCCTCAGGCCAACTCCTGGTACATGGGTGCAAATATCGAGGGCAAGCCGCGCGTCTTCATGATGTATGCGGGTGGTTTCGGCAACTACGGCAAGAAGATCGCGGAGGTTGCTGCGGAGGGATACAAGGGGTTCGAACTCACCGTGCTCGCTGCAAGTCAGCAGTGACGTCACGGCGGGTCCGCACTGGCGACGCGGACCCGCTTGACGGTGATCTGAATCTCTCTTACTCTTTGGCAGGTATGAGATACCAAGTATCACTCAGTGATTCATGTCGACGGGTCGAGTCGGTTTGCAGACCGAAGGTGGTGCCCCGAACCTCACCTTTCGTTCGCCGGTGAATCTTCCCAAGCCGAATTTTCCATTTCCCTCTGGGTACACTCGTACATCCCGACCGAGACACCCAAAGCTGCTGAGTCGACTCGAAACTTATCTGGGGGAGTGTCATGACCATCGTTGACTCGAACGACACAATGTTCGCCGGCCGGGCAATCGCCGCGCAGTCCAAGACGGACCTGCCGCCGTCGATGGTCGAACGCATGACACTGATCCTCGACGCGTTCGGGGGTAAAGCAGCCCGGCTGACCCTCGAAGAGATTTCGGTCTGCACCCAGCTCCCGAGGTCCACCGTTCACCGCATTCTCGATCAACTCGTAAGGCTCGACTGGGTGGATCACGCTTCGGTCGGGTATGGCCTCGGTGCACGTGCGCTCGGGCTCGGCCGCGGCGACGGCGGACACAGTGAGATTCGTGAGGTTGCTGCGCCGATTCTGCACGAGCTGCACATGCAGACCGGGATGGTCGTTCATCTATCTGTTCTCGACGGATCCAAAAGCGTCTGCCTCGACAAGGTCGGTGGACGGTTCGCTGCCGCGCTGCCGTCCCGCGTCGGTGGCCGGGCCGCGTCGCACGCGACGGCCGGTGGGAAGGCGATGTTGGCGTGGCTGGATCCCGAGCATGTAGACACCTTGTTCGGCGCGACCCTTCCTCGCTTCACCGACAAGACCATCACCGAGCGGGCGGTCCTCCATCTGGAGTTGAACCGCATTCGTCAGCGCCAGGGGCTGGCGTTCGGTCTCGAAGAGGCGGTCCGTGGGATCTCATGCGTGGGGTCTGCGATTCGTGGTTACGAAGGCCCGGCCGGTGGTATCGCGCTGTGTGGAGAGACGCGGAACGCACAACTCGAGCGAGTGGCACCTTTGGTCGTGGACGCCGCTCGTGAGGTTTCGCGCACTCTGTTCCCCAAACGCGGAGCGCCCCGCAGTGCCCGCAAGGCGCCCTCGACGCGAGCGAACTGACCCCACCTCTGCACTTCTATGTGAGCTGGCGCACAATTGTCGGCAATGACTCAGTCGACAGGTCCCGAGCCTGCGCTGGCGGCAGGTGAGGATCCACGCCGCTACGCGCGGATACTGACGGCCGTCTACGACGCGACGATGGCAGGCGGCAAGGGTCCCGCCCGGCCGCGCGAGGTGATCGGTGATTCGTGGCGGCGGTTGCAGACTCTCGGTATCGATCCCGAACAAAAATCCATCTCACCCTCACTTGTAGACATCTCCGATCTCGAGCTGAGCCGTCGTGATTCGGGTCTGATCGACGTACTCGACGATCTGGCTCGAGGGCTGGAATCGGTCGTTCAGGACGGAAACAACATTCTCGTTGTGGCCGACCGTCACGGGCGGGTGTTGTGGCGCAGTGGATCTACGGCAGTGCTCGATCGCGCCGACGGACTCGGGTTCGTCGAGGGTGCCAGCTGGGCCGAGGACTCGGTGGGTACCAATGCGATCGGAACTGCGTTGGTTTCGCGCCGAGCAGTACAGATTTTTTCCGCCGAACACTATGTGCGAAGCCATCATCCATGGACGTGTGCGGGTGCGCCGATCAAGGACCCGCGGACCGGTCAGGTGATCGGCGCGGTCGATGTCAGTGGGCCTGCGAGTAGCGTGCATCCGACCACGCTCGCGCTTGTGGATGCCATTGCCCGTCTTGCTGAATCCCAACTGCGCGAGCATCATCGGCAGAATTTGGATCTGCTGCGCTCGGTCGCGGCCCCCATGCTCGCTCGGTTACATTCCCCCGCATTGGCGGTCGACGCCAACGGGTGGGTAGCGGCCACCTCGTCCGTCGCGTTGCGCACTCGAGTTCTGTTGCCCGAGGATCTGGCCACGGGGAGATTCTGGATGCCGACGCTCGGTGTGTGTGACGTCGAGCCCTTGCCCGGTGGATGGCTCGTCCGGCCGACCGGGGTGGCGGAGAGGGCATCCATCTCCGAGACCGCCGGTGCCACCACGGTCCGTATCGATCTACGCCATCCGCAGCACACGCGGGTACAGATCCGTAGCGAGGTCGGGGAATGGACACACGAGCCGACGCCGCGTCACGCAGAGATTCTCTACCTGCTGGCAGTCCATCGGGAGGGGCGGACCGCGGCACAGATGGCGGCGGATCTCTTCGGAGACGGCGGAAGGGCGATCACCGTCAGGGCGGAAATGTCGCGTCTACGCAAGCAGCTGTCCGGTGTGGTCATGACCCAGCCCTACCGGTTCGACGCGTCGGCGACCGTCGAAATTTTGCTGCCGGAGGACATCAGCAGATTGCTGCCGCATTCTTCGGCACCCGCGGTTCGGTCACGACGTATCAGCTGACGGAATGTGTGGGCCTCGGTAGGCGCGCTCGACCGCTGCCGAAGCCTCTCGTGCATACTGCTGGACGAAGCACTTAGCAAGCCAGTCGTAGGGGGAAGCCGGTCGAAATCCGGCGCTGACCCGCAACGGTGGGCTGTCTCCTCTCGTGGAGATGGCAAGTCCGATTACCCAGCGGCTGTGTGTGCGACACCTATTCGTCGTGGTCTACGAATCGGCAGTCCTGCGCGTGGTTGATTTTGCTGCGCGTCGACTCTCAATTTCGTGGCTCTGAGCTCCAAGTGAGGTTCATATGTCACCATCTACTCCCTCCATCGTCCGAATTGTCGCGGTCGGTTCTGCAGCCGCGTTGCTCTTCGCGGGCTGTTCGCGTGGCGACTCGATAGACGCCACCTCGGCCGCGGCGGCGTTCGACGAGCCGGTCACCATTTCCAATTGCGGCCTCGCCCAGCAGTTCGATGCCCCTCCGCAACGCATCATTTCCATGAACGACCACGTCACCGAGGTGCTCATCGAGATGGGTGCCGCGGATCGGATCGTCGGGATGGGCTATCAGAACGCCACCCCGACTGCGGAGACGGCAGCTGCATTCGAACGAATCACCGGCCTCGCCGACGAATACCCGACGAAAGAACAGATCCTCGATCTCGACCCGGACCTCGTCGTGGGCGGCATGCGAAGTGCCTTCAACGACAAGAAGGGCCGCTCCCGGGAATCGTTCACCGACGTCGGCGTCGCGACGTTCCTGTTCTCCGAGTATTGCGGATCGGGATTCCCCGACATCGGGATGCTCGAGAAGGACTACACCCAACTCGGTGAAATCCTGGGAACCGAGGACGCAGCGAAAGACGTCACCGACGGCGTCGTGTCGGGGCTTGATGCAGTAAGCGAGAAATTGACCGGCGTGGCTCCGACCCCGACGTTCTTCTACGACTCCGGTGAAGACGTTCCCTCGACCATCGGGGGCGTCGGCGTCGGGCAGGTCATCGCTGACTACGCCGGGGCGGAAAACATCTTCCCCGAAGGCGAGCGGCCCTACCTGGACACGACGTGGGAGATCATCGGCGAACGCGCACCACAGGCGATCGTCGTCCTCGACTACGGCGATACCTCCGCGCAGGGCAAGATCGACTTCCTGAAAAGTCAACCGATCATGGCGACGACGCCTGCCGTCCAACGCGACAACTTCATCGTCGTACCGCTCGACGACTTCTTCGAGAGCCCGCGACTGGTGACGAGCGTGGACACCATCGCACGCGCACTGCACCCGGACCGGTTCCAGGACTGATGGCCACCGCCGTCGAAACCCGCACTGCGCCTTCCGAATCCACGTCGACTCGACGCTCACGCTTTCCGCTCGGCGTAATTCTTGCACTGCTGATCGTCGGTCTTCTGGCTGCAATCGCAGCGGCAGCATCGTTCGGGTCGGTACGGATTCCCGTCGGTGACGTCTGGGCGATCGTGATGCACAAGGTGATGCCGGGAACGTTCGAATCCTGGTGGACCGAGGCCCGCGCAGTGATCGTCCTCGACTCCAGACTTCCGCGGTCGTTGACTGCAGCGGTCGTCGGTGCCTCGCTTGCTATCGCGGGCGGTGTCGCACAGGCCGTCACACGTAACCCGCTTGCCGATCCGTATCTGCTGGGAGTGTCCTCGGGAGCGGGCTTCGGCGTCGTGTTGGTGATGACGCTGGGAATCGGGGCAGGTGCACTGGGAGTTTTCACCATCCCGGCAGCGGCATTCATCGGGGCGATGATCCCGTTGTTCCTGGCATTGTTGATCGGTGGCAGGTACCCACAGTCGACGGCAATCGTCCTCGTCGGCGTCGCCTTGGGCGCCGTGTTCTCGGCGTTGATCACGTTCACTCTTCTGGTATTCGCCGACGAACACACCCTGAGTGGTGTTTTGCATTGGCTTGCAGGAGGATTCGGCGACGCGCGTTGGTCGACGTTGACTTTCCCCACGATCGCGCTCCTGGTGGTCGGCACAGTGCTGTTGCTCAGTGCGCCGCGTATGGACCTGCTCAAAACAGGTGACGACGGCGCCGCCGCTCTGGGATTGAATGTGCAGCGATTCCGTGTACTTCAGCTCCTGGCCGTCTCGATGCTTGCCGGTGCTGCCGTATCCGTCGGTGGCGGAATCGGTTTCGTGGGTTTGCTCGTACCTCATCTCGCGGGATACATCGTCGGTACCAGGGCCATCAGACTGCTTCCTGTGGCGGCCATGCTCGGGGCGATCGCGTTGGTAGGGGCAGACACACTTGCACGATCGGTTTCCAGCAGCACCGAGGTGCCGGTCGGAGTGGTCACCGCACTGGTCGGCGCACCGATCTTCGTGTTCATGCTCTCTCGTCAGTACGGAAGGGCCCAGCGATGACTCTGTCGATACACGAGGTCACTGCCCGGCTCGGATCGCGAGAAGTGTTGCACGGCATTAATTTCAGTGTCCGTCCCGGGGAAATTCTGGGACTCGTCGGACCCAACGGATCAGGTAAGACCACGGCGCTGCGCTGCTGCTACCGGGCGTTGACACCGGCGTCCGGGTCCGTCCTCGTCGACCATATCGACGCACGGTCGATGAAGCGCGCGGAACTCGCGCGGACCGTCGGCGTCGCATCGCAGGAACCCGAGGCGTCCGTCGGACTGACGGTCCGAGAATCGGTCGCGCTCGGGAGGGTGCCGCACCGCGGTTGGTTCTCGCCCCCGACCGCATCCGACGACGAGGTAGTGACATCCTGCCTGCGCCGGTTGGAGTTGTTCGGTCTGGCCGACCGTGACGTCGGGGCATTGTCCGGCGGTGAGCGGCAACGCGTTTCCATTGCCCGCGCACTGGCTCAACAGCCACGAATTCTGCTGCTCGACGAGCCGACCAACCATCTCGATCTGCGCCACCAACTCATAGTCATGAGCGCCATTGCCGACCTGGCTGCCGACGGGCTCGCTATCGTCATCACTGTGCACGATCTGCGTCTGGCCGTCGAGTACTGCTCCTCGCTGGCGGTTCTCGACGGCGGATCCGTCGTCGCTTCGGGCCCGACTCCCGAGGTTCTGACCGACACGTTGCTGGCGGAGGTGTTCGGCATTCGCGCGACGGTCCGTACCCATCCGAGGCCCGTCATCGACGTACACGGGCTGGCATGAGCGTCTATGCGCGTGCCGCGGCGCGAATACCAGGGTTCGGTGAATACCTCGAAGGGCCGTTCGATCTTCCCGCGTCGTTGATGCTCGACGCCGACTGGATACGGGCTCGCGTCGTCGACACCGGAGTGCGGTGGAACTGCGTCGACGATCGGGTCAACGGCACCCTGTGGTGGTATTCGGCGAGCTCGACGCTCGCCTTCGTTGCTGTCGCCACCGCGATGGTGACCGATGAGGCCGCAGATCCAAGCCTCGATACCGCACACTGCTTCCTGCGGCCCAACGGCTACCTGGGTGGGGTGAGAACCGAGCGGACCATCTCGACCGAGCAACTGGCACCCGCACTGGACGCAACGTTCGCGGGCATTATCGACGTACTCGCCGAGGCCTCGGGCGCACGTCGACGGGCATTGTGGGCAATTGCCACGGACTCGATCGCCAACCGCAGCCTCGACGTGGGGGCCGCGCTCGGCGACAGAACCGTCGGCAGTCGCTTCGCTATGTCGTTGATCGCGAATATGCAGGAAACGCTGCCGTCGCCGAGATTTGTCGACGTGGGGGGCCGCCGGTTCACCCAGCGCTGCTCGTGCTGCCTTTTGTACGAGACCGCGGGAGCCGACAAATGCACCAGCTGCCCTCGACGAACGCCGGCGGATCGTCGGCGTGGACTCGAACGAGCCGCCCGCTACTAGAGCTCGAGCGATACGACCACACTGTCCACCGATTGTGCGGCCAATGTAGGCGGGGCCGCATAATCGGTGGATGGCAGTTCGTTTCTTGCACGAGACGTCGCGTTTTCTTGCCGTCTCCGACCCCGGCAGGCTTCGGCTGCGCAGTGCAACGGCAACGACGCTGACCTTGGTTCTCGCCATTGCATTTCTTCTACCGGCGTCGAATCTGGTCGGTCAACCGATCACG
This sequence comes from Rhodococcus sp. PAMC28707, assembly GCF_004795915.1. NCBI lineage: Bacteria > Bacillati > Actinomycetota > Actinomycetes > Mycobacteriales > Nocardiaceae > Rhodococcus > Rhodococcus sp. PAMC28707. The sequence continues at coordinate 2,706,295 of NZ_CP039253.1, forward strand.
GTCGCGCTGTTGGGCTCCGTCGTTGCGATGCAGTCGGCTGCGGCGGTGAAGGACAAGGACCAGCGCAGCCGCGTCGTCACCACCCTGCTGCTGTTCTTCCCGGCCGCCGCTGCAGTCTCGCTCTCGGCGATCCTGTCGCAGTTCGGCCCGGTTGCCGATGTCGGATTCATCATCGTGCTTTTCGCCGCCGTTTGGGTCAGGCGGTACGGCCCACGAGGAACTGCCCTGGGCATGGTGGCCTTCATCTGCTATTTTTTTGCCCTTTTCCTGCGTGCGCAGCCAAGCCAGATTCCAATTTTCTTGGTATCGATCGCGTGCGGTGTCGCGATATCGCTGCTCGTTCGGACGGTGATCCTCCCAGAGCGGCCAGGGGTCGAACTGCGAAGGCTTGTGCGCGCACTTCGGGCTGCGTCGATAGATGTGCTCGAGGTCGCGTCGAACCGGAGCGAGCGTGATCTCGTGACATTGCGCAAGAAGCTGGACCGGCTCGGCCGCACCGCCCTGATGATCGACGACTGGCTCGACCACAACGACGCGGCCCAACTTTTCAGCGTCACCAGCGACGACCTCTCACTACGAATCTTCGATGCGCAGATCGCCACCGAACAGTTGGTGAGTGCACTCTGGGCGCTCGATTCGAACGAGCCATGGCCGGAACCGCTCGGTGAGGCTACGACCGCCCTCGGTTCGAGCCTGCAGAACAACCCATCGGAAAATCAACTGCGTGCGGCGCGACGTCTCGCTACGGCGGCGGCCGACAAGGCGGACCCGTCGACCAAGGCAGGAATCGCTACGGCGGTTGCTATGCGAGCTGTGCAGGCCCACATTGCAATCCAAAACATCACCAGCAATGCGTTGCTCGAGGATCCAAAATCCCCAGTGGAGAAAAAGGAGGATGTCGCCGACCCCGTTACCGACGGCGATGAATCCGCTGGTCTGAATCCCAGCACGAAGGCCGCCATTCAGGTTGCTGTAGCCACCAGTGCTGCAACGATTCTCGGCGAGCTCATCTCGCCCGATCGCTGGTACTGGGCAGTCCTGACAGCGTTCCTGGTGTTCACCGGAGCATCGACGCGCGGTGAGATCCTCTCCCGTGCCAGCCATCGAGTCGTCGGAACCATCGCCGGAGTTCTTGCTGGAGTGGTGTTGTCCGCCCTTGTCGGACCTGATCGACCACTCCAACTCGTACTACTGGTCGTATGCGTGTTCTGTGCGTTCTACCTCGTCACCGTTGCCTACGCGCTGCTCTCGTTCTTCATCACAGTGATGCTTGCGATGTTGTACGGCCTTCTCGGAACCTTCAGTCTCGAGGTGCTCGAACTACGAATCTACGAAACCGCCGCGGGAGGGCTGGTCGGCATCGCGTCGGCGTATTTCGTCTTCTCCACCGGAACACGATCGACGCTGGTGACGAAGGTCGAGAATTACCTCGACCGGATGTCGACGATCATCGACTCGAGTATCGATTCCGTCGTCGAACCCGGAAGTGCGACGAACCTCGTCGCCGACGTACGCAAGCTCGACAACGCGTTGAAAGAGCTCATGACGGCAGGAAAACCGCTGGAGCTGGGCCCGACCACCCGCACTCGCAGGGGCACCAAGCGGTTGCTGCGGATCATGGCGGTCAGCAACCGATCCGGACATGCACTCGCCAGAGCCGGAGTCGGCGCAGCACGCGCCGAACCGGAATCGAGACCGTCCGAGGCAACGACGTTGGCGATTCGGGAGGCCGCGGAAGTCACGAAATCTACGATCGGCGACGTCAAACGAGCCCTCGCGGGTGAACACGTCGAGCCGCCGGAGAAACTCACCGAGACTTCCGCCCACGACGTCATGCTCGAGTCCAAGACCACCTCTGGATCCGTGCGTAGCGCGGTCCGCGCGCTGGGTACCTTGAATCGCACGATGGGGGAAGCTCTCAGCCGCGGCTGACGGTGGACGCCCGTGATGCGCTCGACGAGTGGACAACCACTATCGGGTCTGCGGTCCTCGCGATTCCTCCGGGGGTCGAGGACGGCGGCTATCTCCGCGAGCCGGTGTTCCGATAGCTCCGAGAATCTAAGGAACCCACCAGTGACCGTTGCCGCGGACGATCGTCCAGCCGCCCGGGATGTCGGTCCACGCGGAGACATCACCAGATCCGGTGCGGATCGGCCCGGTGTCCAGCGGTCCGGGGAATGCGACGCCACCTACCTGGGTGGTGTTGTTGAACCAGTTGATGGCGCAGTTGCACCAGTTGTTGAGGGAGAAGTCGGTCAAGCCGGGGAGTGCGGGATCGACCCGGACGAAGATCGGTTGGTTGATGAACACCTGATCGAGCCGCCATTGGAGAACCCCTGCCGGATCGAAGCCGACGGTTGGGCTGATCTCCCCTGCAGGCACGAAGCGTGCAGGCGCTGCTTGCGCGGTGGCCGACCCCATCAGTGAAGCGACGAGGACGAACAGGAGGGAGAACAGGGCAGCTGCGCTGCTGCGGCCGCGTCGCTCGGTCATGGGTGGTGCCTCTCGCAGGGGTGAACTTCCGCGATGATGTTACCCGAGCTCAGGACCACCCACCTGCCGGTAGCCTCGGTGTAGTGAAAACTTCGAGGGCCATCTCAGGGTGTATCGCATCGGCATTCGTCTTCGCATCTCTGATCGGCTGTTCGTCCCCTGAACCCGAACAAGCTCCGGCGTCGGTGGCGAACCAGGTGACGGTGAAAGACCGCACCTACTCGCCTTCGAGCATCACCGTCGGCGTCGGCGACACGGTGACCTGGGTGTTCGACGACGGTGGCATCACGCACGACGTCGTCGCCGATGACAAGTCGTTCCGTAGCCCGCTGATGACCTCGAATACGTTCACCCACAAGTTCACCGAGCCGGGAACGTACACGTATCACTGCACCCCGCACCCGGACATGATGGGAACCGTTGTCGTTCAGGGCTGAGTTGTAGTAGTTGGTCGGATGACCTGGGCTCGCATCACCGATATCGTGGAACAGGTGATCTCACTCGATCTGCGTAGGGGGACAAGAGCGCCGCTGACTGTCGGCGGTCTTGCCGTCGCGGCCGGGGCTTTGTTGTACGTCCGGGACCCACGGACGTCGACTTATCTTCCGTGCCCGATCCATGCCGTCACCGGGTTGTGGTGTCCGGGGTGTGGCACGACGCGGGCCCTCGGTGACCTGGTGCGCGGTGACCTCTACTCCGCCCTGACTACGAACGCGCTGGCCGTCGGACTCGTCGCCGTGGGTGTCGTGGTGTGGGGCGTGTGGCTGCGCGCACGTGCCCGCGGAACGGTCTTACGCAGCCGGCGCCCGCCGACGTGGCTGTTCGTCGCGAGTGTCGCCGTCGTACTGGCGTTCACGATTCTGCGCAACATCCCAGTCGGCAGTTGGCTCGCGCCGGCGTCGTAGTTGTCCGCTCTTGGTCTTCCCGAAGGAGTAAGCGCATGTGGCTCGAAGTGTTTTCGGTCGTGGTTCTCATAGGGGCACTGGTGGCGCTCATTCCGACTGCCCGGCGCGTGTTCAAGAAGGGCGAGGACGAATGAGCGATTCGCTGAAGGCGCGTCTGCGAGTGAAATTGATCGGTCAGCTCACAGATGACGGTGACACGGACCTCGACCGGGCCGAGGGCGACAATCCGCGGCTGGTGTCGATCAGCGACGACCTCGCGGCATTGGACGAGGTGGCCGAGAACGATCCGTTGGTGGAGGAGCTGGCGATGAAGTACTGGGTCCCGTGACGAGGTGGGACGGCACCGGCATCTAGTATCTATGTTGTGTCTATCCTCGCATCGAACCCGACATCGGCATCGGAGCAGGCTTACCTGACCGTCAAGGAGCTCATCGTTACCGGTGAACTCCCCGGCGGCGAGCTGGTCAGCGAAGGTGACATCGCCGCTCGCATGGACGTGAGCCGGACTCCGGTCCGCGAGGCCTTCCTCCGACTTCAGGTCGAAGGGTGGATGCGGCTCTATCCCAAGCGAGGGGCACTCGTGGTGCCGATCGCGCCCGGGGAGGCCGAACATATCGTCTCGGCACGCTGGATCGTCGAGACTGCGAGCGTTCGCGCTGTCGTCGGTGACAAACGGGCCCGAACCGAACTTCTCGCTGATCTGCGCAGCAACCTCGAGCGTCAACGTGGCCTTGTCGAGACGGGCACGGCAGCCGAATTCAGCGCTGCCGACGCAGACTTTCACCGGCTGATAGTGCGTGCAGGCGGCAACCCACTTCTCGACGAGTTCTACACAGGTCTTCGCGAGCGCCAACGACGGATGACGGCGCATTCGCTCATCCGCGATCCCGGGCAGATCTCGCGGATCGTCGACGATCACGGCGAGCTCACCGACCTTATCGAAGCAGGCGACGTCGACGGTTTCGCTGATGCGGTCGAGCAACATATGAACCGGGTACATGGATTGACCGAGGATGGTCGGCGATGATCGCACTCTCCACCGGGTCGAACGTCACCAAGGTCGGTTCTGCGCGTTGGCTACTCGTCGCGGCAGGTATGTTCGCCGTCGCTTGGGGCGGAAACGAATTCACCCCACTTCTGGTGATGTACCGGCTCGAGCACGGCTTCTCCGCCGTCACGGTCGATTTGTTCCTGTTCGCGTATGTCATCGGGATTGTGCCGGCGCTGCTCATCTGCGGGCCGCTGTCCGACCGGCTGGGTCGACGGCCGGTGATGTTGCCCGCGACGGCCGTGGCCGCTGCCGGATCGATTCTCATCTCGCTCGGCGCCGACAGCGCAGGCGTGCTGTTCAGCGGCCGGGTTCTCAGCGGAGTCGCTCTCGGTATCGGGATGGCTGTCGGAGGCAGTTGGGTGAAAGAGCTTACCGCCCTGGACCCTTCGTCCGCAGCCGGTGCGGGAGCACGTCGCGCAGCGATGAGTCTGACCGCAGGTTTCGCGCTCGGTGCAGGCGTCGCGGGCATCCTGGCCCAGTGGGCGCCTTGGCCGACGCACCTCGCGTACCTCGTTCATGTGGGCATCTGCGTCCTCGCGGGGATCGGTATGGCTTCGGTGCCGGAGACGCGCGCTGCCGTGCCGCCGGTGGATCGTGAACCGCTTCGCAAAGATCTGTTGATCCCCGCGGCGTCGCATCGCAGATTTCTGCTGGTCGTCGTTCCGTTGGCGCCGTGGGTGTTCGGTGCCGCGAGTGTCGCGTACGCGGTGCTGCCGTCGTTGATGGCCGACAGCAGTGGGGGTTACCCCATCGCACTATCGGCACTGATGTCGGTGATCGCGCTCGGCTCCGGCTTCGCCATCCAGGCGGTCGGCCGCAGGATCGACACGCCGACCCACGCCAGAGGCGCACTCGTTGCACTCGCCATTCTGGTCTTCGGGATGTTGCTCGCAGCGTGGGCCGCGTCGGTATTGACGATCGCCGCCGCTCTCATCGCAGCGGCAGTGCTCGGTTGCGGTTACGGCATGGCGTTGGTCTCCGGATTGCAAGAGGTGCAACGTATTGCCGGCCCCGATGATCTCGCCGGACTGACCGCTGTGTTCTATTCACTCACGTACCTGGGGTTCGCGATTCCGGCGATTCTGTCTGCGCTCACCGAGCAATGGCCCGGGGTCGTGACCTATCCCGCCATCTTCGTCTTCGGTTCGGTTCTCGCCGCGCTTTGCTGGGTGTTCATTCGTGCTCGTTCGAGAGCGCACCTTCCCTGAGTTTCGTGAGCGGGGTCCGGCGATTTACTCCCCCATTCGGAATCCGTACCCCCTGCAGGGGGTACGGATTCCGAATAGCGGAGTAATTTGCGTCGGCGTCGGCGGCGCCGGAGCCTACGGAAGCGCCGGCAGCTCCGCCTGATAGAGCCAGCTGTCCCAGAGGGTTCGCGGGCAACCGAAGCGCGAGGCCAGGTCGATGAAGTCCTGGCTCGATACCGTCGAATAGCGATAATCTTTGGTCCACAGCTGAATCAGCGCGAAGAACCGCTCGTCACCGACGGTTCGCCGCAGTGAATGCAATGCCAGCGCGCCACGCTTGTAGACCCGATCATCGAACAGCTTGGCCTTGCCTGGATCGCCGAGTATCAGATCCTTCGGCAATGTCTGCTGGATGGCGTATGCGCGCTGTGCCTTGTCGTGAGCGCTTGTGCCACCGGAGTTTTCGACCCAGATCCATTCGGAGTAGCACGCGAAGCCTTCGTGGAGCCAGATGTCCGCCCAGGTTCCGAGTGTGAGGCTGTTGCCGAACCATTGATGCGCAAGCTCGTGTGCGACAAGGCGTTCGGAGTGTCGATCACCCGAACAATGGTTGGCGCCGAAGATCGAAATGCCTTGCGCCTCGATCGGAATTTCCAGTTCGTCATCGGTGACGACAACGGTGTAGGCGGAGAACGGGTACGGGCCGTACAGGCGTACGAAGGTCTCCATCATCTGGGCTTGACGGCCGAAATCGTGATCGTAGTGCCGACGCAGCCGTGGAGGAATGATCGCCTCTATCGGCACGGGCTCGGTGCTGGTGACGCGCTTTTCGTAGTGACCTATCTGAATGGTGGCAAGGTACGTCGCCATCGGCTCGGGTTGCTCGTACACCCAGGTCGTGCGGCTCGCCCGAGTCTGCTTGCGCACCAAAGTTCCGTTGGCCACCGCGTAGTAGGGCGAGTCCGTGGTGATCGTGATGCCGAAGCTCGCTTTGGATCCCGGATGGTCGTCGCAGGGAAACCAGGATGCGGCGCCGTTGGGTTGGCTCGCGACGATGGCGCCTTCGGCGAGTTCGTCCCAGCCGACTTCACCCCAGAAACTGCTGATGGGCTTGGGGATTCCGCCGTAGTGCACGGTGACGACGAGCGCCCCACCCGAGAGAATCGGTTTGGCCATCGTGATCTTCAACTTGCCGCGCTGGCGTGAGAACTTCACCGAGCGGGACCCGTTGACCGACACCTTGGACACCCGCAGTGCAGGCCCGAGATCGAGCGCGAACTTGGCGATGGTCGCGGTGGTGACTGCAGTGATCTGCGCTGTTCCGGTCAATCGATTGCTGTCGACCTTGTACTCGAGATCCAACTCGTACCGCGAGACCCGATAGCCGCGGTTGCCGCTCTCGGGCAGGTACGGGTCGATCGGCGCATCGTTGGCGTCGAGGTCGAACATCGGAGTCACCGTCTTCGAACCCGGTTTCACAGCGTCGCCTCGGCCGCCGCAGTGATCCGGCGGTACGGATCGCCCTTCGCCCACGGCGCGATCGGGTTACCCTGCCACCGCGTGTGCGCAGGCACGGTATCGCCGCGCATCACCAGAGACGCCGGCCCGACGGTAGCGCCGTCGCCGATTCCTGCGGCAGGCAGTGCGACGCAATGCTGCCCCAATGTGGCTCCTCGTCCGAGGGTGACGCTGTCCATGGACATGATCCGATCATGGAACAGGTGCGTCTGCACAACGCACCCACGGTTGACTGTTGCACCGTCGGCAAGTGTCACAAGATCGGCTTCCGGTAGCCAGTATGTTTCACACCAGACTCCATGGCCGATGTCCGCGCCGAGCCAACGAAGCCACATGTTGAGCACGGCTGTGCCTTCTGCTGCCCGCGCGAACCACGGGGCCGCGACGGTTTCGACGAACGTGTCGGACACTTCGTTGCGCCACACGAACGAGCTCCACAATGGGTGTTCCACCTTGTCTATACGGCCGACCCAGGCCCACTTCGCCAGCGCGGACACCGTAGCGGCGACGGCACCGGCAATGAGCAGTACGACTCCGCTGAGTAGCGCGGCAAGCCAGTACCCATGACTGTCGGCCAGTGCGAAGAGACCGAACAGCACTCCCAGGCCGATCGCGAATGTCACGACCACCGGAATCAGTCGGCAGGTCTCGACGAATGCCCGAGCGATCTTCAGCTTGGTCGGCGGATCGAACGTGCGCGAGGAGTCGGTCTTTCCGGAGGTGCGACGCAACCGCACGGGTGGGCTGCCGAGCCAGGACGATCCGGATTTCGCCTTGTCCGGGGTAGCCGACAGTACGGCGACGAGGCCGTTCTTCGGGACTGTGCGTCCCGGACCCGTCATGCCGGAGTTGCCGAGGAACGCCCGCTTGCCGACCTTGGCATCCCCGAGGCGCATCCAGCCGCCGCCGAGTTCGTAGCTGGCGATCATCGTGTCGTCGGCGAGGAATGCACCGTCTGCGACGGTGGTGAATTTCGGAATCATCAGCACGGTCGAGGCCTCTACGTCCTTGCCGATCTTCGCGCCGAGAAGTCGCAGCCATCCCGGCGTCAACAAGCTGGCGTAGAGCGGGAACAGGAAGGTGCGCGCGGAGTCCATGAGTCGTTCCGTTGCCCACACCTGAAAGCCGATTCGGCTGCGAACCGGGTGATAGCCCTCGGTCAGGCCGATGCTGCACAGACGCACCGCGGCCACCGTGATGAGCGCGAACGTCGCGAGGGAGACCATCGTGGCGACAGGTAGCAGCAGTACGCCGCGGCCGAGTGCGCCGAGCAACGTCGTCGCAGTGTGCAGCCACCAGCCCATCAGTACCAACGAGACGCCGATGGAGAAGATCGCCATACCTGACAGGAACAGGGACGCGACGCCGTAGGCCACGATCCACCGGGTCGCGCGAGGTGGTGTTTCCTCGGGCCACGGGTGCTCGGCCTTGCCGATTTTCGTGGCGGGGGAGCCGGCCCACATCTGGCCGGCTTTGACGCGTCCGACGACGGCGGAACCGGCGGTCACGACGGCGTTCTTGCCGACCGAAGTGCCTGGTAGAAGCGTCGATCGAGCGCCGACGGTTGCCCCCGCACCGATCCTGATGCCGCCGATGTAGACGATGTCGCCGTCGATCCAGTGACCGGTGAGGTCCACCTCGGGTTCGACCGAGCAGCCGTCGCCGAGTTCGAGCATTCCCGTCACCGGAGGCATGGTGTGCAGGTCGACGCCCTTACCGATCTTCGCGCCGAGTGCTCGGGCGTAGTAGACCATCCACGGCGCGCCGGACAGGTTGGAGGCGCCGCTGGCATCGGTGAGGCGCGTTGCCGTCCACAGGCGCAGATGCACGCTGCCGCCGCGGTCGTAGGCGCCCGGTTTCACTCCGGTCAGCAGAAGGCGTGAGCCGACGACCGAGATCGCCATCCGGCCGACCGGCGTGATGAACAGCAGGAACGCGACCAGGAGCCACCACCAGGACACCGTCGGCGCCCATGGCACGTCGGCGAACCATGACATGACGTTGGCGAGAATGCCGAGCCAGGTGACCCACTGCAGACCGGTAAGCGTGGTCAGCGGCACCGTTGCGGCGATCTGGATCCACTGCGCCCGACGCGGTGTCGGGATGACTTCACGCGGAACGACGTCGACCGGCGGTGCAAGGTCGTCGAGCATGCGGGCGAGTGAGCCGAGCCGCGGATGGTCGTACAACTGCGCGACGGTGACCTCGGGAAAACGCTGACGAAGCGCTGTCACCAACTGCGCGGCGGACAACGATCCGCCACCGTTCTGGAAGAAGTCGGCGTTGTCGTCGGAGACCTGAGCGCCGAGAATTTCGGTCCACAGTTCGGCAACCCATCCCGCCGTTCCGCCGAGCCCGGACTGTTCGCCCATGCCGGGAAGTGGCCACGGGAGCGCGTTTCGATCCACCTTGCCCGACGTCCGGGTCGGCAGCTCATCGACGAGGGTGAGCCGCGGAACGAGCGCCGACGGAAGTTGCTGGGCGAGCAGGGTGCGCGCGGCGTCGAGATCGAAGTCCGGGTCGGTGCTGGACAGATAACCGATGAGTACCGAGTTGCCCGCGCCGGTGGTGCGAATTGCCGCGGCAGCGCCGGCAACACCGGGGAGGGCCTGTAGTGCGTTGTCGATCTCGCCGAGTTCGATGCGTCGCCCGCCGAGCTTGATCTGATCGTCGGCGCGGCCCTGGAAAAGGAGACCTTCGAGCTCGAGTTCGACGAGGTCTCCGCTGCGGTACGCGCGCTCCCAGCCGAGCGTGGGCATGGGCGCGTACTTTTCGGCGTCCTTCTCGGGGTCGAGATAGCGGGCGAGCCCGACACCTCCGATCACCAGTTCACCGACTTCTCCGACGGCTACTGGCTTGCCTGCAGCATCGACGACCGCGAGATCCCAGCCGTCGAGCGGTAGGCCGATGCGCACCGGACCCTTGCCGTCCATGATCGATGCGCAGGCGACGACGGTCGCCTCGGTCGGACCGTAGGTGTTCCACACCTCGCGCCCGTCCACGGCGAGACGCTCGGCCAACTCGGGTGGGCAGGCCTCGCCGCCGAAGATGAGCAACCGAACCGCTTCGAGGGCAACGGCAGGCCACAGGGCCGCCAGAGTGGGAACCGTCGACACGACGGTGATGTCGCGCGAGACGAGCCACGGACCCAGGTCCAGGCCGCTGCGCACGAGCGATCGCGGCGCGGGCACCAGTGCGGCGCCGTGACGCCAGGCGAGCCACATTTCCTCGCACGAAGCGTCGAACGCCACCGACAGACCCGCCAGCACACGATCGCCGGGGCCGAGTGGATCGTCCTGCATGAACATGCGTGCTTCTGCGTCGACGAAGGCCGCCGCGCTACGGTGGCTCACGGCCACCCCCTTCGGGGTCCCGGTCGAACCGGAAGTGAAGATGACCCAGGCGTCGTCCTCGGTTGTCGGGGCGCCGACGTCCGAGGCGGGTGCTGTGTTCTTTTCGGCTGTACCGGCAACGATTCCGTTCGCGGTCACCACCGCGGTGACCTGGGCCTCGCCGAATACGAGTTCGGCGCGCTCGTCGGGGTCGTCCGCGTCGACGGGCACGTAGGCCGCCCCCGCGTTGAGAATCGACAGAATGGCGACGTACAGGGCGAAGGATCCCGACGGCATCCGGATTCCGACGCGATCGCCGCGGCGAACACCGGCTCGATACAGCCACTGTGATCCCTCGTCGATGTCTACGAGCAATTCGCTGTAGGACACCGCGACGGTGCCGTCGTCGATTGCGGGTGCGTCAGGGTATTGCTCTGCTGTGGCGCGGAGAATATCGATCAACGTGCGCTGCTCGGGCGCGTGCGCGGAGCGTAAAAAATCGGGGGGTACGTCGCTCGAAGGCAGTTCGGGGGCCGAATCCGATTGTGGTTGCACAGAAAACGGGGTGTCCTTCTTCTTGTTGGTTACCGAATTGCTAGTGAACCTCGATGGTCGTTATCTCATGTTCGGGTGGCCGGAAGGTGAACGGACGGATGGATCGGTGAGGCTCGACACCGCGCGAATTCTACTCGGGATACGGCTTCGGAGCGGCTGGAGACGCGATTTCCTACCGGAGGGGTTGACAACCTCGTCGACCGTTTGCCATCCTCTTCACAGGTCATGAGTACCAGCATCGAGCCCCGGCTTGCTGGTCGGCAACCCTCCTCCGCGGTGGGGTGCTCCGGGTGACGACCTGGCTGACGCCGGAATACCGGCGCGGCAAGCGCGGACTCGATCATTCTTCTTCGATGTCTCGGGTCCCTTGATGTACAAGGGGATATTTGTCATGACTGCTGTTCTCGAAAGCTCGTGCGCACCGTTCGCCGTGGTCAGTGGGGCAGACCTTCAGGTCCCGCTGGTCGACGGCACTACCTGCACTTATGCGAATTTCGACTACGCCGCCAGTGCTCCTGCTCTCGCCGCGGTGACCGATCGTATCGTCGAGTTGCTGCCCTATTACTCGAGTGTGCACCGCGGCGCGGGTTATGCCTCGCGCGTGTCGACGGCGGCGTACGAGAAGGCTCGCGGGACTGTGTCAAATTTTGTTGTTGCACAGAGTGATTCGGTGACGATCTTCACCAGGAACACTACCGACTCGCTCAATCTGCTGGCGCGGTGCGTGCCCGGTGAGACTGTGGTGCTCGACATCGAGCACCACGCAAATCTATTGCCGTGGCGGAACCGTCGTGTCGTCGTTGCCGCCGACACCCTCGCTGAGACAGTGGCGCGCATCGAGGTCGAGCTCGCCACGAAACCTGCTGCGTTGCTTGCTATCACGGGCGCCTCGAATGTCACCGGTGAGGTGTTGCCCATTCGCGAACTCGCAGAACTGGCTCATCGGTACGGTGCCCGCATACTCGTCGACGGCGCCCAGTTGGTACCGCATCGGCGGATCGACATCAGCGACCTCGGCATCGACTACCTCGCCTTCTCCGGCCACAAGCTGTATGCCCCGCACGGCGCAGGTGTGCTCGTGGGTCGTCGCGATTGGCTCGATGCGGCTCAGCCGTACCTTGCGGGTGGCGGTGCTGTGCACAGTGTGAGCGTGGAATCCACTGCATGGGCGCGCTCGCCCGCGCGTCATGAAGCCGGCACGCCCAACGTCCTCGGCGTCGCCGCAGTGGCTGCGGCGTGCGAGGCCCTCACCGAGCACGAGAGGTCGGGATCCGTCGAACACGAGCGTGCTCTGTCGGACCGATTGCGCACCGGACTGACGGCAACCCCCGGCGTGCGCTTGCTCGAAGTGTGGAACGACTCTCCGGATACTGTGGGGATCGTCACATTCGCCATCGACGGCTTCGGGCCAGGTGAGATCGCTGCCTACCTGTCGGCCGAGCATGGCATCGGTGTTCGAGATGGCAAATTCTGTGCGCACCCCCTTCTTGCGCGCCTCGGTCGTCCCGGCGGGGCAGTGCGTGCGAGCCTCGGCCTTGGAAGCTCCAGTGCCGACGTCGATCGCCTGCTCGGAGCCATAACGAAGCTCGTGTACGAGGGTGCTTCGTGGACGTACGAGGAGAAGGAGGGATGGTGGAACCCGGTGCCAGATCCTCGTCCCTTCCCCGATCTGGTGGACGGGAAGGCGGGAGTCGGATCTCCCTGTGTTCCTGCCACGGTGCCGGTGAGCGCCTCCGGGGAGTCAGGTGCCGCTGAGTGGGACGAATCCCCATCGCAGGCTGAAGCGGTTAGCATCGAAATATGACAGCAATTGTCTTGTGGCGCAACCGTCGCTGGTGCGACAGGTACGTCGATTTGTGCCGGACAGCGTCCGGATCTTGTAGGCGCTCGGGTTAGACCCCATACAGAAGCCGCATCCCTTGCCTTGTACGAAGGACACGATCGCATGTCGCACAGTTCCGATATCGCCCACGCTCGCCCCATCCGGGTGGCCCTCGACCTGTTGGGTCAGTGGACCGAGCTCACCGACACGACTCCGACTTCGGAGATGGTGAGAATTCAGGCCGAAGACCTGCGGGAAGCGCAGAATCTGCGTACTCGGCTACGCGGCGAGGCCGTCGCGTCGGGCAAGGACGCCGACGATGTGGCCGTGTTCCTCGATATCGAGATTCACATTGCGGACGACGCACGCACTGCCCGTCGCGAGTTTGCCGGACTCGACGCTCCGGTAGTCCCGGCCTCGATTCGTTATATCGGTACACCCGTCGGGCTGGCAGGTTTGATAGCCGATGTGAAAGCTGCTGACGTCGCCGATGGCGTCACCCTGATCGCAGTGGGTCCCCGGGAAGCGAATTTCGGCAAGGTCGCATACGGCGTCGTGCCGTGGCTGGAAGATCGTGGCGTTGCGTTCTCGGCGTCGAAGGTGGAGGGAGCCACCGGAGTTCGACCTGCCTCGCACGTGCTCGCCTCGTAGCTCGCACTATTACTCGCTCCGCATCTGTTTTCATGTCCCCGCAGCCTCTGGTGTCATCTCATAGACAGGGTGAGTCCGGCAGTGATGCGTAGCAGTTCCGAATAGGTTGTGCGAAAGATCGTGTTCGGATGTCCTGCAGCAGCCCATAATTCGGGGTACTCGGCCAGTTGCTCGTCGACGTATGTGGGCAGATTCGTCGGGTGACCCACCGGTGCGATGCCTCCGATCGGTTGACCGGTGCAGTGCTTGACCAGTTCGAGCGAAGCTTGCGACAAGGTGCCCTCCAGTCGCCGGCCTGTCCGATCCAGATTTACGCGGTGAGCACCGGAGACAAGCAGTAACACTGGGTCGTCGTCGAGCAGAAACACCAGTGACTTCACGATCGCGCCGACGTTGGCGCCGAGAGATTCGGCGGCGGCGTCGGCGGTCACTGTCGGCACGGGTGCGGTGACGACCACCCCGTGATGTCCACGTGAGATCAGGACGTCCGCGACGTGGGCTGCGTTCGGGTGAAGAAGCCGGTGCATGAGGCAAGCGTATTGCCAAAAGGCAGTCTGTGCCTCGTACTAGGCGTCGACCGGGAGGTTCGAAGATTTCTGTTGTCTGCGGTAGGTGAAGCCGAAGAACAGGGCGAGTCCGATCACCGTGTACAGGACGAGTGCCAGGGCTGGTTGTCCCAGGCCGGTGCCGGAGAAGTAGACGATGCTCCGAACGCCTTCGGTGCCGACACCCGGGGTGATCCAGCGGCCGACTGCCGAATAGAATTCGGGAAGTACGTTCGGACCGAATGCGCCTCCAGCGCTGGGGTTTCCGAGAATGACGAACACGATGATCGCGATCGGCACCGCGGCAATACCCACCGCAGCGCGTAGCCCCAGCGTGAACAGTGCTGTGGCCAGAACCACGGCGGTCCCCAGCAGGGCGAGAGGGAACCAGTGGCCGGCGAACGTTCCGACAACATGCGTGGTGATGAACGCACCGAGGATTCCGGACAGGATCGAATAGCCGACGATTACCCCGAATTGAGCCGAAGCTTCACGTAGCGACTTGGGTGCGCCGATGAGGAGCCCGATTGCCGCCGCGAGGAGGTATCCGCCGACGACCCAGCCGACGGAAAGGTAGAAGCCGGACAATCCGCGGTTGTCGTGGATACTCACGGGAATATCGTCGCGGACGACGAAGGTGCGGTTCTGACTCTGGTCGACCTTGGTGAAGATTGCCTCGAGCGAGCTGGCGATGGAACTGCCTGCGGCGCTGGCGGTGATGAGTGTGTCGGTGCCCGTCGGGCTCAGAACGTAGGCGCCCAGCACCTCTCGGTTGCGGATCATTGCGCGTGCATCACCCGTGCTGGCAGCAGTTCGAGCATCGAGGGGAGTGCCGTCGATGGCGTTGAGCTTGTCGGCTGTGTCGGAGTCCACTCCGGCAGGGAGTCCTTGCTCGGCTACGACCGCGATCGGAATCTCACGAGGTTCGGGCTGATGGAAAGCCGCGACGTAGCTGAGGATGAAGCCGAGTTGGAGTATCAGCACTCCGGCCGCTAGCCAGACAACTTTGCGCATGGATGGAACTCCCTCTCGAAAAATTGTGAATACCTAAGGTATTGAATACTCTAGGTATCATGATGGTTGATGGTCAAGACGAGTGGTTGTCGACACAGATGCCGACGGCCAGGCCTGGACGCGAGAACGTGCGTGAGCGGCTGCTCGACGCCGCAGCCGACGAGTTCACCGAACACGGATTCGCGGCGGCCAAACTCCAGGACATCGCCAGACGGGCCGGGTTCACCAAGGGCGCCGTCTACTCCAATTTCGACTCCAAGCAGGCATTGTTCGCCGAGCTGCTCTCGCGCCGTTCGCTCGAACTCGCCGCACGAGTCGTCGACGACGTCTCCGACCTCGGCCCCGGCGACGCCGCCGGAGCAGGTGGTAGCGCCATCGCATCGTGGATCGTCGCCGAGCCCCGGTGGCCACTGCTGGTGACCGAGTTCGGCATCCATGCAGCTCGAGACCCGAAGTTGGCGGAAAGCTACCGACACGAGCGTCGACTCCTACGAGAAGAACTCGCCACCCTGATCTCGGCCAAAGCCGAGACGTGGGGCGTAACGGACACCCTCGATGCGCGAGAAGTCGCGACGTCACTGCTGGCACTGATCTCCGGACTGTCCGTCGAGCATTCCGTCGATCCAGACGAGATCGATGAACGAACCATCGGTGCAGCGATCACCGAACTCTTCGCAGGAGCGATTGCCCGGGCGACCGAGCAAGATTGAAGCGCATTTCATCGGGTACCCGACCCACATGAGTGCTCAGAACCCCGACCCGAACGAAACCGCAGGATTGGAACCAGGCGGCGGTGTTCAGCCCGGGGATACGCCACCGGCGGAATCCAGCGTCGGTGGTCCGCAGCACGAACCACCGCAACGAGGGTTGGCATTGCCCATCGTGTTTCTCGGGCTCATCGGGCTGGTGGTGATCATCGTCGCCGCTGGGCTGATCGGTCGAATCTTCGGTCTCTACTAGTAGGTGAGAGCGGGCGGCCCGCTGGACTAGTCGGCCAGAGCGGGCGGCCCGCTAGGCTCAGCGGCATGAAGGAACAAATCTGGAATGCGTTTTCCGTCGAAGTCGCCGACCATGTGGCGGTAGTTACCCTGATCGGTCCTGGCAAGGGTAATGCGATGGGCCCTGACTTCTGGAACGAATGTCCCCTGGTTTTCGCGCAGCTCGACGCTGATCCCGACGTACGCGCAATCCTCCTAGTCGGCTCGGGCAAGCACTTCACTTTCGGTCTCGACCTGGCTTCCATGGCAGGTGAGTTCGCGCCGCTGATGGCAGACAAGGCCCTCGCCGGTCCGCGCACCGCATTCCACAACACGATCAAGCGGATGCAGTTGGCCACCAACGCCGTTGCCGACTGCCGCAAGCCAGTCGTTGCAGCCGTGCACGGCTGGTGCATCGGCGGCGGCCTCGATCTCATCAGTGCCGCTGACATCAGGTACGCCAGCTCCGACGCCAAGTTCAGTGTGCGGGAAGTGCGGGTCGCCATCGTCGCCGACATGGGTTCGCTCGCGCGATTGCCCGCTATCATCGGCGACGGTCACCTTCGCGAACTCGCATTGACGGGCAAAGACATCGACGCCGCTCGCGCCGAGAAGATCGGACTGGTCAACGACGTGTTCGAGGACCACGATGCGCTGATCGCCGGTGCTCGGGCCACAGCAGCAGAGATTGCCGCCAACCCGCCTCTGGTGGTGCAGGGCGTCAAGGAGGTCCTGGACAACTCACGGGCAGCCGATGTCGACGCCGGTCTGCGATTCGTAGCTGCCTGGAACGCTGCTTTCCTTGCCTCCAACGATTTGACCGAGGCGATCACAGCAGTGTTCGAGAAGCGCCCGGCAGAGTTCTCCGGAAGCTGACCCACCGTGGATTACGCCGAAGAAATCGGTACCCAGCTGGTGCGTCTGCAGCGCGCACGGGACCGCCGGATTGCGCAGCTTACCGAAGAGTCCGGTGGCGTCGACGGAGCAGCATTCGTGTGCTTGTTTCGATTGCTTCGCGACGGCCCGATGCGGTCCAGTGAGCTGGCGGCACTGGTCAACTCGGACCCGTCGACGGTAAGCAGGCAAGTCGCCCAGCTCGTCGACCGTGGGCACGTCGAACGTGTTCGCGACGAGAGCGACGGCAGGGCGTTCGCCCTCGCGGTCACAGAGTCGGGCAAGCAGGTAGTCCATCGAATTCAGCTGCGTCGGACCGCGCATATCGGCAAGATCATCGAAGACTGGTCGAACGACGATCGCGCGTCATTGGTCGAACTGCTGGACAGATTTCTGACCGACTACGAGCGATCCAGAGTGGATGCGTCCAAAGGCTCGTGACGGCAGAACTCACAGGTCGGTCATGTCTCCGTCTCCGGCTTCCCGGAGCGAGGCATGAAGACCAGGTGTCAGCGCAGCGCGCTTTTGGGGTCGTTCCAGAGCTGATCGGTGAAGTCCTCCAGCGCGACGAGGACGACCGTGTCCTCGGCTCGACGAAGAATCGACTTGCTGGCCCGAACCTGCACCACATCGCCGGTCTTGTCGGTCATGCGCCACAGCGAATCGGCCCGCGTGGCAACCGTCGTCAAGAACATGTCGGCGACGTTGACTCCCTCGGGAGCCTGATCGGGAAAGATGTCGTGCAAATGAAAGTCCGCACGAGCCGATTCTTCGGTACCGAAAAGTTCGTCGAAGGCTTCGTTCGCAAACACGATCGCGCCACTCGGATCGACGGCGAGAATCGGCACGGGTATGCGGTCGAGAACGACCGTCACCGGCAGCTCCGGAAATTGTCCCGCATCGGAGACGAAGCTGACTTGTCTGTTCTTACGACGCTCGCCCGTATCTGCGGACGAATCGACGGAATTGCTTTCGCTCATAAATCTCCCCACTAGTGCGTCGATCGAACCATGCTGTGCTGCGTACCGCAGGGGAAGCGCAAACACTTCCCCTGTCGGGAACGTTCAAGTACGGAACTGCAGGTGTCGAAAGGTTGTCAGTGCTCTGGATTGTCTGCCAAACGTTTGAACGATGCAGCGATCTCGGCTTCTGCCTCGGCCCGGCCTACCCAGTCCGCGGCCGTGACGTGCTTGTTGGGCTCGAGATCCTTGTAGTGGACGAAGAAGTGCTTGATCGCGTCCAGTTCGAATGTCGAGACATCGCTGAGGTCTTGGATGTGGTCCCAGCGTGAGTCGCCTGCGGGCACACACAGGACCTTGTCGTCGCCACCGGCCTCGTCCACCATTTTGAACATTGCCACTGGGCGGGCCTCGACGATGACTCCGGGGAAAACGGATTCCGGGAGGAGGACGAAAGCATCGAGCGGATCGCCGTCCTCACCGAGAGTGTTCTCGATGAAGCCGTAGTCGGCCGGGTAACCCATCGCCGTGTAAAGGTAGCGGTCGAGACGAATCCGACCGGAAACGTGATCGATTTCGTACTTGTTTCGCTGACCCTTGGGGATCTCGATGGTGACGTCGAACGACACGTGCTGCCCTCGCTCTTCTTTGTTCTCGTCTTGCGTCTCGAGTGACGCACGATGGTGGCGGGGTCAGCGTACCGGACCCGAGGATACTGTTGGAGAAACTGGCAACGGGAAGAACGAAGACACCGATGGAGGAATGTTGGCCAGGTTGACCAAGCGAAATCTCGGTCCTACCGCTGGGAGGCGGCGCCGGAGAACCCGCATTCTTCTGATTCTCGTCGCGGTGTCGGTCGTTGCGGCGGGCGGAACAGCAATTGCGGCCATCGTCCCGCGCGAATCCGATACGAACTCAGAGGTGCATCTCGCGCCCGAGCCGGACCCGGTAATGCTCGTACCGACCATCGCGCCGATATCGGACATCTCACCTGCACCCTCCATCGCTGGTATCGCTGCCGCGCTCGCGCCGGTGGTCGCGTCACCAGATCTCGGCGCGTTCACCGGGTCTGTCGCCGACGCCGTCACAGGGGAGGTGCTGTGGTCCTCGGACCCGGACACCCCGATGACCCCCGCATCGACGACCAAGGTTTTGACGGCAGGCGCGGCGATGCTTGCGCTGTCTCCGGAACATCGCGTCACCACCCGGGTGGTGAAGGGACAATCCGCTGGTGAGATCGTCATCGTGGCTGCAGGCGACCCGACGATCACCGCTCGTCCCCTGGGTAGCGAAAGCTTCTACTCAGGCTCGGCGCGTATAGACGATCTGGTGGAGCAGATATCCAAATCCGGTACACCGGTCGACAGAATCGTCGTCGACACGTCCATCTACAGCGGTCCGACGATGGCACAGGGATGGTTTGCTCCTGATATCGCGGCCGGTTACATCACGCCTATCGAACCGATCATGATCGACGGCGGTAGATCGGATCCGCTGGAAGACGAGTCGCCCCGAAGCGTCGAACCGGCTCTCGATGCCGGACGCGCGCTGGCCCGGGGCCTGGGGCTCGACTCGGCTCGGGTGTCGATCGGTGCGGCGCCACCCGGTGCCGATCAGGTGGCGAGTGTCCAATCTGCACCTCTTCGTGATCGTCTCGGTCAGATGATGGGCCGTTCGGACAACGTCCTCGCAGAAGCCATCGGGCGCGAGATCGCCATCGAGACCAATGCACAGCCTTCCTTTACCGGTGCCGTCGATTCGATCGAGCAGACACTTTTCGCCGCCGGGTACGACATGTCCGGACTCGAGCTGCACGATTCGAGCGGACTGTCGGTCGACGGGGTGATTCCGGCCAGACTGCTCGATCAGATACTGACTTCGGCCGCAGGATCGGGCAAACCCGAACTCCGCCCGATGCTCGACTACCTCCCGGTAGCCGGCTCCACCGGAACGCTGTCGGATCGATACGCCAGCGCCGAACGCGTCGGAGCAGGCTGGGTGAGGGCCAAGACCGGCACCTTGTCGACCGCAAGTGCTCTCGCCGGGTACGTAGTGGACATGGACGGCCGGACGTTGACGTTCGCGTTGATGTCCAACGACCGACCACCCGAAGTCAGCAGACCTGCGCTCGACGCCGTGGCGGCTACTCTCAGACTGTGTGGTTGCCGATGACGAACGACGCAGCGGACACCGAAGGCAACGCAGCAGGCTTTCGTGGGTCCGTGGATTGGGCGCTGGCCGCGAAGACCGGTGCCAAATTGGCGCCGAAAGAACCGTCGATCTCCCGATACACCGCTGAAGCGGTCGTCGCCGAGTTGTCGGAGGCCTCGGTTCGTGCCGAAGGACCAGTACGTGAAACGACCGGTCTCGCCGACGGACTTCCGGTACCGCAGGCACTCGTCGTCGATCGGGCAGGGTGGATCGACGCAGCAGCGGCATCGATGAAACACCTGACCGGCGACACCGATGCAGAACCTCCGACCGGCCTGCTCGGCGGTAAACCCGCGGGTCTGCAAGCAGGCGCGATGCTCGCGTTCCTGTCCAGCGCAATTCTCGGTCAGTACGACCCGTTCACCGGTGAGCACGGGACGCTCCTGCTCGTCGCACCGAATATCGTCGCCGTCGAGCGGGCGTTGCGAGTGCCGCCCAGCGACTTCCGGCTGTGGGTATGCCTGCACGAGGTGACACATCGAGTTCAGTTCTCCTCGGCACCGTGGTTGGGCGACTACATGCGCAGTTCCGTCGCAGTGCTGTCCGACGGTGTCGACGAACCGATCGGTGAGTTCGCCACGAGATTGACGAGCGCGCTGAAGAACCGCAAGCAGTCGAACAAAGCAGAGGACGCAGGCATCGTCGGGCTGCTGCGCGCAACGCAAGCCCCGGCCCAGCGGGAAGCGATCGATCGGCTCCTCGTTCTCGGGACGCTCCTCGAGGGTCACGCCGATCACGTCATGGACGCAGTCGGGCCGGCAGTGGTGCCCTCGGTCCTGCAGATCCGACAGGCGTTCGAGCGCAGGCGTCGGCGAAAGACGAACCCACTTCAACGCGTCATCAGAGCACTGCTCGGGATGGACGCGAAGATGGCGCAGTACGTGCGAGGCAAATCGTTCGTCGACCACGTCGTCGGCAGGGTCGGCATGGAGCAGTTCAACATCATCTGGACCGACGCCAGCACGTTGCCGCTGCTCGACGAGATCGAGGACCCCGACCGGTGGATCGCCCGCGTACTTCGATGACGCGGCGTACCGGGGTGGCGCTGCCGGAGAAGCCTGCAATCCTCGAGCTGCGGCAGGCAGTTCGTCGGTGGCTCGCGTCGAGCCCGGGCCCAGTGGTCCTCGCACTGTCCGGCGGTGCCGATTCGCTTGCGCTGACCGCTGCAGTGGCCGCGGAGGCCACGGACGTCCGAGCACTCGTCGTCGACCACGGGTTACAACAGGGCTCGGCCACGGTTGCAGCAACGGCCGCAGCGACGGCACTGCAGCTCGGGTGCGTGGACGCGTCGGTGCTGACGGTGACCGTGGGCGGCTCGGGTGGAATGGAGGCCGCGGCTCGTCGCGCGCGATACGAGGCATTGGACCGGCACCGAGGCGTCGCCACGGTCCTCCTCGCTCACACTCTCGACGATCAAGCGGAGACCGTTCTGCTCGGACTCTCGCGGGGCTCCGGGCCGCGATCGATCGCCGGTATGTCCCCGATCGATGGGCCATGGGGCCGACCACTTCTGGGGGTTCGGCGAGCAGTAACCCGGCAAGCGTGCGCCGAGTTGGGGTTGACGCCGTTCGAGGATCCACACAACACCGACACCGATTTCACTCGCGTCCGGCTTCGACACGAGATTCTGCCGCTGCTAGAAGATGCGCTCGGTGGTGGCGTCGCAACGGCTCTTGCTCGCACGGCTACGCAGCTTCGTGAAGACCTCATGGTTCTCGACGCCATGGCCGAGACCTTGGTGCGGGAGAACTTCGCCGAACCCGAAGTGGACGTGATGACCCTCACGTCGGTCCCCGCTGCGCTGCGTCGTCGGGCGTTGCGATTGTGGTTGCTGCGGAGTGGTGTGAAGGCGCTGTCGGACAAGCAGTTACGGCTGATCGACGATCTCGTCGGACACTGGCGCGGGCAGGGCGGGGTTGCCGTCCGTTCGGGGGCGTCCGACGCCAGGTTGGTGGTCGCGCGTCGACGTGGCAGTCTGGTGCTCGAGCAAGAGTGGAGCCTGCGAAACGGCGGTGCTTGAATCTGCAAGAGTTGTGAAGGTACGAGAAACAATTGAAGGGAAGCGCCGTGTACGAGGGCGATATCGAATCGATTCTCATCTCCGAGGAGCAGATCAAGACTCGTACGATCGAGCTTGCCAACGAGATTGCCGAGCGCTATCCGCAGGGCGCGCCAGAAGGCGACCTTCTCCTGGTCGGTGTCCTCAAGGGTGCCGTCATGTTCATGACGGATTTTGCTCGCGCGCTCCCGATTCCGACTCAGCTCGAGTTCATGGCGGTCAGCTCGTACGGCTCGTCGACGTCCTCTTCCGGGGTGGTTCGGATTCTCAAGGACCTCGACCGCGACATCAGCGGACGTAACGTACTCATCGTCGAGGACATCATCGATTCGGGTCTGACACTGTCTTGGCTCATGCGCAACCTCGCCACTCGTAACCCGGCCTCGTTGTCGGTGGTGACACTGCTCCGCAAGCCCGACGCAATCAAGGTGGACATCGAGGTCGCGAACGTGGGTTTCGACATTCCCAACGAATTCGTCGTCGGATACGGACTCGACTACAACGAGCGGTACCGCGATCTGCCGTACATCGGAACTCTCCACCCGAAGGTGTACGGCGGCTGAAACCGGCCTGGTCTCACGCTTTCATTCCGGTAGCCAACCGCCACGAGGAGTGCCGTCCGGTCGAGCAGGTGCTGACAGAGCTGGAACTATTTCGAGCGCGGGAACGTATGTCGGACAACGGTTTCACTAGGATGTGAAGACGACGTCGCTACTCGGGATCCCAGGGCGCAGATATTTTCGGCGTACATCGCGAAGGAAGAACTTCGGACATTGCTGTCGTGCGATGGACGGGGAACACCGGATCGACGGCGAGGGGGACGGCCGCGAGCAGACGAGCAAGTTGGTCTGCGAATTTTGCCCACTGACGGTGCCTGCCTACGCCCACGCCCACGCCTGCGCCTACGACGTGTCCAACCTCACCCCAGCCTTACAGTAATGTCCGCAATATGGCTATCGCGCTTACCGAGGACCAGCTTTCGCTGGCTGAATCAATCAATGACTACTACCGCCGCACGGACGCCCTCGAGCAGACCCGCGCCCGGCTGGAGAGTCCGACTTTGGACCTGCCGGGCGACTGGGCGAGATATGCCGAGCTCGGGTGGCTCGGCATCCATCTCCCTGAGGACGTCGGCGGGGCGGGCATGGGTATGAGCGAGGCCGCGGTGGTCGTCGAGGAGCTCGCGGCAGTGCTGGCCCCGGGTCCGGTCCTACCGACAGTCTGGGCCTCGGCGCTGCTCGCCGCGATCGGCACCCCCGAGCAGCAGCAGCTGTCGCTGCCGGGGCTCGCCGACGGCACCGTCGTCGGCGCGGTTGGTTCCGTGCCGGAGGGGCTCGCCTCGCGCGACGCGGACGGGGCGTTCCGACTCGCCGGTCCGGTCCAGGTGCTGGGCGGCATGGAGGCGGATCTGATCCTGCTGACGGTCGGCGCGGACGTGCTGGCCTTCGACCGCGTGCAGCTGGGCAGCGTGGACGCGGAGAGTATGGACCCGACGCGCAGCGTCGCGTTCATCAGTGCGGATGGCCCCGTGCAGCCGCGGATGGAGCTGCCGGGCGCCGCGGAGCTGGCCCAGGCCATCGGCCGTGTCTTGGCGGCCGCGGAGGCGACGGGCGTGACACGCGCCTGCCAGAACATGGCTGTGGACTACGCGAAGCAGCGACAGGCCTTCGGCCGGGCCATCGGGTCCTTCCAGGCGATCAAGCACATCCTGGCGAACGTCCTCGTCGATCAACAACTGAGCATGGCTCAGGCCTGGGACGCGGCCGGCATCCTGGCAGGCGCCCCGGAGCAGCGCAGCCTCGCGGCCGCGGCCGCGGTCGTGACCGCGCTGCCCGCCGCGGTAAGCGCCGCCGAGCAGAACGTCCAGGTGCATGGCGCCATCGGCTATACCCGCGAGCACGACGCGCACCTGTACATGCGTCGCGCCGGAGTGCTGAGCATGATGTTCAGCGTCGTCGCCGCGCGTCGCGAGATCGCCGCCGCGACCGCCGCGGGCGTGCGCCGTGAGTCCGGCATCGACCTGCCGCCCGAGGCGGAGGGCCACCGCGCGCAAGCTCGGGAGTTCGTCGCGCAGTTGGGCTCGGCGGCCGGGGCCGAGCGGCGCGAGCTGTTCGTGGACTCCGGTTACGCCATCGCGCACTGGCCCCGGCCCTGGGGCCGGGGCGCCGGCGCCGTCGAGCAGTTGGTGCTCGATGAGGAGCTGCGTGGGCAGGAGCGGCCGGAGTACGGCATCGGCGAGTGGGTGCTGCGCACAGTTGTAGACCATGGCACGCAGGAGCAGCTCGACCGCTATGTGCGCACCAGCCTGCTGGGCAAGATCACGTGGTGCCAGCTGTTCAGCGAGCCCGGCGCGGGCTCGGACGCCGCGGGCGTGACCACCAAGGCCAAGCGGGCGGAGGGCGGCTGGATCGTCAACGGCCAGAAGACCTGGACCAGCGGCGGGCACACGTCGACACATGGTATGGCGACCATTCGGACCAACCCGGACGCGGCCAAGCACAAGGGCATCTCCATGATGCTGATCGACATGGCCGCGCCGGGGCTCACCGTCCGGCCGATCCAGGACAGTCGGGGCGTCGAACTGTTCGCCGAGGTGTTCTTCGACGACGTCTTCGTCGCCGACGAGGATGTCCTGGGAGCGGTCGACGGCGGCTGGGGCGTGGCTCGCTCGGCTCTGGGCAACGAGCGCGTGACCATCGGGCGCGACCGACTCGGCCTCGACCTGTCCTACGACCTGTTTGCGCTGTACGCCGCAGTGCGCGGTGACGCCGGGCTGGACCAGTCGATCGCGGACCTCGTCGCGGAGGATCTCGCGTTGGCGGCGCTCACCCGCCGCATCGCTGAGCAGGCCGTGCGCGGCGGCGCGTCCGGGCCCGAGGGTGCGGTGCTCAAGCTGGTCGGCAGCGAGCACACACAGCGCCTGGCGACCGTGAGCCTCGCGGTGGCCGGCGAGGCCGGCGCGCTGGAGGCGAAGGCGCTGAACGAGCTGCAGCGCAGCTTCCTGTATGCGCGCTACAGCACCCTCGCCGGGGGTACCTCGGAGGTCCTGCGCAATCAGATCGCCGAGTTGATCCTGGGTCTGCCCCGCGAGCAGTCCCTGCGCTGACCTTGTCCTCGGTGATGATCACGTCCACGTCCACGTCGGCTCGCGCGCAGGGGCCCGCCGCCAAGTACGGCGAGCGCTTCGAACCCTCGGCCAGCCTGCTGGGCTAGCTGTCAACGCGGCAGAGGTCCTGACCGAAATACCCGGTCAGGATCTCTGTCTACGCGACTGCAATGGACGCGGCGGTGTCAAGTTACTGGCGTTGACCCGTGTGATACCGGGCTTGGTCAAGGCTAGCGAGACCTGCGGGAGACGGCTCGCAGCAGCGCGTTCAGATCGCCCTCGATCAGCCGGAAAATCGAGTACGACGCGACGAATGCCAAAATTCCGCCCACGCAGACGATCCGTACGACGTCGATGATGTTGGGGATGTCCGCGGTAGGAACGAAGGTCAGGCCACCTACGGCGATCAGCGGAATCGACGCGGCGACGGTCAGAAAACCGACGCTACGGCGCTGCAACGTGTGCAGTCGTGAGGCGTCCCCGCTCCCTGCACGGCCGTAGGGAAGCAGCGAGGGGTACAGGCATCGAACGGTGAACAGTGAGACCAGAAAGAACGGGTAGGCGGTTGCCATCGCGCCGCAGACTACGAGCGATGCGATGAAGTGCACGTACGCTTCCGTCGGCACCGAACCGGCGGCGAACTGCAGGGACACCGGAAATGCGATACCTGCAACGACCCACAGCCCAAGGCATACCGCGACCACTCGGCCCGCGGCCGAGAGCGTGTCTGCTCGTGCTTGGGCCAATCGCTCTTCCGGAACGATCTTTCCGGTCCGCAATGCATGCGGAACTGCGAGTACTCGACGGCAGAACCAGAGAATCAACACCAGCCCCAGGGGCCAGACCATGCCGTTGATGGCCGTCGCGACGATCCCGAATCTTTCCTGCGTCTCGGGGGCGAGGTCGCTGATGATCAGTGCCTTGTTGTGCTGGTAGTTGTAGAACGCAGCGACGGCATTGGGAACGCCGATCGCGAGGGTCATGACGGGAACGGTGTGTCGCCGAAGTCTCACGCGCGCGCTGGTGGGCGGTGGGTCGACTAGGTTGCGTGCGCGAGCGTCGAGGCACAGGTCGAATTGCTGAGCCATTTCCTGGCCGGTGCCCCAGCGATCGTCCCGATCGGGAGAGAGGCATTTGACAAGGATGCGTCGCAGCGTCGCCGGACAGTCTTGCGGCAGTTCGGACAGTGCCTGTGCTGCGACTCCGCCCCGGCGCGCCCCGAGTAGGCCGTCGATAGCCGTATGGTCACCCGCCGCGGAGTCTTCGAGGTCGGGGAACGGTTTGTGGCCGGTCAACAGTTCCCACAGCACCACCGCGAGCGAATACAGATCGCTGCGCGTGTCGAGATCTTCGGCGCGCCCTGGCCTGCCGGGATGGCAGGCCTCCAATTGTTCCGGCGACATATAGCTCAGTGACCCGCCGAAATAGGAGACCGGGCTGTCCCCTGCCACGGTGCCGCTGAAGCTGATGTTGAAGTCGGCCAATTTGGGGACGCCCTCGGCGGTCAACAACACATTCGCCGGCTTGATATCGCGATGCAATACACCGCGTTCGCCCGCGTAGTCCAGTGCATCCGCCAGTCGGCGGCCGATCCACGCCACCGTCTCCGGCCATGACAGAGTCGAAATCTGTTCTCGCACAGTCGAGTCGGTGGGTCGAAGACCGCCTTTTTCGGCGAGCGAGGCGTCGACGCTGTCGAGAAGTAGCCGTCCGCAGCGGTCGGCTTCTCGACTCGCCCGGACCCTTCCGAGCACATTGAGCAGGGTGCCTCCAGGCACATACTGCATGTACAGCAGACGCAGCCCGCGGTCCCGGAGAACACGTTGATCGAACACCCGAACGATGTAGTCGTGGTCGAGCTGTGCCAAAGTCTGCGGTTCGGTCCCGCGGTCCTCGGAAATCTTCACCGCCACGATTCGTTGCATCGAGCGCTGCCTGGACAGAAACACCCGTGCGAAAGCGCCACGGCCGAGGCCCATCAGCAAGTCGAAATCGTCCAACCGATCGCCGACGTCGAGGTCCTCGAGTTCGTCCTGGGATCCGGGGCGGGTCCATTCCAGCCCGGCGGATGCGGTTCCCGTCATGTCGGCGGTCGTGGGTTCCACCTGGGTGGCATCGAGCTCCGACTCCGGCTCCCACCCGGGCTCAGCCGAGGAAAGCTCGGTGGTTTCCCCCGGTACGACGTTGAGCAATTCGGCCAGCGCCGCTGCCTGCACCGGATATTCCGCGACGTAGTGGGACGGCGATACCGAGTCCCCGCTCTGACGTCGCACGCAGAATTCCTCGTAGATCAATCCCACCGGAAGCTGAGCCTCGGCGAGGTCGAATTCGGTGCAGTAGTCCCGCAGTCGCTTGGGTGAGTGCGCACGTAACCAGCGCTCCTGGAGGTCGACCGAGATGAGCGCTACGAGCCACCGATGCCGCAGAGTTGTCGAATCGGGTAAGAATTCGGCAAGGTCGGGCGCCCGTGGATCAGCCGTCGAAGTACTCGTTCGCCAGGCGGCTCTCAGCAGCTCAGCTGCCCCATCGGCGTGCTCTGGCACTGCCATGCCGTCCGGATAGGTTGTGACACCATCCGAATTCAGGGTGACTCTGTCCGAGCCTGGCTGCACTTTGACAGAATAGACCCTCCAACGTCGCTGTCCTCTGCCGAAAGCGGTAGGTCCGGACAACAAGACTGTGGTGGGGAACCTGTGGGGCAGGGGAGACGTTGAAGGGGGAGATGCGTTGTGCGATGCAGCAGTGTTGTCGGCCCGTTTGTGCACGTGATGCACCTGGGGCAGTCGGTTGCCGTTCGCGGTAACCTGGATCATCCGGTGCGCGGCCGGAGTCTGCGTACTGGAGAAGACTGGAAAGGACGAGGCCGTCTCGGCTGAAGCTGTATGAATCGGAAGACAGTTATACGGAACCTGGCCATCGTTTTCGGCGTCCTGATGGTGATCGCTGCCTTCAGCTACTTCGGAAACGACACACGCGGGTGGAAGACTGTCGACACGTCAGTGGCGATAGCGCAGCTCGATTCCAAGAACGTCGACACAGCTCAGATCGATGATCGTGAGCAGCAGATACGTCTGGACCTCAAGTCCGGTAGCGACGCAACCGACGGCGAGACGAAGATCCTCGCCAAGTACCCGACCTCTGCATCGGAGCAAATCTTCGACAAGGTCGGCCAGGACGGGCTGAAGAGCTACAACACTGTGGTGTCCCAGGACAGCTGGTTCAGCTCACTGCTGCTCTTCCTTCTCCCGATGGTCATTCTGCTCGGCATTTTCGTGTTCTTCATGAGCCGTATGCAGGGCGGCGGTCGTGGTGGCGTGATGGGCTTCGGTAAGTCGAAAGCCAAGCAGCTCACCAAGGACATGCCCAAGACGACGTTCCAGGACGTCGCGGGTGCCGACGAGGCCGTCGAAGAGCTGTACGAGATCAAGGATTTCCTCCAGAATCCGGCTCGCTACCAGGCCCTCGGGGCGAAGATCCCACGTGGCGTGCTGCTGTACGGCCCTCCAGGAACAGGCAAGACTCTCCTTGCACGAGCAGTTGCCGGTGAAGCAGGGGTGCCGTTCTTCACGATCTCCGGTTCGGACTTCGTCGAAATGTTCGTCGGCGTGGGTGCCTCTCGTGTGCGCGACCTGTTCGAACAGGCCAAGCAGAACAGCCCCTGCATCATTTTCGTGGACGAGATCGACGCCGTCGGACGCCAGCGTGGTGCGGGCATGGGCGGCGGCCACGACGAGCGCGAGCAGACTCTCAACCAGCTGCTGGTCGAAATGGACGGCTTCGGTGAGCGCACCGGGGTCATCCTCATCGCTGCCACCAACCGACCCGACATTCTCGATCCGGCTCTTCTACGTCCGGGTCGCTTCGACCGTCAGATCCCCGTCGGGGTCCCCGATCTCGCTGGTCGACGCGCGATCCTGGCCGTCCACTCGGCGGGCAAGCCGGTGGCACACGACGCCGATCTCGAAGGCCTCGCGAAACGCACGGTCGGCATGTCCGGTGCAGATCTGGCGAACGTCATCAACGAAGCAGCTTTGCTGACAGCACGAGAGAACGGCACGGTCATCACCGAGGTCGCTCTCGAGGAGTCAGTGGATCGAGTCGTCGGTGGACCCCGCCGCAAGAGCCGGATCATCAGTGAGCACGAGAAGAAGATCACCGCCTACCACGAGGGCGGGCACACGCTCGCGGCGTGGGCGATGCCCGATATCGAGCCCGTGTACAAGGTGACGATCCTCGCTCGCGGTAGAACCGGTGGCCACGCCATGACGGTGCCCGAGGACGACAAGGGCCTCATGACGCGGTCCGAGATGATTGCACGTCTGGTCATGGCAATGGGTGGTCGCGCAGCCGAAGAGCTCGTTTTCCACGAGCCGACCACCGGTGCTTCCTCCGATATCGACCAGGCCACCAAGATCGCGCGGGCAATGGTCACCGAATACGGCATGAGCAGCAAGCTCGGCGCAGTCCGTTACGGGCAGGAGCAGGGCGATCCGTTCCTCGGTCGCTCGATGGGCATGCAGTCCGACTTCTCGCACGAGGTCGCACGGGAGATCGACGAGGAAGTGCGCAATCTGATCGAAGCCGCGCACACCGAGGCGTGGGCCATCCTCAACGAATACCGCGACGTTCTCGATATTCTTGCAACGGAACTGCTCGAGCGCGAGACGCTCAAGCGCAAGGACCTCGAGAAGATCTTCCACAGTGTCGTCAAGCGTCCGCGCATCACACTGTTCAACGACTTCGGTGAGCGGATTCCCTCCGACAAGCCGCCGGTCAAAACACCACGCGAACTCGCTGCCGAGCGCGGTGAGCCCTGGCCGCCAGAGCCTGTCGCCCCGAAGGTTGTTCCTCCACAACAGTTCCCGCAGCCCACGTATGCAGGTCCGCCGCAGCTTTCCAAGGGCGGCCCGGGCAATTACAGCGGTGGCTACGCCAACGGTGCGCCCACAGCAGGGAACACTCCAGCGGGTAACAACCCAGCCGGGAACAACGGCGGTAGCCCGTACAACGGTGGCGCCCAGAACGGTGGCGCCCAGAACAGCAGCCCGTACAACGGCGGACCGTACAACGGGGGCGCGTACAACGGTGGTGCACCCTCCACCGGAGTACACAATGACGGCGCGCCCTACAACGGTGGGTCGTATCGCAAGCCGGAGCCGCCGAAGAGTTCGCGTCCCGACTACGGGGCCCCTGCCGGATGGTCCGCCCCCGGCTGGCCACCGCGAGATCCGCTCGGTCCCGTTCCAGGTGGACCTCCAGCAGGCTATTCGGAGGGCAATCGCTACACCGACCCCTCCTATCAGCCGCCGCAATATCAGCCCCCGGAGTACCGCCAGCCCGACAACCGCCAGCCCGACAACCGCCAGCCCGAATACCGGGAACCGGAGTCTCAGAGTCAGGAAGCCCCGCGATGGGATCCTTTGAACGGAGCCCTGCCGGATGACGCCGTTCGTGGCGGTGGAAACGAAGAACCGAATCCACCCTGGGAGACCCCGAATCCGGACGGCGACCAGAACGAGGGCCCTCGCACGCAACGCTGGGAAGGTCCTAACGGACAGCACTAGTTCGGTCGGCCCGAGGTGCCGCCGGATAGGCTGACTGTCAAACCTCGGGGCATCGGCGCCCCGCAACCGGAGGTACAAGCTCAGTGTCAGTCAGGCAGATCGATCAAGACGGGGTAATCCCCGGCGACGAGTTCGTCGCAGTGGCAACCGGAAACGCGTTCGATCAACCGCGCGCTGAGGCCGCAGTGCGCGAACTGCTCATTGCAGTCGGAGAAGACCCGGATCGGCCGGGGCTGCTCGAGACTCCCGCCCGCGTCGCGCGCGCGTACAAGGAGATCTTCGGGGGCCTCTACACCGACCCGGACGATGTACTGAACACGACGTTCGACGAAGGCCACCAGGAATTGGTTCTCGTCCGCGACATCCCCATGTTCTCCACGTGCGAGCATCATCTCGTCTCGTTCCATGGAGTTGCGCACGTCGGGTACATCCCCGGTAGCAACGGCAAGGTGACAGGCCTCTCGAAGCTGGCACGAGTGGTAGACCTCTATGCCAAACGGCCACAGGTTCAGGAACGTCTGACCAGTCAGGTTGCCGACGCAGTGATGCGCAAGCTGAGCCCACGCGGCGCGATCGTCGTCATCGAGGCAGAGCACCTGTGCATGGCTATGCGTGGCATCCGCAAGCCCGGAGCGAGTACGACGACGTCGGCTGTGCGGGGCTTGTTCCAATCTTCTGCCGCGTCTCGGTCCGAAGCGTTGGATCTCATCCTGCGCAAATGACCTTGCCCGTCGCGCCCGTCGTCATGGGCGTCCTCAACGTGACCGCCGACTCGTTCTCCGACGGGGGGCGGTACCTGGACGTCGACGCTGCCGTTGCACACGGAACGAAACTGCACCGGACAGGCGTCGACATCGTCGACGTCGGCGGTGAATCCACGCGTCCGGGTGCCGATCGGATCGACCCTGCCGTCGAGGCGCGACGAGTTGTGCCCGTCATCGCAGAACTGTCGGCGCGTGGCATCGCCACCAGCGTCGACACCATGCGGGCATCGGTAGCGGCGGCGGCGATCGAAGCAGGGGTATCGATCGTCAACGACGTCTCCGGAGGTCGCGCAGATCCTGCGATGGCGTCGGTGGTCGCCGATGCCGGTCTGCCGTGGATTCTCATGCATTGGCGCTCGGCCGCCGATTACGGACCCAGTGGCGAGGCCGCTCATCAGGACAGTGGCGCAGTCGCGCATTACGACGACGTGGTCACCGATGTTCGACGCGAACTGCTCGAGCAAGTCGACCGTGCCGTAGCCGCTGGTGTGGATCCGGCTGCCATCATCCTCGATCCGGGTCTCGGTTTCGCGAAGAACGCCGAGCACAACTGGGAACTGCTGCGAGCGCTACCGACGTTCGTCGAACTCGGCATGCCGATTCTGATCGGCGCGTCGCGTAAACGTTTTCTCGGCACACTTCTCGAATCCGACGGTGAACCGAGACCGCCCGACGGACGTGAGGTCGCAACAGCGGTCGTGTCGGCGCTTGCGGTTGCAGGAGGAGCGTGGGGTGTTCGCGTTCACGACGCCCAGGCCTCACTGGACGCGGTAGCAGTAGTGAAAGCATGGCGGGGGCTGGCAAAATGAGTGATCGAATCGAGTTGCGCGGGTTGAGGATTCGCGGCAACCACGGAGTCTTCGACTTCGAGAAACGTGACGGTCAGGATTTCGTCGTCGACATCACCGTCTGGATGGATCTGCGCCCTGCTGCCGCGACGGACGATCTGGTGAACACGCTGCACTACGGCGAGCTTGCGGAAGCGGCAGCGGCGATCATCGCAGGTCCGGCGCGGGACCTCATCGAAACCGTCGCAGCCGAAATCGCCGACGGAGTCATGGCGGACACGCGCGTCGATGCAGTCGAGGTGGTGTTGCACAAACCTTCCGCACCGATCCCACTCGCCTTCGACGATGTGGCTGTAGTCGCTTCGCGGAGTCGTCGGTGACGCGCGCGGTGCTGTCGATCGGCAGCAACGTCGGCGACTCGTATGGACATCTGCGTTCGGTGACGTCCGCGCTCGGCGACCGCGTCGTTGCGGTGTCCTCGGTGTACTCGTCGGTGCCGTGGGGAGGCGTCGAACAGCAGGACTTTCTCAATGCCATCGTCGTAGCGGACGATGAACAACGGGGCCCGTACGACTGGCTCGAGGTCGCTCGTGAACTGGAAAAAGCAGCGGACCGCATACGGGTCGAGCGTTGGGGACCGCGAAGTCTCGACGTCGACATCATCACGTGTGACGACATTTCCAGTAGCGATCCACAGCTGCTTCTTCCGCATCCTCGAGCACACCAGCGAGCATTCGTCCTGTTGCCTTGGCTCGAGGTCGACCCCGGGGCGTCGCTCGAAGTGTCGGGGGAGGCTCGGTCGGTGGGCGAATGGATCGAATCGCTGAGCGAGGAAGAACGGGCGGGCGTTCACCGCACGGAGATGACACTGCACACACCGAACACCGCTCCATGACGGCCACGAGAATCAGAGATCTTGTCGGCCTCGCCGGATTCGCGGCTCTCGCAACCTGGCTGCTCGTGCGATCGTTCTACGGATCGCTACCACCGGTTCATGTGTTCGCCGGCGCATCGCTCTACGTCGTCGCGATCGCCGAAACGGTGCTCGGCTTCGTGATCCGATCGCGCATCGAGAAACTGCAGGTCGGCGACGGGCCGAACCAGCTCCATCCAATCACCGCGGCACGAGCGTTGGCCCTGGCCAAGGCATCTGCGCTGGTCGGCGCAGCAGCTGCCGGTGTGTGGCTGGGATTCCTGCTACACATCGTCCCGCTCGCGTCGTCGGTGCGCGCCGCGTCCTCGGACCGAGCGGGCGTCATCGTCGGGCTCGTTGCTGCAGTGGCTGTGGTGGGCGCGGCCCTGTGGCTCGAACGTTGCTGCAGGACCCCGACCGACTCCGGTGACAGGCCCGAACGTTGACGGCATTTATCGTCCCCGGCGCCGGATCGTTATCACCGAAGCTGACGAGCATAGTCCGGCTTCCCCGTTTGTCGACGGTTCGCCAGCTACCCTGGACGTCATGACCGAACCGACTCGCGCGAAAGCGTCACGCCGTCAACGGCGGAGTGCGAGCCAGCTTTTCATTGCAGCGCTGGTCGTATTCGGCATCATCGCCAGCATGTTGATGTTGTTCAGCGAAAATGTGCAGTGGCTGCGTGTGGGCTTGGTCTCAGCGTTGTGGGCCGCGATCATCGGTGCGTTCGCGATGACGAAGTATCGCCGCGAAGCAGTGGCCGACCAAACCCGGGCCAAGGATCTTCAGACTGTGTACGAGCTCCAACTCGCCCGTGAGATTTCGGCTCGGCGGGAGTACGAACTCGGCGTGGAATCTCGCGTCCGGAGCGAGGTGGCCGTCGAGACCAGCGAGATCGCGGCTCTTCGAGCAGAACTGGCTCACCTACGCAACAACCTGCAACTACTGTTCGACGGCAACCTGCCCACTGAACGGGTGGCGCTGCGGGCCGACGCGACGCGCGTGCAGGAGCTCGGCGGTCGCAGCTACGCCAGCTACCAGCCGGCACCTTCCGGTTTGTTCGTTCCCGGCAAATCTTCGCAGTCCTCTTCCCCGAGCACCGAGGGCCCGAATGCCCCCGTGCCCGGACTTGGAACGCCGTACGACGAGCCCGTCACAGCCGAGACCTCGGTGCTCTATCCCGACGTCCCCATCGGTAGCGAGGACATGCCCGGCGTGGGTTCTGTGCCCAACGGGGGCTATGTGCCGAGCCAGCCGGCCCCTCGCGCAGAATCGCGATCCGAGGGCAGCGGTAGACGGGTACCCACACCACCGCACTCACCGACTCCGACACCACCGCTGGTGAGTGAGCCCGTCGGCTATTCGTCCGATCGGACGAAGGCCGTCGAAGCCGAAGAACCGCTCGCGGCAGCCCAGGTTTCGGGCGCGAGTTCGCAGCCGTCTTCGAGCCAGCCGTCTTCGAGCCGCCAGCCGTCTTCGAGCCAGCTGCCGTACGCGAGCCGGGTGTTCGAGCCGGAGGTTGTTCCGGAGTCGACTGAACAACCCGCACCGGTTCCCGAGGAAGCTATGGCACCTGCGCCCGACTCGAACACCGAGGACGTGGGAAGTCACGAAGATTCGGAGCCGGCTCCCGACCTTCCGAGGCGACGGCGTCGAGCCGAGCCGGATGGTGATGGCGCGGGTGCGCACTCCAATGGTCGTTCGGTGGCCGAGATCATGGCAGGAATGAAATCCAGCGACACCGAGCCGAGCGCACGTCGTCATCGACGCCGTGCCGACTGACCTGCTGACATCTCGTCCGAACGCTGGACGCGGTACCGAAGGGTGAAATAGATCACTGCTCAGGCCGTGGCCCGAGGAATCCCGGTGCCGCTATCCTTCGTTCAGGACGTCTGGTACCCGCCGAGCGGGACTGGAACGAACGAGAGGAAGTTTCGGTGACCTCACCTGAGTTCAGGAGTGGTACCCGCGGAATACCCCCAAGCTCTGCCGACCCGGCACCTGCGCGTTTGACCGTAGGTATCGTCTCCGCAGGACGGGTGGGTACCGCACTCGGCGAGGCTCTCGAGCGCGTCGGGCATGTCGTGTTCGGTTGTGCTGCGGTATCGGAAGAGTCCAAGGAGCGAGTACGCACGCGCCTGCCGGATTCGCAGATATTGCCTGTCGACGAGGTTGCCAGGCGTGCCGAGTTGTTGATCCTGGCCGTTCCGGACAACGAGTTGGCATCGATCGCTGCAGGGTTGGCGGCAACCGGTGTCGTTGCCCGGGGAAAGCTCGTGGTGCACACCTCCGGCGCGAATGGCATCGGCATCCTCGCCCCGTTGGCCGCGCAAGGTGCGATACCGTTGGCCATTCACCCGGCCATGACATTCACCGGCGGGCCCGAGGACACCGATCGCCTGGCCGCTGCATGCTTCGGAATCACCGCAGCGGACGAGATCGGTTATGCCGTCGCGCAAGCATTGGTTCTGGAACTCGGTGGTGAACCGGTCCATGTTTCGGAAGAGAATCGGGCGCTCTACCACGCAGCGTTGGCTCACGGGTCCAATCACCTGGTCACTCTGGTTGCCGATGCCGTCGACGCGTTGCGAGTCGCACTCGACGGTCCAGGCTTTCCCGGGATCGATTCCGAACCCGAAGCAGCGCAGCGGGTGCTGGGTCCGCTCGTGCGAGCTGCGTTGGACAACGCGTTGCGCCACGGTCAGAGCGCTTTGACCGGGCCGGTGGCGCGCGGCGACGTTGCCGCCGTGCAGAAGCATCTGGACGTGCTCAGCGACGTCGATCCCGCGATTGCAGCGGGATACCGTGCGCTTTCGCTCAGATCCGCCCAACGCATGGGATCGAAGCCCGAACTCATCGAGATTTTGGAAGGCGAGTTATGACCCTGGCAGGTAGCTACAAGGCGGGGGAGTTGACAGTTCATCACGATCCGACTGTCGTCTCCGCGGTGTCGAAGGCACTACGCGGTGTCGGCAGGCAGATAGCGCTGGTGCCGACCATGGGCGCGCTGCACGCCGGGCACATCCATTTGGTTCGGCAGGCCAAACGCACCGGGGCAGTGGTGTTCGTGTCGATCTTCGTGAACCCCTTGCAGTTCGGCGAAGGGGAAGACCTCGACGCCTATCCACGCACCCTCGACGCGGACGTGGAGTTGCTGGCAAGCGAAGGAGTCGAGATCGTCTTCGCCCCTTCGGTGTCGGATATGTACCCGGCCGGGCCACGTACGACAGTGCTCCCCGGTCCACTCGGCAGCGAGATGGAGGGTGCAAGCCGGCCGACGCATTTCGCCGGGATGCTCACCGTGGTGACCAAGCTGTTGCAGATCACCTCCCCGCATGCAGCGTTCTTCGGTGAGAAGGATTACCAGCAGTTGACGTTGATCCGACAGTTGGTGCGAGATCTGAACTTCGACGTGAAGATCTTCGGTGTCCCCACCGTGCGCGAGCAGGACGGTCTTGCACTGTCTTCTCGCAATCGCTATCTCGACGACGCCCAGCGTTCGGCAGCCATGGCATTGTCGGCGGCGCTGGTAGCCGGGGCTCACGCCGCAGCGGGCGGAGCCGAAGTGATTCTGGCTACTGCGGGCGAAGTGCTCGCGGCGGTGCCCGAGGTGAAGGTCGACTATCTCGAACTTCGAGGTGTCGATCTCGGACCTGCTCCCGAGCGTGGTGACGGTCGACTTCTCGTGGCCGCCACGCTGGGCACCACCCGACTCATCGACAACGTCGGTGTCGCTGTCGGGACCGGCTTTCTCGAATACCCCGACGACCCGAAGAATTGAAGGGATAGAACATGTTTCGCACAATGATGAAGTCCAAGATTCATCGCGCGACCGTAACCCACGCGGACCTGCACTACGTAGGTTCGGTGACCGTGGACCAGGACCTGATGGAGGCGGCCGATCTGCTCGAAGGTGAGCAGGTGACCATCGTCGACATCGACAACGGCGCACGGTTGGAAACCTATGTCATCACCGGCGAGCGTGGCAGTGGGGTGATCGGCATCAACGGTGCTGCAGCACATCTGGTCGATCCTGGTGATCTCGTCATTATCATTGCCTACGGCGTGATGAACGAGCAGGAATGCAAGGATTACGCACCCCGCGTGGTGTTCGTCGACGAGAAGAACAATCCCGTAGAACTCGGTAGTGACCCTGCATATGCACCCGAGGGTTCGGGTCTGATCACCCCTCGCACGCTCCGTGCCGATTCCGTACTGGTGTAAAGATGCTGCTTGCGATCGACATTCGCAACACATCGATGACACTCGGCCTGTTCAGTGGCAGTGGTGATCACGCGAAGTTGTTGCGTGATTGGCGAATGCGTACGGATTCGCGAATAACGGCGGACGAGCTGGCATTGATGCTCCGCGGCCTTCTCGGCGACGACGTCGACCAGATCACCGGTGTGAGTGCCCTGTCGACCGTCCCTTCGGTGCTGCGGGAAATGCGGACGATGCTGACCCGTTACTGGGAGCACATTCCGCACGTCGTCGTCGAACCTGGTGTGCGAACGGGTGTTCCGCTGTTGGTCGACAATCCCAAGGAGGTCGGCGCCGATCGGATCGTCAACACCCTTGCGG
This sequence comes from Rhodococcus sp. PAMC28707, assembly GCF_004795915.1. Taxonomy (NCBI): domain Bacteria; kingdom Bacillati; phylum Actinomycetota; class Actinomycetes; order Mycobacteriales; family Nocardiaceae; genus Rhodococcus; species Rhodococcus sp. PAMC28707. Next base: position 2,744,184 of record NZ_CP039253.1, read on the forward strand.
CGCACGATTTGTACGGTAGCGCCTGCATCGTGGTCGATTTCGGCACCACCACCTGTGTCGATGTCGTCTCTGCCAAAGGCGAATTCCTCGGCGGTGCCATTGCGCCCGGATTGGAGATCTCCACTGCGGCAATGTCTTCCAGATCGGCAGCATTACGGGAGATCGAATTGGTGCGGCCCCGCTCGGTGGTCGGGAAGAATACCGTCGAATGCATGCAGTCCGGTGCCGTGTTCGGGTTCGCCGGATTGGTCGATGGGTTGATCGCCCGCATCCGTGGTGAACTCGCCGACTTCTCCGGTCCGGAGGTGGCCGTGATCGGTACCGGCGCCAGTGCCCCGCTCATCATGGGGGAGAGCAGTGCAATCGAGCATCACGAGCCCGACCTGACGCTCGAGGGCCTGCGACTGGTCTACGAGCGCAATCTTGCGAAACGACGCATGCGCTAGCGCTAGCGGGCGGGGTGTGTAACAATATTTCTCGTGATGACGTGCATGGGACCCCAGGAGTGTTGTCGAGGCTGATCGCTGCCTCGTTCAAACATCGACTCTGGAGTACTCCCCGTGCTTTCCACACCTGTCTTTACTTCCTCACCGGTGCGCTCTTCGTCCAGCCGCGCCCGTTCCGCGCCTCAACTTTCTCTACCTACTCGGCTCAGGCCGCATGACTTACTGCGCATCACCGATCAGGGCGCTTCGGACGTGCTGGACGGCCGATTCGACGACATCTTGCCCGAGAGCGGTCTCTGGCCGACCGAAGAACGCTGGGCGACTCGTTTGCACGCCGACGACGACCTGGACGTCTGGCTCATAAGCTGGGTACCGGACAGGTCCACCGAACTTCATGATCACGCGGGCTCGATCGGCGCTTTGACCGTCCTCAGTGGCTCCCTCGTCGAATCTCGTTGGGCTGGAAATGAACTGAAGATTCGGCACCTCGATGCTGGGGATCAAGCGTCGTTCCCGCTCGGATGGGTCCACGACGTCGTGCACGCACCGGACGACACCGCGCGCGGCCCGACCCTCAGCGTTCACGCGTACTCGCCACCGCTGACAGCAATGTCCTACTACGAAGTCACCGAGCACTCCTCGCTCCGAAGAACCCGTACCGAGCTGACCGACGAACCCGAAGGTGCATCGAAATGACGATCGTCGAAATGTTGGATCAGGCGCGCAGCCGCATCGAGCGCACCACCGTCTTCGAGCTGCGCGACGCGATTGCGCGTGGTGCCATCGTCGTCGACATTCGGCCTCAGGCCCAACGTGCCGTCGAGGGCACGCTGCCCGGCGCGCTTGCCATCGAGCGCAACGTGCTGGAGTGGCGCCTGGATCCGACGAGTGATGCCCGGCTCTCAGTCGCAGTCGATCACGACGTCGAGTGGATCGTCATCTGCTCCGAGGGTTACACCTCCAGCCTCGCCGCGGCGTCGTTGCAGGATTTGGGGCTCACGAAGGCCAGCGACCTCGTCGGCGGATATCAGGCACTGAAGTCAGCCGGGCTGCTCGGCGTGCTGACCAAAGCCAAGCACGCCGTCCGTGAGGCAAAGGCCGTCAGTGCGCACTGATTCTCCTGTTGTGGGGTTCGACAGATAAAGTGTGCGTCTGTGACTGATTCAGCTTCCTCCACTGCCGACGACACTCCGGAACAGATTCGGATCCGTCGCGCCAAGCGGGACCGGTTGCTCGAACAGGGACGTGAGGCGTACCCAGTGTCCGTAGCGCGGACGCACACGTTGCTCGAGATTCGTGACCGGTACTCGAACCTCGAAGCTGATGCGAAGACTGGCGTGCTCGTCGGAGTCGCCGGTCGCGTAATTTTCGTCCGCAACACCGGAAAGTTGTGTTTCGCCACTCTCCAGGAAGGCGACGGAACTCAACTCCAGGCAATGATCAGCCTCGCGGGTGTCGGTGAGGATGCTTTGGCGGCGTGGAAGTCGGACGTCGATCTCGGTGACTTCGTCTTCGTACACGGCGAGGTCATCAGCTCCCGTCGCGGCGAGCTCAGCGTGATGGCCGATTCGTGGGAGATCGCCTCGAAGGCTCTCCGGCCGCTCCCGGTGGCGCACAAGGAATTGAACGAAGAGACGCGTATCCGGCAGCGATACCTGGATCTGATCACGCGCCCGGAAGCCCGCGTGGTCGCCCGCAAGCGCATCGCCGTCGTACGCGAACTGCGCAACGCACTGGAGCGACGGGGCTTCCTCGAAGTCGAGACCCCGATGCTGCAGACCTTGCATGGTGGCGCTGCCGCTCGTCCCTTCGTCACTCATTCCAATACACTCGATACCGACCTGTTTCTCCGTATCGCACCCGAACTGTTTCTCAAGCGCTGCGTCGTGGGCGGCATCGAGAAGGTTTTCGAGATCAACCGCAACTTCCGTAACGAAGGTGCCGACTCCTCGCACTCTCCCGAATTCGCGATGCTCGAAACCTACGAGGCGTACGGAACCTACGACGACTCGGCGAAGATGACCCGTGAGCTCATCCAAGAGGTTGCCGAGGCCGCGCTCGGAACGCAGGTGATCCTGCTGCCCGACGGCACGACCTACGACATGAGCGGTGAGTGGACGACACTCGAGATGTACCCGTCCCTGTCGGAGGCACTCGGCATCGTCGTGACGCCCGATACCACGGTCGAGGAACTCTTGGCCCTCGCTGAGAAGATCGGAGTCGACGTGCCACTCAAGGACGGCAAGTCGATCTACGGTCACGGCAAGCTCGTCGAGGAGTTGTGGGAGAACCAGATCGGTAACGATTTGTTCGCGCCGACCTTCGTTCGCGACTTCCCCGTCGAGACGTCTCCGCTGACTCGTCAGCACCGAAGCAAGCCGGGCGTCACCGAGAAGTGGGATCTCTACATCCGCGGGTTCGAACTGGCGACGGGTTACTCCGAACTGGTCGACCCGGTCATCCAGCGGGAGCGTTTCGAAGATCAAGCACGTCAGGCTGCGGCCGGCGATGACGAGGCCATGGTTCTCGACGAGGACTTCCTGGCCGCGATGGAGCAGGGCATGCCTCCGACCACGGGCACAGGTATGGGAATCGACAGGCTCCTCATGGCGCTGACAGGGCTAGGTATCCGAGAGACCATTCTGTTTCCGATCGTGAAGCCGTCTCAGGGCTGACTTGCGAGCAAAGTTTATTGTTCGCCAACAGCGGACACTCGAGGGGAAACGAATTGCCCCGACGGTGCGTTATGAACAGTAAGCAGGCACATAGGTCCGTCGCTACAGATCAGAGATGACCTGTAGAGGGGGTCGAGGGTCGGCAAGTGAACCTCCGGCCAACTAGAGTAAGGCTGGAGGCGTGGATACCTTTCGGCATCTACGTGAGACTTACCTTCAAATGCCGGCGAACCCGATTAACCAAATACCGTGGTGCTAGAAGACCTGGTGGGCGGAGTGCTACCACCCACCGAGAAGTGAGGGAGAGCGATGTTCGAGAGGTTCACCGATCGCGCGCGGCGTGTTGTCGTCCTGGCTCAAGAAGAAGCCCGGATGCTCAACCACAACTACATCGGCACGGAACACATCCTGCTCGGCCTCATCCACGAGGGTGAGGGCGTCGCAGCGAAGTCTCTGGAGTCGCTGGGTATCTCCCTTGAAGGAGTCCGCAGCCAGGTCGAGGAGATCATCGGTCAGGGCCAGCAGGCTCCGTCCGGTCATATCCCGTTCACCCCGCGCGCCAAGAAAGTACTCGAGCTCAGTCTGCGTGAAGCACTGCAGCTCGGCCACAACTACATCGGCACCGAGCACATCCTGCTGGGTCTGATCCGCGAAGGCGAAGGCGTCGCGGCACAGGTACTGGTCAAGCTCGGAGCCGACCTGAACCGGGTGCGTCAGCAGGTCATCCAGCTGCTCTCCGGTTACCAGGGCAAGGAACCGTCCGAGAGTGGTAGTGGACGCGGCGATGCAGGTACGCCGTCGACGTCGCTGGTTCTCGATCAGTTCGGTCGCAACCTGACCCAGGCTGCACTCGAAGGCAAATTGGACCCGGTCATCGGTCGCGCGAAGGAAATCGAGCGCGTCATGCAGGTGCTGAGCCGTCGTACGAAGAACAACCCTGTTCTGATCGGTGAGCCCGGTGTGGGTAAGACCGCTGTTGTCGAGGGCCTGGCTCAGGCGATCGTCAACGGTGAGGTCCCCGAGACACTCAAGGACAAGCAGCTCTACTCCCTCGACCTCGGTTCGTTGGTTGCCGGTAGCCGATACCGCGGTGACTTCGAAGAGCGCCTGAAGAAGGTTCTCAAGGAGATCAACACCCGCGGCGACATCATCCTGTTCATCGACGAACTGCACACTTTGGTGGGTGCCGGTGCGGCCGAGGGTGCTATCGACGCGGCCTCGATCCTCAAGCCGAAGCTCGCTCGCGGTGAGCTGCAGACCATCGGTGCCACCACTCTCGACGAGTACCGAAAGTACATCGAGAAGGATGCCGCTCTCGAGCGTCGTTTCCAGCCGGTCCAGGTCGGCGAGCCGAACGTCGAGCACACCATCGAGATCCTGAAGGGTCTTCGCGATCGGTACGAGGCGCATCACCGCGTCTCCATCACCGACGGTGCTCTCGTCGCAGCTGCCACGTTGGCTGATCGTTACATCAATGATCGATTCCTGCCGGACAAGGCGATCGACCTGATCGACGAGGCCGGCGCGCGGATGCGCATCCGTCGAATGACTGCTCCACCAGACCTGCGCGAGTTCGACGACAAGATCGCCGACGCACGTCGGGAGAAGGAGTCCGCGATCGACGCGCAGGACTTCGAGAAGGCTGCAAACCTGCGCGACAAGGAGAAGCAGCTCGTCTCCCAGCGCGCCGAGCGTGAGAAGCAGTGGCGTAGCGGTGACCTCGACGTGGTCGCCGAGGTCGACGACAACGAGATCGCCGAGGTCCTCGGAAACTGGACCGGCATCCCCGTGTTCAAGCTCACCGAGGAAGAGACCACTCGTCTGCTCCGCATGGAAGATGAACTGCACAAGCGGATCATCGGCCAGGTAGAGGCAGTCAAGGCCGTCTCGAAGGCAATCCGTCGTACTCGTGCAGGACTGAAGGATCCGAAGCGTCCGTCGGGCTCGTTCATCTTCGCCGGCCCGTCCGGTGTCGGTAAGACCGAGCTGTCGAAGGCACTGGCGAACTTCCTGTTCGGCGAGGACGACGCCCTCATCCAGATCGACATGGGCGAGTTCCACGATCGCTTCACCGCGTCGCGGCTGTTCGGTGCTCCTCCCGGCTACGTCGGGTACGAAGAGGGCGGCCAGCTCACCGAAAAGGTTCGCCGCAAGCCGTTCTCCGTCGTCCTGTTCGACGAGATCGAGAAGGCACACCAGGAGATCTACAACACGCTCCTGCAGGTGCTCGAAGATGGTCGTCTCACCGACGGCCAGGGACGCACGGTCGACTTCAAGAACACCGTGCTGATCTTCACCTCTAACCTCGGTACCTCGGACATCTCGAAGGCCGTTGGTCTCGGCTTCTCCTCGGGTGAAGGCACCGGATCGAACTACGAGCGGATGAAGCTCAAGGTCAACGACGAGCTGAAGAAGCACTTCCGCCCGGAGTTCCTCAACCGTATCGACGACATCGTCGTGTTCCACCAGCTCACCAAGGACGAGATCGTCCAGATGGTCGACCTCATGCTCAACCGAGTCGAAGGTGCGCTCAAGAACAAGGACATGTCGCTCGAGGTCACCGAGAAGGCCAAGTCCCTGCTGGCCAAGCGTGGATTCGACCCGGTACTGGGAGCGCGGCCACTGCGTCGCACCATCCAGCGCGAGATCGAGGACGCGTTGTCGGAGAAGATCCTGTTCGGCGAGGTCGAAGCCGGCCAGATCATCCTGGTCGACGTCGAGAACTGGGATGGCGAAGGCTCGGGCGAGGACGCGAAGTTCACGTTCCGCGGCGAGAAGAAGCCGATCAGTGTCCCTGACGAACTGCCCGTCGACCTGGCCAAGGCCACCGGCGACAGCGACAGCGACTAGTCGGTAGCTTCGACTCAGTAGTTTCGGCCCAGCGGGCCGTGCTCCGAAAGGGGTGCGGCCCGCTTTGTCGTCTGCGGACTGCGGGTTCGCCCCTCCCCACCGCTTCGCCCGCTCCGCCCGAGCCCACCGCTTCAATGGTCCACTCATACGATCTGATGTCTTCGATGTGACATTCAAGCGGCTGCGTAACCGACGGATTCGCACGCAGGGGGTGAGGCGGAGGACGCAACGCTGGGTTCTACTGAGTGCGTGACTACTCTCGACAGGCACACAGCGCCCGCGCGGGCCGGCTTGGTTCTGTTCGTCCTCATCCTCGTTGCTTCCGTCGCAAACCTGAATTTGGCGGTCGCCAACGTCGCACTGCCGGAAATCGGTAGAGACTTCGACGCCAGTCAGACGCAGCTCAATCTGATCGCGGTCGCGTATTCGCTCGGCCTCGCTGGTTCGGTCCTCTATCTCGGTGCTCTCGGGGACCGCTATGGGCGCAAACTGTTGTTGGTTCTAGGAATGGGGTTGTCGATACCAGCCTGTGTCATCGCCGGTTTCGCTCCCAATTTCGAGATCCTGTTCGGTGCCAGGTTGCTCGGTGGTGTGGCCGCAGGCATGGCCTACCCGACGACCCTGGCACTGATCACTGCGTTGTGGTCCGGTGCTTCGCGCACGAAAGCAATCGCCTTGTGGTCGGCTCTCGGAGGCGCCATGTCGGCGCTCGGACCACTGTTGTCCGGGGCGTTGCTGGAGAAGTTCGAATGGGGATCGGTCTTCCTGGTGACGTCGCCGCTGGCGTTACTCGCCCTGGTTCTGGCAGCTGCCTTCGTGCCTGGGCATGTGAACGAGACGACCGATCCGGTGGACAATCTCGGCGGGATCGTATCGGTCGTGTTCATTGCAGCGCTGGTGCTCAGCATCAATTTTGCGCCGGTGGACGGTATGGGAGCCGTCGCACTCGGGCTGGGTGCGATTGCTCTTGCAGCGGGGGCGGTATTTCTCCTCCGGCAGAGTCGCACGTCGTTTCCGCTGTTCGATCTGAAAATCGCGCGGCGGAGAATATTCTGGGTAGCGGCCCTGGCCGGGATCATCGTGTTCGGTTCGCTGATGGGTGTCATCTTCGTCGGCCAACAGTTTCTGCAGAACGTTCTCGGTTACTCGACGCTTGCCGCTGGTGCGTCGACGCTACCTGCGGCCGTCGCGATGGTGTTGGTGGCTCCGCAGTCGGCGAAGTTGGTGGAGCGCAGGGGGTCGCGATTCACCTTGCTGCTCGGCTACCTCTTCATCGTTCTCGGATTGGTGATGGCGTGGCTGACATGGAAGGAAGACGTCTCCTATGCTGTGGTGGCGATCAGTTACGTGCTGCTCGGCGTCGGAGTCGGGCTTGCAGGCACACCGGCCTCGCGTTCGTTGACCGGCTCGGTGCCGGTCGATCGCGCCGGCATGGCCTCGGGAACAGCGGATCTTCAACGCGATCTCGGCGGAGCGATCATGCAATCGACATTGGGTGCGCTGCTCACCGCTGGGTATGCGGCATCGTTGGCCTCGCAGATTTCGAGTTCGCCGGATGCGGCCAGCATCAGCGCGGAAACTCAGTCGATTCTCACCAAGTCGTTTTCGTCGGCAACTGATTTGGCGAGCAGCTATCCGCAGTACGCCGATCAGATCATCGGCGCAGCCAAACAAGCTTTTCTCGACGGCGATCAAATGTCTTATGCCGCGGCGATAATCGTGGTTCTGGTCGGCACTGTTCTGGTCTTTTTCGCTTTTCCGGGTCGTGACGAAGAGAAAAAGCTTCTCGCTCAATATCATTCGATCGACGAGGGTCGATCTGCAACGCCGATCGACTGACCCGGTTAGCCTAGGATTCTCCGGGCTCATCCGAGCCTGTATCGAACGAGGAGTCGAAAAGCGATGCCTACACGCACTTCACGCACGGCCTGGAACGGAACCTTGGAGAAAGGGTCGGGTCAGGTCGAGTTGACCAGTTCGGGTGCTGCGACATTCGACGTGTCCTTCCCCAAGCGCGCGGCTGAAAACGCCGATGGCACGACGAGTCCGGAGGAGCTCATAGCTGCAGCGCATTCGGCTTGTTATGCGATGCAACTGTCGGCCGTGATCGCCGAGGCGGGCGGTACTCCGCAGAGCCTCGACGTGACTGCGGAGGTCTCGCTCGGACCGGATACGCCGGGCTTCAAGCTCACCGGGATCAAGCTCACCGTCCGAGCCGAAGTCGACGGTCTCGATGCCGATGGTTTCGCGAAGGCTGCGCAGGCCGCGAAGGAAACCTGTCCGGTGAGCAAGGCACTGACCGGGGTCGACATCACGTTGGATGCTGCGCTCGAATCCTGATTTCCATCGGGCTCCACCAAAGATGAGATCCAACCAATCCGCTGAGGTGCTCGCTCCGAATGTCCATTGTTGGACCGTTTCTACTCGGTGTCGGGCACGGCTGTAGTCGGTGGACAAGGGGACGCTCTGAAAAGAATGCGCTGGTCGTGGTTTCTGCTGGTGGGGTTGTCGGGCACGGGGTTGTACCTCCTACTGCCCGCGGGCCTTCCGCGCTCGATCGCCAATGGCGTGCTGATGGCGGTGGCATTGGCCTTCGTCGTCTTCGGCGCCCGGATGAATCGGTCGGTGAACGGCGTCAGCTGGACACTGTGGGTTGTAGGCCTGCTTGCGTGGGGTTTGGGCAATCTCGTCGGCAACCCGCGTCACACGATGATGATGTCCTGGGCAGATGTTCTTTGGGTCGGTGGCCATCTGGCGCTCATCGTCGGGCTACTGCTGTTTCGGGTGGGCAACGCGCGAGCGTTCCGGGTGGAGGACGTCCTAGAGGGAGCGATCGTCGCCATCGGTGTCGCACTGGCGACATGGATAGTTGTCATCTCGGCGCGAGTGGAAACAAGTCTGGACATGACTTCGTTCGTCAATCACTGGCAGGCCATCGTCTACGCCGGAGCCGACGGTTTTCTCGTATCGCTGATGGTGATTCTGCTGCTCTCGAAAAGGGCACGGAAGGCACCGTTCGCACTGGCTGCTTGCGCGTTCCTTTTCTTCTTCGCGGGTACCTGGATTTCGCGTGTCGCCGTCAGCGTCGAGGTGCGCGACTCGGCCGTCGTGCAGGCCTGCTGGCTCGCTGGGTTCGTCCTCGCCGGATCGGTGGCCTTGTATCCGCCTTCTCGTGCATGGAAACCCCGTCAGGGTCCCAAATCGCACTTCGTGCTCGATCGCACCCGCCTGGTCGGGTTGGGGTTGGCGATACTGATGGCTCCCACGGTGATGGCAGTGCAATTGGCGCGCGGGCTTCCAGCGGCCGAGTGGGGTTGGGTTGTACTCGGCTCCACGATGGTGATCATTGCGCTTGCGGCGGCCCGGATAGCGTGTTTCCTGCGGGTGCTCTGCAGGCAGGCTGCCGCGCTGACCCGTGCGGCCATATCCGATCCCGTCACCGGGCTTGCGAATCGCACCCACCTCGGTGAGCTCCTCGACCTGTCGATTCAGTCCGCAGGCGAGGCGGGGATTGTGGTGATGGTCGTGGACATCGACAGGTTCGCCCACGTCAACGAGACGTTCGGCTATGCCGTCGGCGATCGGGTGCTGCGGGAGATCGGGGACCGATTGGTCTCGGCAGCCGTCGTGGATGCGGTCGTCGGAAGATTGGGTGGCGATCAGTTCGTCGTATCCGTCCCCGCAGACTCGATGGAGCTGTCGCCGTCTCGGTGCGCCGAGCACTTTCAACGTGCGGTGAATCGCACCATGTTCGTCACCGATATCAACGTCGCGCTCGAGGCCACGGTCGGAATGGCCTTGTCCGCCGATCAACCCGGTGTCGACGCCCAAGGATTGTTGCAACATGCGCACGTGGCATTGACGTCGGCCAAGCACGAGCACACTCGACTATCGGTGTACGCACCCTCCATGGACTGCGATCGCCATGAGCAGATGCGTTTGCTGGGGGAATTGAAGACAGCGCTGAGCGAACGCCAGCTCACAGTCTTCTTTCAACCCTGTCTCGATCTCGGATCCGGATCGGTGACCGGCGTCGAAGCGCTCATTCGTTGGCAGCATCCACGAGAGGGTTTGATCGCCCCCTCGTCGTTTCTTCCAGATGCCGAGCGCACCGGCATGCTGCCCGCAATCACCGCCTATGTCCTCGAGGATGCACTGGCATGCTGTAGTGCACTGCGCCGCAACGGATCCAACATTCGGGTCGCGATCAATCTCTCGGTCCGGAATTTGATCGACCCCACGCTCGTCGGGCAGGTTGAACGGGCACTCCAGCGTCACGATCTGCCTCCGGCTGCCGTGGAATTCGAAGTGACGGAGACCTCGGCAATGACCGATACACGTCGGTCGGTCGATTCCCTTGTCGCGCTGCGCGATCTGGGTGTGACCATTGCAATCGACGACTACGGGACCGGATACAGCTCGCTCGCATATTTACGTTCGCTGCCCGTTCAGACTCTGAAGATCGACAAGTCGTTCGTGACGGCGATGAACAGCCAGCCCATCAACGCCTCGATCGTGCGGTCGACGATCGACCTGGCACGCAGTCTCGGAATGAGCGTGGTGTCGGAGGGGGTCGAGGACGAGGACACGTTGAATCGACTTCGCGCACTCGGGTGTGACGGCGCGCAGGGCTTCCATATCGGACGCCCGGTGCCGGCCGAAGAATTAGCGGAATCGATCGCTCGCATCGAACGCGAGCTCGGTGGCACCGCGTCGCAGGAACTATTACCGACAACGGGCACTCCGACGGGACGTCAGGACTTGGCTGCGACGTCCAGGACTACTTCGAATTCGAGTAACGATGCTCCAGAGGCGACGGGCTTGGCGCGCTCGCCCGAATGCGCTGCCCTGGATGGGCCCGCCGACCACGCCTGGAATGCCTCCTCGCTCTCCCATTGCGTCACCACGAAGTAGCGGGTTTCACCCTTGACCGGGCGCAGAAGTTGGAAGCCGAGAAAACCTGGCGAACCTTCGACAGCGCCCGCGCGGGCCGCGAAACGCTTCTCCAATTCCGCGCCTGCACCCTCGGGAACTTCGATTGCATTTATCTTCACGACAGCCATGACCGAGAGGCTACTCGGTCGCACGGAAAGCTACAGTCGTGACGATGCTGCACGACGAGGGTGGGGACGGGCGACCGATCTTGCTGTTGCACGGGTTGATGGGTAGCGCGCGAACGTGGCGACGCCAAGTGCCGTGGCTGCGTGCGTTCGGCCACGTCTACACCTACGACGCGCCGGGGCACGGCAGGCCCACTCCGCGCGGGATCGATACCGAGGCGTTCGTCGAGGACCTGACCGCTCATGTGGAGCAAATCGGGGAATGTGTCGTCATCGGACATTCGATGGGTTCGCTGCACGGCTGGTGTCTCGCGGCGGCGAGACCCGATCTGGTGGCAGGATTGGTCGTCGAGGACATCGCACCGGACTTCCGCGGGCGCACGGCCGATGATTGGGCTGCACTCATTCGTCGGTGGCCACAGCCGTTCGTGACCGAATCGGCGGTACGTGAGTTCTTCGGTGACGTCGCAGGGCAGTACTTTCTGGATTCCTTCCAGCGTCGAGACGACGGCTGGTATCTCCACGGTGACGTATCGACGTTCGAGGCAATCTCGCAGGAGTGGGGTACGAGGCACTTCTGGAACGAATGGGAATCCGTCACCGCTCCGTCGTTGCTGATCGAGGGTGCGTCCGGAATCACACCTCCGGGGCAAATGCGTCGGATGCACGAGAGGAACGCCAAGTCGAGCTACGTACTGATTCCAGGGGCGGCGCATCTCGTGCACGATGAGCAGCCCGAGCTCTACCGCGCAGCTGTGGAAGTGTTCCTCCGACAACTACGATGACGCGAATGTCCCTGGTGAAGCTCAATGGAATCGATATCAACTTCGACGTCAAAGGTACCGGCCCGCTCGTCGTTTTGGTGATGGGATCGGGGAGCCCGGGGCGGGTATGGCAGACGCACCAGGTGCCGGCACTGGTGAAGGCAGGCTTTCAGGTCCTCACGTTCGACAACCGAGGGATAGCGCCGTCGTCGGAGTGCGGCGCCGGCATGGTGCTCGACGATCTGGTGGCTGACACCGCCGCGTTGATCGAGCACGTGGGCGCAGCACCGGCACGAGTCGTCGGAACGTCGATGGGCGCGCGTGTCACCCAGGAACTCGCGTTGGCGCGGCCGGACCTCGTCTCGCACGCAGTCATGATGGCGACGTACGGCCGTTCCTCGACGATGCAGAAGGCAATGGCCCAGGGCGAAAAAGATCTGTACGACGCGAGCATCACACTCCCGGCGACCTACCGCGCGGCAATCACCGCAATGAACAATTTTGCACCGAAAACCCTGCGCGACGAGGCGGCGATCGGTGACTGGCTCGCCGTCATGGAGTTCTCCGGCGGCAGCAGATCGGCGGGTAAGCGAGCGCAGATCGGCCTCGAAATGCGTGCCGGATCCGAACGACTCACCGCATATCGCACGATTGCAGCCAAGACCCTCGTGGTGGGATTCGCCGACGACCGGCTCATCCCCGTCCATCTGAGCCGCGAAGTCGCGCAGGCGATTCCGGACGCTCGGTACGAGGAGATCCCGGACACCGGACACTTCGGCTACCTCGAGCGTCCCGAGAAGGTCAACGAAGTGCTCATCGACTTCTTGCGCTGACATACGGGTCACCGGCTATCCGAGACCGGTCGGGGACCCCGCATCACCAGCCAGAGCGAAAAGCCCAGCCGCCGTCTGCTCGATCAGGCCGTCCACGAGCAGGGAGTCCAAGGCGCGATCGCGTTGCCCGGGATCGCTGAGCCACACGACGTCCAACCGAGCCCGATCCACCGGACCGTCGGTTTCACGTAGAACCGACATCAGTTTCCCGCGGACCTGCCGGTCGGTGCCCGCGAACTTCTGCACTTTCTTGGCGGGCCCGGTGTATGCAGGGCGGCCCGCTTCGATCCACGAGCACTCGGGTAACGGGCACAGCAGGCAGGCAGGATTCTTGGCGGTGCAGATCAACGCGCCCAATTCCATCAGTGCTGCCGAATACCTGGCCGCGCGCGCGTTCCCCGCGGGAAGCAACGCCTCGACGTCGGCGAGATCCCGTGTCGTCGACGGGTTGCCCGGTTCCGCAGCGCCGTGCACTGCCCGAGCGACGACGCGTCGAACATTGGTGTCGACGACGGGGACTCGCCGGCCGTACGCGAAGCATGCGACAGCGCGAGCCGTGTACGCACCGATGCCCGGCAACGACAGCAGCGTCTCGACGTCCTGCGGCACGGCGTCGCCGTGCTCGGTGGTCAACACTCCCGCGCACTGATGTAAACGCAACGCCCGACGCGGATAGCCCAACTTGCCCCATGCGCGCAGGACATCGGCTTGCGAAGATGCCGCCATCGCCGACGGGACGGGCCACCGTGCGACCCACTCTTCCCAGATCGGAGCAACGCGGGATACAGGCGTCTGCTGCAGCATGATTTCGCTCATCAGAATCTGCCAAGCGCTGACACCTGGCCGTCGCCACGGCAGGTCGCGCTCCTCGGTGTCGAACCACCCGAGAAGTGCAACTGGACTGATCGGCACGCTTGTCTCCTCGGGTTCTTCGGTATCCGACTCGCCGGTAACAGCGGGATCGGTGCACAATGGTGCCTATGCCTTCGACGAATCCGATAACCGCCTGGAAGTCTCTTCGAGAGGGTAACCAGCGGTTCATCGCAGGCGAATCTCTGCACCCGAGCCAGGGTATCGAGGACCGTGCCCGTCTCGCCGAGGAGCAGCACCCACGCGCCGTGCTCTTCGGTTGCGCGGACTCCCGGGTCGCCGCCGAGATCATCTTCGACCAGGGCCTCGGCGACATGTTCGTCGTCCGAACCGCAGGCCACGTCATCGATTCCTCCGTCCTCGGCTCGATCGAATACGGTGTGGCGATTCTCGATGTGCCGCTCATCGTCGTGCTCGGCCACGATGGCTGCGGGGCAGTCAAAGCAACTCTCGACGCGTTGGACACCGGTGACATCCCCGGCGGCTACATTCGTGACCTCGTCGAACGCGTCACCCCGTCCGTGCTGTCAGCCCGCCGTGACGGCTACTCCAACGTCGACGATTTCGAGGCAAGGCACGTCGAGGAGACCGGCAATCTGTTGATGCAGCGGTCGCGGATCATCGCGGAGAAGGTCGACGCCGGGGAAGTTGCCATCGTCGGCCTGACCTATCAGTTGTCCGAAGGCAACGCTCGCTTGCGCGGGGTAATCGGTGATATCGGCGAGCTTCCCTGAGCTTGTTCGTCGATCAGACGGTTTCTTCGTGACCTACAAGGCGACACGCCGCAGGCGCTTCAGAGAATCGTAGCTGCGTAACGCATACGGTTGGTCTGTGTTGGAACCAAGTGGGCCGTTGCCTCCCGAAATCTATTGGCGTCGTCGCGCACTCGCCATCGGTGCGGCTGTCGTGGTGCTCGGTTTGATCGTGTGGTTCATCTCCTCGCTCAGTGGTAGCAACGAAGAGCCGCCGCAGGCAGAGCCGGCAGGTGTCGTGACGTCTCCGGGTCCGGACGCAACGCCGAGTGCCTCCGCCGCAGCCAAGGAATCGGGTGCATCCTCGGCAGGTTCGGGTGCTGGATCCGGCGCATCGGCATCCGGTGGGTCCGCATCCGGTGGTTCCGGAAGTGGCAGGTCTACGAGCAGTGGAGCGTCCACGACGGCCTCCAAGCCGGCCGGGGCAGCTGCCGTCCCGAGCAACCAGTGCTCGGATCAAAGCCTCGCCATCAAGGCGACGCCGGACAAAGCGTCGTACAAGGTCGGCGAAGAGCCCGGCTTCACCGTCGTCATCACCAACATCAGTTCCCTCGAGTGCCAGCGCGACGTGGGTGCAGGCCTGCAGCAGGCGCTCGTGTACACGCTCGACGATCTGCGGATCTGGTCCAACACCGATTGCTTTCCCGACGCGCAATCCGACCTGCGGACGTTCAAGCCCGGCGAGCAGGCAGGGTTCACCGTCAAGTGGTCCGGTACCAATTCGGTTCCCGGCTGTGGAGAGGAGCGGATACCTGTCGGCGTCGGCTCGTACAAGGTGATCGCTCAACTCGGTGAGCTGCGTAGCTCTCCCGAGCCATTCAACATGACCTGATCCGGCCGGTGCATGCGGGTCCGATCAGTCGAACGGGCCCGCGATGGACGACTCCGCCAGACGTGAAAGCCCTTCACGAATATGGCGCGCCCACAGTCCGCCGATGCCGTCGACCGACTGTAGGTCTGCCGCTGTAGCTGCAAGAAGCCCCTGCAGCGTGCCGAACGAGACGACGAGTCGATGGATCTGGCTGAACTGCAGCCGCGGTACCCGGGTGAGGACGCGGTATCCACGTGGGCTCATCGGAGTGTCCAGTGCTTCTATGGTCGCCGGGTAGCCGAATGCGCGTGCGAGCGTGGTGAGGTCGAGTAGATCGACATCGGTCAATTTGTCGAGAGCAGCCAACGCCTTCTCCACGGCTGCCGTCGTCGACGGTTCAGGACCGGCAAGGTAGTCACGAACGATGAGCTGACGGTCGACGTCGTTGTCGCCCAGTAGTTCCTCGAGCTGCAGCGCCAGCTGCCTACCGTCGGTGCCGAGTTCGAGGACGTTCTGTTCGATTTCGACCGAGACCCGGCGAACCATCTCCAAACGCTGAGCGACCGTGAGTGCGTCACGCAGGGTGACGAAGTCCTCGATTTCCACGACCGAGAGCTGACGGGTGTTGTCGTCGAGACGCTGCTTGTAGCGCTCGAGCGTGGCTACGGCCTGATTTGCACGCGAGAGGATGGTCGCCGAGCCTTCGATGACATGTCGAACTCCGGCTACGTAGACGCTGACGATGCTCATCGACTGGCTTACCGAGACGACCGGATATCCGGTCTCCATGGCGGTACGTTCGGCAGCGCGGTGCCGCGTTCCTGATTCGACTGTAGGAATCTTGTGATCCGGCACAAGCTGCACGTTGGAGCGGACGATTCGTTTGCCGTCCGTGGACAGCACGACGGCGCCGTCCATCTTGGAGAGTTCACGCAGCCTGGTAGGCGCGAACTCGACATCGAGTTCGAATCCGCCGTCGCAGATCTTCTCGACTTCGTCGTCGTAACCGAGGACTATGAGACCGCCGGTACGGCCTCGAAGTATTCGTTCCAGCCCGTCGCGCAGGGCCGTGCCCGGTGCCAACCGGGCGATGGTTTCACGTAGCGCCGGGGATGCACTGGCATCGCGTGCGTTCTCGTCCACGTTCGTCCCCTCGTCCCAGCATTTGCTTCCACAACGGCTTTTCGGCTGCATCGGCACTACTTCTACAACAGTGGTGTCTCACAGTCTCGCAGCTAGAGGTTACTGGAGTTGATCAAACCGTCCGCATATGTGCGTAATCGAGTGCCTCGCCAAGATTGGTGACGGTGCGTACCTCGATTCCCTTCGGCACGGTGTCGTCGTGTTCGGGGGTGATGGCGTGGGTGAAACCGAGCCGTGCCGCTTCGGCCAAGCGTCGACCCAGCCCTGAGACCCGACGGACTTCTCCCGCCAACCCGACCTCACCGAGGATGACCACCCCTGTGGGTATCGGACGATCCGTCACGGCAGACGCCACTGCCACCGCGAGCGCCAGGTCGACAGCAGGTTCGCTGGTACGCATCCCGCCGATCGTTGCGGCATACACCTCGCTCCGGGCCACTTTCACCCCGCAGCGTCGCTCCAGGACGGCCAGAATCATGGCTACTCGGGCATGGTCGAGGCCGCTGACCGCTCGGCGTGGGGAAGGCATGTGCGTATCGACGACGAGTGCCTGCACTTCGGCGAGCAACGGACGCTTACCGTCCATGGTGACAGTCACTGCCGTGCCGGGCACCGCATCGGTGCGGTGATGCAGGAACAGGCCCGACGGATCGGTGATGCCCTCGATGCCGGTATCTCGTAGTTCGAAGCACCCAACTTCGTCGGAAGCACCGAAGCGATTCTTGACTCCGCGGATCATGCGGAGAGTGGAGTGCTTGTCGCCTTCGAAGTGGAGAACTACGTCGACCAGGTGCTCGAGTGAACGGGGACCCGCGACGGCCCCGTCCTTGGTGACGTGACCGATCAGGAGGACCGCGATGCCGGTCGTTTTCGCCAGGGACGTGAGTGCACTGGTGATCGCGCGGACCTGGGTGACACCGCCGATGACTCCGTCGACGTCCGCGGCAAGCATCGTCTGGACCGAATCGACGATCAGCAGACTCGGTGCGACCTGCTCCACGTGGCCGAACACCGTCGCAAGATCGGATTCTGCGGCGAGGAAGACGCGTTCGTGGACCGCGCCCGTCCGGTCTGCACGCAACCGAACTTGTCCGGCGGATTCTTCGCCCGTGACGTAGAGCGCGCGCCGGTCTTCGCCGGTGCGGGCCCAGCGGTGCACCACCTCGAGGAGCAGCGTCGACTTGCCCACCCCGGGCTCACCGGCGAGGAGTACTACGGAACCAGGGACGAGCCCCCCGCCGAGTACGCGGTCGAACTCCGGGATACCGGTCGAATTTGCCTGTGCAGTACTGCTACTGACCTGCGTAAGTGCCGTCGCGGGCGAAGTCGGGATCATTGCGGTGGTCGACGACCTGGTGTTGCCGGCGCCGAGACCGGATGCGCCCGGTCTGCTCGCAACCGGAGTCAGCACGGGCGCCTCGTCCATCGATCCCCAGCTACCGCAGTCCGGGCATCGGCCTACCCATTTGGCCACGGAGTGTCTGCAGGCCGAACATCGGTAGTTCGTCTTCAGTTTGGCCACGCGGAGAAGGCTAGAGGACGGTACCGACAGAAACGTCAGTTGTTGCCGTCGGCGCCTTCCTCGACCTGAGTCCCCACGACGCTGTTCTCGGCGCTGTGTGCCTCGGCTTCGATGGGCGACTTCGTCGAGACGTCGCGCGGAAGAACCTGGCCTGCATCGACGGGGACGAGAACCTCGACGTCACCGGCTTTCTCGAACGTGAACGTGACAGGAACCGTGAGGCCTGGGCGAACTTCCTCGCCGATACTGTTGAGCTCGACGACGATCTGCTGCAATGGGATCAGCTCCTCATCGAGCTCGGTGCCCGCGGGGGCTCCGGCGCCGAGGGCGGTCGACGGTGCAATCTCGGTTCCGCCAGGCTCCTTGCCGACCGTCACCGAGGACGCCGCTGTCGTGGAGATCCGTGTGAGGCGATCGGGGGTCGTGGTGCTGTTGTTGACGGCGATGAAGCCGAGTTCGACTTTGCCGCCTGGCTTGATCGAGTACTCCTCGGTCTGCGGGTACACCACATGCACATTGCGCAGTGAGATGTCGCCGACATCGGCGAAGTTTCCGTTGACAGCCGAGACCTGCTGGGCGGTCTGTGAAATTTGGCCGGAGCCGCAGGCAGTCAGAGTCAGTGCTGCGCCTGCCGCGAGAGCGGTTGCCCACAGGCGGGTCTTTCGGTGCGTGGTCGCAGCGTTGAACACAGTCACGGGTCGTCCTCCAGTTGTGCCGGTGTGTCGGGGGTGCCGATGCGGTTCCGGGCCAGTGCCTTTGCCGAGCCTGGGCCGGTAGCTCCAGGTCCACTAGGCAGAGTAGTAGTCAGCTTTCGAGGGTAGACCTCTGGGGCGTCCGGAACGTGCGGTATCGGGCTCCGACCGGCGTGTTGACCGGCGATTGCTGTTACTTGGACCACCTTGACGGAGGACGTCGGAATACCTACCTGGGGGGCTGCGGATACACGTTAACCGGCGGCTGTCAACCCCTGAAAAGACTGCGTTGTGCCCCTGACCTGCGCCGTTGATCTGAGCGCGTGGTAAACTGGCAAAATCGAAAGGGGCACGGGACACATGATTTTCAAGGTCGGAGAGACCGTCGTTTACCCCCATCACGGAGCGGCGTTAATCGAAGCGATAGAAACCCGCACCATCAAGGGTGAACCGAGAGAGTACCTGGTTCTCAAAGTTGCGCAAGGTGATCTCACTGTTCGAGTTCCTGCGGACAATGCCGAGTATGTCGGTGTTCGTGACGTCGTAGGTCAAGAAGGTCTGGACAAGGTCTTCCAGGTGCTTCGGGCACCGCACACGGAAGAGCCCACCAACTGGTCTCGACGCTACAAGGCGAACCTCGAGAAGCTCGCTTCCGGTGACGTCAACAAGGTTGCCGAGGTTGTTCGTGATCTCTGGCGTCGTGAGCAGGATCGCGGCCTGTCTGCAGGCGAGAAGCGCATGCTGGCCAAGGCGCGTCAGATTCTGGTCGGAGAGCTTGCGCTCGCCGAGGGAACGGATGAGGCCAAGGCCGACATCATTCTCGACGAAGTTCTGGCCGCAGCCTCCTAGGTGTGACCAGTGTGCATGCTGGCCCGGTCGTCGCGCTCGTACCGGCGGCGGGCCAGGGCGTTCGGCTCCGACAAGGAATGCCGAAAGCGTATGTGACTTTGAAGGGTAAAACCCTTCTGCAACATTCGGTCGACGGTCTGACAGCGTCAGGCGCCGTCGACCGAATTGTTGTGATCGTGCCGGCCGATCTGGTCGAGCACACGTGTGAGCTCCTCGGACCTACCGTCACGGTGGTCGAAGGGGCACATGAACGTACCGATTCGGTGCGTTGCGGTCTCGCGGTCGCCGGAGACGCAGCCATCGTGCTGGTTCACGATGCGGCGCGCGCGCTGACTCCGCCCACCCTGGTTGCACGGGTGGTCGCCGCGGTGCGCGCTGGACGTGGTGCCGTCGTGCCCGCAGTACCGGTAACCGACACCGTCAAGTCGGTCGATCTCATGGGCGCCGTGGTCGGGACCCCCGATCGGAGCTCACTCCGAGCAATTCAGACCCCACAGGGATTTCGTGCCGACCTGTTGATCCGCGCCTACGCCGAATCCACGGACTCCGCGACCGACGACGCAGGCCTGGTGGAGCGTCTCGGTGAGACAGTGCACACGATCACCGGTGAATTGCTCGCATTCAAGATCACCACTCCACACGACCTTTTGCTCGCAGAGGCGATCACCGCACAGGAGACTGCATGAGAGTCGGCATCGGAACAGACGTGCACCCGATCCAGGTCGGGCGGCCGTGTTGGCTCGCAGGCCTGCTGTTCGAGGACGGTGACGGGCTCGAAGGCCACTCGGACGGTGACGTCGCCGCCCACGCGCTGTGTGATGCGCTGCTGTCCGCAGCAGGTCTCGGTGATCTCGGCTCGGTTTTCGGGACGGGGCGACCCGAGTGGGACGGCGTCAGCGGTGCAGCAATGCTGACCGAGGTGCGTCGCCTTCTTGCCGAACACGGCTTCGGTATCGGTAACGCCGCAGTCCAGATCATCGGAAATCGACCGAAGATCGGGCCGCGCCGCGTGGAGGCGCAGGAGAGATTGTCAGCGATTCTCGGAGCCCCCGTTTCGGTGTCTGCGACCACCACCGACGGATTGGGATTGACGGGACGAGGCGAAGGAATTGCCGCCGTCGCGACGGCACTTGTCATGAGTGAGTAAATCCCCCGGTAGCATGGCGAGTCGTGACCCTTCACCTTTACGACACCGAGACGAGGGCCTTGCGGGAATTCATCCCCTTGGTCCCTGGCCATGCGTCGGTGTACCTGTGTGGGGCGACGGTCCAAGGTGAGCCTCATATCGGCCACGTTCGTAGCGGTGTCGCGTTCGACGTCCTTCGCAGGTGGCTCCTCGCCCACGAGGTCGACGTCGCTTTCGTCCGCAATGTCACCGACATCGACGACAAAATTTTGAACAAGGCGCGCGACGCTGGACGGCCGTGGTGGGAGTGGGCCGCGACGTTCGAGCGATCCTTCGCGTGGGCCTACGACCAACTCGGGGTGCTACCGCCGTCGGTCGAGCCGCGAGCAACCGGACACATCACCCAGATGGTGGAGTTGATCGACAGATTGATCGCATCCGGGCACGCATACGCCTCCGCCGGTGACGTGTACTTCGACGTGGTGAGCTTCCCGAGTTATGGGGCGCTGTCCGGGCACAAACTCGACGACGTACATCAGGGCGAGAGCGTCGCCGAGGGTAAGCGTGATCCCCGAGACTTCACGCTGTGGAAAGCAGCGAAGCCCGGCGAGCCGTCGTGGCCGACACCATGGGGACGTGGACGCCCCGGATGGCACCTCGAGTGCTCGGCCATGGCCGAGGCATACCTCGGGCCCGACTTCGATATTCATTGCGGTGGTCTCGATCTGGTGTTCCCGCACCACGAGAACGAGCGTGCGCAGAGCAAAGCGGCCGGCGACGGGTTCAGTCGATACTGGTTGCACAACGGCTGGGTCACGATGGGCGGCGAGAAGATGTCGAAATCGCTCGGCAACGTTCTGTCGGTCCCCAATGTTCTCCAGCACGTGCGACCGCAGGAACTGAGGTATTACCTCGGTGGCGCGCACTACCGTTCGATGCTCGAATACTCCGACAATGCGCTGCAGACGGCAGCGGTGACCTATCGAGGAATCGAAGGATTCGTCAAACGTACGGTCGAGCGAGCGGGAGATGTACCACTCGGCACCTGGACCGACGGCTTCGCCGCCGCGCTGGACGACGACCTGGGAGTCCCCAAGGCGCTCGCCGAGCTACACGCGACGGTGCGGGCGGGCAACAGCGCGCTCGAAGGCGGAGACCTCGAATCCGCCGTCGAGCATGCCGGGCAGGTGCGTGCGATGCTCTCGATTCTGGGTGTGGATCCGCTGGATCCGCACTGGGCTGGCGGATCCGGCGACACCGACGCACTCGAAGGGGCCCTGGGAGTGCTTGTCGACGCAGAGTTGCAGCGTCGAGCACAAGCCAAGGTGGACAAGGACTGGCCGGCCGCGGACGCGATTCGAGATCGCCTCGCCAAGGCAGGCATAGACGTGACAGATACCCCCAACGGGCCGGAATGGTCCGTCGGGGCAACACGCAGTAACGACGAAGCAGGGCAGTGATGGCAGGCAATTCAAGTAGGCGCGGCGCGATACGCAAGACCGGCACCAAGAAAGGTCAGGTCGCGGGCTCCGGCGGAAATCGGCGCCGAGGTCTCGAAGGCCGCGGCGCCACGCCGCCCGCTGAGGAGCGCACCAAGCATCCAGCTTCACGTCGCGCCAAGATGGCGGAGAAGTCCGCTCAGAACCGTGGCGACAGTCGTGGTCGCAGCACTCGGGTCCCGACTCGGAAGAACGACGACGGTCCAGAGGTCGTGCTGGGTCGCAACCCCGTCGTTGAGTGCCTTCGCGCGGGAGTTCCGGCGACGGCCCTGTGGGTTGCCGTCGGCACCGACAGTGACGAGCGGCTGAAGGAAAGCGTCCAGCGCGCAGCCGACGCCGGTATCTCCATTCTCGAGGTTCCACGTTCGGATCTCGACAAGCTGAGCGCGAACGGTCTGCATCAGGGTCTCGCTTTGCAGGTTCCGCCGTATCGATACGCCCACCCGGATGACTTGATCAGTACGGCTCGCTCGCACCAGGAACCGGCACTTCTGGTCGCTCTCGACAACATCACCGACCCTCGGAACCTCGGTGCGGTTGTGCGCTCGGTGGCGGCGTTCGGTGGACACGGCGTCGTCATCCCGCAGCGGCGTAGCGCCAGTGTCTCGGCCGTCGCCTGGCGCACCAGCGCAGGTGCTGCGGCGCGACTCCAGGTTGCCCGCGCCACCAACCTGACCCGGACGTTGAAGGATTGGCAGTCCAAGGGTGTCACCATCATCGGTCTCGACGCCGAGGGCGACACCACGCTCGACGAATTCGACGGCACCGGCCCACTGGCTGTGGTTGTCGGATCCGAAGGCAAGGGTCTCTCGCGTCTGGTTCGCGAAACCTGTGATTCGATTCTGTCCATCCCGATGGCAGGTCCGGTCGAATCGCTGAACGCTTCGGTGGCAGCGGGCGTTGTGTTGGCCGACATCGCACGTCAGCGTCGTCGGTAGGACGGGACGCCCCATCGGGGCTGGTGCACTCGGAACCGTATCGAGTCCCCGGGCCGCAGTTGTCCGATCGATGGAAGATCGGTGTCTCGAACGACGGCGATGACGGGATACCCGCCCGTCACCGGGTGATCGGCGAGGAAGAGGACGGGCTTGCCGTTCGGTGGAACCTGGAGGGCGCCGGGAACCATGCCCTCGCTGAGTAGCTCGTCGGTCCACGCTCGTTCCAGCGGCGTCCGACCGTCGAGCTTGACCCCGACGCGATTCGATTCGCTGGTTGCGGTCCAAATTTGGCTCGCCAGGACATGGAGTGCCTCGGAGGTGAACCAGTCCTGGCGCGGACCGAGGTTCACCGACACTTCGATGTGCCCGGTTCGGTCCGGGGGTGGTGCCAATTCCGTTGCAGGCCAATGTGACTGCGCATCACCGATCGCGAGGACGTCACCTTCCGTCAGTGGCGCCGGACCCAGCCCCGACAGAGTGTCGGTGGACCTGCTCCCGAGAACCGTGGCGACGTCGAATCCGCCGCGTACAGCGATATAGCTGCGGAGTCCCGAAGTCGGTGTGGCCACTGACAATTCGTCTCCGTCGGACAGATACAGCGTGTTGTACATCGCCCCGGCGATGCCGTTGACGGTGATCCTGCCCGAAGCGCCGGTGACCGCTACGGCGACCGATCCCTGCATGCGAATCAGCACGCCGCCCATCGTTGCCTCGAGTGTTGCAGCGTCGACAGTGTTGCCCACCAACCTGTTGGCAGCGTCGTGCGAGCGGAGGTCGGCGGCGCCGGATCTTCCGACGCCGATCGACGCGTGACCGGGGCGGCCTCGATCCTGCACGGTGCACAGTGGCCCTGGACGTAGTATCTCGACGGCTTTCACGACTGCTGGAACCTGACCTTCGTACCGGGCTGTAGCCGCGCAGGGGGCGAGCCGCCCTCGTCCCACAAGACCGCATCGGTGGTCCCGATCAACTGCCATCCACCTGGAGAACTGCGTGGGTAGATTCCGGAGAACTCGCCGGCAAGTCCGACCGAACCTGCAGGGACCGAGGTGCGAGGTTCGAAGCGTCGAGGAACATGCAGGCGGTCGTCGGGGCCGACGAGATAGCCGAACCCAGGTGCGAACCCGCCGAATGCGACGGTCCAGATGCGACCCGTGTGCGCTGCCACGACTTCCGGCGTCGACAGACCGGTGTGTCTGGCGACATCTTCGAGATCCGGACCGTCGTAGCTGACCGCAATCGTCACCGCGTCGGCCTTCGCTTCACTGTCCTCTGCCACTGGTTCGACCGAACGAATCCACGTCACGATCCGTTCTTTCTGACCCCGGAATCGCACCAGAACTGTCCGCGCGGCCGGGACCAGGTCCTCGACGTCGACGGGGGCCGTCGCGTGCAGTGAACGGAAGAAGGCCATCGTCTCGCGGAGGTCGCCGTACTCGATCAGTACGGCATGTTCACCTGCATCTCGGACGATCATCAGATGAAGGGTGAGATCTCGATACCGTTGTCGGACAGTATCTTTCGGACTGCGATGGCGATGTCGACCGCGCCTGGAGAGTCTCCGTGCACACACACCGATTCCGCGGAGACGGCGACGCTGCTGCCGTCGATCGACTCCACCGTTCCCTCCCGAACCAGTTGGAGGATGCGCGCTGCGACCACCGCAGGATCGGACAGGACGGCGCCGGCCTCGCGCCGGGACACCAACTCACCAGCAGTTGTGTACGCACGGTCGGCGAAGGCCTCCGACACGGTCCGCAAACCGGCAGCCTCGGCCTCCTCGAGGAACACCGAGCCTGCCAAACCGAGGACGGGGAGCGTCGGATCGTAGATTAGGACGGCGTCGACTACAGCTTTCGCCTGGTCCCGATGCGTGACGATGGCGTTGTACAGCGCGCCGTGTGGTTTGACGTAGGCGATGGCGGAACCGGCTGCCTGGCTGAGCCCGTCGAGGGCCCCCATCTGGTACAGCACGTCGGCAGTCAGATCAGCAGGTTCGATGTCGATGAAGCGTCGGCCGAAACCGGCCAGGTCGCGATAACCGACCTGAGCACCGATACGGACCGCCCTGTCGGCCGCAGCACGGCAGGTCGCCAGGATCGTCTGTGGGTCACCCGCATGGAAACCACATGCAATATTGGCACTGGTCACCACCGCCAGCATTGCATCGTCGTTACCGAGCTTCCACGTTCCGAAGCTCTCGCCGAGGTCTGAGTTGATATCGATGGACGTCATCGGCTTCGAGTCTAGGCGACAACGATGCGACCGGAGTCGGCCTTTCGGCGAGACCCCACCGCGCGGCAGATGAGGTAAATGACGAACGAGATGGTCGTGACGAATGTCGACACGGGAACACCAGGTGCGAGCGAGAGCAGAATGCCGCCCACGGCGGCGATCTCGGCGAACAGAATGGACAACAGCGTCGCCTTCAGCGGGCTCGCAGTCACACGCGCGGCAGCGGCCGCGGGCGTGATGAGCAACGACAACACGAGCAGCGCCCCGACGATCTGAACGCCGAGCGCACACGCGACTCCTACCAGAACTGCGAACACGACGGCGAGCCCACGGACCGGGACGCCGCGTGCCAGCGCAACCTCCGGGTCGGTGCTGGCGAACAACAGTGGACGGTAGACGACCGCGAGCACGACGAGGACCAACACCGCGCACACCAACAGAAGCTGAATTCCGCTCTGCCCTACGCCGACGATCTGACCGATCAGAAGCGAGAAGCTCGTGCCGGTTCTACCCGGATACAGCCAGATGAACAACACCGACAATCCAAGCCCGAACGACATGATGACACCGATCACCGAGTCGCGATCCCGAGCTTTGGAGCCGAGCAAGGCGAACATCACCGCGGCGACGACCGAGCCGATTATTGCTCCGAGCCCGACGGTGATACCGACGAGCAAAGCCGCCGACGCGCCGGTCAACGACAATTCACTCGAACCGTGCACCGCGAACGCCCACTGTCTACTGACGATCAGCGGACCGAGCGCACCGGAGAGCAGACCGAGAATGGCCGCCGCGAGGAGTGCCTGCTGTACGAAGTCGTAGCTCAACAAGTTCGCCGTCGTACTGAAGTCGAAGATCTTGGAGAGGGCGTCGACCACTTTCTCGTTCATTCAGAGATCCTCGGTCGGTGGATGGTGCGCACCCGCAGAGCCGAGAGCGTCGATGGAATCTCCGGTGCCGACGACGACGAGCCGCCCGCGCACCTTCAGAACTTCCACCTCGGTTCCGTACAACTCCGAGAGCACTTCGGTCGTCATGACATCAGCAGGTGCGCCGATACGGAACTTGCCGTCGACGATGTAGACGATGCGGTCCACCAACGGCAGAATCGGATTGATCTCGTGCGTCACGAACAGCACCGCCGTGTCGTGCTCCCGCCGTCGCCGATCGATGAGACCGGACACGAGACCTTGATTCGCCAAATCGAGGCTGAGTAGAGGCTCGTCGCACAGCAACACCGTCGGATTGCCGACCAGCGCCTGGGCGATACGTAAACGCTGCTGCTCGCCTCCCGACATCGTCCCGACCGGCGCACCAGCGAAAGCATTCGCGTCGACCTGGTCGATCGCATGCTGCACGACACGTGTGCGCTCACGCATGCCGCGAAGACCGAGCCCCCAACGATGGCCGTCCCAGCCGAGACCGACGAGATCACGCCCACGCAGCGGCAAGCCGTCGTCGATACTGCGCTGCTGCGGGATGTAACCGACACCGGACTGGCCTTTGCGGACAGGCTCACCCGCAATTGCAGCAGTCCCCGAAGTCAAATGGTTCTGGCCGAGCAGCACCTTCAGAAGCGAAGTCTTACCCGAACCGTTCGGTCCGAGGACAGCTACGAACTCACCGCTCTCCACCGTGAGATCGAGGTTCCGCCACAACGTGCGCTCCCCGAACGCCAGTCCGGCATCGCGCAGTTCTACAGCAGGCATGAACTACAGCTTTCCAGCCCTGGCCATACAGCCGCTCCGCGGGCTCCACTCCCGGTTTCCGGGGTCGTTCCGCGGGCTCCACTCCTGGTTTCCAGGGTCGTTCCGCGGGCTCCACTCCCGGTTTCCAGGGTCGTCATGCTCAGGACGCCGACGCCAGCGCAGATTCGAGATCCTCCGCTGCCTGCGTCTGCCACTCGATGTAGGTCTTGCCCTCGGGCAGCGTCTCGGTCACCTCGACGACGGGGATTCCGGCGGCCTCGGCGGTGGAGCGGATGTCCTGGGTGACAGCGTCCTGCGTCTGGATGTTGTAGACGAGGACCCGGACGGACTTCGACGTCAACAGGTCGCGAGTAGCCGCGATGGACGCGGGCGACGGGTCGTTGCCCGCTTCGATGGCGTTCTTGAAGTCCTCGGGTGTTCGATCGTCGAGGTCGGACTCTTCGATCAGGTAATGCGCGATCGGTTCCGTCTGTGCGACAGGTGCATTGGCATGATCGACGGCGATCTTGTTCGTCACGTCGGTGATGCGATGGACCTGATCATGGAACGTTTCGGCGTTCGCGGTGTACTGGGCGGCGTTGTCGGGGTCGAGCCGGCCGAGCTTGTCGGCGATCGACTCCGCGGTGGATGCGGCAACCTCCGCGTCGAACCAGACGTGCTCGTTGGCGTCGCCGTGGTTATGGCCGTGACCGTCCGTGGAGTTTTCGGAGCCGTTCGGGGTCGATTCTTCGTCGTCGTGTGTATGGCCTGAACCGACGAGGTCGTACGCGTTGACCGAAGGCACGTTCTTTCCCTCCGAGCCGAGGATGTCCTCGATGAACTCGTCGTATCCGCCACCGTTGTATACGACGAGCGACGCCTCGGCCACCTTCGCGGCATCGCCGGCGCTGGCCTCGTAGGAGTGCGGATCCGCCGACGGGTCGGCGATGATCGATTCCACCGAAGCGAGGTCTCCCGCGACGGATTGCGCGACGCTGCCCCACACGTTGGTCGAGGCCACGATTGTGATCGGGCCGTCGATCGCGGTGGCAGGCGCCGAAGAGTTGGATGTGCTCGTCTCCGAACTGCATGCGGTCATGGCCAGTGCGGCGGCGCAGGTGAGCCCTACGAGAGCGGTAGTCGAGCGGGCGAATTGTCGCACTGGTGACCCCTTGAGTGGAAGCTTACGGAAGCGAAATATTCGCCTTGTTGGAAATGGTTACCGTTGTACTCTAGCGATTCGGCGGTTCTCGATCGAATCGGGTACCCGGTCGCCGAATTTCACTGCAGCACCCTTCTCCGGCTAACGTCCCCATATGTCCAGGTCGAGCGAGCCGCGCCGCCCCGCCACATTGGCCTCCATCGCTGCCGACCTGAAGGTGTCGCGCACCACAGTGTCGAACGCCTACAACCGGCCCGACCAGCTCTCACCCGAACTTCGCGAGCGCGTTCTCATGGCAGCCAAACGGCGCGGATACGCAGGACCGGACCCGCTCGCTCGCTCGCTTCGCACTCGTAAGGCGGGCGCAGTCGGCCTCGTACTTACCGAGGCGCTCAGCTACTCCTTCCGGGACCCTGCCGCCATGGCGTTCCTGGCCGGGCTCGCCGAATCCTGCGAAGCTGCAGGCCAAGGCCTGCTCCTCATTCCTGCAGGGCCCGATCGAGATGAGACTGCGGCCGCCGCCGTCGTGCAACAAGCAGGGGTCGACGGCTTCGTCGTCTATTCAGTCGCCGACGACGACCCTTACTTGATGGCCGTCCGCGAGCGGCACCTACCGATTGTCATCTGCGACCAACCACGCGGAGTGCCGGAGGCCGCACTCGTAGCCATCGACGATCGTGCCGCGATGAAAATGATCGCCGAGCAGATCATCGCCCTCGGACACCGCCACATCGCCGTTCTCTGTATGAGACTCGGACGCGACCGTCGCGACGGCGTCGTACCGCCCGCCCGGCTCGCTGGAAGCCACTTCCATGTCCAACGGGAGCGGATAGCAGGGGTGAAGGACGCGATGAAGGACAGCGGCCTCGATCCGGAATCGCTCACCGTCGTGGAGCGATTCGAACACACCACCCGCTCCGGCCACTCCGCTGCAGCTCAGGCGCTACAAGCCAACCGTGAGGCCACCGCACTGCTCTGCACCACCGATGTCCTCGCTCTCGGCGCACTCAACTTCGCGAAGGTCGCAGGCATCGACGTTCCGGGTCAGCTCACCATTACCGGCTTCGACGGCGTGGAAGATGCAATCCGCGAGAACGTCACCACCGTTCGTCAGGATGCCGAGGAGAAGGGGCGACGTGCAGGTGCGCTCCTGCTCTCCACCTCGCAGTCGGGCATCATGGCGGCCGAGTTCTTACCGACCGAATTGGTCAAAGGCCGTACGGCGGCTCCACCGCCCGCCTAGACCGCTTGAATGGCCACTTCATGCTGACAGATCGTATGAGTGGACCACTCAAGCGATTGCGGGCAAAGCGATTGCGGGCCCACTCAGGCGCTGAGCAAACTCGCACACCTGAGCAGACCGAGGTGGCTGTAGGCCTGGGGATGGTTGCCCAGTGAGCGTTCGGCGACGGGGTCGTATTCCTCACTGAGCAGACCGGTCGGACCGGCTGCACTGACGAGTTGGGCGAACAGGGCCTCGGCTTCTGATCGCTGCCCGATGAGCAGGTATGCCTCGACCAGCCACGCCGCGCACAGATGAAATCCACCCTCGCCGCCGGGCAATCCGTCGTCGTGGTGGTAGCGGTACACGGTCGACCCGCTACGCAGTTCGGCTTCGGTCGCCGTCACGGTCGCCGCGAACCGAGGGTCGGACGGATCGATCAGCCCGGAGAGCCCGATGTGCAGGGTCGCCGCATCGAGGTCGGTGCCTTCGTAGGCTGCGGTGAAGGACCGGACTTCTTCGTTCCAACCCTTGTCGATGACCTCGGCATGGATCTGCTCGCGCAGACCGGCCCAGCTCGGTTCGGTTTCCCGACCGAACGAGGCGGCGAGGGTGAGCGCCCGATCGATGGTCATCCAGCCCATGACCTTGGAGTACACGTGGTGGCGGGGTGTCCCGCGGATCTCCCAGATACCGTGGTCGGGTTCGTCCCATCGGCGCTCCACAGCCTCGACCATCGAGCGGACCAGACTCCAATCGTCGTCGGACAAGGCCTCTTTCCCGGCCAGGCCCCGAGACTGGCGGGCATGCGCGAGGGAAGAGACGAGGTCGACGATCGGCCCGAACACATCGAGTTGGACTTGCTGGTTGGCTGCGTTGCCGACGCGGACCGGGCGCGAGCCGGCGTATCCGGGAAGCTCGTCGATGACGGCCTCGGACGGCAGACCGAGACCACGGATCGTGTACAGCGGATGTAGTCGTTCGGGGCCAGGCACGGACTTCAGGACCTCGTGGATCCATCCGAGGTATCCCTCGGCTTCGGTCGTCGAGCCGAGGTTGACCAGCGCGGAAGCGGTGAGTGCCGCATCGCGCAGCCAGCAGTAGCGGTAGTCCCAGTTGCGCACGCCGCCGATCTCTTCGGGTAGCGACGTGGTCGCGGCCGCCATGATCGAGCCGGAGTCGGCGTGAACGAGTCCGCGGAGCGTCAGGGCGGATCGTTTCATCAAATCCGGTTTGAGTGGCGGCAGATTCAGGGCATCGACCCAGTCCTTCCAGTAGGCCTCGGCCTGTTCCCGGCGCTCCGGTTCCGGTAGCGCAGAGGGACCGAGATCCTCGCAGCCCAAACGTAATTCGAGGACGACGGGTCCACCGGTCGGGTCGATCTCGGCATGCGCGGTCTGTTGCGCGCCATCGGAGACGACGTTCCATTTCACGCCGGGACTGCGCAGGACCATCGGCTCTGCGGTGCCGGAGATTCGAAGTCCGTCCTCCTCGGGTTCGAGCTGAACCCACACTTTGCCGAATTCGGGTCGCGGTGCGAACGTCACGATTGCGGTGGCTTTGCCGGTGACGACGCGCGTGAGCGAGGTCTGCCCGATTGCGACGTCGTGCGGGAGGTAGTCGGTGACCTGCAGGCTCGACCATTTGGTCTGGACGGTCATGGTGCCGTCGACGTACTGCTGGCTCAGCGGCAAGGCAGTGCGCTTGGGGCCGATGCTGAAGTGACCGGCCTCGTTGCCACCGAGGAGGTGCGCGAAAATCGCTGCCGAGTCCGGTTCGGGGTGGCAGAGCCATGTCAGGTTCGCGTCGGGAGTCACCAGCGCGACGGCATTGGGGCTGGCGAGCATCGTGAGTCGTTCGATGCGAGGAGCATCGGCACCGGAGAGCCACCGGCGACGCTCTTCGAGTAGGAAGGCCAGTGCGAGTGATACCTGCTCGGTGCTGTCGATGTGGAACTCGGCGAGACTGTCACCGGGGCCGATCTTGACGCCGACGTCGGGGCCGTGCAGGCGGGTGAAGGCCTTCTCATCGGTGACATCGTCGCCGAAGAAAACCGCAGCTGTCGCGCCCTCCTGATGCCGGAGGATATCGAGGGCGTCGCCCTTGTCGGTGACGATGACAGCGAGTTCGATGACGGACTTACCCTCGGTCACCTGCACGCCTTCGCGTAGCGCGATGCCTTCGCGCACGGCAACCAGCGCGGCATCCGCATCGGCCGAGTCGGCGTTCCGGACATGTAGCGCAGCACTCGCGGGCTTTGTTTCGACGGTGACGCCGGAGAATCGCGCGGCGATCGAGGTCATCTCCTCGGCGATGTCCTGCAGAAGTCGTTTGGCCGTGTCGTCGATTGCATTGATGAATCCGACGTCGAATTCGCTGCCGTGGCTGCCGACGAGTTGGACCTCGGCGGGGAGCCTGGACAGTGTGGCCAAATCGCGGAGGGCGCGACCTGAGATGACGGCAGCCTTCGTTGCGGCAAGACTCGCCAACCCGCGCATAGCGCTCACGGACTCGGCATGCGGAAACGCCTTCGACGGATCGGACACGATGGGGGCCATCGTCCCGTCGTAGTCGGAGGCGACGAGCAGTCGAGGCGTTCGGGCCACGGCCATGAGAGCGCGGCGAAGTTCAACCGGTAGATCCGAAGCAGTCACGTGAACGAACCTAGGCGATGCGAGCCGATGTGGCTCACTCGGACGCGCACGCTCAGTAGAGGGGCTCGGAGTCTCCGAGTAGCAGATCGACGGTCAGTTCGAGTCGAGCGGCGACGTCGGTGGCAGACGAACGGCGGGTCAACCACGCCACGAGATTGGACAGCCAGACGTCGCTGATGACGCGAGCGATGCTGAGCTGCAGTTCCGTTGGATCGCCGTCGCTCATCGCTTTGGCGAACAGTCGGTCCATCAATCGGCCGACCTGATCCACCTCGGCAGCAGCGGAGGCGTCCGCGAACATGAAGGCGCGAGTCATCGCTTCGGTGAGTAAAGGATCACGTTGCATCGCGCGTGTGATCTGCCCGAGAATGAGATGCATCCGCTCCTGCGGCGTTTGGCCGGGAGGAAGCTTGCGACGGGAGTCGATCTTTTCGAATTCACGGGAGAGAGCCGAAACCAGCAGATGGACCTTGGACGGAAAGTATCGATACAGCGTTCCGACTGCGACGTCGGCACGCTCTGCGACGGCCCGCATCTGAACGGCTTCGTAACCACCTTTGGATGCGAGAGCCAAGGTCGAATCGAGTATTCGCTTCCGGCGTTCGCGTTGAGCGTTGGAACTCAGGTCGTCGTCGGTGAGGACGCCGACGGAACGCAACGGTGTAGCCGTGTTGGTTTCTTTCACGGCCGTTCCCCTGTTCTTGTCGACGTTGTTCACCGATCGCGACCGAGAAGATGTGGTCATCGACGTTGTCCTTCGCACCTTGACTCTGAACCAGCTACCGTATTAGAACACGTTCTAGACAAAAAAGTCATCATGAAGAGTAGGGAACAGTATTGTGACAATTGCCACCACCGACGATCAGCGCGACGTCCAACAGTCGATTCGGTCGTGGGCCGCCACTGCCGATCCCATGCGAACATTACGCGCCGACGAGCAGTCGGGGTGGCGCTCGCACTGGCGCGGACTCGCTGAACTGGGCGTTTTCTCCGTTGCCGTTCCCGAGTCTGTGGGCGGCGTCGGCGGCACGGTCGCGGACCTCGCGGCGATGCTCGAGGAAACGTCGACAGCTTTGGTCGGTGGCCCGTTGCTCTCGACGGCGCTGGCAGCTCTCGTGGTCGGCAGGAACGGGGGCCCTGCAGCGACGCGGTGGGGTGCCGACCTCTGTGAAGGCAGACTTCCCTGCGCAGTAGTGCTCTCCGAGGCGCCGGTCGCAGCTCGCCGCGACGGCGACACTTTGGTCCTCGACGGCACCGTGGACATCGCCTTCGGGGCGGCGGACGGCGTCGGCGTGCTGTTGCCCGCAGCGGTCGACGGCGAGACGGTCTGGTGCATGCTCGGAATCGAGACGCCGGGTCTGAAGATCGAATCGTTGCTCGGCGTCGATCGCAGTGTTCCGGTAGCCCGGCTGACGCTGCAGGATGTCGCCGTGGATCCGGATTCGGTCCTTTCCGACGTCTCGACGTCGTACGTTCTCGATCTGGCGGCCACTCTCGCTGCCGCGGATGCCGCAGGCGTAGCCGGGTGGGCGCTGCGTACCGCTGTCGAGCACGCCAAGATGCGCGAGCAGTTCGGTGCACCGATCGGCAGTTTCCAGGCGATCAAGCATCTGTGCGCCGAAATGCTGTGCCGGGTGGAGAAGACGCGCGCCGCCGCATGGGACGCTGCGGTGGCAGTGGACTCCGCGGCAGCGGAACACCCACTGGCTGCCGCTGTGGCTGCCTCGATCGCTCTCGATGCTGCAGTGGACAACGCCAAGGACGCGATCCAGATCCTCGGCGGTGTCGGATACACGTGGGAGCACGACGCGCATTTCTATCTGCGGCGCGCCCTGTCCATCCGGCAGTTGCTCGGCGGTACGTCTCGTTGGCGGATGCGCGTGACGGACCTGACCCGCGCCGGCGTTCGACGCCATCTGAGCGTCGACCTCGGTGAGGCCGAGAATCGACGTGAGGATGTTCGCGCGGAGGTACGCGCGGTGGCAGAGGCGGAGGATTCTCGCCGCACGCTGGCCGAGTCGGGGCTTGCTGCCGCGCATTGGCCGCAACCTCACGGCCGGGACGCCAGTGCAGCGGAGCAACTTCTCTACGCGGAGGAGATGGCTGCGGCAGGTCTCGAGATTCCTGATCTGGTCATCGGCTGGTGGGCTGTTCCGACGATTCTCGAACACGGAACCGCCGAGCAGATCGAGCGTTTCGCGGGCCCGACACTGCATGGGGACATTCGCTGGTGCCAACTGTTCAGCGAGCCGGAGGCCGGCTCCGATCTGGCGGCATTGCGGACCACGGCGACGAAAGTCGATGGAGGCTGGAAGCTCAAGGGCCACAAGATTTGGACATCGCTCGCTCAGCAGGCCGACTGGGGAATCTGCCTTGCCCGCACCGACCGTGACGTCCCTAAGCACAAGGGAATCAGCTACTTCGTCCTCGATATGACCTCGCCCGGTATTCGTATCGAGCCGCTGAAGGAAATTACCGGTGACGCCGTGTTCAACGAGGTATTCCTAGATGACGTCTTCGTTCCGGACGATTGCCTCGTCGGAGATCTGAACAGCGGCTGGAAGCTTGCCAGGACCACCCTCGCCAACGAGCGGGTTGCGATGAGCAGCGGCTCGACGCTCGGTTCAGCACTCGAGGATGTCGTCGAGGCGACGTCGTCCAGCACCGATCCCGGTGTCGCGAATGCGCTGGGCGGGCTCGTTGCGAACGGGCTGGTGGGTTCCCTGCTCGAGTTCCGCTCGACGCTTCGGCGACTCGGTGGGCAGGATCCCGGCGCAGAATCCTCCGTCCGCAAGCTCGTCGGCGTGCGTCACCGGCAGGATCTCGCGGAATTCGCGTTGGAGGTTTCAGGTCAGGCAGGGGTCATCGAGGGACCACTGGCGAAAGAGATGCTGCTGACTCGCTGCTTGTCGATTGCGGGCGGTACCTCACAGATTCTGCTGACCGTCGCTGCCGAGAGGATTCTCGGTCTGCCGCGCTGACTGCTGGTATATCCGTACCGATGGTGTTAAAAATAGAACAGGTTCTACCGAATATCTCTTCGGTTCATCTCCTTTAGGCAGGATCAAGACGTGGACTTCACAAGAAACTCCAATCAATCGACGGTCGCCGAGATGATCTCCGGATTGCTCGCTCGCGACTCCGAGCCCGAAGCATTGTGGACGGCGCTGTCCGAGGCAGGCCTGTTCCAGATGGTGCTGCCCGAGGATCTCGGCGGCGACGGACTCGGATTGCCGGAAGCGGCGACGGTTCTGACCGAGCTCGGCAAGGCCGCGGCAGTCGGACCGGCACTTGCGACGCTCGGCTTCGGGATCATCCCACTCACCCGGCTTGCCGAGCCGGCTCTCATCCGTGACACCGTCGGCTCGGGTCGCATTCTGACGGCGGCGCTCATGGAACCCGGTTCGCCTTTCCCCGCGGAACCGAAGACGAAAGCCGTTCCCGACGGCGATCTCATGCGAGTAACCGGGACGAAGATCGCCGTTCCGTATGCCGAGCAGGCGTACCGCATCCTGGTGCCGACTTCCGCAGGTGTCGTATTGGTCGACCCCTCCGCGGAGGGTGTTCGGCTCGTACCGACCCCGTCGTCGAGTGGCGACCCCGAGTACGCGATCGAATTCGATTCGGCACCGGGACAATTCGTCACCGAAAATATTGCCGATCTCTACCGCATCGCGATCGCGGCCATCGGCGCAGTCGCCGACGGGCTGGCTGCGGGCGCAGCGGCACTCACCGCTTCGCACCTGGCGAGCCGTCATCAGTTCGGTAAGCCGCTGGCAACATTTCAGGCCGTTGCAGGCGAGATCGCCGACGTATATGTGACGGCTCGGACCATTCATGTCGCTGCTGTCTCGGCGGTGTGGCAGGCCTCGCAAGAGAACCCGAGCCGGCCGGGCGACTCCGATGTGCTCGCGTATTGGATTGCCGCGGAGCTGCCTGCGGCCATGCAGGCGTGTCATCATCTGCACGGCGGCATCGGCGTGGACGTCACGTATCCGATGCACCGATACTATTCGGCTGCAAAGGATCTCGCGCGTCTCGTCGGTGGCGCCTCCTACCGACTCGATCTGGTGGGCGCCTCGATTCAGCGCGAGGACGTACTCGACTCGGTGGCGGCGTCGTCCGAGGCAATGGACGAGTCTCCATTCGTCGAGTTGACCGCAGAGCAGCAGGAGCTACAGCGAACGCTGCGAACGTATTTCGCCGATCTCGTCAGCGACGAGGACGCGCAGATCATGATGACCGAGCGGCACGGCAAGTCTTCTCGCGCGATCATCCAACAGATGGGCACCGACGGATGGCTCGGAGTCGGTTGGCCCGAGGAGTTCGGTGGCCACGGGTTCGGTGATGTCGAGCAGTCGATCTTCGTGAACGAGGCTGCGCGCGCTGACATTCCGCTCCCTGCGGTGACCTTGCAAACTGTCGGCCCGACCTTGCAGAAGTATGGAACCGAGGTCCAGAAGGACAAGTTCCTCAAGTCGATCCTCGCCGGTGAGGTGCATTTCGCGATCGGTTACACCGAACCAGAGGCGGGAACCGACCTCGCCTCGCTGCGCACCACTGCGGTGCGCGACGGTGACGAGTACATCGTCAACGGACAGAAGATTTTCACCACGGGCGGTCACGACGCGGACTACGTCTGGCTCGCTGTGCGCACGGGGCCGGCGGATTCGCGTCACCGCGGCATCTCCATGCTCATCGTCGACACCACCGACCCCGGATACACGTGGACGCCGATCATCACCCTCGATGGTGCACACCACGTCAACGCGACGTACTACAACGATGTGCGGGTCCCCGTCGACATGCTGGTGGGGGAAGAGAACGCCGGTTGGCGTCTGATCACCACTCAGCTCAACCACGAGCGCGTCATGCTCGGACCCGCCGGTAAAATCGACGGTCTGTACGTGCACTTGCGCGGGTGGGCGCAGAAGCACGGGGTACTCGACGAGCCCGATGTGCGACGCGCTCTCGGCGAAATCCATGCCACGTTCCGGATCAACGAGCTGCTGAACTGGCAGATCGCTTCGTCCACTGCGGATGCGGTCGACGTTGCCGATGCTTCGGCTACCAAAGTGTTTGCCACCGAACGGATCCAGCGTGTTGGGCGGCTTGCCGAGGAGCTGATCGGGCGACACGGAAATCCTCTCGACCCCGACACTGCCAAGCTCATGGACTGGCTGGACAAGCAGG
The DNA here is from genome assembly GCF_004795915.1 of Rhodococcus sp. PAMC28707. Lineage (NCBI taxonomy): Bacteria > Bacillati > Actinomycetota > Actinomycetes > Mycobacteriales > Nocardiaceae > Rhodococcus > Rhodococcus sp. PAMC28707. The sequence goes on from NZ_CP039253.1 coordinate 2,781,168, forward strand.
TCAAGCGCAACGTGGTCATCACGTTCGGTGGAGGCGTGAACGAAGTGATGCGTGAACTGATCGCAACGTCCGGCCTCGGACTGCCCAGGGTCGTGCGATGAGCGAATCGATCAGCGAAGCAGCGGATCGTATTGCGGCAGCGGGGGAATGCGCGCCTCGCGCTGGGCGGGACCCGATCAACCAACCGATGATCAACAACTGGGTCGAAGCGATCGGCGACGCGAACCCCATCTACGTCGATGCCGGCGCTGCTCGAGCGGCTGGGCACCAGGGCGTCGTCGCGCCTCCTGCCATGGCACAGGTGTGGACGATGGGCGGATTGCATTACACGCGTTCGTCCGATGACCCGCTCGGGCTGATGATGGGCATACTCGACGACGCCGGATTCACCTCTGTCGTGGCGACCAATTGTGACCAGACCTATCACCGTTATCTCGAGCTCGGCGAAGAAGTGACGGTCACTACGAAACTCGACAATGTCGTCGGTCCGAAGAAGACCGGTCTCGGTCTCGGCTGGTTCGTCACCACGCGCAACATCTGGTACGTGGGTGATGAGGCCGTCGCCGAAATGGTCTTCCGGGTGCTCAAGTTCGCACCGGAAGCCAAGCCGGTCGCCGAAGACGTGTCGGAGGCGATTCGTCCGGTCGTATCCCAGGAGACCGAGTTCTTCTGGGAGGGAGCACGAGTAGGCGAACTGCGCATTCAGCGGGTCGAGGACGGCTCGCTGCGCCATCCACCGATTCCGGCGATCTGGCAGGACAAGACTGAGCCGATCGACTACGTGGTCGCTCGCGGGACGGGCACGGTGTTCAGCTTCGTCGTCCACCACGCACCCAAAGTGCCCGGGCGCACACTGCCTTTCGTGGTCGCTCTCGTCGAACTCGACGAGGGAGTCCGCGTACTCGGTGAGCTACGCGGAATCGAACCGTCCGAGGTCGAGGTCGGATTGCCTGTCGAGGTCGAATTCCTCCGCATCGACGAGAACTTCACACTCCCCGCTTGGAAGGCGATTCGATGATTGCAGCGCAGGTAGGTGACGAACTGCCCGAACTGGAAATTTTCGCCGATCCGACTTTCGTAGTCTCGACGGCGTTGGCCACCAGAGACTTTCAAGATGTCCACCATGACCGCGACAAGGCGATCGAGCGCGGTTCCAAAGATATCTTCGTCAATATTCTTACCGACACCGGTTTGGTGCAGCGTTTCGTGACCGACTGGGCGGGCCCGACTGCGGTCTTCCGCTCGATCGGTCTGCGGCTGGGGGTTCCCTGGTACGCCTACGACACTTTGACGCTGCGCGGGAAGGTATCTGCTGTCACCGACGGTGAAGTGACGGTCGAGGTGACCGGCTCCGACGCTCTCGGTGATCACATCGTGGCACAGGTAAAACTGGTAATGGGGAGGTCGGCATGAGCGGTTTGTCGGGCAAGGCGGCGATCGTTGGAATCGGTGCCACGGATTTCTCCAAGGACTCAGGGCGAAGCGAACTTCGCCTGGCCGCCGAGGCAGTGGAGGCCGCACTGACGGATGCGGGTTTGACGCCCGCCGACGTCGACGGTCTGACGTCGTTCACGATGGATACCAATACCGAGATCGCTGTTGCACGGGCCGTCGGAATCCCGAACCTGAAGTTCTTCAGCCGAATTCATTACGGCGGTGGCGCAGCGTGTGCCACCGTTCAGCAGGCGGCGATGGCAGTTGCCACCGGAGTCGCTGATGTCGTCGTCGCGTATCGGGCATTCAACGAGCGCTCCGGCTCACGCTTCGGTCAGGTTGCTCCGCATCTCGCTGCGGCACCGACATCCTCGGGTGTCGACGCTGGATGGGCGTACCCGCAGGGGCTCGGTACACCCGCGTCGTTCGTGGCGATGGTGGCGCGACGGTACATGCATGTCTACGGCGCGACAAGCGAGGACTTCGGCCGCGTTGCCGTCGCCGACCGTAAACACGCGGCGAACAATCCGGCTGCGTTCTTCTACGGCAAGCCGATCACGTTGGAGGATCACCAGAATTCACGCTGGATAGCCGAACCGCTGCACCTTCTCGATTGCTGCCAGGAGTCCGACGGCGGAATTGCGATCGTCGTGACATCGCCGGAGAGGGCGAAGGACCTGCCCAATCCGGCCGCCGTCATCACTGCGGCAGCGCAGGGAAGTGGCCCGGACCAATACATCATGACCAGCTACTACCGCGATGCGATGACAGGTCTGCCTGAGATGGGTCTGGTCGGAGATCAATTGTGGGCGCAGTCCGGTCTCACCCCGAAGGACATGCAGACGGCGGTCTTGTACGACCACTTCACGCCGTTCGTATTGATGCAGCTCGAAGAACTCGGGTTCTGCAAGCGCGGCGAGGCCCGTGACTTCATCGCCGACGGTGCCATCGAACTCGGCGGACGGCTGCCGCTGAACACTCACGGTGGTCAGCTCGGCGAGGCGTACATCCACGGGATGAACGGAATTGCCGAGGGCGTCAGGCAGATTCGCGGGACTTCGGTCAACCCGGTTCCGGATGTGGAGAATGTGCTCGTTACTGCAGGCACCGGTGTGCCAACCTCGGGGCTCATCCTCTCCCGAACTCAGTAGCGGTTCGTCGAGGAGTCGATGCGCAAATAGTCGGGTACCGCTGTCGTGGAAAACTCGAATACATGGATTGTGACGGCGTAACAGATCACCACCCTCGAACCCACATTGCATGTGGGGAGGGTGGTGATCTGTTTTGACGAACTCCACCGGCGGCGCACATCCGGTTCTGGTGATCATGGGTGTGTCGGGGTCGGGCAAGTCCACAGTGGCCGGCGTCCTTGCGCGAACACTCTCCTGGGACTTCCAGGAAGGCGACGACCTGCATCCGGCGTCGAATGTCGCGAAGATGGCGTCCGGAGTCGCGCTGACCGACGAGGACCGGCTGCCGTGGCTGGACATGATCGCAGACTGGATCAGATCGCATACTCGCCGCGGCGAACCTGGAATCGTCACCTGTTCCGCACTGAAACGGAGCTACCGCGGCGTGCTCGCGCACGGATCCGAAGGGCAGGTCGTCTTCGTTCATCTCGTCGGAACCAGGACGCAACTCGGCGACCGGATTAACGTTCGGACGGACCACTTCATGCCGCGTGAGCTTCTCGATTCCCAATTCTCCACGCTGGAGCCGATCGGATCGGATGAGAATGCACTTCTCGTCGACGTCGGTCCACCTGCTGAAGAGATCGCCGCTCGGATCATCGCCGAACTCGACATTCGCCGGACCGACTGAGAGAAGCAGCGTCGACCGGGCGATCTGCTCGCGCCTCCTGACACATCGCCGTCATCGTCTTCCTGCTTTCCTTCCGAACAACCGCGCCCACAGCATCGGTCCGACTATGTCGGAGGCGTACTGCATCATGTGCACTCATGAACAAGGTCCTGCGTGTGACACTCGTCAGCGCCGTCGTCATCACCACTGTCATCGGCATCGCGTCGTTCGTATTGAGTTTCGCCGCACTGTGGGATTTGGCGACCATGGCCGGAGTGCCACGAAATCTGTCGTGGTTGTGGCCGGTCATCGTCGACGGCACAATCCTGCAGGCCACTATTTCTGTCATCGCACTTGCTCAATTCGCAGATCAGCGTAGCGGCAGACGCTTCTTCTGGTGGGTGCTCGTCATCGCCGCCTTGGTCAGTATCGGCGCAAATGCACTGCACGCCTTCACTTCCAATACTGGAACCCTGCATCCCGCGCTGTCCGCTGCAATCGCCACCGTCGCACCGGTCAGCTTGCTCGCTGCCACCCACGGACTGGGAATACTCGTACGAATCCCGTCGACTCAACCCGGACCGGTCGCCGCCGTGCAACCCGAAAAGACCGCGGCACGAGACGTCGAGTCGGTCGGTCCGGACTTGCCGCAGTCTCCTCCGATTCCCGTCGTCCACGCCACTCCGGAAAATACCGATCCGATAGCCGAATCACAGCGCGGTGCTGAACCACAGGGCGTCGAGTTATCGGACGGCATCGAAGATGTGAGCAGCGCAGAGCCTCTGGACAGTGTCGACAGGTGGATCCTCGACGGGGATCGCATCGAGGACCTCTACCCGGTCGATGCCCCCTGACCGAGATTCCCCTGATCGCGTCCGGATGTGCAGCACCGAAGTGACCTCACGGCGGTGCAGTGGCACTATCGAGGGATGAGCAAGGTAATGCCGCAGGTTCCCGGCCCAGGGCAAGAATCAGTGTGGGATTATCCGAGACCACCTCGGTTGGAGCATTCGAATCGATTGATCACGGTGCGCTTCGGTGGGACGCTGATCGCCGAGACTCGTGATGCGTGGCGAGTGCTCGAGACTTCGCACCCACCGACCTGGTATGTCCCTCGTGATGATGTTGCCGCCGAGGCGCTCTCGCCCTCCGCTGCCCGCTCGACGCATTGTGAGTGGAAGGGTGCAGCGACGTACTGGACCGTCCACGGTGCCAACTCGGTGAGCGATGGTGCCGCGTGGAGTTACGAGGAGCCGACGGCGTCGTTTCTGCCGATCACCGGGCATCTGGCGTTCTCGCCTTCGCGGTTGGAATGCGAGGTCGACGGCGAACGCGTGACGCCTCAGGAGGGCGGCTTCTACGAAGGCTGGATCACGAGCGAGGTGGTGGGTCCGTTCAAAGGGATCCCCGGTAGCTGGGGTTGGTGATTTTCAGGGTGTGAGAGCGTCGGCGGGGATGATCTGCAGGCTGGATTCGTCACCGGGATTGCTTCCCGTCACCAGCACGTCGCCCGAACGTGTATCGACTGCAACCGAATTGGCTTGCCGCACGGTCGGAAGGTCGACGATCGGCCGCGGAGCCGCCGGGTCTGCGACGTCGACGACGCGCAAAATGTTCGATTCGGTCAGCGTGATCAGCAGCAACTTTCGCTGCGGGTCGTACGCGAGTCCGTAGGGATTGCCGGGTGCTTCGATGCGAGAAACCTCGCTCACCTGCGGATCGATTCTCTCGATGAACACCGCACCACCGTCGGTGTCGGCGAACGCGGCAAGGTCTCCACCGAGTGCGGTGGCGTGGGTCAATTTGGTCCCGAGCGGCGCCTGCGCCACGAGCTCCTGATCGGGTCCGCTGTAGATCCACACGCCGTTGCCCTGAACGTCGGCGACCGCGGCGTATTCCCCGACGGCGGCAAGGCCACCGGGTTGAACCGGTCCTGCCGGTAGCGAGGCCGTCACCACGCCGTCGCGAATGAACACGACGCCGCCGCCCATCTCGTTGGTGACGACGGTGGTCCCGTCGGAGGTGGTGACGGCATCGTGCGGTTGTCTTCCGACTCCCTGCACAGTGCTGAGGACATTGCCGTTCTCGGGATCGACGACGAGTAGCTCGTCGCTTGCTTCGAGCGGTGCGAGCACCGGTCCATCAGGTCCGGCGAGGGACAGGTGTCTGGGTGCGCCGATTGTCGGTACGAACGAACGCTCGACGCCGGTGGTCGCGTCGACCAGCCGAATGCCGTCGGGCTCTCGAACGCCGACGGCGGCGACACCCGAAGTGGTGACGACGATTCCCTCCGGCGCGCCCGCGAGTGGCGTCACCACTCCCACCGGTGTCTGTGCCGAGGGCGCTTCGGCAGGCTCTGCGGCGGGCGTCGTGGCTGCAGGCTTGTCGTTGTCCTCACCGGCACACCCCGTCACCAGTGCGAGTACGGCAACAGCAACGAGAAGATGCTTCACGCGCCGCCGAACTTCTCGTAGTGCACTGCCTCGACGAGTGGGCGTCGATGGCGCCATCCGAAACGTTCCAGATCGGGAGTCTCGGCGAACTCGGTGACCGGGCCGACACACAACCAGGCGATCGGCCGGATCGGGTCCGGGATTCCCAGCAGGTCTTTCAGGTAGTCCTCTTCGTAGAAGGACACCCATCCGACTCCGATTCGTTCGGAGATCGCAGCCAGCCACAGGTTTTGGATGGCAAGGACGGCTGAGAACAAGCCGGTGTCCTCGACGCTCGCGCGTCCGAGAATATGTTGTCCTCCGCGGGTCGGGTCATAGGTAACCACGACGCCGGTGCCGCTCGTTTCGATTCCTTCGATGCGAATGGGATCGAAGGTACCTTTGCGTTCGGGCGGCAGCGAGTCGGCGAACGCGCGTCGCTTCTGTGCCACGTGCGCGGCGAAGGTGGCGAGCGTGTCGGGGTTCTGGATGACGACGAAGTCCCACGGTTGGGTGTTGCCGACGCTCGGCGCCTTGTGTGCGGCGCTCAGGATTCGCTGCAATACCTCGTCGTCGACCGAGCTGCCGTCGAACTCTGCGCGCACGTCGCGCCGCATTGCGATGGCCGTGTACACCGACATCGGATTGTCGTCATCGTTCATATGTCTTCGTATATTCCTTCAGTTTGGCGTTCGACTCCGCGACCGAATCGGGAACCCGATGTGCAGGAACGGGGCGTCCCACAAAGTATCCCTGAGCGGTCGTACAAGAAAGCCTACGTAACTCGAGCAGGGTGGCGGCGTCCTCTACGCCCTCGGCCGTGATCGTCAGCCCGAGGGTGCGGGCCAGATCGATCGTGGATCTGACGATGATGCCGTGAGCCTGATCGCGTGCCATGTCGCTGACGAAGGTCTTGTCGATCTTCAATTGCTGCACGGGAAGCCGCTGCAGGTAGGCGAGTGCGCTGTAACCGGTGCCGTAGTCGTCGATAGCAAGCGTGACTCCGAGCCTGCGGAGGCCCGACAGTGACGCGATTGCAACAGGTGGATCAGCCATCGACGACGTTTCGGTAATCTCGATGGTCAAATTCTCGGGCGCGGCTCCGGTTGCGGCGAGTGAGCGTCGAACCTGCTCGACGAGAGTGCTGTCGAGAAGATTGCGTGTGGAGATGTTGACCGAGACGTTGAGCTCCACCCCTGCTTCGCTCCACTCCTTGCGGTGGGCCAATGCCTCACTCAGGACGAAGTTGGCCAGCGGCCTGATCAGTCCGGTGTGCTCGGCCATCGGGAGGAACTGGTCGGGTTGGATGATGCCTTCGACAGGGTGGTTCCAGCGGAGAAGCGCTTCGACCCCGGTGGCCTCCATCGAGTCGAGATTTACTTGAAGTTGGTAGTAGAGCTCGAGTTCGCGGGCGTCGATCGCGGTGGTGAGCTCACTGAGCAGATGCAATTGGCGGCTGCTGTCGCGAGACATCGACGGGTCGTAGCTTGCGATACGTGGTTGCGCCATTTTCGCGGATTGCATCGCCAGATTGGATCGGTGGACCAAGCCGTCGGAGCGCGCACCGCACAGTTCGTCGCCTGCGGAAGTAGGTTCGCCGGTCCTCTCGACGACTCGGTCGCTCAGCGCAATACCGATGCTCGCCTCCACGAGCAACGTCGCGCCTCCGACACTGATGGGGCAGGACAGCGATGCATGCATCCCGTGGGCTGCGGCCACAGCCTCGGAAGGTGTGGCTTCCAGGGCGAGCGCAACGGCGAACTCGTCCGCTCCGAGTCGGGCGAGTACTCCACCGGGGCCGACAACGCAGGCAAGTCGGTCGGCGACGGCGCGAAGCACGTCGTCGCCGACCGCGTGCCCGAAAGTGTCGTTGACTTCCTTGAATCGATCTATGTCGAGCAACAGCAGAGCGAGGGGGCCGTCACTGGTGTCGATCCACTCTTCCAACCCCCGACGATTACGTGTTCCGGTCAGATGATCGGTCTCGGCAGCCGCCCGCAGAGTGTCTGTCTGTCGGCGTAGCAGCCGCAGTAGCTCGGTAACTCTGACGAACACGAGGGTGACAAGCACCGTCGCACACAGTACGACGACCCAACCCCATTCGGTGACGGGCGTTCCGCGGCCGAGAAGAATGGCCATGACTGCGCCCGGTGTGATGGCAGCCAGCGTCAGAACGATGGCGGTGGGTGTGCTGAACGAGGCAGCGAGAGTGCCCGGAGGTCCGCGCTTAACATGCGGGACAGTCAGGTATCTCATCGACGGATGAAGGGCAGCGGTTCCGAGTAGGACATAGCAGACGACATACCCGGCGACGGTGACATTCGGGGCCATCGTCGGCACCTCGGCCGAACCGACACGCATCGTGGTGTCGGTAGCCAGAGTGACCGCGACCGATGCAGCCAGAAGTCGAAACGATGTGCTCTGCCATTGGAAGGTGCCGAGAAAATGGACAAGAAGCCCAAGCACGAGAACGTCCATCGCCGGATAGGCGATGGTAGCCATGCCCGGGATGGTCGATACGTTGACGCCGTCGACCGGGATGACGAACACCCACAGGACGAGGCCGAACGCGATCATGACGATCACACTGTTGGCAACGTGTCCGAACTCGCCTCGTCGCCAGCCCTGACGCACCAGAAGGAAGAGTCCGAACGCGAACAGTGGGTAGCCGAGAAGGTAGATGGCGTCGGCATACGATGGGACCGGCAGTTGGCCGTCGACATGCTCGATCCAGAAGAACGCGACGTCCCCCGTCAACCACATCGTGGTGCCGAGCGCGATCACACACCATGCCGCGCGGGATTCTGGGCGATTCACCACAATGCCTACGAGTACGGCGATCACCGCAGACAACCCGATACCGACATACAGCACATTGGACGGGGTGCCAGCCGGGGCCAAGAAGTAACCGATGCATGCGGCCGACGCCACTATCGGATACAACCACCATTTCACCCGGTGAATCCTTCCATGGCGTCGTGTCGTCGGTTTCTCGTCGCTGCCCAACTTCCCACACTTCGCAACTCGAATCACTTCGAACGCAGAATGTGGGAAGCCGGGGTGGTGAGACGTTCGACTCAGGGAAGCAATTGATCGATGAACGAATTCGAGTAGATCCGGTGTGGATCGAGATCGTTGTAGGTCGCCCGGGCGGTGTCCCAATTCTCATTTGCGGGAACACCCTCGCGGTAGGTCGCGGGGATGATGTTCTCGATCACGTCGGCATCCTTGTATGGCAGTTCGGTGCTGAACGCCCATCCTTTGGACCATTCGGGACGGAAGGTCGCCCAGTCGCCCGTGTAATGCGAGCGCATCCACTGTTCCATCTCGCGATAGAACGCGAACATGCCCGGGGTGCCGGGGACGCCGAGCACGTTGAGCCATATCGCGGTGTCCCAGTCGGGATGATCGGGTCGCGGACGCATCGCCGAGATCGTCGGCGGCCCGGCAGAATCGACGAGGAGGTCCGACTCCGCGTCCATTCCACAGCAGCGGATTTCGACAGGGCCGTTGATCGGGAACTGCCCGATCGACTGGTAGTAGGACACCCGCTGTTCGAACCAGACGGTGAAGTCGTGAATAACCCGTGCAACGTTGCTCCGCTTGGTGATGACCGCGCCGCCGCCTTCGGTCAACAGGAGAGTGCTGGGCTTGATGTAGAACTGGACGTTCTTCGCCCATCCCCACAAGTCGCTCGAACCTGTCGCAGCCAATCCACCGACGGTGGCGGTGTAGAAGAACTGTCCGAAAGCCGGTGCGATGGAGGTTATTCCGGCAGTCAGCTGTCCGATCAGGTCAGACGCGAGCTCGGGCAGATTATCGGAGAAGATGTAGTTGTACGGGCCGGTCACCTCGCGTGCAGTCAAAGGCTTTTCGGGGCAGATCGACCACACTTTCAGCCAGGGGTTCTCGGTGAACGGATACCAGATGGCCTCGACACGACCGGTTTGATTCAGAAAGCTCTCGAACGTCCGTCCCGGTGCACTTGCTTCGCCGAACAGTTCGCGCCAACCGATGTCGGTATAACTCTGGCAGCGCATACGCGGATTGGCACCGGCCATCAGCGTGACCGAGGTCAGGAACACACGACCCAGGTGTGCCAGCAGTGGCGTGATCTCCGGGTCGGAACGATCGAAAGAGCGCAAAGCATAGGCGTCACCGTCCCAGACCACGGCGGTGAGTGCGGTCACCAGATTGCTCAACGAACCGTACGTGGTGCCGGGTACCGGGATCTCCCCTGCAGCCGGAATCGCAGCACCGTGGGCATCGACGGCCAGCGCACCTGCGATGGACAGCACCCCTGGCGCGGGCACACTGACCCAGCCGAGACCGTTGTTCTCGAGTTGCTGAAGGATTGCTTCCAGGGTCGCGCCGGCGCCGGCGGTCACCGTTGCGGGACGATCCGAATCTGCGGGGTCGACCGCAATCCCGTTCAGATGAACCATCGTATCGACCAGCACGACGCGATCGAGATTTTCGCCGTTGACGATCGTCAACGGTGTCCACCCGTGCATCGCGCCCCGCGGCCTGATGCGATACGAGTTCTCGTGGGCCCAGTTCGCCAGTCGGACAACATCGTCCGGTGTGGCCGGTGAGCAGGTCCAGATGGCGTCGAGAATGATCTCCTTCGACCAGTTCTGATAGCGCTGCTGGTAGAGCGGAATCCCCGACGGAAAGTTCGGGGGTGCCGGGATGGTGCTTTCAGGACTGCCGAAAGGCACGGCACCAGCCGGGGCAGCGCGCATCACGGATGCCACCGCAAGTGCGCCCGCGCCTGCGGCGATGAATTTTCGGCGATTCAGACTGGACATAATGCTGGATACTCCGTCGTGTCGAAGATATGAAAGGGGGCTAGAGGGTTGTCAATATGACATCGGCGAGGGCCGGAGCGTTCTCTCGTGCGGGAACGGTGACGCTGATCAGATATCTACCGCCTTCGAGCCAGATACGGCAGGTCAAGGTCTCGCCAGGGTAGACGACGCCTGCGAACCTGGCGTCGAAACTGCCGATTGCGTCGGCATTACCGTCGAGGACAGTGTCGGTGACGGCCTTGCACACCATCGAGTATGTGCACAGTCCGTGGAGAATCGGGTTGGGAAACCCTGCAGCGGAGGCGAACTTGGGATCCGAGTGCAGTGGATTGCGATCGCCGCACATGCGGTACATCAACGCCTGCTGCGGCAGAATCGCTATCGAAGTTTCGGCGTCCGGCGCCCGTTCGGGTAGGACGGTTTTGTTGGACGGTCCTCTTTCGCCCCCGAAGCCGCCTTCACCGCGGGCGAAGATCGATGACCGCGCCCGCCACAATTCCGTGCCGTCGAGCGAGGTGGTGATCTTCTCCTGGACTATGACCGCTGCGCTGCCCTTGTCCCAGATATCGGTGATGCGAGTGATCGTCCGAGCCTGTCCGACAGCAGGAATGGGACCGGAGACGGTCACCCCCTGGCTGCCGTGCACAACCTTGGCGAGGTCGATGTCGACACCGGGGAACCGAACCCTGGGTGCTTCGACCTCGTGGAAGGTGGCTGCCACTGTCGCGAAGGTCGGGAGTACCTGTGGTTTGGCGTCGTCCAGGTAGCGAAGCTCGCGAGGGTCGGTGGGGGACCCGCCGGCCCCGATCGCCAGATGAAAGGTCTGCACGTCGTTCGCAGTCCATGAAAACTCTTCCGCCGGTAGCTCGGCGCCGATCGCGAGATCGGGATCGATGCTCACTGTGACGCCCTGCGCGCCATGTCGAGAACAGCCAGGTAGCCGAAGGTCATCGCGGGTCCGATGGTTGCGCCAGGACCTGCGTAGGTGTGGCCCATGACCGGCGCGCTGGCGTTGCCGATTGCATACAAGCCTTCGATGACGCTTCCGTCCTCGCGTAGTACTCGTGCATCGGCGTCGGTGACGAGTCCGCCCTTGGTGCCCAGATCGCCCGGCACCATCTTGACGGCGTAGTAGGGCGGCTTGTCGATCACGCCGAGACTCGGGTTCGGCTTGTTGGTCCGGTCTCCGTAGTACTTGTCGTAACCGCTGTCGCCGCGATGGAAGTCCTCGTCGACTCCGCTGCGGGCGAAACCGTTGAAACGCTCGACGGTCGCGGTGAGCTGCTCGACCGGCATTCCGGTCTTCTCGGCCAGTTCGGCAACGGTGCCGGCCTTGACCACGACGCCGGACTCCAACCAGCGAGACGGGAACCGCTTCTTCGGCGTCAGTCCCGCGAAGATATAGCGATCGCGGTAGCGCTGGTCGATGATCATCCACGTCGGGATGTTCTCGCCGGGACCCTCACCGATGCCGTACTCGCCGCCGTACATCATGTGCACGGCCTCGACGTACGGTGCCGCCTCGTTGAGGAACCGCTTTCCTGCGGTATTGACCATGATGCCGCCGGGCAGCGTGCGCTCGGCGATACAGAACCACGGGCCACCGGTGAGTGGAATGGACGGCCCCCACCAGGCGTCGTCCATCAAATCCACTGCTGCGCCCAGCTTTTGGCCTGCCGTGATGCCGTCGCCGGTGTTCGCCGCGGCGCCGACTGTCCATTCGGTCCCGATCGGCTGACGCTGGTACTTCTTACGCATTTCCGCGTTGTGCTCGAAACCGCCCGACGCCAGCACGACGCCCAGTTTGGCTCTGATGACCGAGCCGGAACCGGCCACGACGACGCCCACTACACGGCCGTCCTCGACGTGGAAATCCGTCATGGGAGTCTCGAGGAGCACCGGCACGTTGGCGTCGAGGAGGCCGGCGCGCAATCCGGCGGACAGCGCTTGGCCGCGGCCGAGTAGATGCTTGCCGGTGAGCTTGGCTCCCATCCAGCGCATGCCGACGCGCATCACGCGGGCCAGTCCACTCGGGTGGCGTCGCAGAAGGTTGATCGCACGGTAGTCCGCTTGAGTGATCACCACGTTGAGCGGTGCCTTGCCGTAGTCGGGTTCGAGATTCTTCACCTCGGACCCCAAACAGGTCGAGTCGAACGGCGTCGGTTCCACCGATCGTCCGCCGACCCGTCCGCCGGGTGCCTCCGGGTAGTAGTCCGAGTATCCCGGAACCCACTGCATTTTCAGCGGTGAGTTCTTCAGCACGAAGCTCAGCATCTCGGGTCCGCGCTCGAGATAGGTGTCGATGCGTTCTTTCGACACGACGTCGCCGATGATCGCGTGCAAGTAGTCGCGCGCGGCCTCCGGGGTGTCGTCGACGCCGTCTCGTTCGAGTACTTCGTTGTTAGGGACCCACACCCCGCCACCCGACCGGGCGGTGGATCCGCCGAACTTTGCTGCCTTCTCGATGACGACGACGCTGAGTCCCCGATGTGCCGCGGTGAGCGCAGCCGTCATTCCGCCCGCGCCGCTACCGACCACGACGATGTCGTATTCCTGCTTGTTCATGTAGAACACGTTATAGAATGATGTGGGTGTCAGTCCATGCTTTCTGCCAGGAAGAATTGATGAAAATCGATTCAAGAACAAAAACACGTTGCAGTTCGTGTTCAGGAGGTTTCAAGTGACCTGGGATTTACACGCCGACGTCGTAGTCGTCGGCTTCGGTGTGGCAGGGGCAGCGGCTGCGCTCGAGGCCGTCGCCGCGGGCAGTTCCGTCATCGCACTCGATCGGTACGCCGGGGGCGGTGCCAGCACGATCTCGGGGGGAGTCGTCTACGCCGGCGGTGGCACGTCCATTCAGGGGCAAGCCGGAGTCGAGGACAGCCCCGACCAGATGTTCGCGTACCTGACCAAGGAGGTCGGCGACGCCGTCGGTCCGGCCACCCTGCGCAAGTTCTGCGATCAGAGCCCGGAGATGATCGAGTGGCTCTCTCATCACGGTGTGCCGTTCGAAGCGTCGCTATGTCCTTACAAGACTTCGTATCCGACCAATCGTCACTACCTGTACTACTCGGGCAGTGAGGCTGCGGGGGAATTCCGAGAGGTGGCTACGCCTGCACCGCGTGGACATCGGGCCAAGGGCAAAGGCACCTCGGGGAAGATGTTGTACGGTCCCATGGCGAAATCTGCGCAGGACGCGGGTGTGCAGTTGATACCGCAAACTCGCGCGGTCTCGCTCGTCGTCGAAGATGGCCGAGTCGTAGGCATCGAGTGTCGGACGTTGAAGGATGCCCCCGCTCGAATCCGGCTGGCTCACAAAAGGATCGGCTTACTCTCCGCGAAGCCGGGCATCTACGCCCCACAGCTTCGGTACCTGCTCGAGCGCCGACTAGCTCGGATCGAGAAAAAGTACGGCCGTCTCGTCCGCATCCAAGCACGTGGAGGGGTCATCCTCAGCGCAGGTGGATTCGCCGCGAACCGCACGATGATGAAGACGCATGCACCGAAATACACCGGTGGAATTGCACTCGGAACGGCCGGCGACGACGGCAGCGGCATCGGCTTGGCCACCGACATCGACGCTGGGACGGCAAAGCTGGCCAACATCTCGGCCTGGCGGTTCATCGTTCCCGCTGTCCCGTTCCTCGGCTCCCTACTCGTCGATCGGGCTGGTGAGCGGATGGTCGACGAATCTCGTTACGGCGCAGCTCTCGGTCACGCCATCGTCGAAAAGGGTGGTGGTCGTGGCTGGTTGCTGGCCGATGCGGATCTGGTGCGAGACGCCAAAGCGCAACTGCCGAAGCAGGCGATGTGGTTCCAACGAGTCCAGAATGCCGGGCTGATGCGCACCGCTGTGCGTGGAAACACGATCGAAGAAGCGGCGCGCGCTGCCGGCCTCGACCCCACGGGACTGCGGGAGACAGTGGACCGACACAACGAGGCCATCGCGTCGGGAACCGTAGATCCAATGGGCAAGCACGAAGACTTCCGACGTCCCGTCGTCGTAGCGCCGTTCACGCTCTTCGACGCGGGTATTCCTGGCGGCTCGACGATTGCGAAGATGATGAATCCGTGCCCGATGATCACCCTCGGTGGGCTCATCGTCGATGAGAACACCGGAGGCGTGAAAGATACGCGTGGAGTGGTCATTCCAGGATTGTTCGCTGCAGGCCGCACTGCTGTCGGACTGTGTTCGAATTCGTACGTCAGCGGACTCTCGCTCGCGGACTGTGTCTTCTCGGGCCGTCGGGCAGGAGCACACGCGCTGGTTTCGTCAAGCGATGACCGCGGGGTCGACTTCGAAGCGATGTGAGCTAGAAGTGTTGTGAGAGAGGTGTAGGGGCCCAGCGTCGCTGGGCCCCTACACGGCCGGAACTGCCTAGTCGGAGGGGACTGACAGAATCCCTTCCATCACTGCATGGTCGATGCTGTCCTGCATGCGTGGGCACGAGTCCTGCGTGGCCGAGTTCCCTGCATCACGAAACACCGGGCAAGTATCGGCAGGTCTGGTGGTCCACTGCACCGAGGTCTGCTTGGAACTGTTCTTGCGTACCAGGACGCTAGTTCCACATGCTCGACATTCCACCGGTGCGAGAGACGAATCGAGATAGTTTTCCTTGTCGCGCACGGTCTGCGCGTGAATCTCCTCGATTCGCTCCGGATCCTGCGCGAAGTCCGGTGCCTTGGCCCAGCTCAGGCTCATGACACTTCGGCGTTCTCGGACTTGTCTGCCTTCTGGCGAGCGAGATTCTCGTCGACCTCTACCTGCCAGGCTTCGTTCGCCTTGGAGGTGTCGACCTCGAACTCGAACCGGCCGGTCATCTTGTCGTCGACATCGGCGACGTCGACGTAGAACTGGTCGTACCAACGGCGCAACTGATAGACAGGGCCGTCCTCCTCGCAGAGCAACGGGTTGTCGATCTTGGTCTTGTTCTTCCAGATCTCGACGTCCTGTAAGAATCCGGCGCTGATTCCCTCGGTGAACTTCTCCGCAAGTTTGATCGAGGTCTTGTCGTTCATGCCTGCTGGCTTCTTGACGGTGATGCCCCACTGCAACACGAACGAATTCTGATCGATCGGGTAGTGGCAGTTGATCAGTACACTCTCGACCTCGAACCCGCCGTAACTGTTCATCAACGGATTGATCATGTACGAGGGGCCGTAGTAGGCGGCTTCGGACTTGAGGAGCGTGTCGCCGCCGTACTGGGACGCCATTCCGATGTCCGGCCGGCCCTTGGTGTTGAGGTACTGCGAGGCTATATGGCCTTCGAATACATTCTTGAAGTACGTCGGGAAGGCGTAGTGAATGTAGAAGAAGTGCGCCATGTCGACGACATTGTCGACGATCTCGCGGCAGTTGGCACCCTCGATGACCATCGAGTTCCAGGTCCAGTCGGTCCAGTCGTCGCTGTAGGCACCCTCGATCCGTGGGATCGTGACCTCCTCGGGAGGCGGATTACCTTCGGCATCGTTCCAGATGAACAGCTGGCCGTTCTGATCCAATGTCGTCCAGGTCCTCGTACGCGCCAGCGGTGGGACACGCCTCGCATACGGAATCTGCGCACATTTGCCGTTCGCGCCCCATCGCCAGTCGTGGAACGGACAGGCGATCTCATCACCCTTCACCGTTCCCTGAGTCAGGTCACCGCCCATATGACGGCAGTAACCGTCGAGCACGACGATTTTCCCGGCCGAATCAGCGAAGACGACAAGTTTGGTGCCGAAAGCCTCGATGGAGTGCGGTTTGCCGTCGGTGAACGTTGTGGTGAGGCCGAGGCAATGCCACCCACGTGCGAAGCGGGTCGGTGTATTGCCGACGTCGATCTCTCGGATCTTTGCCATGTGAACCCCTCACGGTCTACTCGAGCTGTTACTACTAGAACACGTTATAGAATTGCCGTAGAAATGGCTAGTGAAAGCGCGTAAAAGAGTTCTCGACACATGAGAGAACGTGTTCTAGTCTTGCTAGGAAACCATTGAGAAGGTAGGAGTCAATTGTGACGCAGGAGCCGATCGCCCGCCACGAGGTGTTAGACCGAATCGACGCCTTACTGCCCACTCTGCGCGAGCGCGCGCAGGAGACCGAAGATCTGCGACGTCTACCCGACGAGTCGGTGAAAGCCCTCCAGGAGACAGGCTTCTTCCGTTTGCTGCAGCCGGCGCAGTGGGGCGGCTACGAAGAAAACCCCGAGTTGTTCTACACCGCAGTGAAAATGATCGCGAGTGCCTGCGGATCCACCGGTTGGGTCTCCTCGATCATCGGAGTGCACAACTGGCACCTCGCACTGTTCCCCCAGCAAGCGCAGGAAGATGTGTGGGGACAGGACACCGACGTTCGGATCTCCTCTTCGTACGCACCGATGGGCGCAGGCGCCGTCGTGGAAGGCGGATACCGAGTATCCGGCGCGTGGCAGTGGTCCTCGGGCTGCGATCACGCGACCTGGGCGATGCTCGGCGGGCCCGTCATCAAGGATGGTCGACCCGTCGACTTCGTGACATTCCTCATCCCGCGTGAGGACTACCGCATCGACGACGTCTGGAATGTCGTCGGATTGCGTGGAACCGGGAGCAACACTGTGGTGGTCGAGGAGCAGTTCGTTCCGTCCCACCGTGTGTTGAGCTTCGGAAAGATGAACGATCACACCGCCGAAGGACTCGAGCGCAACACCGCTCCGGTCTACAAGATGCCGTGGGGGACGATTCACCCGACCACCATTTCCGCGCCGATCGTCGGAATGGCGGAAGGCGCGTACGCCGCGCACGTCGAGCATCAGGGCAAGCGTGTGCGCAAGGCGTTCGTCGGTGAGACCGGTAAGGACGATCCCTTCGCGAAGGTGCGTATCGCCGAGGCCAGCAGCGACATCGATGCCGCGTGGCGTCAGTTGTCGGGCAACGTCGCCGAAGAGTACGCACTGCTGAAGGCAGGTCAGGAAGTGCCGATCGAACTACGGCTCCGAGCACGCCGCGATCAGGTGCGTGCGACCGGTCGATCCGTCGCCTCGATCGACCTTCTGTTCGAGAGCGCAGGTGCGACGGCGCTGCAGAACGATGCTCCGCTGCAACGCTTCTGGCGAGATGCTCATGCGGGCCGAGTGCATGCTGCAAACGATCCGGAACGCGCATACCAGATGTTCGGTGGTGGCGAGTTCGGCCTCCCGCTCAAGGACACGATGGTATGACCGTGGCCACGCAGGAGATCACCTACGAATCGACGTCGAAGTTCGCGCAGATTCGTCCGGACATGAAACTTCACTACCACGAGGCGGGCGTCGGGAACGATACGACGATCGTGCTGCTGCATGGCGGTGGACCGGGCGCGTCGGGATGGTCGAATTTCGCGGCCAACATTCCGGTGCTCGCGGAGCAGTTCCACGTACTGTGCGTCGACCAGCCTGGATTCGGGTTGTCCGACAAGCCGATCGACCATCCGCAGTACTTCGTGCACTCGTCGTCTGCGCTCAAGGATTTGCTGGATCATCTCGGAATCGAGAGAGCCCACCTGCTCGGAAATTCTCTCGGTGGCGGCACCGCGGTGCGATTCGCGCTCGATTTTCCCTCCAGTGCAGGCAGATTGGTGCTCATGGGGCCTGGAGGGTTGAGCATCAACCTGTTCGCCCCAGACCCGACAGAGGGCGTCAAGCATCTCGGCAACTTCAGTGCTCCGCCGGGGCCGTCGAAGGAAAAGCTCGAGGCGTTCCTCAAAGTGATGGTGTTCGACCAGTCGCTGATCACCGAAGAGTTACTCGAGCAGCGCTACGCCGCCGCATCGACGCCGGAGTCCATCGCCGCGATGCGTGCCATGGGGAAGTCGTTCGCCGGCGCCGATTTCGAGAAGGGCATGCTCTGGCGTGAGGCATACAAGTTACGCCAGCCTGTGCTGCTGATCTGGGGCCGTGAGGACCGCGTCAATCCGATAGACGGCGCACTGGTGGCACTCAAGACGATTCCGCGTGCGCAGTTGCACGTGTTCGGTCGATGCGGGCACTGGGCCCAGGTTGAAATGGCCGAGGAATTCAATCGTTTGACCGCTGCATTTCTTACCGAGGGGAGCTGAGAGATGGGTATCCGATCTCTGGCATACATGCGTATCGAGGCCACCGACATGAACGCGTGGCGCGAGTACGGGCTCAAGGTGCTCGGCATGGTCGAGGGCAAAGGTGTCACCCCGGGCGCGCTCTACCTACGTATGGACGACTTCCCTGCCCGGCTCGTCATCGTTCCGGGTGAGAAGGACCGACTGCTCGTATCCGGTTGGGAAACTGCAAATGCTGCCGAGCTGCAGAGCATTCGAAGTTCCCTGGACAATGCCGGTGTTCCCTACAAGGAGGGTACTGCCGAGCAGATTCAGGACCGTCGAGTAGACGAGTTGATCGTGTTCGAGGACCCGTCGGGGAACACCCTCGAGGCATTCCATGGGGCGGCTCTCGAACATCGGCGCGTCGTCAGCCCGTACGGCCATACCTTCGTCACCGGCGAACAGGGCCTGGGCCACGTCGTGCTCTCCACCGACGACGACGACGCGTCACTGCGGTTCTACCGTGATGTCCTCGGCTTCCGGCTTCGCGATTCGATGCGTCTGCCTCCGCAGATGATGGGTCGGCCCGCCGACGGCGATCCCGGATGGTTGCGATTCTTCGGGTGCAATCCCCGGCACCACAGCTTGGCGTTCCTACCGATGCCGACCCCCAGTGGAATCGTGCATCTGATGATCGAGGTCGAAAACTCCGATGACGTCGGGCTCGGACTCGACCGTGCACTGCGCAAGAAGGTCCCGATGTCCGCTACGCTGGGACGTCACGTCAACGATTTGATGCTGTCCTTCTACATGAAGACTCCTGGCGGATTCGACATCGAATTCGGTTGCGAAGGAAGACAGGTCGAAGACGAGAAGTGGGTTGCCCGCGAAAGTACGGCCGTGAGCTTGTGGGGACACGATTTCTCGGTGGGAATCAGATAGGTGAGTGAAGCTGTGGCGAACTTCGAACCGCGGACGTTCCGGACGGTTCTCGGGCAGTTCTGTACCGGGATCACGATCATCACTACGGTCGACGAGGACGTCCCGGTGGGCTTCGCCTGCCAGTCGTTCGCCGCGCTGTCGCTCGATCCACCTCTCGTCTTGTTCTGCCCTACGAAGGGTTCCAGGTCATGGGCTGCGATCGAACGAAGCGGAAAATTTGCGGTCAATGTCCTGGGCGAAGAGCAGCAGGACACGTGTGCACGTTTCGGATCTCGTGAGCCGGACAAATTCGCCGGTGTCGAGTGGAGCGCGTCGGAACTGGGCTCGCCCATTCTGGCAGGCTCGCTCGCGCATATAGATTGCACGGTGGAGTCGGTTCTCGATGGTGGTGACCACTACATCGCCATCGGTCGGGTCCACTCGCTCGGCGAGATCACCGGTGAGCGTCCGTTGCTCTTCTACCGCGGCCAGTACACCGGTATCGAACCGGACAAGACCGTTCCCGCACCATGGCGGGACGATCTCGAAGCATTCCTTACCGCGTCGTCTCCGGACACGTGGTTGTAATTCGAGTCACGACGAAAAAATCGCCCCGGGCATACCCGGGGCGATTTTTTTCGTTCGCTGAATCTCCTCGCCGCGCCGGCTCTGTCGGCGACGGGTCCGATTACACAGCCGCAGGCGCGTATCGGTTCACGTACTCGCTCGGTCGCCCGAACAGCTGTGAAGAGCCGTGTGCCCGTTTGAAGTACAGGTGCGCGTCGTGCTCCCAGGTGATCGCGATGCCACCGTGAATCTGTATCGAGTCTGCGGCGATGTGCGAGAGTGCTTCGGAGCAGTGCACTTTCGCCACACCCGCATCGTCGTGGGCCGATGGAAGCTGCTCGGCTAGTGACCGCGCAGCTGCGTACGACACCGACTTTGCGCTCTCTAGCAACACGTACATATCCGCCATGCGGTGCTTGAGTGCCTGGAAACTTCCGATCGGGCGCCCGAACTGTACCCGGGTGCGACTGTATTCCACGGTCATATCCAGGCTTGCCGCAGCAGCACCGATTTGATCGGCAGACAGTGCGGTACAAGCGATATCGCGAACTTTGGCGAGCGTATCGGGCGCGGTGTCGATCTTGCGCCCGGTGACGCCGGCGAACTCGACGGTGCTCAGTCGACGCGTGGGGTCCATCGTCGGAGTGTTGCGACGGGTGACACCTGCGGCGGACGGGTCCACCTCGTACAGCGATACCGTGCCGTCGGCCGAGGCAGCGACGACGAGGACATCGGCATACAGACCGTCGAGGACGTACTCCGCCACACCGGTGAGAGTTCCGTCGGTGACGGTCACCGGGACGTCGTCGTCACTCCATACCGAACCGGCCCAGCAGAGCGCTGCAATGGAACTGCCCTCGGCTATGCCGGGGAGCAAACGCTCACAGGCCTCGTGGTCGCCGGACACGAGCAGTGCCTGGCCTGCGAGTACGACCGAACCGAGCATCGGCGACGGCGTCAGGGATCTACCCAGCTCCTCGAGCACCACGTGCGATTCGATGGCCCCGAATCCGGCGCCGCCGAACTCCTCCGGAATTGCCAGTGAGGCAATGCCGACCTCGCACAATTGCTGCCACAGCGGCTCCTGGTAGCCGCGGTCGGTGTCGATCGCGGCGCGCATGTCCGAGCGCTTGTCGAGCAGCGATCTGATCATGACCCGCAGATCGTTCTGCTCTTCGGTGAATACGCCTACCCCGTTCATACGGCGGCCAGAGCGCGTGCGATCCGTGCGCGGTGAGCAGCGACGGTTCCCCATGCGGTGTACAGGGCCCGTGTCTTCGTCAGCCAGAGCGACAGGTCGTACTCGGCGGTGTAGCCGATCGCGCCGTGCACCTGGAGTGCGACGCGCGACGCGCGGTAGGCAGCCTCGGAACTGGCGACCTTCGCGGCCGAGACGTCACGGGATGCGTCCTCGCTGCCGTCGGCGATGGAGATAGCAGCGCCGTAGATGAGCGGCATCGCCATTTCGAGACCGATGAGTGCGTCGGCCAACTGGTGCTTGATCGCCTGGAAGGAGCCGATGGGCTTGCCGAACTGCACACGGCCCTTGGCGTACTCGGTGGTCGTATCCACCAGATGGCGGCCGAGTCCGAGAAGCTGCGCAGAACAGGCCAACGCTGCCAGATCGAACGCGCGATCCCAGGCCTGTGCCACGGCGGGGTCCTCGACCAACGTCGAGCCGTCGGTAACCTCGAACAGCCTGCGGGCAGTGTCGACGGAATTGCGACGAGTCCCTGCCTGCACCTGCTCGATCCGCGATCCGTTCACGCGCAGCACGAGGTCGCAGACGTCTGCGTCCAGGGCGCGAGGACTTGCCACGGACGCAAGCGAAGTTCCGTCGGCAATCCCGGGAAGCCATTTCTCGGCGAGATCGCCGAACGGTGCGAGCAGTGTCGGCGCCACCGCGACGGATTCGATCAGAGGGCCGGGCGCTGCTGCGCGTCCGATCTCGATGAATCCGACGACGAGGTCGACCGGATGTGCGCCGAGACCGCCGTGATTTTCCTCGATGGTCAACCCGGTGACGCCGGTGTCGGCGAGTCCGCGCAGTAACTTGCGGCCTGGTTCGAGTTCGTCGCGGCTCCAGGCTCGAACTGCCCCGGCCGAACCGGCGAGCTGTTCACGCAGACTGGATGCGAAGTCTTGTTGTTCAGTGGACAGTGCGAATCTCATCGGTCCGCCTTAGGAAGGCCGAGCAGACGCTCGGCAACGATGTTGCGTTGAATCTCGTTGGTACCCGCGTAGATCGGGCCGGAGAGAGAGAAAAGGTAGCCGTCCTGCCAGGAGCCGTCGAGCTCGCCGTCGTCGCCGAGTAGGTCGAGTGCGGTCTCGTGCAGTGCTACGTCGAGTTCGGACCAGAAGATCTTGTTGACCGAGGACTCTGCACCGAGTGCTCCGCCTTCCTGCAGGCGCGTCACCGTGCCGAAGGTGTGCAGGCGGTAGGCACGCGCCCCGATCCATGCGTCGACGACGCGATCGGTCGTGTTCGAGTTCGCCACCGCATCGGAATTCTTTTTCCAATGCTCGATCAAGCGATCCGCTGCGGCAGTGAACCTTCCGGGGCTGCGCAGGGAGAGTCCGCGTTCGTTGCTCGAGGTGCTCATGGCAACGCGCCATCCGTCGTTCGGTTGCCCGATGACGTCGGCGTCCGGAACGAAGACATCTTCGAAGAAGATCTCGGCGAAACCGGCCTCACCGTCGAGCTGCGGGATCGGACGCACCGTGACGCCTTCGGCGGTCAGCGGGAACATCACGTATGTCAGGCCGCGGTGGCGCTGCGCTTCGGGATCGCTGCGGAACAGACCGAAGCCCCAGTCCGCGAAGCTCGCGCGTGAACTCCAGGTCTTTTGACCGTTCAGGACCCAGCCGCCCTCGACCTGCTTGGCGCTCGACCGGATACCAGCAAGGTCACTGCCGGCCTCGGGCTCGGACCAAGCCTGTGCCCAAATGTCGTCGCCGCGTCCCATACGCGGAAGGAAACGCTCGCGCTGTTCGTCGGTTCCGTACTCGAACAGCGTCGGAGCGAGCAGGAAGATTCCGTTCTGCGCGACGCGCCCCGGGGCGCCGGCGGCGTAGTACTCCTCCTCGAAAATTACCCATTCCAGCAACGAAGCGTCACGGCCACCGAGTGCACTCGGCCATGAGACGACGGAGAGGCGGGCGTCGGCGAGGGTGTTCTCCCACTGCCGATGCTGCTCGAAGCCCTCTGCCGTGTCCATCGAGGCGAGCGGCTCCGCGGGGATGTTTTCGGCGAGAAACTCGCGCACGCTGTCGCGGAACGCAATTGTGGAGTCATCGAGATCGAGATCCATTTACTTGCCCTTCTCCTTCATCGTCTTGGCGTTCATGCCGCCGAGGGAGTCGGTGTCGACCTCGGCATTGTGTGCATGCGCAAAGTGGTGGAGACCGAATACCGAGTCCATGCCTGCGCGCATTCCCATCTGGTCCTCGCACTGGTTGACGGCCTTCTTGGTCAACGCAAGTCCGAACTGCGGCATTGCCGAGATGCGTCCGGCGAGAGCGCGGGTCTCCGACTCCAGGTCATCTCGCGGTACGACGCGCGAAACCATGCCCCACTCGTAGGCGCGCTGTGCCGAGAAGCGGTCGCCGGTGTACAGGATTTCCTTGGCGGCACGGGTGCCGAGTACCCACGGATGCGCGAAGTACTCCACTCCCGGGATGCCCATGCGCACAACGGGGTCGGAGAAGAATGCATCGTCGGAGGCCACGATCAGATCGCACACCCACGCGAGCATCAGTCCGCCGGCGATGCAGGCGCCCTGCACCGAAGCGATGATCGGCTTCGGGATTTCGCGCCAGCGGCGGCACATTCCGAGATAGACCTCCATCTCGCGAGCGAAACGCTGGTCGCCGCCGACTCGATCGATGTGGTCCCACCACATGACCGCCTTGTTCTCGAAGTGGACGTCCACGTCGCGTTCGGGGGTACCGATGTCGTGTCCGGCGCTGAAGTGTTTGCCGTTGCCCGCCAGAATGATCACCGCGACATCGGGGTCCTCGGTCGCGCGGGTGAACGCGGCGTCGAGTGCGTACGTCATTGCCGAGTTCTGCGCATTGCGGTACTCGGGCCTGTTCAACGTCACCGTCGCGATCTTGTCCACAACTTCGTATGTCACGGGTTCGCTCATCGGATTTCCTTACCTAGTTCGATCCGGGAGGCCTTGCCGGGGGCCTCGTAACACTTGTAACGATTGTTGATCGGGGTCGGCCCGGCCGCACGTCGGAGTGGGTCCGGGCCGATGCTCGGTTCCGTAGTCATGATCTCCTCGGGCGGTTCGTTAACAAGCAAGTGCTTGGTAGGTTATCCTACTGAAGTGGATGGAAGCCAGGGGCAGGTTCGGCAAGGTATCTCGGGTGCGTCCGATGTGGAGTTCGCCGCCGAGGTTCGACAATGGTTGGCAGAGAATCTGAACGGGGAGTACGCAGCCTTACGTGGGCTGGGTGGACCCGGGCGGGAGCATGAGGCCTTCGAAGAGCGGCTTGCGTGGGATCGCCACCTTGCGGCTTCCGGATGGACGTGCCTCGGCTGGCCGGAGGAATACGGCGGACGGGCGGCGACGCTGGATCAGCAGCTGATCTTCCACGAGGAGTACGCCAAGGCCGATGCGCCCGCCCGCGTAAGCCACGTCGGCGAGGAACTGCTGGGCCCGACGCTCATCGCGTTCGGCACCGAGGAGCAGAAGAAGCGCTTCCTTCCCGGCATCAATACGGTCTCCGAACTCTGGTGCCAGGGCTACTCGGAGCCCGGTGCAGGCTCGGATCTCGCAAACGTCTCCACGACGGCGCGCCTCGATGACCAGGGCTGGGTGATCAACGGCCAGAAGATCTGGACTTCGCTGGCGCACGTCGCCGACTGGTGTTTCGTCCTTACTCGGACCGAGCCAGGATCCAAGCGGCACGCCGGACTGTCGTATCTGCTCGTTCCCATGGACCAACCCGGGGTAACCGTTCGACCCATCAACCAGTTGACCGGAACGTCCGAGTTCAACGAAGTGTTCTTCGAGGACGCCCGGACCGAAGCGGACCTCGTCGTCGGCGAACCCGGAGACGGGTGGCGGATTGCCATGGGAACGCTGACCTTCGAGCGCGGAGTATCCACGCTCGGGCAACAGGTCGGTTTCGCCCGCGAACTCGACGGTATCGAGGAAATTGCCCAGCGCAACGGGTCGGCCGCGGACCCGATTCTGAGCGACCGCCTCGCACGGGCGAGGATCGGACTGTCGGTGATGCGAGCGCACGCCTTGCGCACCCTGGCAACCGTCGACGCCGGCACGAGCGGCGGCGAGGCATCGGTCTCGAAGCTCTTGTGGGCCAACTGGCATCGAGGACTCGGTGAACTCGCCATGGATGTGCTCGGTGCGAATTCACTGACTTACGAAGAAGAACTGACCAACCTGCAACGCCTGTACCTCTTCACTCGCGCCGACACCATCTACGGCGGATCGAACGAAGTGCAGCGCAACATCATCTCCGAGCGAGTGCTCGGCCTACCCCGAGAGGCGCGTCCATGACCGGACCACTGTCCACCCCACCGGCCGAGATCTCCGGCCACGGACTACTCGTCGGCCGGGTCGCCGTCGTGACCGCCGCGGCCGGAACCGGCATCGGCTCGGCAACCGCACGTCGGATACTCGCCGAAGGTGGAGACGTCCTCGTCTCCGACTGGCACGAGCGCAGGCTCGACGCCACCCGCGAGAGCTTGGCGGAGCAGTTCCCCGACGCCCGAGTCGAGTCCGCGGTGTGCGATGTATCGAGCACCGAACAAGTACGCAACCTCATCGACACGGCCGCCGAGCGGATGGGCCGCATCGACATCCTCGTCAACAATGCAGGTCTCGGTGGCGAAGTTCCCGTCGTGGACATGACCGACGAGCAGTGGGATCGGGTACTCGACATCACGCTGAACGGCACATTCCGCTGCACGCGAGAGGCATTGCGGTACTTCCGTACTGCCGGTCACGGTGGCGTCATCGTCAACAATGCAAGCGTCCTCGGCTGGCGCGCGCAGAAGGGACAGGCTCACTACGCCGCCGCGAAAGCCGGCGTCATGGCGCTGACCCGCTGCTCCGCCGTCGAAGCAGCCGAATTCGGAGTGCGGATCAATGCCGTCGCACCGAGCATCGCAAAGCACGCGTTCCTCGCCAAGGTGACCTCCGAGGATCTTCTCGACCAACTGTCTGCGGACGAAGCCTTCGGCCGCGCTGCGGAACCGTGGGAAATCGCAGCAACCATCGCGATGCTGGCCAGCGACTACTCGAGCTACTTGACCGGTGAGGTGGTGTCCGTCTCCAGCCAGCGCGGCTGAGACGGGTCCCTCACTTCGCCGCCGGCGAGAGTGCGGGGACAATGACTGGCTATGGAGATCGCTGTCTTTCTCGTAGCCCTCGCGGTCGGTGTACTCACCGTCGCGGGCCTGGCCGAGCGACTGGGCGTTCCGCCGCCCCTACTGCTGATCGTGGTAGGGGTCGCGGCGTCCTACGCGCCGGGAATGCCGGAGATCCACCTCGAACCCGAGGTGGTATTGCTCGGGCTGCTTCCGCCCCTGCTCTATGCGACGGCGATCCAGTCCTCGCTGGTCGATATAAACGCCAACCGCCGATCGATCCTTCTACTGTCGGTGGTGCTGGTTGCCGTCACGGCGATCGGTGTCGGCGCAATCGTGCACGTCATCCTGCCGGATATCTCCTGGCCTGCAGCGCTCGCGATCGGCGCAGTCGTCGCACCACCGGATGCGGTCGCTGCCTCCGCCATCGGACGCAGAATCGGCCTGCCTCGTCAGATAGTGACGATCCTCGAAGGTGAGTCGCTGCTCAACGACGCGACTGCCCTCGTCGCGCTGAGCACGGCAATCTATGCGCTGAGTAATTCGGTGAATGCCGGCCGGATCGGACTCGACTTCGTCATCGCGGCAGGCGGCGGCGTTGCAGTCGGCCTGGTGACGTTCTACGTCGTCGCCAAGGTGCGGCGCAGACTGACCAATCCGGTGCTGGACACCGCAATTTCGTTCGTCGTCCCGTTCGCTGCGTATCTCCTGGCCGAGGAGATTCATGCCTCCGGTGTTCTGGCAGTCGTCGTCGCCGGGCTGTTGCTCGGGCACGAAGCCCCGATTCTGCAGTCGGCGCAATCCCGGATCGCGGAGCGCATCAACTGGCGAACCATCGCCTTCATCCTCGAGAATGCAGTCTTCCTGCTGATCGGCCTACAGGCGTCGTGGATCGTGCGCGATGTAGCCAAGAGTTCGCTCTCACCCCTGACCATCGCGTCGGTGTGCACGGCCACCCTCGTAGGCGTCATCGTGATCCGAATCTTCTGGGTGTTCGTCTCCCGCTATGCCCTGGTACGCCCGGGCGCCGATCCCACGACCGGGACGGTCCCATCGTGGCGATACACGCTGCTCATCGGCTGGGCCGGGATGCGCGGGGTCGTCACGCTCGCCGCCGCCTTCATCATTCCGTTGGGAACCCAGGATCGAGAAGTGCTGCTTCTCGTTGCGTTCACGGTCGTGGCCGGGACTCTGTTCCTTCAAGGACTGTCGCTTCCGCTGCTCGCCCGGCGACTGAAGGTCCCGTCACCTGATCCGATGGGTGACGCGTTGGCACGCGCCACCCTGCTGCAGCAGGCGTCGAAAGCGGGGTACGCCGCGCTCGACAAGCTCGAATACGAGGACCCTCACGACATCGACACACTCGTTCGTCAACGCGTGGAGGAGCGTAACTACGCAGCATGGGAGCGACTCGGCACCACCGCTGATCAGGAGACGCCCAGCGAGCTGTACGCCCGCGTCCGGGTGACCATGATCAAGGCCGAACGCGAGCGAATTCTCGAGATCCGCAGTTCGGGAACCGTGCCGTCCGAGGTCATCGGCGAAGTGCTGGGGATGCTCGACGTCGAGGAATCGATGATCGACGCGGCGAGCGAGTCGCGTCGAGACATTCGAGCGTCGAACGAACTGCGTGGCCATCCAGGAGTCACATGCGAGGATCTCGACCGGTATCCGGAAGCGCAGACGCACACCGACGGCACGTGCCACGAGTGCGTTCGCGACGGGACGGAATGGGTTGCACTCCGCGCCTGCCTGAATTGTGGACACATCGGGTGCTGCGACTCCTCGGCCCGTCAGCACGCCACGGCACACTTCAGAGAGACGGGCCACCCCGTCATGGAGTCCGCCGAGCCTGGGGAGAACTGGCGATGGTGCTTCGTGCATCACCTGACGGCCTGACCCATGCACGTATGCAAAGCAAGTGCTTGGTTGGTATAGTGTGCTCGTGCCCCGAACCCCCAAAGCCGTAGGACGACGCGGAGAGCTGCTCGAGCTCGCCGCGACGCTCTTTGCCGAACGTGGCATGCGTGCAACGACGGTCCGTGACATTGCCGACGCTGCAGGGATCCTCTCCGGAAGTCTTTATCACCACTTCGACTCCAAGGAGTCGATGGTCGACGAGATTCTGCGGGGGTTCCTCGACGAACTCTTCGACAGCTACCACAAGATCGTGGCAGAGGGATTGGGTCCGCGGGAAACCCTGGAAGGCCTCGTAGTGGCGTCGTTCGAGGCGATCGACCGCTCGCATTCGGCCGTCGCGATCTATCAGGACGAGGCCAAGCACCTCGTCGGCACCGAACGCTTCGAGTACATCACCGGTCGTAACAGTGAGTTTCATGAACTCTGGAACGGTGTGGTCGAGCGCGGTATCGCAGACGGCAGTTTTCGGCCGGATGTCGACGTCGAACTCGTCTACCGATTCATGCGCGACACAGTGTGGGTGGCAGTCCGGTGGTATCGCCCGGGTGGCAAGCTCACCGCGGAAGCCGTCGCGCAGCAGTATCTCGCCATCGTGCTCGACGGATTGTCGAGCACTCCCAAGTCCGTCACACGATCCCGCACGGCGTCAACCTAGGAGAGTCTTCCCATGCCCGAGGCCTACATAATCGACGCTGTTCGAACTCCGGTCGGTAAGCGCGGCGGTTCCCTCGCCGAGACGCACCCCGCCGATCTCGGTGCGAGCGTCCTGCGTTCCCTGATGGACCGGTCCTCGATCGATCCGCCCCAGATCGACGACGTCATTTTCGGTTGCGTCGACGCCATCGGTGGGCAAGCTGGAAACATCGCGCGCACGGCCTGGTTGGCGGCCGGATTCCCGGAGGAAGTGCCCGGGGTCACCGTCGATCGTCAGTGCGGCTCGAGCCAGCAAGCAATTCACTTCGCCGCACAGGCCGTCATGAGTGGGACGTCGGATCTGATCGTCGCCGGTGGCGTACAGAACATGACACAGATCCCGATCGCGGCAGCGATGGTCGTGGGACAGCAGTACGGCTTCGAGACCCCGTTCAGTGGGTCCAAAGGCTGGGAACACCGCTACGGCCAGCAGGAAGTGTCGCAGTTCCGCGGCGCCGAACTCATTGCCGAGAAGTGGGACGTCACGCGTGAAGACATGGAGCAGTTCGCTCTGGCCAGCCATGAGCGCGCTCGGCACGCCATAGCCGAAGGGCGATTCGATCGCGAGATCGTCGGCGTCGGCGACTTCATGGTCGACGAGTGCCCGCGTGAGACGACTCTCGAAAAGATGGCTTCGCTCAAGCCCCTCACCGAGGGTGGACGGCTCACCGCGGCCCTCGCCAGCCAGATCTGCGACGGAGCGAGCGCGACTCTCGTGGCCTCCGCAGCAGCAGTCGAGGCACACGGACTCACCCCGCGCGCCCGGATCCATCACCTCAGCGCCCGCGGTGCCGACCCGATCTTCATGCTGAGTGCGCCGATCACGGCCACCAAGCACGCACTGGAGAAGGCCGGCCTGTCGATCGACGATATCGACGTCGTGGAAATCAACGAGGCGTTCGCTCCCGTAGTCCTGGCGTGGCTGAAGGAGACCGGCGCTGATCCGGCCCGGGTCAACATCAACGGTGGTGCGATCGCTCTCGGGCACCCACTCGGCGCGACGGGGGCAAAGCTCTTTGCCACCATGTTGTGCGAACTCGAACGTACCGGTGGCCGTTACGGCCTGCAGACCGTCTGTGAGGGCGGCGGTACCGCCAACGTCACGATCATCGAACGGCTCTGATTCTCGCGTAACGCGCCGGCGTCGGGTCGAATGTCGGACCTGTGTGCGACCCTGTGGTCGTGACCGAGTTCGCCCCCGACGCCCCGGCGGGCAGTGCTGAAGCCAGCATCATGCATGCCGATCTGGACTCTTTCTATGCGTCGGTAGAGCAGCGAGACGACCCACGCCTTCGAGGCAAACCGGTGCTGGTCGGCGGTGGGGTCGTGCTCGCCGCCAGCTACGAGGCCAAAGCATTCGGTGTCCGGACGCCCATGAGTGGCGCTCGAGCCCGGGCGCTGTGTCCGCACGCAATTTTCGTTGCCCCTCGCATGGACGCGTACACCGAAGCGAGCCGGGCCGTATTCGAGATCTTCAGAAACACCACTCCGCTCGTGGAGGGCATTTCCGTCGACGAGGCGTTCCTCGAAGTCGGTGGGTTGGGCAAGATCAGAGGCACTCCGGTTCGGATCGCCGAAAGACTGCGGCGAGAGGTCAAGGAGCAGGTCGGCCTGCCCATCACCGTCGGTATCGCCTGTACCAAGTTTCTGGCAAAAGTAGCCAGCGCGGTCGGAAAGCCCGACGGGTTGCTGTTGGTTCCGCCCGGCCGTGAGCTCGAGTTCCTTCATCCGCTGAAGATCGAGCGGCTATGGGGCGTCGGTAAGGTCACCGCCGACAAGCTCCATGCGTTCGACATCGTGACCATCGGTGACATCGCCGCCCACAGCGAAGCCTCCATCGTGTCGATTCTCGGTAAAGGCGCGGGGCATCATCTGCATTCGCTCGCCAACAATCGCGATCCGCGACAGGTGCAGACGTATCGGGGGCGCAGTTCCATCGGTGCGCAGCACGCACTCGGGAGCGGCCCGACGTCGTCGGCGGAGGTGAAGGCTTCCCTCATCGCCCTGGTGGATCGAGTGACGCAGCGGATGCGTGCCGCTGAACGCACCGGCCGCACAGTGGTTTTGAGCGTACGGTTCGGTGACTTCACCCGCATCACACGTTCCCACACACTGGACCGTACGACGGCTGACACCCAGGCCATTCTCGACGCGGCACTGACGCTTCTGCAGGACGCAGCGTCTCTGATCGCCGAGCGTGGGATCACGCTGGTGGGCATCACGGTGTCCAATATCGAACGTACGGGCACCGAGCAACTCGAGCTGCAGTTCGATCGACCCCAAGATGCTCCGAGTGCTTCTGCCCTCGATATGGCGCTCGACGGCGTCCACACCAAATTCGGTAAGGGCGCTCTGACCAGGGGAGTATTGCTGGGTCGCAACTTCGGTTCCTCGGTTCCGCTACTTCCGGACTGACACCGTCAGCTCGAAGTTCTTCGGCATCAGCGTCAGTCGTTCCTCGATCTTCAGGTGGTAGTCGGGGTCGGCTCGAATGTCGAACTGCTGCAGTATGGTTCCGAGAACGAGCACTGCCTCATGAATGGCGAACTGCCGACCGATGCATGCGCGTTCACCCGTACCCCACGGCTTGTAGACGTGCCCCGGCCGTGACCGAACATTGGCGGAAAGGAACCGATCGGGGTCGAAGGCGTCTGGGTTTTCGCCCCAGACCGGGTCTCGGTGCAGACCCGGAATGAGAACGAACGCCCAATCGCCCTTTTTCATCGAATGGATACCGCCGATCGAGGTGTCTTCGCGCGCTTCACGGGCGAATGCAGGCGCAGTCGGCCAGAGCCGCAAACTCTCGTCGAGGATGCGTCGAACCAGGCGGAGCTTGGGGACCTGCTCGAACTCCGGGGTCTGTGAACCCCATACCGCGTCGACTTCGGCGCGCGCGGCCTCGAGAATTTCGGGGTGCTGCGAGAGGTAGTGCAGAGCGAAAGACAGCGCGCCCGAGGTGGTTTCGTGGCCGGCGATCAGGAACGTCACGATCTGCTGGCGAATGTTGATCTCGCTCAGGGCATTGGGATTGTCGGCGTCACGCGCAGCATCGAGCATGATGTCGAGGAGATCGCCTCGACCGGACGTGCCGGCGTCGCGGCGAGTGCGCACGATGTCGTCGAGAAGGGTTGCGATGTAATGCTTGTCGCGTTCGTTCCTGCGGTCGGCTGTGCGAAAAACGATGTCGGCCAACCATGGGATCGGCACGATTTCGCGTCGCTGATTGTGTGAGAGGACCCCGACCATCGCGTCGACGAAAGGATGCGGCTTGTCGCGGTTGAACGAGTCGAACCCATAGCTGAATCCGGTTCTGCCGATGGTGTCGAGGGTCAGCTTGGTCATGTCGGCGGACACATCGACCTTGGTGTGCGAGCGCCAGTGCGCCGTGAGATCGGCTGCGACGTCGACCATGATGTGGTGGTAGCTGCGCATTGCGGGCTGGGTGAAGGCCGGCCGGAGTAGATCGTGTGCCTTCTGCCAGTTCGGCTCGTCCGAATGTGCAGTGAACAGAGCATCCCCTCCGATCGAGCGCAAGCCCACGATAGCGGGGGATATGTGTTTGACGAACCGATGCTCGTCACACAACTCCCCAGCCAGGTCGGCGCCGGAGACCATCACGTATTGGCGCCCCATGACCACTCGTTCGAAGATCGGGCCCAGCTTCTCGGCAAGGGCTATCGAATCCTGAACGGGCGTCGATGCATGTACTCCGAGGACATCACCGAGGAACGGGAGGCGCCTGCTCGGGTGCGGAAGTGCGTGCGTCGCCACGTCGACGTCGATGACCATGCTGAGCCTCTCGATTCACTACTGAACTCGAATACAACAGTGAACCTACTCGCTACTGAATCGGTGTCAACTTCTCGCTCGGAGAAGCAAAGCAGGCCTGGGCGACGGGCTGGCGCAGGAGCGTCTTCAGCTTGTCCGGGGCGGTGCGGCGTACGTCGCTGAGGCAGACCTCGTGGTGCTTGCCTGCCCTCCCCTCGCTGAGTGTTTCGCGCCGAAGCGAGGGGAGGGCAGGCGCGCCACCCTTTCGTTCGACGGTGCGCCGCGTCGAAGTGATCATCGGTGATCCAGTCCGGGGTCATGATCATCACCGTCGAGTCCCATTGGGACTTGTCCCGAGCCGAAGTGAACGAATCCATATCGCTCGACCATCAGAGCGCTTCGAGTGGCATCACGGTGTAGTCGCGGTCGAGCTCGTTCTTGCTGAGGGACTTCAACTTGTATGCAACGGGATAGATCGTGGCCAGAGCATCCCGGTAGGCGGTGGAGGTGTTGGGATGTGCCTACCCTCGGTGGCGCGGCTCGCCATCGATGACGGTTTGTAGTGCGTCGCCGTAGCTTTCGACGATGGTATCGGTAGATGCGGCGAGCAGCCACGGGCTTTCGACGACGTAAAGGGCGGTCATCAGTCCGGATAGCTGAGCTGCGAGCAGATGGGCACGCAACTCGGCGTCGCCCCCGGAAAGCCGCGGAGCGAGTGGTGCAATGATCATCTGCTCGATCGCTTCCTGCAGGTGTTCGCGAACCACTGGGCGGTCGGATGCGCGAACGAGTGCTGCGTAGACGGCAGCCGAGGTGCCCACCTGTCGCTGACGTGTTCTACGGACCACGAAATCGACCAGGGCGCTGCCTAATTCGTCGAGTGGGCCTTTCATGACCTCTACGAACGCGTCGGACATCGTCATCGTGCGAACGAAGAGCTTTTCCTTGGAGCCGAAGTATCGAATGACCAGAGCAGGATCCACGCCGGCGTGTCTGGCGATGTCGCGGACCCCGGTGGCGGCAAAGCCTTGTTCGGCGAACAGTTGCGCCGCGGCTGCTTGTACGGCTCGGCGGTTGTGGGCGGTACCCGACCGGGCACCCTCGTCTGAGATCTCGGCCAGCATGCTTTGCATCCTTCGTTCGGTTCGATCAACCACTTGCCACCAATCATAGTCAACAGTGTTGACAAACAACAGTCAACACTGTTGACTTGTGGCTTGTCATCATCGTTGACATTTGAACTGAAAGGTCTGTTGCGCATGCCAAACTCCAGTGACCACCGGCATCCCGACTGGGATCAGGCCTTAGGGGCCGACACCGAAGCCATCGCACCCGCTCATATTTTGGAGCATTCCCAAGCATCGGCGCCCGCCGCCGGGGAAAGTCGCACCGCGTGGCGCTCCGTCGTCGAAGCGATGGTGTTTCCGATCTTCTTCGCCGTGATGTTCGCGCTCTGCTATGTGAGCGCCTTCCACAATCCGACACCCCGGAATGTGGAAATAGTGGTCACCGGTCCGGAGTCCTCCACCACCGCACTCGTCGATCAACTCGCGAGCAAAGTCGAGGGCAAATTCGACCTCCAGACATCGACAGACACCGCTGCAGCGATCGAAAGCCTGCAAGCCCGCGAGATTGCCGGCGTCATCGAACTGGGTTCACCTATGACCGTGCACGTCGCCTCCGCCGAGGGCCCGGTGCTCGTGCAAGCAGTCGAGGGGTTGACCCAACCACTTGCCGCCGCCCAGGGACAACCGGCGAACATCGTCGATCACGCGCCGCTCGCACCCGATGACCCCACCGGCCAAGCGTTGTTCTACCTGCTCGTGGTGTCCACGATCATCGGCTACCTGACGATCACCGTCCTCGCGCAGGTTGCCCCGGCCATGCGGATGCGACCCAAGCTTGGAATTCTCGCTGCGATGTCCGTCATCGGTCTCGCGTTGTCGTACCTCGTGTCGTCGATATTCGTGGGGTTCTACGCAGCTTCGTTCGTGGAGAACCTGGCGATGCTCGCGGTGATCTTCACCTATACCTTCACCGTCGGGCTGGTCAGTATTCTGGCCAACAAGGTATTCGGCCATGCCGCGATCATGGTGGTGATGCTCCTCATGATCTTCCTGAACTTCCCCAGCGCAGGTGCGGCTGTCCCGGTCGACTTCCTTCCCGGATTCTGGTCGGGTGTCAGCAACTTCTGGATCGGCTCAGGGGCGATGGATGCGGCCCGTTCCATCGTTTACTTCGGTAGTACCGGCGTCGACAAGGGACTGTTCATCCTGGGCGGATGGCTCGTCCTCACCGTGGCACTGCTGGTCTTCACCCACCGGCCCAAGAAGACGTCGAAGGATGTTGCGGCGCACGCCGCACACTGACCCGACAATGGACGTGGACTCTTCCAGCATCTGGCGGAGTCCACGTCCATCTTTGTCTCGAAGTGCTGCCGAGTAACATCGCGAACACGATGTCCAGCCCACGTAAACGCCTGTCACCTGATCTGCGACGCGCACAATTGCTCGACATCGGGTCCCGACTGTTTGCCGAGCGGCCGTACGAAGACGTGTGGATCGAGGAGGTCGCCGACCTCGCAGGGGTCTCACGCGGCTTGATGTACCACTACTTTTCCTCGAAGCGTGACTTCTTCGCCGAGATCATTCGCGTCGAGTCGGCACGGATTCTCGAGATGACAGCCCCCGATACCTCGCTCCCGATCACCGAGCAGGTAGCAGCGGGGCTCGATGCATATATCGGTTACGTACTCGCCCACGAACACGGGGTCCGCGCGGTCAACCGAGGGGCGATGTCCGGAGACACCGAGATTCAGGCGATGGTGACGGCCGAACTCGGGGTGCAGCAGGATCGCATCCTTGCCGCCCTTCCCCCGGAGGTCCGAGAGGACGAGGTTCTCAGAATGGCGCTACGGGGATGGGTGTCGTTCGTGCGGGCTGTATGCCTCGACTGGATGGACCGCCGGACCATCTCCGAAGAAGATGTGCGCGCACTGTGCCTACGGGCGCTCGAGGGACTACTCAGGCTCTAGAAGGATCGCACGACCAGGACTATCGTGGCGGCTATGTGCCGAAACATCACGACCCTGCGCGGGCTCGAACCGCACGCCACGGACGATGAGATCGAGGCCGCGGCAAGACAGTACGTTCGCAAGATCAGTGGCGTCCAGAAGACGTCCGACGCCACCCGGGAGGCATTCGAGCAGGCCGTCGCGGAGGTGACCGCCACGACGCACCGACTGCTCGACGCGCTGCCCGACAGACGTCAACCGCCCCCCACCGTCCCGCCCCTGCGCAGGCCCGAGGTCCAGGCGCGGATTGCCGCGAAGGCTTCCGCTTCCTAGCTCTCGGCTGGTCTGGCAGGTGGCGATATCGGTGGAGGGCGGTGACAGAAGGTTGATCAGCTAACGGTCGTGAACTTCTGGATGTCGTCGATACGACGCACCGCGTCCTCGACGATCGAGGAGATCAACTCGGCACAGGTCGGCAGGTCTTCGATCATTCCGACAACCTGACCCGAAGCCAACACACCAGCACGTGTATCGCCATCGACCAAGCCTGCCTTGAGCAGCATCGGGGTGTTCGCAGCCATGATGATCTGCTGCCACGTCCGATCGCTGCTTCGGCGCATCGCAATTCCGTCGCGGGCGAGATTCGACCACGTCATACCGGTCATCGACTTGAACTTGACAGCATTACCGACAGCGGCGAACAGGCCACGAGCGGGGTTCGACTGCTCGAGGCTCGTCACCAATTCGGTGTTGAGCACCCGGTGCGGCATGCCGTCGACGCGTCGCGAGACCGTCGTGTCCTGCAGACCACGTTTGAGGTATTCCTGCTTGACCGAATCAGGGACCGTGCTCTCCTGCGTCAACAGGAATCGGGTACCCATCGCAACACCCGCTGCGCCGTAGGCCAGGGCCGCAGCGAGGCCGCGGCCGTCGTAGAAGCCGCCTGCCGCCACCACGGGGATGTCGACGGCGTCGAGCACCGACGGGAGCAGAAGCGTCGTCGCGACCGGTCCGGTGTGACCGCCGCCTTCGCCGCCCTGAACGATGACT
Source organism: Rhodococcus sp. PAMC28707 (assembly GCF_004795915.1). Classification (NCBI taxonomy): domain Bacteria; kingdom Bacillati; phylum Actinomycetota; class Actinomycetes; order Mycobacteriales; family Nocardiaceae; genus Rhodococcus; species Rhodococcus sp. PAMC28707. The sequence continues at coordinate 2,817,934 of NZ_CP039253.1, forward strand.
GCATCGGCGCCCCAGGCTGCAACCTTCTTGGCGTGCTTGGCTGCACCGATCGATGGAATTACTACTACACCTGCCTTTTTGAGCAGCGCGATGAGTTCTTCCTTGGGTGCCAGTGCGAAGGATGCGACACGCACGTTCTCCCGAATCAGGAGATCGATGCGTTGACGAGCGTCGGTGGCATCTGCACGGATGTTGACGCCGAAGGGCTTGTCGGTCAACGTCTTCGTTTTCGCCACTGCCGCTTCGAGTTCGGCGTAGGTCATCGTCGCCGACGCCAGGATGCCGAGGCCACCGGCGTTGGCGGTAGCCGCGACCAGGCGCGGCCCGGCAACCCAGCCCATACCGGTCTGAACGACGGGGTGTTCGATACCGACCAGTTCGGTCAGCGGCGTGCGAAGACCGCTCATCCCTTGACCTCGCGGCTACGCGACCCCTTGGGATCGATGACGCCGAGCAGGGTCATCTCCTCGTCGGTGGGGAGCCTGGAGTCGGTGACATCGGCAGTGTCGAGTTCGAATCCGGTGTTCTCGAGCACCTCGTCGACGGTGACTCCTGGATGCACCGAGAGCAGGCGCATCGCGTGGTTCTCGCCGGAGAAGTCGAATACGCCCAGGTTGGTGACGACCCGGTGCAGATCGTGGTGGGCGAACCCTGCGTTGTCGGTGACGCGGTCGTAACCGACACCGGACACCAGATCGACGGTCTCGGTGAAGACACGTGCCGAGTGCCGCGCAATCCAGTAACTGGTGCGGTGATTGATCGTGTTGCCGGGGGCGCCGCGGGAGCCGAACATCTGTCGCGTCGGCTTGTCGTGCGGGCCGAAGTGAGAAATATTCTGGTTGCCGAACCGGTCGATCTGGTTGGCGCCCATCACGACATGACGTCGACCGCTGGCGACGACGTCGAATACCTTCCGGTACGGGATCCATCCCTCGATCGCGCCGGTGGCACCGAGTGCCGGTGTGTCGGCCATGAGGTACGCCTCTCCGTCGGAGAGGAGTAGGTCGGGCTCGGTGGTGAGTTTGGCCAGGCGGGCGCCGATGCTGGGCATGAGGCCCATCGGGCTTGCCATGATCTCGCCTGCGCCTGCGAACATATCCGCGCATGCAACTGCACAGATGTCCGCCCGGGTGATGTCTATGCCGCTCATGCGGACGCCCCTTCCTGATTTGTCAGCTGAGCGAAGCGCTTCCACCCGTCGGGTTCGGACGCTGCCTCCGCATACTGTTTCTGGAGTTCTTCGTCACGACCGTAATCAGGCACACACGAGGTGAATCCAGCACCGCCCGGTGCCTCCACTACGCCGTCGACCATCATTCGGTTCAGCAGGAGGGCCTGCGGGGGAGCGCTCGCGACGAGGTCTGCGGTATCGACGATGCGTTCGACGGAGACGAAACGCTGTTCGGCAGCAAGGCAGAACAAGTCGTCGAAGTACGGGTCAGGGCCGAGGTATGCGGCGTTGCCGTGGGCGTCGGCGAGGTTCAGGTGAACCAGCGCGGCGTCGAGTTCGAGAGCAGGCATCGCGATGAGTTCGCTGGCATCGTCGTACGGCGAGACAACGGTCTTCAACTCGGGGAAGTACTTCGGCACATCGGAACCGAGACCGGCACGCATCGGCAGGAACGGCAGTCGCTGTGCAGCAGCCTGGAGGCCGGTGTTGACCATGCCCTCGTCGAGCTCGCGGATCTCGATCGCTCCGGCCGTGCGGGCTGCGGAGAAGTACGGGTCGTACGGAATCGAGTCGAGAGAGACGAAGCCGAAGTAGAGCTTCTTCAATTTCCCTGCTGCACAGAGCAAGCCGACGTCCGGTCCGCCGAAGCTGACGACAGTCAGATCGGTCAGGTCCGAGCGGAGGATCGCCTGGATCAGAGCCATCGGCTTACGACGCGATCCCCAGCCACCGATGCCGATCGTCATGCCGCTCTTCAGCCGGCCCGCGACGTCGTCGGCGGTAATCACTTTGTTGCGCATTGCTGTCATTTTGCTGCTCCTTTGGCACGTGCGAGATCGTCCTCGAACGATGCGCGGATCTCGTCGGCGGCTCCCGACAGGTTCAGTTCGAAGGTGAAGCCCTGCTCGTAGCGGTAGCTTCTGTGTACCGGCTGCAGATCGATACCGTTGAGTGCTTCCTTCGCGGCTCGGATCACCCGCGGGTCCTTGGCCGCGATATCGCGTGCGATTTCCAAGGCCGTATCGTCCAGTTCCGCTCGCGGAACCACTCGGTAGACCGAGCCGTGGTGCTCCAACTGCTGCGCGGTGATGGTGGACGCGGTGAAGAACAGCGCACGCATGAGGTGCTGTGGGACGAGTCGGGAGAGGTGCGTCGCCGCACCCAGGGCGCCGCGGTCGACCTCGGGGAGTCCGAAGGTTGCGTCGTCGGAAGCAACGATGATGTCGGAGTTACCGACGATCCCGATGCCCCCGCCGAGGCAGAATCCCTGCACGGCGCTGATGACCGGTACCGCGCAGTCGTAGACCGCTGCGAATGCGGCGGCGCATCCCCGGTTGGCGTCGATGAGGCGTCCGTGTCCGGAGTCGCGCGCGAACTCCTTGATATCGACGCCCGCGCAGAACCCGCGGTTCTCCGCTCGCACGACCACGACGCGTGTGTTCTCGTCGCGGCTAGCTGCGGTGACTATGTCCGCGAAGTCGAACCATCCCTGTGTCGGATACGCGTTGACGGGTGGGTAGTCGACCGTGACGACGGTGATTCCGTCGGTGGTGCTCGAAGTGATTGCCATTGATCAAGGATCCTCACGTAAGCGAAAAACAAGCAAGTGCTTGGTAGGTTAACACGAAGACGGCGATATCGGTCTTCTCGACAGTCCAGGGCCCTGCTCGAAAGGGTCGCTTCCGCGGTTTTCGCCGAATTACAAGATCAACATGTCTGTCGATCAGCGGGAAACAGCCATCTACCGGGTATAGAGTTACCTTTTCGTTATCGTTACGGCGCCTCACGCGGGCGGTGCCTCTCCGATCCGGAAGGATGAAATGTCCCCGATGTCCATCGGCTTCGCGGCACGTCTGAACAAGCTCTTCAGCATCGTGCATCCCCCTGGCCGCAGGCCCCACACCAATGCCGAAGTTGCCGACGCGCTCGCCGGCAGCGGACATCAAATTTCCAAGCCGTACATTTCGCAGCTTCGATCCGGTCAACGCAACAACCCGTCGGATGAAACGGTTGCCGCACTGGCTCGCTTCTTCAAGGTCAAACCGGACTACTTCTTCAACGACATCTACGCCGCCAAAGTCGATCACGATCTCGAGCTTCTCGCGCAACTGAAAGGCTACGGCCTACGGAGGCTGTCGACCAGGGCTTTCGACCTGTCCGAGGAGTCGCAAAATCTCCTGAGTTCGATGGCGGAAAAGTTGCGAGCCAGTGAGGGTCTTCCGGAGATTCCGCCGGACAGCACCGAATAGGGCGGTTCCTTCACACATTCGGACGCAGATTCGTCGATTGGGCATGGCCGCTAGCAGCTATTCTGAAAACTTGGGGGTTGCTGAAAAGTAGCTGATGCGCTTGAATCCTCAACAAGGGATGGTTCAGTCGCCGGTTCGCCGTCGATAGTGCTGGCGAGGCGTTGAAGGGCAGTAGTACATTGACTGACGATCGCAGTGAATCGTTCGATGCGCTCGACGGTGGCCTCGCCATCGAGCAGCCCCTCCTCCGCGCAGTGTTGTCCTACACCCCGGATGGCCGACCTGCTCCGCATCCGTCCGAGTGGGTAACTCTGCACTCCGAAGACGGCGCCGCAGCGGTCCGTCTGAGGATGGCGTGCGCAGCTGGAATCGACAACGCCGTCAGTGGACCGTTCGACTCCGTGTTCTACCCGTTCGGCTCCTTCGACATCATCGTCCCGTCACGAAAGCCGGGTCAGGGCGCGTTACTGATGATCCAGTTGGCCGGACCGGATGCGCCAACCCGATTCGAATTCGACGTCGAACTCCCCGCCGACTGGGCACTGCGGGTGGAAGTCGATGGATCGGTGACGGCACTGGACGAGATGGGCAGAGGCAAAATTTACGTCGGCGCGCCGTGGGCGTTCGACGCCGAGTCCTTCCGAGTGCCGGTCCGCTACACGCTCGAGAACGGCAAGCTCGTAAAGAACATCGAACTCGGCGCCACCACTGCATATCCGGTGCTCGTGGATCCCGACCCCGACGCAATTCTCACCGGAGACGGGCGCTTGATCACCGAAACTTGGATTCCTTGGCTCGCGCCGAGCAGCGACGATGTGGCGCTGCCCGACACGAAAAAGCCGCCGAGCCAACTGTGACCTCGAACTGAGAGGTTCAGATCCGTTCGATGATGGTGCCGGTGGACAATGCCCCACCTGCGCACATGGTGATCAATGCTGTCGAACCGTTGCGACGCTCGAGCTCGTGCAGCGCAGTGGTGATCAGTCGCGAACCGGTGCTGCCGACGGGGTGACCAATTGCCAAGGCGCCACCGTTGACATTGACCTTGTCCATATCGGGCTTGTGTACCGAGGCCCAGGACAACAGAACCGAAGCGAACGCCTCATTGACCTCGAACAGGTCCAGGTCGCCGATCTTCATCCCGCTCTGCTCGAGCACCCGCGCGGTGGCCTGCACCGGACCGTCGAGGTGGAACTCGGGCTCCGCTCCGACCAAGCACTGCGAGACGATGCGGGCACGAGGGGTCAACCCAAGCGCTTTGGCGCGGTCCTCATCCATCAGAATGACCGCAGCGGCGCCGTCGGAAATCTGTGAAGAGGTACCTGCCGTGTGCATTCCGCCGTCCATCACGGGCTTCAACTTCGCCAGCGATTCCGCAGTCGTGTCACGCAAGCCCTGATCCCGGCTCACAGTCTCGTCTCCGACCTGCACCGACATGACTTCCCGGTCGAAGCGCCCCTCCTCCCATGCCGCTTTCGCGAGGGCCTGCGACCGAACGCCGAGGGCTTCGAGGTCAGCTCGGTTGATTCCGCGGCGTCGCGCTATCCGCTCTGCGGCTTCGAACTGATTCGGCATGTCGATGCTCCACGAGTCCGGCCGTCTCGGTCCCGCGTTCTCGCCGACGTTGGCACCCAGGGGAACGCGGCTCATGGCTTCTACACCGCAGGCCATTCCGGTATCGATGGCCCCGATCGAGATCAACCCGGCGATCAAATGGTTGGCCTGTTGCGCCGACCCGCACTGAGCATCGATCGTCATCGCACCGCTCTGCCAAGGCAGGCCCGCGTGAAGCCATGCAGTCCTGGTGATGTTGTTCGATTGTTCACCCGCCTGGGTGACGCATCCGCCGATGACTTGCTGGACCAACTCGGGGGCGATACCGAGCCGCTCGATTGCGCCGGTCTGGGCAAGGCCGAGCAATTCGGCAGCGTGCAGACCCGACAGCCATCCACCTCGCTTGCCGATCGGTGTACGGACGGCCTCGACGATAACGGGATTGCCCACTGCGGGCTCCTCTCTCTTCATTCGAAAGTAGAACAGGTTCCATCTTACTGTTAATGGCGGTTGACCGTATCTTCTTCCCTATCTCGACCCCTTGTGTTTGAATAAAGCTAGAACGTGTTCCATAAGAGCGCGGCCGTACAAAGTGGCTCCGAGCAGGAGCGCAGCCTGCTCGGCGCCCCGAACAGAACCGCAGCCTGTGCGTTGACCCGAGAAACTGTCAGGAGAGCAAGTGACAGACCTACATCAGGACCTCATCCGTCCCGATTTGCCGGAGGGCTTCGACCCGACCGATCCCAGTATCTACGAACAGAGGATACCGGTCGAAGAGTTCGCCGAGCTTCGCAAGACGGCTCCAATCTGGTGGTGCCCCCAGCCGCGCAACGTCGGTGGATTCGACGACGACGGATACTGGGTCGTAACCAAGCATGCCGAGATCAAAGAGATCTCCAAACGCAGCGACGTGTTCTCGAGCTTCGAGAACACCGCGATGCCGCGATTCAACGACGACATCACGCGTGAGCAGATCGAACTGCAGCGCTTCGTGATGATCAACCAGGACGCTCCCCAGCACACCAAGACCCGCAAGATCGTCGCCAAGGGATTCACCCCGCGGGCGATCGGTGGCCTGCACGACGAGCTCGAGCGTCGTGCGCAGGAGATCGTCAAGAAGGCGGCAGAGAATCCGACCGGTGACTTCGTCACCGAAATCGCCTCGGAGCTGCCGTTGCAGGCCATCGCCGATCTGCTCGGGATTCCGCAGGAGGATCGCAAGAAGATATTCGATTGGTCCAACGAGATGACCGCGTACGACGATCCGGAGTTCGACATCGACCCGGTCGAGGCGTCGACCCAGATCCTCGGGTACGCCTATGGCATCGCGGACGAACGCCGCAAGTGCCCCAAAGACGACATCATCACCACCCTGATCAACGCCGACATCGACGGTGATCACCTCGCACCCGAGGAATTCGGATTCTTCGTGATCATCCTTGCCGTCGCGGGCAACGAGACCACCCGCAATGCGCTCACCCACGGGATGGGCGCGTTCATCGACAATCCTGAGCAGTGGGAGTTGTACAAGAAGGAGCGCCCGGACACCACGGCTGACGAAGTCGTCCGTTATGCAACGCCGGTCACCTCCTTCCAGCGCACCGCCACTCAGGATTTCGACCTGAACGGCACCACGATCAAGGCCGGTGAGCGAGTCGTGATGTTCTACGGCTCCGCGAACTTCGACGAAGATGTCTTCGAGGACCCGTACAAGTTCGACATTCTACGAGACCCGAACCCGCACCTCGGATTCGGTGGCCACGGTGCCCACTACTGCATCGGGGCGAATCTCGCGCGGATGGAGATCAACCTGATGTTCAACGCGATCGCCGACCATATTCCCGACATCTCCAAGCTCGGCGATCCACGTCGACTGCGTTCGGGATGGCTCAACGGAGTCAAGGAATTTCAGGTCGACTACAAGGGCGGCTGCCCAGTCCCGCACTAGCCCGGTAGCCAACACGAAAGCGGCGGTACGTCTTTCGAAAGACGTACCGCCGCTCTCGTATGTGTAGGGCGTCTAAATGAACTTCTCCGCGAACTTCCGAAGCGAGTCCTGCTTCGCTTCCAGCGGACCGTCGAATCCGATGCCGTCGAATATCCACGGCACCGAGATGATGTCGGTGACACCGGCATCTTCGAGTTCGGCGTAACCGTCCTTACCGAAGCGGTCGATGCACACGGTCTGGATCTCGAACGGTTTGTCGGCCGTGCCGTACTCCTCTCGGAGTTCGCGCAGGCGGGCGATGACTGCGACCAGATCGTCGAACTTGATCATCGCCGATGTCCACCCGTCACCCACCCGAGCGGCGCGTCGTAGCGCCACATCGCTGTGCCCGCCGACATAGAACGGAACCGGCTTCGTCGGTGCCGGACTCATCTGAAGCTTGTCGAAATCGAAGAACTCTCCGTGGTACTCCACCATGCCGCCGTCGAGGATCGCCTTGATGACCTCGATCATCTCGTCGACTCGTTTGCCACGCTTGGCGTACGGCGCCCCACACCATTCGAATTCCTCAGGAGCCCAGCCGATCCCGACACCGAATCCGAACCGGTTGTCGGTCAGTGCAGCAACCGAACCTACCTGGCGGGCAAGCAGAACCGGGTTGCGAGACCCGAGCTTGAGGACCTGGGTATAGAACTCGATGGTCGAGGTCACCGCGCCCATCGCTGCCGCCGCGATGAGCGGATCGACCCAGGGGGTCTCGGCATTCCACATTCGTGAGCCATCAGGTGTATACGGATAGTCCGTCGACTGGGTTTCCATGTAGAACAGCGAATCCGGCAGCGCGATCGAGGAAAACCCGCACTCCTCGGCCGTCTTCGCCAGTGCCGGCAGTTCGTGTAGCGGTGTCATTGCAATACCGACCGTGTACTTCATAGCTGTTCGCTCCCTACGACCCACATCGAGAAATATTGGGACCCTCCGCCGTAGGCGTGGCCGAGGGCTTTCTTGGCATTGTCCACCTGGTGGTCGCCCGCGCGGTGCATAACCTGCATTGCGGCCTCGGCAAACCTGATCATTCCCGACGCCCCGATGGGGTTGGACGACAGAACGCCGCCGGAGCAGTTGACCGGGAGCTTACCGCCCATGGCGGTATCGCCTGCCTCGGTCAGTTTCCATCCCTGACCCTCCGGTACGAATCCGAGGTTCTCGAGCCACATCGGTTCGAACCACGAGAACGGAACATAGATTTCAGCGACGTCGATCTCTTCGAGGGGATCGGTGATTCCTGCTGCTTTCCACAGTGCCGCAGCCGCATCCCTGCCCGCCTGCGGATTGACCTGGTCACGACCGGCGAACGTCGTCGGCTCGGTGCGCATCGACGTAGCGTGGATCCAGGCGACCTTCTTGCCGTCCGCCTCGCGTGCGTGGGCAGTAGCCTCGTCGCCGATCACCACCGCGCAGGCCCCATCGGACGACGGGCACGTTTCGTCGTAACGGATGGGGTCCCACAGCATCTGTGACGCCTGAACCGATTCCAGTGTGATGTCCGGGTGCTTGAGGTGTGCGTAGGGATTCCGGCTCCCGTTGAGCCGGTCCTTCACCGCCACCATCGCGCCGATGTGCTCGGGTGCACTCGAACGGCGGATGTACGAGCGGATATGCGGCGCAAAGTATCCCCCGGCGCCTGCACCGACGGGCATATTGAAGGGCACCGGAATCGACAGGGCCCACATGGCATTGCTCTCCGATTGCTTCTCCCAAGCTACGGCGAGAACACGTTTGTGTACGCCCGACTGCACCAACGACGACGCCACGATGGCCGTCGAGCCACCCACCGAACCGGCAGTGTGGACGCGCAGGAGCGGCTTGCCGGTGGCGCCGATGGCGTCGGCCATGAACAACTCGGGCATCATGACGCCCTCGAACAGGTCGGGCGCCTTACCGATGACGACCGCATCGATGTCGTCCCACGACACTTCGGCATCGATCATCGCGCGGTCGATCGCCTCGCGCACGAGTCCTGACATCGAGACGTCGTGTCGCTTGGCGACATAGTGAGTCTGGCCGGTACCCAGTACCGCAGCGGGTTGCTTGCTCACTTATCTTCCCTCCATGACGGCAACCAAGTTTTGTTGTAGCAGTGGGCCGCTCGTTGCATGCGCGAGAACCCGACCGGCACTGCCGTCGAAGATCCTCGACGCCGCATGGCCGATTCGTTCGAGCCCGGCGGAGAACATCGGGTTCCCCACCAGCGTGCCACCGGACGGATTGATCGTCGCGGTCTCGGGGAGCCAGTCGGACAGAATCAGTTCCTGATGGGTGAACGGTGCGTGTAGTTCGGCCAGTTCGATGCCGGCAAGATCACCGCCCGACGCTTTCACGGCGGCGTTGTATGCCGACGGGGCCGTCGTCAGATCCCGTGCCCCGAAGTTCGGTGAGTCGATCAGATGCTCGATTCCGCTTATCCATGCTGGGTTTTCGCGGAGAGAACGCGCACGATCACCCGCAGCGAGGACGATCGCCGATGCTCCGTCGGTCACCGGCGCGCAATCGTGTGCGCGCAGGGGATCGGCGATGTAGTCCGCCTGCAGCAATTTCTCGATGTCGAGGTTGCCGGACAACTGTGCCAACGGATGCGCGTTGGCACGGTTGCGGACGGCGACCTCGGCCATTGCTCGCGCGTCCCACTTCCCGGCGTCGATCCCGGCACGCGCCTGGAGTCCGGCGATGGACAACGAGTCCGGCCACAGCGGAGCCACTAGATAGGGATCGAGTTGCATCGCAAGGATTTTTGCCAAAGTTCCCGCCGACGACTTTCCGAAGCCGTACACCAGCGCTGTCTCGACCTCGCCCGTCATCAGTTTGACCCAGGCCTCGTACAGTGCCCATGCCGCATCCATCTCGACGTGAGACTCGTTGATCGGCGGGACCGCACCGATGGCGTCGATAGCGGAAATGAAAGAAAATGCTCGGCCGGCCAGGTAGTCGGAAGAACCCGAGCACCAGAAGTCGATGTCGGACTTCGTGATTCCCAACTCGGCGTAAAGTTGCTGGAAACATGGAACCAGCATCTCGACGCCGTTGGTGGTACCCGCCGTCTGTGCGACATTCGGTGCCTGTGCGAAGCCCACCACTGCGATATCGGTCATGCTCTCGCCCCTCAGAGGTGGTGCTTGTAGGTGTCGTACTCGGCGTCGGGTTCACCCGTCGGCCGGAAGTACTCGATGTTCTCGAGCGTGTAACCCCATTCCTCGCGCGGCTTCCACTTGGCCTCGACCCGCATTCCCATCCGAACTTCCGCTGGATCGCATTCGAGAATCAAATGCTGAAACGGAATGTCGGCGCCGTCGAGAAGTACATATGCCGCAATGTACGGGGGCTTGATCTTCTGGCCCTTGAACGGCACATTGACGATGCAGTAGGTCGTCATGATGCCGTGATCGGGTAGTTCGACCTTCTCCGTCGTCGGCCGACCGTCCGTCGGGCTCGCGCCACGCGGCGGGACGTAGACCTTGCCGGCGGAATCTGTCCGACCCCCGATGAAGCGCCCTTCGGCGAGACCACGGAGGTAGTAGCTTTCCTCGGCCGAGGCAGTGTGGGTGTACTCGAGGCGGACGGGGGTGGTGATCATCTCGACGGGTTCCCCGGACGCATTTTCGGGTTCCGGTCCGGACTCTTCCGCTCGCTCGGCAGGTTCGAAGCACACGACATCGTGAATGTCGCCGGTGCGGTCCTGCGCCCATCGGGCGCGGACGCGCATTCCGGTGGACATCCGATCCGAGGACTCTGCGTCGACGGCATGAAGGAGTGAGGTATCGGCGCCGTCGAGCTGGATCAGCGCAAAGGCGAAAGGTCGATCGAGAGGGTGGTCGTCGTAGGGAGTCTCTACCCAGGACCAAGAAGTTACGGTGCCTGTGGAACCGACGTCGACGAAGTCGGTGACGGGTTCTTTTGTGACGGAGTCGTATTCGGGTGGGGGTACGTACACCCGCCCGTCGCTTCCTCGTCCGCCGATTATTTGCTTGCGGCGCAGGCCCGTCAAAAATGCCCCGATGGTAGGCCCGACAGAGCGGGTGTAGTCGAAGGCGTTGTTCAAGGGCGCGCTGAGTGGTGTACTCACCATAGTCACATTTTTCAGTAGAACAGGTTCTCATTATGGTGGCAAGGCCGCGCTACGGGAAGGCTCGCGAATGAAGCTCGGATTGCAGCTCGGATACTGGGGTGCACAGCCTCCTTCCGGTGCCGGAGAACTGGTCGACGCGGCCGAGGCCGCCGGCTTCGACGCCATCTTCGCCGCCGAATCCTGGGGTTCGGACGCGTTCACTCCGTTGGCGTGGTGGGGTGCGCGGACGAAATCGGTGCAGCTCGGAACTTCGGTTGCGCAGTTGTCTGCTCGTACACCGACGAATTGCGCCATGCACGCCTTGACGCTGGACCACCTGAGTGGAGGGCGGGCGATCCTGGGTCTGGGCGTCTCGGGTCCCCAGGTTGTCGAGGGGTGGTACGGGCAACCGTTCGCCAAACCCCTGGCTCGTACTCGGGAATACGTCGACATCGTGCGGCAGGTTCTCACCCGCGAAGCGCCGGTGACCAGTGCTGGCCCGCATTATCCGCTGCCTCTAGACGGAACGGGAATGGGCAAGCCGCTCAAGCCGATCACGCATCCGCTGCGCGCGGATCTGCCGATCTGGCTGGGTGCAGAAGGCCCCAAGAACATTGCCCTCGCCGCGGAGATCGCCGACGGTTGGCTGGCAATCTACTATTCGCCGCGGCTTGCATCGATGTACAACGGGTGGCTCGACGAGGGGTTCGCACGCCCGGGTGCGCGACGCAGCCGGGCCGATTTCGAGGTTGCTGCCACCTGCCAGGTAGTGCTCACCGACGATCGAGTTGCCACCATCGCACGGCTCAAGCCGACCATCGCGCTGTATGTGGGAGGCATGGGCGCGCCGGAATTGAACTTTCACGCCCAGGTGTACAACCGAATGGGTTACGACAACGAAGTCGGCGAAATCGGCAAGCTCTATCAGTCCGGGCGTAAGGACGAGGCCGCAGCGATGGTGCCCGACGAGATGGTTGCCGAAACTATGATCATCGGAAATGCCGATTACGTCCGCGAAGAGGTGAAGCGGTGGGAGGATGCGGGCGTCACGATGCTTCTGGTGACGGCAGATACTGCAGATCGAGTACATGAACTCGGGTCCTTGCTCAAGGGGTAGAACGCGTTCTAGATTGGGAGCTATGACCGTCGACACCAATACGCAGACTCGAGGCGGTGGATTGTGGAACATCGCCGCCGAGGAACCGGATCGAATCGCCCTGGTGGATCCGATCGGCGGCGAACATAGTTTCGGCGAGTTGGCCTCCACAGCAAACAAATACGGACGCGGCCTCCACGATATTGGTCTCCGGCCCGGTGACAGCGTCGTGATGATGTTGCACAACAGTGCCGACCTCGTCGCGTTCTATTTCGCGGCCTTGCAGACCGGGTTGTACATCGTCGCCGTCAATTGGCACCTCACCGGACCCGAGGTTGCGTACATATTGAAGGACAGTGAGGCGAAAGCCTTTGTTGCATCGGATCGTTTCGCGGAAGCAGCGACTTTCGCCGCCGAGGAATCCGGGGTCGAAGGCCGGTTTTCCGTTGGCGCCATCGACGGTTTCACCCCCCTGCAGGATCTCGGCGAGTCCGAGGAACGGCCGGAGATCCGCACCCTGGGTGGGCCGATGCTCTACACCTCGGGAACGACAGGAAAGCCGAAAGGTGTCAGGCGCCCGCTCACCGGCGCCGACCCCGACCAGGTGCCACTCGCATCGAGTGGCTTCTTCGGAATCTTCGGGATCAAGCCCTTCGACGATCACGTGCATATCTGCGGGTCGCCGTTGTATCACACGGCTGTTCTCAACTTCGTAGTTATTTCGATTCAATTGGGGCAGAAAGTAATCCTGATGGATCGGTGGGATCCGGAAGAGATGCTCGCCTTGATCGACCGCCACCGCGTCACGCACAGCCATATGGTCCCGACACAGTTCCACCGCTTACTGGCGTTACCGGAAGCCACGCGAGCGCAGTACGACGTGTCCTCGCTCCGCTTCATGATCCACGGTGCTGCGCCGTGCCCGCTCGAGGTCAAGCGACGCATGCTCGAGTGGTGGGGGCCTGTGGTGACCGAGTACTACGCAGCAACGGAGGGCGGTGGGACCGTCATCTCGGGCGAAGCATGGTTGCGCAAACCTGGATCGGTGGGCACTGCATGGCCCAACTCCGTGGTCAAGGTGCTCGGCGACGACGGAAGCGAACTTTCGGTGGGTGAGCCGGGGCAGATCTACATGCGGATGGGTGGCTCCAGTTTCGAATATCACCACGACGAGAAGAAGACCGCGGAAGCGCGAGTGGGTGACCTTTTCACGCTCGGCGACATCGGCTACGTCGACGAGGACGGGTATCTCTTCCTGTGTGATCGTAAGTCCGACATGATCATCTCCGGGGGAGTCAACATCTACCCCGCAGAGATCGAGGGTGAGATGATCAACCACCCCAAGATCGCCGATATCGCGGTATTCGGTGTACCCCATGTGGATTGGGGTGAGGAGATCAAAGCCGTCGTACAGCCGGAGTCGGGTGTCGAGCCCAGTGACGAACTCACCGAGGAGATCATGGCATTCGCGGGTGAGCGTTTGGCCAAGTTCAAGCTGCCGAAGTCCGTGGACTACGCAGCCCAGCTGCCCAGAGATCCGAACGGAAAGTTGTACAAGCGCACACTGCGGGATCCGTACTGGCAGGGGCGCAGCAACATCTAGAGCGGATCGTGCTGCACGTGCTCCATCGGCGTACCGTTTCTGCGCAGTGCGTACATGGTCGTACGCACCATCGAGGGAGACCCGGATATCTGAATCTGTCGATCTGCCCATGATCCGAATTGCGTTACTACAGTGCTGATCTGACCGTAGAGTTGACGGTGCATTCCCCACGGCAGTTCACGCGTCGGACCGGAGTGCCACCATGGGTCTTCGTAATCCTCGGTTACCGGAATCACCGTCAGCCATGGATTCGACAGCGAAATCTGCCACAGCGTTTCGATGTCGTACAGATCGCATGGGTACACGCCGCTGACGAACAGATGAACGCGTGGGTTGGTGCTGCGCAATGCCATGTCCATGATCTGCGCTCGTAGCGGCGCGATACCGGTTCCGCCGGCAATCATCAGCACGTCCTCGGGGCTGTTTCGATCGATCGACATGCCGCCGAGCGGAGGGCTTATCGCCCATCTGTCGCCGACCGACACCTCGGAGACCATGGCCGGACTGACCCATCCTCCCGAGACGCGACGAACGTGAAATTCTATCTCCCCCTGCGGATTACTCGGTATCGCCGGTGAAAGGTATCGCCACAGATTGGGGCGCTGTGGAATCCGAACGCTGACGTACTGGCCCGGGTAGTAGGGAATCGGCTCGTCGACCTTCAGTCGAATGATCGCCAGATCGTCGAGTATTCGGTGGTGCTCGACGACGGTTGCACCCCAGTACGGAGGCAATTCGTCGTTGTCCGCTGCTACCGCCATGCTGCGGCTCACTGCATCGAGCGTGTCGGTCCAGGCCGCTTCGACTTCCTCGGTCCACACCTCGTTACCTACGAAACCACGGAAGGCTGCAATGAGCGCGGACTGCCCTGCACGAAAGTGCGAGCCGGTGATTGCATGCTTTCGGTGATCGCGTCCGAGCTGCTCCAGAAACGGTTCGACCCGGTCCGTCTTGTCGAGGTTGTCGAATATGTAGCCCAGCGCAAGAACGAAATGGCGACGAAGTTGATCCATCGAGACCGGAAAGAGCGTCCGGAAGTCCGGATTCTGTGCGAACAGGTGCGCAAAAAAGGAGCGAGCCAACCGATCCGGACCATCCTCGGCGGACTGCACCGATTTGAAACCGGCCCGGATCAGGGCAGTAGTTCGCTCGTCCTGCATGAACCAACCTCCGTCCCAGTAGCCGCCTACCAAAATAGACGAACGGAGGTGACGATAGTCGACCTCTCCTCGATCAGGCGCCGCTCTTCACCGAGGTCCGCAGAACTCCGTCGATGATTTCGACGACATTGTCCATGGCGGATAGATGAGAGTGGTCGTGTGTGACGACCACTGTAGCGGTCGCGTTTCGGTGCGTCAGGGTGGTGATGAGGTCCAAGATTGCCGCACCGCGTTCTCGGTCCAGCGCGCTGGTGGGCTCGTCGACGAGCAACACCGCGGGGTCGTTCATCATGGCTCTGACGATGTTGACCCGCTGACGTTGACCACCGGAAAGTTGGTTCGGTCGCTTGTCGGCTTCCTTGCTCAGCCCGACGGAGTCGAGCAACGCCAACGCTTTTTCTTTCGCAGCCCGCGGAGAGTCACCGTTGATGTGTGCGATGACCTGTAGCTGCTCGGCTGCGGTCAGCGAGGCAAGCAGGTTCGGTTGTTGGAAAACCATGCCGACCTTGTTGCGGCGCAGAGTGGTCAAGTCGCCGCGGGAAAGCGACTTCGTCGATACTCCATCGATGACAACCTGACCATGATCTGGCGTGATCAAGGTTGCGGCGACGGCGAGCAGACTGGACTTCCCGGAGCCGGACGGTCCGATAATCGCTGTCATCGTGCCCTTTTCGACGGTCAAGTCGACGCTGTCCAAGGCGGTCAGGCGTCCGGCGCCGTCAGGGTAGGTCAGAGTGATGTCGGTCAGGTTCAAGCTCATCGTGCGCTCCCGAGTGCAGTAAGTGGGTCAACCGAGGTGATGCGGTTGATGGACAACCCGGCGCCCATCGCGCCGAGGATGATGATGACCAGTGCGGGCAGTGCCACCGTGCCGATATCGAGTACGAACGGGACTGTCCCGCCGACCAGCGCTCCGACGCCGGCGGCCAGTGCGGTTCCGATTGCAGTGCCTGCGACCAGAAGTACGACTGCTTGGCCGAGCGCATCTCGCAACAGGTAGCCGGTGGACGCGCCGAGGGCTTTGAGTACGGCGACGTCACCGGTGCGTTGGATGGTCCACACGGTGAAGAATGCACCGATGACCAGGGCTGATATTGCGAACATGAAAGCGCGCATCAGCTGCAGCGAACCATTTTCCGAGGTGTAGGAACCGATTGCAGATTTGGCATCGGACGTGGTCACGGTGTCGGTGCCGATCTGAGTGTCGGCTGCGGCCAGGTCTGCAGTGTCGCCGCTGGTGGTCAAGCCGATCACGGTGGCCGACAGAGGGCCGGTGGACGAGCCGCCGGTCAGAGTCTGCCAAGCTGCCAGGTCCATGAAAATCACCGGGGTGTGGCTGTAGGACGCGTCGCCATCGATCGCTGCGACGGTCAGACGCTGCCCACCGAGGCTGAAGTCGTCGCCGGTGCTCACGTCGAGCTCGTCGGCTGCGGAAGTCGACAGCACGGCAGTTCCGGGAACTATGCGGTCCGATTCCGGTGCCAGGGCCGAGCCTTGCTGTACGCCGAACGCAGAGATTGCAGCGCTGTGCTCACCGGCCTCGGCCTTGGTGGTGGTGATGCCGAGTGGATCGGCTCGGTCGACCCCATCGACGCTCGACCATTGTTGCCACATGGATT
This sequence comes from Rhodococcus sp. PAMC28707, assembly GCF_004795915.1. Taxonomy (NCBI): domain Bacteria; kingdom Bacillati; phylum Actinomycetota; class Actinomycetes; order Mycobacteriales; family Nocardiaceae; genus Rhodococcus; species Rhodococcus sp. PAMC28707. The sequence continues at coordinate 2,834,436 of NZ_CP039253.1, forward strand.
CTGTGACTTTGGAGTCGGTGAACGACACCGACTTACCCTCGGCAGGTTGGGAAAATGCCAGACGGTCCGCGGACAAGCCGGTAATGGCCGACGTGCTTTCCTTACCGAGCCCTGCAGTGAGCCCGGACAACAGGCCGACCAACATGGTGATCAGGATGATGACGGTACCCATCAGGGCGAACCGCCCCTTGGCGAACAGTAGATCTCTCCAGGCGACGAACACGACTTTTTGCCTCTCCTTGCGTGCCACCGAATCGGGTCCCGGTGACTGAGATCAACTCTGGTCGGAATCGGTGTGGACGGCATCGACCGGCAGACTGCATAGGTGAAGCCGTTAGGGGGAGGGCCCGCTACACCTTTCGGACGATGCAGTTTCGGGGTCGAACTCGATAAGCTGGGGTATCTATGGATCCGTCGTCGCTCACCCCACTCGGTCGCGTACTACGCGGCTGCCTCCATCTGATGTTCGTCGCATTGGTTGCGCTTTCGATCGTGCGAGCGGTTCTGGACGATGCGCCGCACGTGGTCGCGATTGTCGTCATCGCGGTGCTTCTCGGCGCGGTGTACACGGCAGGTGCGTTGTGGCCGAGGGCACGGACCTCTCGATCGGCGGCCGCGCAGTGGTTGGTAGCGGTAGGTGTCCTGTGGATCGCGTTGCTCGTGTTGAGTCCGGAGGCCGTCTACGTCGCGTTTCCGCTCTACTTTCTGCAATTACACCTGCTGTCCCCCAAATGGGGGCTGACCGCAGTTGTGGCGACGACGATCGCGGCAATCGGTGGTTTCTCCTGGCATCAAGGTGCACTCACTGTCGGAGTCGTCATCGGACCGGCGCTCGGAGCGACGGTCGCCGTTGCAGTGGTGTTCGGCTACGACGCTCTTTACCGCGAGAGTGAACAGCGGCGCAGGCTCATCGAGGAGCTCACTGCGACCCGCGGAGAACTGGCAGTGGCCGAGCACTCGGCAGGGGCCCTCGCAGAGCGCGAGCGTCTCGCCCGCGAAATTCACGACACCTTGGCTCAGGGTCTGTCGAGTATCCAGTTACTGCTGCGTGCGTCGGAACGAATGCTCCCCGAACGGCCGGACGAAGCGCGAGAACACGTCGTCCATGCACGGGAGACGGCAGTGAGCAATCTGGAGGAAGCGCGGCGTTTCGTTCGAGCCCTGACCCCACCCGACCTCGAGAACAGTTCGTTGTCCGCAGCTTTGGAACGCGTGTGCGCCAATGCCTTTCATACAGGTGGACCGGTAGTCGATTGGACGCTGTCCGGCACACCGGTTCCGCTGCCGATCGCGCACGAGGTCGCATTGCTTCGGATCGCGCAATCTGCCCTCGCCAACGCCGTTCAGCACAGTAATGCCGACCGAGTGGCGGTGACGCTGAGCTATATGGACACCGAGGTCGCCCTCGATGTCGTCGACGACGGAGTGGGTTTCGATCCCGATGCGCTTCCACCGCGCACAGATCGAGGATTCGGGCTACCGGGGATGCGCGCGCGAGCCCGCTCGTTGAACGGGACGATGGTGGTGGAGACCGCCCCCGGCGAGGGCACCGCTATCGCCGTCACTTTGTCGTTGGAGGTGCGAGCATGATTCGCCTTCTGCTGGCAGACGATCACCCGGTTGTGCGCGCCGGGTTGCGGGCCGTATTGGAGACCGAACCCGACTTTCAGGTGATCGCCGAGGCACGGACCGCCGAGGAAGCGATCGAAGTGTCCGCCGAGCTCGATGTGGACGTGGTGCTGATGGACCTGCAGTTCGGACCCGGAATGCACGGTGCCGAAGCTATCGCGGTGATCAGTGCTCGCCCGAACGGGCCGCATGTGTTGGTGCTGACGACCTATGACACCGACGCGGACATCCTTGCCGCGATCGAGGCAGGGGCAGCGGGCTATCTGCTGAAGGATGCACCCCCCGAGGAGCTCGCGGCTGCGGTTCGCACCGCGGCATCGGGCAAGTCCGCGCTCGCACCCTCGATCGCCTCACGACTGATGGACCGGATGAGGACGCCGGACAACGCGCTGACTCTGCGGGAGATCGAGGTACTGGGGTTGGTGGCAGACGGCCTCTCCAACCTGCAGATCAGTCAGAAATTGTTCTTGAGTCAAGCCACGGTCAAGTCTCACCTCGCGCACATCTACACCAAGTTGGGCGTGGATTCGCGGACCTCGGCGGTTGCCGCCGCGACTTCTCGCGGGCTGATGCGCCGCTGAAAGAGCGCATCAGCGAACTTGAGCGGAACAGACTCAACTTGAGTAGTGTTACATCCAGCGACACACGAAACGCTCAGTCGAGAAAGTAGGTGACCAGTGGACAGCTTCACCCCCACAACGAAAACGCAGGCCGCGCTCAGTGCCGCTCTGCAAGCCGCGTCCGCAGCGGGAAACCCGGATATTCGCCCGTCGCATTTGTTGGTGGCGTTGCTGGACCAAACGGACGGCATCGCCTCGCCCCTGTTGAAGGCCGTCGGTGTCGACCCGATTGCAGTGCGTACCGAAGCACAAAAATTGGTCGACCGCCTGCCCTCCGCTACAGGCTCGACAACCACTCCGCAGCTCGGACGTGAGGCGCTTGCGGCCATCACCGCAGCACAGGCACTGGCGACCGAACTGGACGACGAGTACGTCTCCACCGAACATCTGATGGTCGGCCTCGCGACCGGTGGTTCCGATGTCGCCAACCTCCTCACCGGCCACGGTGCGGGCGCCAACGAGCTGCGTGACGCATTCCAGGCCGTCCGGGGGAGTGCGCGCGTCACCAGCGCCGATCCCGAGAGCACCTACCAGGCCCTCGAAAAGTACAGCACCGATCTGACTGCTCAGGCTCGCGAAGGCAAGCTCGATCCGGTCATCGGCCGCGACACCGAGATCAGGCGCGTCGTCCAGGTCCTCTCGCGCCGTACCAAGAACAATCCCGTCCTCATCGGCGAGCCCGGTGTCGGCAAGACAGCCATCGTGGAGGGACTTGCGCAGCGGATCATCGCCGGCGACGTGCCGGAAAGCCTGAAGGGCAAGACCGTGGTGTCGCTCGACCTCGGCTCGATGGTCGCGGGCGCCAAGTTCCGCGGTGAGTTCGAGGAGCGGCTCAAGGCCGTACTCGACGACATCAAGAACTCGGCCGGACAGATCATCACCTTCATCGACGAGCTGCACACCATCGTCGGCGCAGGCGCGAGCGGTGAGTCCGCAATGGACGCCGGCAACATGATCAAGCCGATGCTCGCCCGCGGTGAACTGCGACTCGTCGGAGCCACGACACTCGAGGAGTACCGCAAGTACATCGAAAAGGATGCCGCCCTCGAACGTCGATTCCAGCAGGTCTACGTCGGCGAACCCTCGGTCGAGGACACCGTCGGAATTTTGCGTGGCCTCAAGGAACGGTACGAGGTGCACCACGGCGTTCGCATCACCGACTCGGCTCTCGTTGCTGCCGCCACATTGAGCGACCGCTACATCACCGCACGGTTCCTACCGGACAAGGCAATCGACCTGGTCGACGAGGCTGCGTCGAGGCTGCGCATGGAAATCGACTCGCGACCCGTCGAAATCGACGAGGTGGAACGGTCGGTTCGTCGGCTCGAGATCGAAGAGATGGCACTCGAGAAGGAAACCGACGACGCGTCGAAAGCTCGGCTCGAGAAGCTACGTGCGGAGTTGGCGGACTCCCAGGAGAAGCTCAACCAGTTGAGCACCCGCTGGCAGAACGAGAAAACGGCCATCGACTCCGTGCGTGTTCTCAAAGAAGAGCTCGAGAACCTGCGCGGTGAATCCGAACGCGCCGAGCGCGACGGCGATCTAGGCAAGGCCGCGGAGTTGCGCTACGGCAGGATCCCGACTCTCGAGAAAGAGCTCGCAGCCAAGACCGAGTCGACGCCCGCACAGGAAGGGCTCATGCTCAAGGAAGAGGTCGGCCCGGACGACGTCGCCGATGTCGTCGCGGTCTGGACCGGAATTCCCGCAGGCCGGATGCTCGAGGGTGAGACAGCGAAGTTGCTGCGCATGGAAGACGAGTTGGGTAAGCGTGTCGTCGGCCAGAAAGATGCCGTCCAAGCGGTGTCCGACGCGGTCCGGCGAGCACGCGCCGGGGTCGCCGATCCGAACCGTCCGACAGGATCGTTCCTGTTCCTCGGTCCGACTGGCGTCGGCAAGACCGAGCTCGCGAAAGCGCTCGCGGACTTCCTCTTCGACGACGAACGCGCAATGGTTCGCATCGACATGAGCGAGTACAGCGAGAAGCACGCTGTGGCGCGACTGGTCGGCGCACCTCCGGGTTACGTCGGTTACGAAGCAGGTGGGCAGCTCACCGAAGCAGTCCGCAGGCGTCCGTACACCGTCGTGCTGTTCGACGAGGTCGAGAAGGCGCACCCGGACGTCTTCGACATCCTGCTCGCCGTGCTCGACGAGGGCAGGTTGACCGACGGCCAGGGCCGCACGGTCGACTTCCGCAACACCATATTGATCCTCACCTCGAATCTCGGGGCAGGTGGTGACAAGGATCAGGTCATGGATGCGGTCCGTCGAGCGTTCAAGCCGGAGTTCGTCAACCGCCTCGACGACGTCGTCGTGTTCGACGCTTTGTCCGAGGAACAGCTCGAGTCGATCGTCGACATCCAGCTCGGCCAATTGGCCAAGCGTCTTGCTGCTCGACGATTGACGCTGGAGGTTTCTCCGGCGGCGAAGATGTGGCTGGCGTCGCGCGGCTACGACCCCATGTACGGGGCTCGTCCACTGCGCAGGCTGACCCAGCAGGCAATCGGCGATCAGCTTGCCAAGCTGCTGTTGGCGGGCAAGGTTCGCGACGGCGACGCCGTCTCGGTGGACGTGAATCCCGACGGGGATCAGCTGATCCTGAGCTGACGGACGCTTCGCTGATGGAAGGAGGGCCGACCGGATACTTTCCGGTGGGCCCTACTTCGGACGTACCCTCGTGAACATGACGAATCCGGATGAGCCGCGTGATCGGCCGCAGGGCAGCGATCGGTCCTGGGCAGATGGCACCGCGAACCCGCCGCCCGAGGGATCCGAGAACGATCAGCCCACCGAGGTCTGGCAACGCCAGCAAAACCAGGGTGGTCAGCAGTATCAGCAGTACCCGGACTCCCAGCCTTATCCACCGGGTGAGCCTTACCCAGGTACACAGCCCTACCCAGGTTCACAGCCCTACCCAGGTTCACAGCCTTATCCGACGGGTCAACCGTATCCGGATCAGCCCACTCAGCAGTTCGGCTTTCCACAGTCACAGGTTCAGGGGTACGGGCAGCCCTATCAACAGCAGCCGAACCCGACTCAGGCCATGCCCCCGTACGACCCCAACCAGCAGTACGCCGCCAACCAGCAGTACGCGGTGAACCCGGAGCAGTATGGTCAGCCTCCCGGTTACACGGGGGAGACGCCGGTCGAGGGAGACAAATCTTCGGGTGGTTCCGGCGGTGATTCGTCCAACAAGTGGCTCGTTGCTCTCCTTGCACTGGCAGTCCTTGCCGTCGTGATACTCGCCGGTATTCTCTTTCTCACCAACCGGTCTTCCGATTCCGAGGTCACTGCGTCGCCCGGAATCACCAGGACGCTGCCTCAGAGTTCGGCGCCGCTGCCCAGTACACCGGGTCGCGCGCCCGTCGTTCCTTCGGCGCCCGGTGGACTCGTGCCCGGTGGGATTCCGGAGGTCCTCGGTGGGGCCGGTGCTGCGGTCGGAACCATCACCGCGATCGACGGCGCCACCATCTCGATCAACGGTGTCGACGGAGCTCCGGTCACGGTGACTACGACCCCGAAAACCGAAGTCATCTCCCTCTCGGGATTCGACCTCTCCGATTTGAAGGTCGGATCCTTGGTCGTCGTCAATGGGGCACCTGTCGAAGGCGGTTCCATCACGGCCGAGGTCATCATCGAAGTGCCCAAATTCGGTGGCTGAACCCTCCCGGCTCCATCGACGCAGGCACCCCAACCAGCACGCTATAAGGTGATCACCGATGACGGTAATGTGGTTCGGACTAGCAGTGATTGCGCTCGCGGGTGCGGTCGCCCTTCTCTATGTCGATCGATCGCGCCGCGACCAGCTCGGGCGAGTTCGACAGATGTGGGCGAAGGCCCAGGGCTATACGTACGCCCCGACGGATGATCAACTGATCTCGCACTTCCATCGGGCGGCGCTGGCCAAACTCGACGATGCGATTGCTCTCGACGTCGTCCGAGGCGTGCGCAGGGGCGAGAAGTTCGTGCTGTTCGACGTCGAGGAGACTTCGACCATCGTGGCAGTCAAGCGTCCCGTCGGGTCCGACGTCGATATCGATCTTCGTCTCAAGTCGACTCCGCCTCCGCGTGAGAAGGACATGCAGTTGCTCGGGGCGATCGGCCCGCGCGTCGTGTTCGCCACCGATATCGAAATCGCTCGCCGGGTCTGCGACCAGCGCATGGCGGCCTTCACCGAGTCCGTCCCGGCACACGTGTCGTTGCTGTGGAGCGAAAGCGAATGGGCGCTGGGGTCGGTGCCGCTGAGCAGCACGGGTCGTGATTGGGACGCCGCTATCGACGCCGTGGCCAGACTGTCGGGACTTCTCCACGTGCTGCCGCCCGTCCGGAACCGCCAGGCAGCCCCCCGACCCGACGTGCCGCGTCGCCGCCCCGACATCGACGCGGGCGGGCATGCGCCGAACCGTCCGCAGGCACCCGCACCCGCACCCACACCCGCCGCCCGGCAGGCTCCGCGCCCGCCCGTATCCGCACCCGTGGACCCGCCGCGACGCCCGAGTGGCCCGACCCCGATCAATCGCGATGCAGAACGGCGTCGACGCGAGTCCTGAGGACCGATGATCGATCGGAACGACGCCGGGTTCTTTCAAGACGCCATCAAGTGGCGTCGAGCAGATAGCCTTCACGTCTATGACTGCTGAGTCGATCGAACCTGTGTCCGCACCCGCATCGCGCCCCGTCGCGCTAGTCACCGGTCCTACTTCGGGACTCGGCGGCGAATTTGCACGTCATCTGGCATCGCGTGGCTACGACCTCGTGCTCGTCGCTCGCAACGAGTTGAAGCTGCGAGCCCTCGCCGACGATCTGCGCGTCGGATTCGGTGCGAACTCGGAGATCATTGCCGCGGATCTGGCAACCTCGGCTGGGCGTGAGGCCGTGATCGCGCGTTTGGAACTGGGCGTCGAGTATCTGGTCAACAACGCGGGCTTCGGTACCTCGGGTGAATTCTGGACCGCGGACCCCGAACTGCTGCAGTCGCAGTTGGACGTCAATGTCACCTCCGTCATGCACTTCACCCGAGCAGCGCTTCCGTCGATGGTTGCCGCGGCCAAGGGCACAGTGATCAACGTTGCGAGTGTTGCCGGCTTGTTGGCCGGACGAGGCTCCACCTACTCGGCGTCGAAGGCATACGTCATCTCGTTCTCCGAAGGATTGTCCGGTGGTCTCGCCGGCACCGGTGTTCAGATCCAAGCCCTGTGCCCTGGTTTCATCAAGACCGAGTTCCATCAGCGGGCGGGTATCGAAATGTCCTCGATCCCGAGATTCATGTGGTTGAGCGTCGAGCAGGTCGTGCAGACCTCTATGAAGGATCTGGACAAGGGCAAGGTCATCAGCATTCCTGGCGCACAGTACAAAGTACTGACGGCCGTCGGCAGCAAGGTGCCCAAAAGTGCGGTCCGGAAGCTGACCAACCTTGTCGGGCGAGGACGCGGACGGACCTAATTCGCGCGACGCGGGCGAGCCTGCGGGCGTGTCGGGCCGAACACCGATAAATTCATACCTCGTGACTGTTTTTGTGGTTCTTGCGATCCTCGTACTCGTTCTCCTTGCCTACACGGCGAGCCTCGAACGGCGGGTTCGCCGCTATACCTCGCGTACCGCGGCGAGTCGATATCTCGTGACCGTCGAACTCGATCGCCGTCACGTTCAGCTGGAGCCGTTCATCGCTGCCGTCGAGTCCTCGGGGCTCGATCCGAAAACAGTTCGTGCCCTGGTCGGTGCTCGATCGTGGTCCAAAGCGGTCCGCGAGCGCGAACTGGGTCTCAACACACAGGCTGCCGCGGAGAATGCGCTGTCCGCCGCAGTGCACTCGGTGCTCGCGGAATCGGACATGCATCCCACGCTCAAGACCAGTTGGGCCTTCCAAGGTCCCGCCGGGGATCTGGAGACGACCGAGAAGCGGATCGCAGGCGCAGTGCGGGTGTACAACGACAACGCATATCGACTCTCGCTGGCGCGTACGACTTTTCCGTCGAGGCTGGTAGCGAAAGCGTTGAAGGTGCCGGATCCGGAACCGTTCGTCGAGCATGCCGCGTCGGCCGGTGAACAACCGGAGGACTTGCCCGCGCAGCTTGCCTGATCCTCTGTCGGTCGAGCGACGCGGAGTCGGTAGATTCTTCGGAGACGACCGAAGGGATTTCTCCATGGCCATCAGCGCCGACAATGCCGAGCGGGCCGAACTGGCCGGGCTCGTACGTGAACTTGCCATCGTCCACGGCAAGGTGACGTTGTCCTCGGGGAAAGAGGCCGACTACTACGTCGACCTACGCCGTGCGACGCTCCACCACCGAGCGAGCGCGCTGATCGGTTCGTTGATGCGCGAACTGGTCGCGGATTGGGATTTCGACTCGGTCGGCGGGTTGACGATGGGCGCCGATCCCGTTGCGTTCGCAGTCATGCATGCGCCGGGTCGTCCGATCGACGCGTTCGTCGTGCGGAAGGCTGCGAAGGCGCACGGAATGCAGCGCCAGATCGAAGGACCCGACATTGTCGGCAAGCGCGTGTTGGTTGTCGAAGACACCACAACCACCGGCAATTCGCCACTTACTGCCGTCGCTGCGCTGCGGGAGGCGGGTGCGACGGTCGTCGGAGTTGCCACCGTGGTGGACAGGGCAACTGGTGCGGACGACGTCATTGCCGCCGAGGGGCTCGAGTATCGTTCGCTCCTCGGACTGGGAGATCTAGGGCTGTAGGGCCTCGGTTTTCAGCTATTGCAACTGCGCCACCACGATGAAGTTGTCGTTCGTCGGTTCGCCGCCGCGCACGTCGCAGTTCGCGAGGATCAACCTTCCCGGCACCGAGCGGCGAAGGTCGTTGTCGCCCAGTAGTGAACCCTTCGGCAGTGGGCCGACGCTTTCCACTGCGTACTCGAGAACCCCGTTGGGGGTATCGAGTACGACTCGGTCGCCCGGCTGTGCGACGCCGAGCGCCTTGAAAGGTGCGTCCTTCTTCGAATAGTTGTGGCCCACAACCACTACGGTCTGTTGCGCATCGGTCCCCGGTAGCCCGCTCTCGGCCCACCATGCAGGTCGCTCGTCGACAGGATTCAGTACCTGCCCGCTGTCTCCTCCGCGGAAGAGGCCGTCGGGATTGACCGGGCTGCTCATGTAGGTGACGCCGTCGGACGATCGCAGTTCGATGGCGTCGGGCTGGGCCGGATCGACGACCGCGGCAGTCGGTGAAGGCGCAGAAATCTGCGCCTCCACCGACTCCCCGCTGGGGCTGATCACGTCGGAACCGTCACTTGCGCAACCGGATACAGCGATGAGCAGGGCCGCGGTAGTAACCCAGATGGATCTACGAAGCATCGGCACCGTTGCGGCGACGCAGGTACAGTCCGCCACCGACCGCGGCCACGGCGACGACTCCGACACCGGCAAGGATCGCCGGAAGAGTGTTGGAGTCGGAAGAACCGCTCGACGCCGAATCGCCCAGTGCAAGATCGACGGCAGGCAATTCACCGGCAACCGTCATGACGCCCTGGTCGTTCGTGGTGAAGTAGTCGGCGACTGTGAAGGAACCGTCCTCGTTGAAGACACCGATCAGTTCGACGCCGGTCTCATCGACGACCACGGTGGTCTCGTCGACCTTGGTGCTGTCGACCTCGTCGTGAGCGGTGCCGCCCAGGTTGATGGTCAAGCTGAGCTTCGGGCCACTGGCGGCGAGGTCGGCGGCCTTCTTCTTCAGGTCTGCTTCGGCCTTGGCTGCGGTCTCGGCGGCGGTCTTGGCCGTTGCAGCCTCGGCCTTCGCTGCGGTCACTGCCTCGGCTTTGGTCTTTGCGTCTGCTTCCGCGGTGGCCGCGGTGGCTGCGAGCGCGTCGGCCTTCTCCGTCGCGGCGGTGGCGTCTGCTCTTGCCTTGGTGAGCGCAGCGGCTGCTGCGGTCGCTTTTGCTTCCAGATCGGCGACGTTGTCACCGGCGGTTGCGGCAGCTTCGGCTGCAGCTGTTGCTTCGGCCTCCGCTGTCTTCAGATCTGCCGCGGCCTTGGTTGCGGCGGCCCGTGCTTCCTCGGCGGCCTTGGTTGCCGCAGCGGCCTCGTCCGAGCTCGCCCCAGCGGCGGCTTCGAGTTCTGTTGCTCTGGCGTCTGCAGCGGCAGACGCTTCTGCAGTCGCTCTGGCCTCGACGGCCAGTGACGCCGAGCGGGCTGCGGTAGCCACTGCCGCGCGGACTGCTGCGGTCACCTTCGCGAGGTTGAACTTCTTGAACGCTTCTTCGACGGCGGCCACGGACTCGCGCAATTCCGTCGTCGACTTGTCGAAGTCGGCTTGTGCAGTCAACGCGATTTCTGCTTTCGCGTCGGCCTCTGCCCGTGCTTCGGCGGCGGCTGCGACGGCGTCGGGGTCACCGGCTGCGGCTGCGGCGGCCTCTAGGTCGGTTGCCTTCTTCTCGGCGGCCGCGGCTTCTGTCTTCGCTTTATCAGCGGCAGTCTTCGTTTCGGTAACCTTGGCATCCAACGTTGCTTTGTCGTTCTTGGCTGCGGTGGCTGCGGCGGAGGCGGCGATGCTGGCAATGTTGGCCGCTTCCGCTGCCTTCGTCGCGTCGGTCGCGCTCAGTGCGGCGCCTGCGGCATCGAGCTCGGCTTTGGCTGCGGCGGTGTTCGAGGCTGCTGCTGCGGCGACGGCTGCGTCGTAGCGAGTCTGGGCGGCGACCGAGGCTTCCGCGGCGGCCTTGCTGGCGATCTCGGCGTCGGCGAGCGCCTTCTTCTCCGCTTCGGAGAGCTGCGGGACGACGGTGACGTCGATTGTCGCGGTGCCGTCTTCGTTGATGACTACGCCGGCCGTGACCTGAGGCAGTGGGCGCTCGGCGGACGGTGCCTCGAGAGGAACGATCGGTCCGACCTCGGCGGCGTCACCCTCGTTGGCCGCAGGAACGGCGGCGTTGGGCACCACGCTCTCGGATGCGCTCTCGCCGGTATCCGGGGCCGTTTCGTCGGTCGGTGTCGTCTCTTCGCTGACGCTGGGAGGTGTAGTCGAATCGTCCTGGGCGTAGGCGATGCCGGGTGCGGCGACCGTCAACGACATTGCGACTACCGCGCCGGCCGCGGCAATGCGGGCACGCCGAGACCGAGAGATCGATTTGTGCGACATATATGTGGAGCCCTTCAGTCGGTAGCGGTCTGAGCCGCTGTATTTCCGCCCCGACACGGAATTTAGGTTAGTGAGACATGCATACGAGCGTTCCAAGACCGTAACGGACCTGACGGTCTTCAAAGCTTTACTTCCGGTTTGGTTATCGAAGTGTTACGTGTGGGACGTCTGTGACTGAAGTGGTTTGGGTGGCTGAGCTGCGGCGATGGTCGACTGTGATTTCCGTACCTCGTAGATGCGGCGGCGAGGGTGGACATGCCGATCCGCGCAGCTACCGGCAGCATCAGGATCAGCAGGGTGAAGTCGGTGGTCTTTATGGTGGGCTGAGTGCCGTCCGAGCGGCGAACCAGTGGGTTCCGCTCGGCAAGATGAGGTGACCGGGGCGTCCCGGCGTGCTCTGCATGCTTTCGGCGCATCGTAATCCCCACGTGTTCTCTCGCGCGTCCAACTATCACCATGACAACCCTGGGCCTGCGATCGAGCATTCAAGGTCGGCATCACATATCTGCTCAGCTCAACCGACGATGGAGGAAACAAGTCCGATGAAACGAACGACGTTCTCACGGGTTGCATTCGGTTCGGCTGCCGTCGCGACGGTGATCGGTGCGATCACCGGAAACGAGACTCTGCACCGGGCGGCCAAGCCACTCCTCGTCCCTGCGCTCGCACTCGGGATGCGCCGCTTCTCGCCGGTCCTCGGGGTAGCGCTCGCGGCCGCAACAGTCGGGGACGTTCTACTGATCGATCCGGATGACGATTCCAAAATTCTGCGCGGAGCCGGAGCTTTCGCCGTGATGCAGGGTTGCTATTGCGTCCTTCTCGCTTCGGCAGGCAATCGACCGACCGTTACCGCTGCCGTACCGCGCGTCACCGGGTGGGCGGTGGCGTCGACACAGTTGGTAAGAAAGTCACCGGAGGTGGCTCCGGGGTTGGCCGCATACGGCGTGACTCTGGCAGCTATGTCGACGTTGGCGGCAGATCCAGCATCCGCTGCAGGAGCGGATGTATTTGCCGGCGTCGTGGTGCCGAATTCCGATCCGCGTTCCTGGCAGGCGCTGGGCGGAATTCTGTTCACCGTTTCCGACGCGTTGATCGTGTACCGGCGGCTCTATCTTTCGAGCACGGTGTCTCGCCGGATCGTCGAAGGTGCAATTCTGGCCACGTACTCGGCAGCTCAGCTACTTCTCGTCGAAGGATTCAACAGGCAGTAGCAGTACGCGGTGGTGGTTTGTCGGGTCGACCATGATCGGCAGGGTTCGACCGGTTTCGAATCGCGCAGTCTCCGACGGGGGTATCGAATAGACGATTCTGCCGACGTAGGAATCCGAACCGGGAACGGTGAACGCCAAGTCGAGTTCCATCGACCTTTCGTCGAGCCTTCGACTCGCCTCGACCGTCGCCCAGCCTTCGACGCCATTCTTGGCCAGACGTCGCTGTTCGGCAGTAGGGCGGTTGGCGACCATCATGGCCAACCCGAGCGCCGTACCGAATCCGGCAACCAGACCGACAATTTGGTAGGGAAGAGTCCCGGGCGGTGTATGCGATCGCAGCAAGCCGGCCCAGATGATCAACACGATGAGGTAGCCGACAGCGACGAAGGCAACCGAGCGCAGAACTTTTTCGTGATTCACCGAAATCTCCTCGACGACCCATTAAGAGTAGTCCCGAAATCTGTCCAAGGGGTTACCGATAATCCCGGTAACCCCTATCCTGTCGTTGTGTCTACTCCAACTGTGTTCATCACCGGCGCTGCAGCCGGTATCGGACGGTCCACCGCGTTGAGATTCGCCCGCTCGGGATACCTCGTCGGGGCCTATGACATCGACGGAACCGGATTGGCGTCGCTGAGCAAGGAGATCGCTGCGGCCGGTGGCCGAGTCGTGACGGGAGTTCTCGACGTCACCGACCCGGTTCAGTGGGCGGATCGCCTGACCGAATTCGACGCGGAGTCCGGCGGGCGACTCGACGTCCTGGTCAACAATGCGGGCATCCTCGTCGCAGGAAAATTCGAAGAGATACCGCTCGCCGTGCACAAGCGTCAGATCGACATCAACTTGAACGGCGTCGTCTATGGCACTCTGGCAGCCTTCCCGTATCTGAAGGCCACCCCCGGTGCGCAGGTCGTCAACCTTTGTTCCGCATCAGCGATCTACGGCCAACCCGAACTTGCCACCTACGGCGCGACGAAGTTCGCGGTTCGCGGTATCACCGAGGCCCTGGACCTCGAATGGGCGGAGTTCGACATCTCGGTGAAAGCGATGTGGCCGCTGTTCGTGCAGACCGCGATGACCAAGGGTGTGTCCACGGGCACCACCAGTTCGCTCGGGATCAAGCTGACGGCCGACGACGTCTCCGAAGCGATCTTCGACGCCACCCGGCCGTCGAAGCGCCTACTGCACAAGGTTCATTTTCCGGTGGGGTTGCAGTCCAAGGCGATGTCGATCGGCTCACGATTCTCGCCTGCATGGCTGACGCGTGAGATCAACCGTCGTCTGAGCCACACCTGACCCCACCCCCACAGCGCTTGTCTCGGTGCGCCGGTTAGGGTCGCACTGCGAAACAGGTCAGCGAGAGCGGGGTCGGGGTATTTCATGGTGGACAAGCGTCTTGCAGCAGCGGCAGTTCTGGCAGTGTCGGCAATGTTGACGGCATGTGGCAGTGAGTCCGGTGCAGAGGTGGCCGCAACCTCGCCGCCTAGTACGACGAGTGCGCCCGCCGCTACCACTACTACGACGGTCGCACCTGTTCCAGTCACCACTACCGAGGCGCCGCTTCCCACGACGACCGAGCCTGCTCCGCCGCCGATGCCGATGCCGATGCCACAGACTACGTATGCACCGCTGCAGGGCGCCTACTATTTCAGTTCGCCGGACGGGCAGTTCCAATGCGGAATCGTCACTCTTCCTTCGCGGACTGAGGCAGGCTGTCAAGGCACGACCACGCCCGTTCCACCGCGGCCCGAGTCATGCATGATCAGCTGGGGCAACGGGATTCGCGTCACCAATGAAGGGGCAGCCGAGTTCATGTGCTCCGGTGGCGCGGTGTACACCTCGGGTGGTGCGACGGTCGATCCGCCGCTCGAGGTGGGTCAACAGATCGTCGGCGACGGTTACACGTGCATTTCTGCCGCCGACGGGATCTCCTGCAACAACGACGAGACCGGTCACGGTTTCCGCATTGCTGCCGACGGTAACGAAACCTTTTGAGCGACATGGAATCCGGAGTCGCTGCCGATGCCGGCCCGACGGAGTGGGGTGAAGCCCCCAACGGCGTCGGTCCGTGGGTCGAGGAGTACACAGCACCGCGGCCTACCGATGCTCGTTACGACGCCGAGCTGCTCGACAACGGAGATCGACGCAATGTCGTCGACGCCTATCGCTATTGGACACGCGAGGCGATCGTTGCGGACATCGACAATCGTCGGCACAGTCTTCACGTCGCGATCGAGAATTTCGCGAACGACGCCAACATCGGCACTGTGGTCCGGACGGCCAATGCTTTTGCTGCGCAGGCAGTTCACATCGTCGGTCGTCGACGGTGGAATCGGCGGGGTGCGATGGTTACCGATCGCTATCAACACATTCACCACCACGCCACGGTCGCTGACTTACTCGAGTTCGCCCGAGTGAACGCGCTGACCGTTGTCGCCGTGGACAACACCCCGGGGTCGGTGCCGCTGGAAACGGCGGTTCTGCCGCGTGACTGCGTGCTGTTGTTCGGTCAGGAGGGCCCGGGAGTGACGGAGGAAGCCCGTGGCGCCGCCGCGATGACGGTGTCCATCGCCCAGTTCGGCTCGACTCGAAGTATCAACGCCGGAGTGGCTGCGGGTATCGCCATGCATTCCTGGATTCGGCAGCATGCGGACTTGTCTTCGGCGTGGACCTGACTCCTTGTGTCACTCTTCTTGCGCGTAATGGCAGGATCGGGGCATGCAGGAGCAATGGTCGCAGCGTGCGGACGCGGCGGAGGGGGCTGTCTACGCGCGCCACGTACGTCGATTGTGGGGACTGCCCGGTACCGCTTTAGGAGTGGTGGCGTGGCCCCCCGTCCGGCGTGAACGACTGTTCGGACGTTGGCATTACTGGTGGCAGGCGCACTTGCTGGATTGTGCTGTCGACGCGACTACTCGCGCGCCCACTGTCAAGCGTCGCAGGAAGCTGTCCAAAATTGCTCGCGCACATCGGATTCGGAACATCACCGGATGGACCAACAACTATTACGACGACATGGCATGGCTCGGCCTTGCGCTGGAGCGATCGCAGCGGTTGCACGCTGTCGACAATCGGTCGGCGATCCATACGATCGAATTGGAGTTGTTCGACGCCTGGGCGCCGAAGAAGGGCGGCGGAATACCGTGGCGTAAGGGTGATGATTTCTACAACACTCCGGCGAACGGGCCTGCGTCGATACTGCTGGCCCGCACCGGTCGGCTCTGGCGCGCACAGGCCATGGCTGACTGGATGGACGCGCATCTCCGCGACCCGGTGACGGGCCTGATCCTCGACGGCATTCGCACGGGCGGCGAGCTCGATCGTGCGGTGTTCAGCTACTGCCAGGGCGTCGTGCTCGGAGTCGAGACCGAATTGTCAGTTCGTCTCGACGCGCCGCGGCATCGCGCACGCGTTCACGCGCTGGTTGCCGCCGTCGAGACGCACCTGTGCCGGGATCTGGTGATCGTGGGCGGGGGTGGCGGTGACGGCGGTCTGTTCGACGGCATTTTGGCGCGCAACCTCGCTTTCGTCGCCACGACGCTCCCCGGCGAGTGCGACGAGGACGAACAGGCTCGCTCGCTGGCGGCGTCGATCGTTCTTGCATCGGCGAAGGCCGCGTGGGAGAACCGACTCGAGGTCGAGGACCATCCGCTGTTCGGTGCCGCCTGGAACAAGGAGGCGCGCCTGCCCGGGTCTGGGCATTCCATTGCCACGTTCACCGGTGGGACCGTTCGCTCGTCCAGGATTCCCGAGCGGGATCTATCGGTCCAACTCAGTGGGTGGATGTTGATGGAAGCCGCCCACGTCGTCTCCGCGTCCGGCTTCCGCGAGTGAAGGCCTACTCGTGAACCTCTTCCACCTCTACGATTTCCGTCGGCCGGGCCATCTCTTTGCGGTACTGCCAGATGCCGAGTGCGGTACCTAGTACGAGCGCAACGATCATCGCGATCAACACCGCCGGTAGTAGCCATGGGACCTGCTCGATGAAGCTGCCGAAATAGAAGCCGATGAGCAGCAGTACCGGCGCCCAGATGATGGCGCCCAGGGTGCTGGCGATCGTGTATTTGCGATGGTTCATGTTTGCTGCGCCTGCGACCATCGGGCACAGCGTGCGGACCCATGGAATCCAGCGAGCCACGAGTACCGCCCAGAAACCGTGCTTTTCCAGCAGGACGTTCACTTTGTGCAGGTTCTTCGTGTTGAGATACTTGCCGTCTTTGCGTGCGACGAGTTTGGAGCCGGTGCGGTGGCCGATTACGTAGCCGGCTTGGTTACCCGCGATCGCGGCGATCATCGCGCCCACCGACAGCGCCCAGATATGGCCGACTCCGGAAGAGTGTGTGGCCATGACGATGCCTGCGGTGACGAGCATCGAGTCACCGGGAAGGAACAGGCCGATGATGAGAGCGCATTCGAGGAACACGAATGCGACGACGATGGTCCATACGACAAGGGGACCGGCAGTGGTGAGCGGTCCGAAACTGCCCATCGCCGTCATCGTCTCGGAAGCTTGGACGTTGATCTGGCCGATCATGCGCGACGCACCATGTCAGGAAGTGGCGTCCCGCTGCGATTCGATCGACTCGGTCGCTTCGGCCAACGGAGTCTTGCGTGCCTTGATCATCCGTTTGCCGACCTCGACGACGATCGGCAGCACCGAGACGAGAACGATGATGATGAAGATGATGTCGACGTGCTCGCGAATGAAATCGATCTGGCCGAGCAGGTAGCCGAGCATCGTCACACCTGCACCCCAGAGGATGCCTCCGACGACGTTGTAGGTCAGGAACAGTGAGTACTTCATCTTCGACGCACCCGCGACGACGGGGGCAAACGTGCGAACGATCGGAACGAAGCGCGCCAGAATGATGGTGATCGGCCCGTGCTTTTCGAAGAAGGCATGCGACTCGTCGATGTATTTCTTCTTGAAGAAGCGCGCGTCGTTCGATTTGAAGAGGGCGGTACCGCCCTTGGAACCGATGAGGAATCCCACTTGGTCACCGAGGATCGCGGCGATGGGAATCAGAATCAGCAAGAGCCAAATCGGTGCGAACGGCTCGATGTCCGTCGACTTCGAGGCTGCGATCAGCCCTGCTGTGAACAGCAGCGAATCACCGGGTAGCAGGGGAAACAGCAACCCCGACTCGATGAAAACGACTAGCAGCAATCCGACCAACACCCAGGCGCCGAACGAATTGAGCAGGTTGACCGGATCGAGGAACCCAGGCAGCAAAGCCAGGTTGGTCGTCACGGATTCCGAGGCGGCATTCAAACTCACGGCGCTCACACTACCGGCCGAACCTGGGAGAACCTGAACAACAGGTTTCGACCACCGGATAAGGGCTGCCAGATTGGGCGTGATCGATTTCAGAGCCCCTGCGGTGGGTCCCGGGCGACACAGCGTCGATGAGTTGCCATACTGCAGAGGACACACGGCGCGCGCCGCTACGCGTGAGCGCTCGCCGATCGACTCTTTACATGGAGGAATCCGCCGTGCCGATCGCAACTCCCGAGGTCTACGCCGAGATGCTTGGCCGGGCGAAGGAACACCAATTCGCATTTCCGGCTATCAACTGCGTAGGTTCCGAGTCCGTCAATGCCGCCATCAAAGGCTTCGCCGACGCAGGTAGCGACGGCATCATTCAGTTCTCGACGGGCGGCGCCGAGTTCGCGTCGGGCCTCGGGATCAAGGACATGGTCACCGGCGCGGCCGCCCTGGCCGAGTTCGCTCATGTGATCGCAGCGCGATACGACGTCACCATCGCGCTACACACCGATCACTGCCCGAAGGACAAGCTCGACACCTACGTGCGTCCGCTGATCGCCCTGTCCCAGGAGCGCGTCGACGCAGGCAAGAACCCGCTCTTCCAGTCGCACATGTGGGACGGTTCTGCGATCGCAATCGATGAGAACCTCGAGATCGCCAAGGAACTGCTCGCCCTTTCCGCGGCAGCACGCATCATCCTCGAGATCGAAATCGGCGTCGTCGGCGGCGAAGAAGACGGCGTCGAGGCCGAGATCAACGACAAGCTCTACACCTCGAACGAGGATTTCCTCAAGACCGTCGAAGCCCTCGGTGCCGGCGACGCGGGATCGCGCTACCTGCTCGCGGCAACGTTCGGCAACGTGCACGGCGTCTACAAGCCGGGCAACGTCAAGCTGAAGCCTTCGGTGCTCGCCGACGGCCAGAAGGTCGCGTCGGAGCACCTTGGTCTTGCCGAGGGTTCCAAGCCGTTCGACTTCGTCTTTCACGGTGGATCGGGCTCGGCGAAGAGTGAGATCGAAGAGGCACTCGGTTACGGCGTCGTGAAGATGAACGTCGACACCGATACTCAGTACGCATTCAGTCGGCCGATCGCCGGGCACTTCTTCAGCAACTACGACGGCGTCCTGAAGGTCGACGGAGAGGTCGGCAACAAGAAGGCCTACGACCCCCGCAGTTACCTGAAGAAAGCCGAAGCAGGGATGACCGCTCGCGTCATCGAGGCGTGCAACGACCTGAAGTCCGCCGGCCGCAGCGTCTCCGCCGGATAAGACCCTTTCTCGACCGACTCGGCCCCGCAACGTGCTTTCGTTGCGGGGCCGAGTGCTGGGCGCGATGCAGGACTGCCACTGCGTGATGCAGGGCTGCCACTGCGTGATCAGGAGGGAGGGGCTACTCCGGGGGTGCGGGGCTGCTCGGGCTGCAGACTTTCCACACATCGCCGTCACGGCGTAGGTCGAAGGTGCGGGGTGAAGTGTCGGCGGGATTGGCCGCAGTATGCGCAAGAACCTGCGCGATCGCGGTGTCGCCGGTCACCTGAACGGCGTCGATGCTTTCCACGACCGGAACATTGCCCTGCTCGACGGCAATGCGGTGGACGTCGGCGAAATCGGCGTCCGGAATATCGCGGTAGAAGGTGGCAAGTTCGCCACATGAGGCGCTGCGGAGAGTCGCCAGATCGCCGGTGCTCAATGCTTGCGTGAACGATTGGATCGACGTTCTGATCTGCGCATCGACCGAACTGCCCTCGTCGTCGCGCGAGAGGTAGGCGAAACCCGCGACACCGATAGCGACGATCAAGACCACAGCGCCCACGAGTGCGGCGATCCATTTTCTGCTCCCGGACTTCCGGGACGGAGTGCTCGGCGTCGGTTCGATGCGTTTGGGCTGTACCTGCGGCTGCGAGAGCTCACCACGCGCGGGGATGCGTCGCGGTGCCGCCGTTGGTCGGGCAGCCGGCGTGGCGCCGGCGGGCTGAAGGGTCGACGGCGCCGGGTGGGGCTGTCCGGTGGCCGGATGCACCTTGGCAAGAGCGGTGGTTTCCGCTTCGGCCGGATCGGGAGCTCGAGGAGGCGGGGTCCTCTGTGTCGGCGGCTGCTTCGCGGCCGGTGGTTCTTGTTTTCGAATCGCCTCGGTGGCGGGCTCTTCGCCCACCTCGTTCGACTTGTCCTGCGGATCCGACACCCTGTTCTCCCAACTGACCGGACTGTGCGACGCAGACGAGCCTAGCGAGCGGAAGGGTGGGTGGGCGCACGCGCGCGGAGTGTCGGGGCACAATGGGGTCCATGACTTCTTTCGGTGACCTGCTTGGACCGCAGCCGACGCTCTTGCCTGGAGACGAAGAGGCAGAGTCGGCTCTTCTGAATCACGAGGACCCAGCGAAGGTGGCTGCCGACAATCCGACGGCCTCGATTGCGTGGGCATATTTGGCGGAAGCCTCTTCGACCGCTGGACAGACGATCACCGCTTACGCTTATGCGCGCACCGGTTACCACCGCGGACTCGATCAGCTGCGTCGCAACGGATGGAAGGGGTTCGGGCCGGTCCCGTACAACCATGAGCCGAACCGAGGATTCCTCCGATGCGTCGCCGTTCTTGCAAAGGCTGCGCGCGATATCGGCGAGAACGACGAGTACGCCCGCTGCCTCGACCTATTGGAAGACTGCGACCCTAAAGCTGCGGACGCGCTCGGCCTCGGCTGATCGCTTTCGCCCGACGGCAAAGCGGGGCAGGGCGCGGCTGAAGAGCGGGCGTCTCCGGCTCCAGTCTTCGTTGTTGCCGATCATTCAGTGTGCTTTGGCGGCCGGTGTCGCCTGGTTTGTCGCAACCGACATCGTCGGACATCCGACTCCGTTCTTCGCGCCGATTGCGGCCGTCATCTCGCTCGGCCTCTCACTGGGGTCCAGGTTGCGGCGTTCGGCGGAACTGGTTGTAGGCGTCACTCTGGGAATCGGTGTCGGTGACCTGATCATTTCGGCGATCGGCAGCGGCCCCTGGCAGCTCGCTCTGGTCGTGGCACTCGCGATGGCGGCCGCGGTGTTTCTCGACGGCGGTCCGATTTTTGCGATGCAGGCAGGCTCCTCGGCCGTACTTGTTGCGACGCTCATTCCACCCGGAAACACCGGTGGAATCGACCGGATGGTCGACGCGTTGGTCGGCGGTCTCGTCGCGATCGCGATCGTCGCACTGATTCCGACTCATCCAGTGTGGCGGGCGCGCAAGGATGCGGCGAAGATTCTGAAAACGGCCTCGGATGTGCTGCAGAAGGTGGCCGACGGTCTCGTTGCCAACGACCCGAAGCCCATCGAGGAAGCGTTGAAGAAGGCGCGTGCGACGCAGTCCGATATCGACACTCTGCGCAGTGAATTGAAGGGCGGTCGAGAGATCGCGCGGATCTCACCGTTGTACTGGAGGCAACGCAACCGTCTTGCGAGTCTGGCCAAGACAGCTGATCCGCTCGACAATGCCGTACGCAACATTCGGGTGCTCGCACGGCGATCGTTGTCGTTGGTGCGTGACGACGAGATCCTCGATCCGCGACTCGTCGACGAGGTCGAGAAGCTCTCGCAAGCGGTGGATGTGCTGCGACGGATGATTCTCGCCGATCCCGGGCAGCGCCCCGACGCGGCCGACGCGGCGCGGGCGCTGCGGTCGGTCGCATCCGGTGCGAAACCTGAACTGATCGACAATGCTGGTCTGTCCGCGACGGTGGTGTTGGCTCAGTTGCGGTCGATCATCGTCGATCTGCTGCAGGTGGCGGGTCTGAAGCGGATATCGGCTCTGGCGACGCTGCCGCCGACCGTCGAGAAGCCGAGTGTGACCCCGGACGTGCTGTAAGGGACAGCCCGTTGCACATATGCGTATGTACGCATATGGTGAGGTCGAATCGAACGACCGGAGGGTAGTCATGGGCGCGGGGCACGGACACAGTCATGGCATGTCGGGGTCCGCACAGGCTGTAGGCCCGTCTAGCGGTCGGATCCGCAAGATGTTCATTGCGCTGGCGATCCTCGTGGTATTTCTCATCGTCGAGGCCACGGTGGCGTTGTCGATCAACTCGCTAGGTCTGCTGGCAGATGCCGGCCACATGCTCACCGACGTGCTCGGAATGTCGATGGGATTGATCGCGCTTCTGCTGGCCCGCAAGGGGAGCGCCGTCGCCGCTCGGACTTTCGGATGGCACCGCGCCGAAGTCCTCACCGCGATTGCCAACGCAGTCCTACTCCTCGGTGTCGCGGCGTTCATCATGTACGAGGCCATCGGCCGAATCGGCGATGCGCCCGACATCCCCGGGTTGGCGATGATCCTGACGGCCGCGGCCGGTCTCGTAGCCAATCTCGTTGTCATGCTTCTCATTCGCGGCGATGCCAAAGACAGTATCGCGGTACGCGGTGCATACATGGAAGTGCTGGCCGATGCAGTCGGCAGCGTCGGCGTCCTCATCGCCGGTGTGCTTCTGCTGGTCTTCGATTGGACGTGGGCGGACGTCGTCATCGGTGTGCTCATCTCGCTGTGGGTAGTTCCGCGTGCACTCAAGCTGGCCGGGTCCGCGTTGCGCATCCTGACGCAAGCTAGCCCCGGACATGTCGACGTCGAAGCCGTCGAAGCGGATCTCGCTGCTCTTCCCGGCGTCGTCGGAGTGCACGATCTCCATATCTGGACGCTCACCACAGGTATGGACGTCGCGACGGTTCACCTCGAGTGTGATGGCTCCGGTTCGGTGCTGCTACAGCGCGCAAAAGCAGTGCTGACGACCTACGGTCTCGATCACGCAACCGTCCAGGTGGAACCGAGTGCTCAGGGCGCGATGTGCAAGGACGAACTCACCTGGTGAAGGTCCGCACCGGAGCGCCCGGCTTCCACAGTCGAATCTTCAACTGGTCCTCGACTACCTCCGTCAGGACGACCTCGGTGATATCGAGATCGAAGACGTTGTAGGGGGACAGTTCGGGCGGTGCCGCGTCGAATATCTTTTGCAGCGCTTCGGGATCCACGAGTTCGACGGCATGCCCCGAGATTTTCGCGTCTCCACCCTCCATCGAATGATCTCCGGGGTTGGTGTGGATCGCATATCGCGGATCGCGCTGTAGGTCAAGCGCTTTGAGGGCATTGAGCATCGAACCCAGTCGCAAGGTTCCATTGTCGAGGAATTCCACCTCGGTGCCGCTTACCCGGGGCGATCCGTCTGCACGGATCGTCGCCAGTACATGATGCTTGTGCGCACCGAACCTGGCGGAAACGGCCTTTGCCAGCTCTGGTGCCGTGCTTTCGAATTTTCGCCACGTAGCCATGGAAACAGTATGCAACGCTCGACCTCGACCTCTTGGCAAGATTTGTTCAGGCCCAGAATCGCATGAGGTAATTGCCGTACTGCGCGTAGATCTCTGGAATTCCGGACAGGCCGAATATCCAATATATCGCGCCGAAAAATGCTGAATTGACAGCTGGGACGAACAGGAATGCGACAAGAACGAGAATTCCGTAGCCCTTGAAATTCGCGAGCGCACGGCGGGTGTCGTACGACAGATACGGCTCGAGTGCGGCGTAACCGTCGAGACCCGGAACCGGGAGCAGATTGAGAATCGTGGCCATAACTTGAAGAAATGCCAGAAAGCTGAGTCCCCACCAGAAGACGAGGTGGTCGCCGTTCATCCCCCAGATACGGATTACCACCAAAAGCAGTACGGCAATAAGTGCATTTGCGGTGGGACCGGCCAGCGCGATTCGACGCTGCACTCGGGGCGCAAACAGTCCCGAACGTACGTAAACAGCACCGCCGGGCAATCCGATTCCGCCGATGGCGATGAAGACGATCGGGAGCACGACCGACAGGAGCGGGTGTGAATATTTCAGCGGGTTCAGAGTCAGATACCCACGCAGTTGCACCTCGCGGTCACCGGCACGGAACGCAGTGAACGCGTGCCCGAACTCGTGCAGGCAGACCGAGACGATCCAACCGGCCAAAACCAACACGAAGACACCCGCGCGCGCCCACGTGGAGGTCGGCTCGGCTGTCCATGCCAGCGCGCCGCCGGCTGCGGCGACGGCGACAACCCCGAGAAATATCGGACTCGGCTTCATCGCACCAGCAACCACTCCTGGTCGTGGCGGTAGAACGTCGAACGTTTGACCTCACGGTCACCCGGGACGCCGTCGCGCGTCAGTTGCGCGGCGTTTGCCCCGAGCTGCATCGCGCGGCCGAAAGTCCATCGTCGTGCGAACAATCTACGACGGCCGATGACGCGACCCTTCAAGCCGGGCATCTCGGGCGTCGGCATCACTTCTACACCGGACACAGTTCCCGAGAAGAGCTTTGTGTCGTCCACGTACGCCTCGCCCTCCAGATCACCGCCGGCGTGACCTTCGACCAACGCCTTTCCTACGATTGCCTTGCCTGCATCGTCACGAATGAGGGGCGTGGGGGTGGCAGTGCCGGTCATCGCCACCTTCGCAGCGCTCGAGCCACTTCCGAGCCGGTAGTTGCTGCAGGCCTGGGTCGTCGACTCGGGGACGAATGCCAGCTCGATGTGCAGGCGTTCGGTCCGCATGAGTCTGGTCAGCACAGCCGCCAGTGACGCGTCGTCACCCAGGACGATCACCCGCGGATCCAACACTGCTCCCACCGCCGAAAACAACGCGTCGCATTCGTCGTTCGTGGGAATCTTGGAAGCCGAGGTCAACGGAACGTCGGTCAGCGTGATCGGCAGGAGCGGAGTTCCGCATTGCAGGACGAACGGTGTCACAGTGCTCCCCAGGCGTGCCGGTTGACGGCCCGCGCCTTGTCTCGAGTCTTTCGCATACTGTCTGGAGTCTTCCGCATACTTTCGCCAACCACCGTAGCGGCACAACGGGCAAGCCGTTGCCTCGGCTAGACTGACGCCCCGGCACTGCCGTGAGCTTGGCAGCACGCTGCAACAGCCACCACTGCACAAGAAGTCACTGCACCAGAAACCACCAGGAGAGCACATGCCGGCGATAGTCCTGATCGGCGCCCAATGGGGCGACGAGGGCAAAGGCAAAGCGACCGATTTGTTCGGCGAGCGACTTCAGTGGGTCGTTCGCTACCAAGGCGGCAACAACGCGGGCCACACGGTGGTGCTCCCCAGCGGCGACAAGTTCGCTCTGCATTTGATTCCGTCGGGCATCTTGACGCCGGGCGTGAAGAACGTGATCGGCAACGGCGTCGTAGTCGACCCCGGTGTGCT
Source organism: Rhodococcus sp. PAMC28707 (assembly GCF_004795915.1). Classification (NCBI taxonomy): domain Bacteria; kingdom Bacillati; phylum Actinomycetota; class Actinomycetes; order Mycobacteriales; family Nocardiaceae; genus Rhodococcus; species Rhodococcus sp. PAMC28707. The sequence goes on from NZ_CP039253.1 coordinate 2,859,445, forward strand.
GCTGTCCGAATTGGCAGGCTTGGAAGAGCGCGGCGTCGACACCTCTGGCCTGCTGCTCAGTGCCGATGCGCACCTGATCATGCCGTACCACGTTGCCATCGACAAGGTGACCGAACGCTTTCTCGGCGCCAAGAAGATCGGCACGACGGGACGCGGTATCGGGCCTTGCTACCAGGACAAGTTCGCCCGAGTCGGCGTCCGCGCGGCCGACGTACTCGACGAGAAGATACTCACGCAGAAGGTCGAGGCCGCACTCGAGTTCAAGAACCAGGTGCTGTCGAAAATCTACAACCGGCGCGCACTCGACTCACAACAGGTGGTCGACGAGGTTCTCGAGCAGGCAGAGGGCTTCAAGCACCGAATCTCCGATACGCGACTCGAATTGAACCTTGCCCTCGAACGCGGTGAGACGATCCTGCTCGAAGGCTCGCAGGGCACTCTGCTCGACGTCGACCATGGCACCTACCCGTACGTGACCTCGTCGAATCCGACGGCAGGCGGCGCAGCGGTCGGGTCCGGCATCGGTCCCAACAAGATCACTACGGTGCTCGGCATCTTGAAGGCGTACACGACACGCGTCGGATCGGGCCCCTTCCCGACCGAGCTGTTCGACAACTTCGGCGAGTACCTCGCGACGCAGGGCGGCGAGGTCGGTGTCACGACCGGGCGTGCGCGTCGTACCGGATGGTTCGACGCCGTCATCGCGCGCTACGCAACGCGCGTGAACGGCATCACCGACTACTTCCTGACCAAACTGGATGTGCTCTCGAGTCTGGAGACCGTTCCGATTTGTGTTGCCTACGACGTCGACGGTGTGCGCCACGACGAAATGCCGATGACACAGACCGATTTTCACCACGCCAAGCCGATCTACGAAGAGATGCCAGGCTGGTCCGAAGACATCACCGGTGCGCGCACGTTCGAGGAACTGCCGATCAACGCGCAGAACTACGTGCTTCGCCTCGAAGAATTGTCCAAGGCGTACATCTCCTGCATCGGTGTCGGTCCCGGTCGGGATGAAACCATCGTGCGTCGGGATATTCTCGGCTAATTTGTTCAGCATCAGATTATCGGCCCCGAGAACTCAGGTTCTCGGGGCCGATTTTTTTATGCGTGGAATATTCGATAATCACGAAAACGCTTGAAAAATTCGGCACTAATCGAATAGCCAATTTAACGGATCGAATCCAAACTTTTTCTGTGGGTCTGGCCGAATTAAAGCTAAAGATTGAATGGTGACGAACATTTTACCTTTGGCCCAAGACTTATCTTGAAACAAGGTGTCCGACTGTTAAGTAATCGCAGTTCAAAGAAACCTAAAGTCTTTTTGTTTGCATTAGTAACAAACCGGCTAGTCTTGACGACACGATGAGTGCCGCACACTTGCGAGGGCCAATTATGGCCGACTCGACCCAATCGGGTCGCCAATACCTGGCCTACACACTGGGCCAAACGAGAGAGGGCATTACGATATGAAAAAAGCAACCAAAGGCGCCATAGCCGCGGGGGCGGCAGCTGTACTGCTGCTCGGCGGTTTGGGATCTTTCGCTCTGTGGAGCGATGAGGAGCCGGTCAGCGGCGGGACGATCAACTCCGGTGAACTCAACTTCGCATTGGTGCCGGGTTCGGGAAACTGGACCGAAACGTCGGTCGTCCCCGCAGCGAATATCGGCGCCGATCCCGCTGGCTTCCCCATCGTCCCGGGCGACGTTCTGGAGTACTCGACCCAGTACGTGGTCAATTGGGCGGGAGACAACCTTCGTGCAAGCATCACAGCAGATTTCACCGACGTCGCAGGTGATCCAGCACTGGCCGATGCACTCGACGCTGAGGTATCGGTGAACGGAGGGACGTTGCTGCCCAACGCTTCCGCAGTCCCGCTTCCGCTCACGGCGTCACCGCAGACCATTACTGTTGCGGTAACGATCACCTTCGATCAAGCGACTGCTGATCTGGTCGCGCAGAACGAAAGTGTCGACCTGAACGCCTTCACTCTCACCTTGGATCAGGTTCGTCCCTGATCTGAATTGAAGTGAATATCAAGTTAGTCGCAGCCGCGTCCGTCGTCGTACTGGCCTTGGGATCAGTACAGACGACGGGCGCGCTGTGGCGTGACGGCTCGATTGTGAGGCGATTTCCATGAATAGGAAGCCCCTTCTGTGGGCGCTCGCTGCGGCTTCGGTCTTGGGGCTGACTTTCCTGTCAGCTCAGGAGACCGGCGCCACGTGGAGATCCGCGCAGGCGGTGAGCGGCGGTACCATCACCTCCGGTCGCCTCGAGTTGGCGGTGGGGAACAGCGGCGTCCAGTCGAAGAGTCTCGACTTCGCAGCATTCGGTGGAGGCAATCGCATATTGGGGCCCGGTGATTATTCGCAGGCCCCTTTGACCGTTTTCAACAAGGGGAATATCCCCATGCGTTATCGAATTCAGAACACCATACAATCCAGCGCGACAATGCCGTTGAGGCTCGACGTTTCTTCCGTCGTCAGCGAGGCCGCGTGCCCGGCACCGCCCGCAGCCAAGATCGGCGTGGGGGCCCTCTACAGCGGACCGATGATCGGAGCGGCGTTCCCGGCGGCCGGGCAGTGGAGGCGACTTTCTCCGGGTGCGTCCGAGGTGCTGTGCATGACGGGAACTGTTGGAATCAATCCACCCTCGGGCGCGCAATCAACGGTGACATTCAGCGTCGCAGCCAAGCAGGACTGATGAACGCCCACTATCGATCCTCTTGGCCGAATCTCGGCTACGTCGACAACATCCCGACGGTCGACGATCCCGGCCCGGTGTTCAGAATCGTCGTGGATGCACAGATATCGAGCCGCACCCGGCGGAAAGGGGTGAGCAATGTTTCACCGTGACCGATCGGGCGCAGGTGATCCCGCACGCCCACGGTTGGGTTCGTCGACCACTGGAACCCGCACGCGTGCAGTGATGTCCATCGGCATCGTGCTAGGCCTCGGTGCGGTAGGCACGCTTGCCGCGTGGACCGACTCCGCCACCGCGACGTCGTCGAAGTTCAGCGCAGGGTCGATTCTTCTGAACGTCAATGGAAAGCATGAGGCCTCCACGATGACGTCGCTGGCTATGGTCGCTATGAAACCAGGGGACAGTGTCGCGGGGATGCTGCCGGTCGAGAACAAGGGCACAGTGGCCTTCAGATATACGGCCACCGTGACCACCAGTGCAGATTCGGTGCTGGCACCCAACCTCAAAGTTGCCGCCTATCGATCCGCTGCCGTTGCCAACTCTGTCCTCGCGGCGGGGAAAATCTGCACCGGAACGCTTATCGATCCGGCGGTGAATCTGGCACCCTCCCCGACGTCGAGGACCATGATTTCGACACCGCGTCCCCTTGCCGTCGCCGCCAGCGAGAATATCTGCATCCAGGTGACTCTCGACAGCAGCACCGTCAAACCTGTAGCTCAAGGAAAGTCGGCGACGGTCAATTTTCTTTTCACAGCGAACAACCCCTGAGGAAACGATGGCATCCCTACGAGAATCCGCTGCCGGGCGCACTGGCCGCGAGATAGCGCTGACTGTCGGCGCTCTCGCGGGCTTGATCTGTGTTCTCGCTGCGGTAGCTTCCCTGACGTTCGGTATCAAACCCTTGGTTTTTCGGTCCGGTTCGATGGCGCCTGCTATCCACACCGGTGCCTTGGCCCTCGCGAAAGCGGTGCCCGCCGACCAATTGGTGCTCGGTGACATCGTCAGTGTCGAAGACGATGGCACGCGGATCACGCACCGCGTAGACGCCATCGAGCCGATGGCCGGCGGGAGCATGGTGGTCACTCTCAAGGGCGATGCAAACGAGGAGGCTGATAGCAGCCCATATTTTGTCACCGAAGCCGATCGCGTGTTCTTCCATGTGAACGGACTGGGCTACGTGGTGGCCTGGCTATCCAGCCCGGTCGCGATCTTCCTGGGCGGTGTACTCGTCGGTGGCCTCCTGATGGTCGCCTTTCGTCCCGATGGCCGCCGTGAGCAGTCCGCAGATAACGAAGCCAGCGATGCAGCGGCCGAAGAGGGAGTTTCGCTGACATGAAGAGAACTGCGCAGCCGTTTTCCCGTTTCGCCCCTACCCGGCGAAAGAACGCACGTATCCGAGCCTTGGTCGCCTTGGCGGTGGGCACGTTCATGGTGTTCGGTGCTACTCAGGCGGTCGATACCAGTGCGGCATTGACAGATTCGGTGATCGTGAAGAGTGGACAGCTTGCGGTGGACGCGAACTTGCTGCCGCGATCACAATTCGTGTCCTGTGTGGACCAAGGCGGCGCGCCGAATCCACGAAGCACGGTGACCTGGAAGCACCTTGGTCCGGGATACAGCTATTATCTCGAAGTTCGCTGGCGTGACGGAACTTTCAGATATTCCACCACAGTGACTGCAGGAGTCGGTGCGGGCCGGGGCAGTAACATCAGCTACCAGATTCTGCAGGACAACGTATGGGCCCTGGGTGCGCTCGGTAGGAATATGACACTGCGGATACTGCCTGTGCTCAATGGAGTGAGAGGCACCAATTGGGTAGGTACGTACCTTCATCTGGGATCAGCACAACACATGTACTGCAACGGGGCGACGTGGGGCAGTGGAGAAGGCGAGCACATCTACCCCAAGAACCTTTTCAACCCCGGTGACGGCACGCCGTTGGCCAGAAACGCTCAACCGTCGATGGACGACGAGAAGTTGGCTCCCACCACCGCGACCGCAGTGGAGAACCCGAACGATACTGATACTGAAACGAGTTCGGCGCCGCCGAGCACCACAAGCGTCACGCCATCGACGACGGGTCAGACCACACCGGCGCCATCGGATCAGCCGACTCCCATGCCGGCGCCGTCGACGACGGATCAGACAACGTCGGCACCGGTGACTCCGACTTCCAGTGCCATTCCCGCCACAAGCACGCCACCCGACACTGTCGGTCCCATTTCGACCTCTGAGTCAGGCGACTACAGCGCGGCGCGGTCTGCGAATGGCAAGGCGTTGATCATCACAGACCCGACGGGCACGTACGAGTTGGCCTACGCAGTCTTGCCTGATGCGGCCATGCGTTGGGATGGTGATGATCTGGTGGTCGTCGAAGGCGACAAGCAGACGCGAATCTCGAAGTCGTCCGGCCAGTGGCAGGTTGTTCTCGAATCGGCCTCCACCGCAGAGGGGGTCACGGTGACACCCAACTGATGAGTTTTTCGAAGCCCGGAAATAATAGGAAACTTGGAAGTCTCCTCTTACTATCGTGGCAACGAGGCCTGGTGCTTTCGGCTCACCGAGGGCGGCAGCGGGCCGATAATTCAGTTTCCCAGAGTCAAGTTTCGTGCAGAGCGGATCAGACATGAGCACCGATGACACCGATGTGATACCGGTCGTTTCGGCTGAAGAGGCCGAAACGCGTACCGGCCTGTGGTGGTGGGTCAGTCGAATCGTGTCCTTCCTACTGTTGGCAGCGATGTTGTTCATTCTTGCTGTCACCGTGGTAATTCCGCGAATCAGTGGTTCCACACCGTATACCGTCCTGACCAGTTCGATGAGGCCCACGTATCCGCCAGGAGCCTTGGTGGTCGTCAAGCCCGCTGAGGTGGACGAGCTTGTGGTAGGAACTGCCGTCACCTACCAGATCCGTTCTGGGGAAGCGGATGTCGTCACCCATCGGATCGTTGCAACTCGACAGAGCGGCGGTGGTGAAACGACGTATGTCACTCGCGGCGACAACAATGGAGCTGACGACGAAGATCCAGTGCAGCTCGGTCAGATTCGCGGCAAAGTCTGGTACTCGGTGCCGTATATGGGTTACGTCAACAATTGGCTCAACGGTGAACAGCGGAAGATCACGGTGACTGTCATCCTGATCGCACTTGCCGGGTACGCAGTGTGCATGTTCGCCGGCGCTGGAATCGACCATCGCAAGAAGCGGAAAGAAGTGTTATCGCTATGAGCGCCAGAGTGATTGCGTGTGGTGCCGCCGCGTGTACAGCGTTGGCAGCAGTGCTGTTGATCGGCGCAGGCCCGAGTCGGCCTTCCCAGTCGGTGAGCTACAGCCTCGACGGTGAGACGTGGTCGACGACCTTGCCGGTTTCTCTTTTCGACAGCGATGTTCGCTGGGTTCCAGGAGATCGGCGTAGTACGAGTTTTCACATCTTCAACGACACTGATGACGAAGGCCGTCTCACGGTACAGGGGCACAGTGTGAGTCCATATTTCGAAGAGACTTTGGAAGTAGCGGTCGTGGGCGAGAGTCAGGCATCGAAGTGCGCTCGGATTGTTGTTGCTGCCCGTGAGAAGCGATTGGTCGAGGCAGTTGTTCACCTGGTGAGCGATGCCGGAAACGACACACAGAAGGAAACTGCGGGGACGGCGATCGTCGTGCAATGGGACAACAGAACCGATGAGCTGTGCTCCGAACTGGAGGTTCAGAGCTTCTGAGTGTCCAGAGTGGACGGTGCCGGACCGGTAGCGCTGGCTACCCGGTAATCCGGCAGCAATCAACACGTACACGATCCTCTATCCCGTCGACGGTCGACGGTCGACGATGCAGGAGCGGGGAAGTGCATGGGCTGATTTCCACTGACAGCGAGTACGACTCCGGTGAAGTTTGGGCTCGGGTGACCCGATGCGGCCCCTCGAACCCGACCAGTTGTCGAAACCGGACAGCACCGAATCCGATCGACTTGCAGAGTGGTGCACTTGTCGGCGAACGAATGACTTCCAGCGAACTCCGAATCCCAATCGAACCGGGGTCACCGCAGTTGAAAAGCACTATTCTAATTCGACTGACCGAATCGGTGCTCGAGGTGCACAATAGTGTGCAAGTAATGCGACGGAAGGTCGGCCGATGCCCACTACATACTGCGGTCTCGAAGTTTTCGGCTATCAATTCGATCGCTTTGCCTACGAGCACCCGTGGATCGGTGAGCAGGTTGGTGATTTCATGCTCGGTCCCGGGGGCGGAGGAATGCTCGAATACCGAAACGCAACGGTGTTCGCACTCCCCGAGGGCGGCGCCCACGAAGTGCACGGCGAGATACTTGCCTTCTATCTGAAGCACAGCGGCCCATACGGCTCGCTGGGTTACCCGATCAGCAACGAAAAGCCCACGCCCACGGGTTACGGGCGCTACAACCTGTTCGAGCGCGGATCGATCGGCTGGATGCCCGAGACGGACGCCTTCATCATCGGTGGCCGCAGCGAGGACGACACGACGCCACCTGGTTCCGAGGCAGAAAATGCGTCTTCCACCGACATACCCGCCAATCCAATCTCCATTCCGGCCTGAAAGATACCGCTGGATGCTTTTCCTCTCGACATTAGAGATCGACGGATTGATTCATCGAATTCGAATGAAAAATAAACTTCCGAAATCGATTAGCCGACTATTAATTGAAACTGCACTCGCACGCAACTTTCTCGTACAATCGCGGTCAGAAGAGGGTGGGCTCCCCGAATCCGGCAACACCCTCGATCGACAGAATCCTCTCTTTGGTGCTCGCTCCGCCCGGCGCGGAGAATCCGCCGACCTCGCGGCCAGCGCCGAGGACGCGGTGGCACGGAATGATGATCGGCACCGGGTTACGGCCCAACGCGCCTCCCACCGCCTGCGCAGCGCCAGGATGCCCGAGCCGAGCAGCGAGCGCCCCGTACGTCATCGTCGAATGATGCGGTATGGCCCGCGTGACGGCGTAGACCGCACTGTCGAAGTCCGAGACGTCGAGTACTACTGCAATCGCAGAAAGATCGACTTGCTTGCCGTCGAGGAGTGCGGTGATCAGTTCGAGGGCCTCCCGGGCCGCACCCTTCGGGACGTCCGGTTCGCCGCCGAAGCCATGCAGGTATGCAGCTAGTGCGTCATCCGATTCCGGCAATCCGACGGCGGTGATGCCGGTGTCGGACCAGGCCAGGCCACACCTCCCGAGGGCGGTATCGAAGAGTACGTAGGGCACCCCTCCAGTATGAACCAGTCCACTGGATGGGTCATTGGATTTGATTCCGGATGCCAGTGGGCGAATACTCGAGCGATGGCTACGAGGGTTCTCCATGCGACGTCTCTGGCGCGCGATCTAGGACGCTGGCGCACCGATGCCGACGACGGGTCGAGTAGGCGCCGGACGTCCCGGCCGACGTACCGGGCGCTCGCCGACGGCGTCCGACTCCTCATCCACGACGGGCGGATCCCGCTGGGGGTGGGTCTGCCGAGTGAGCGGGACCTCTCCGCTGCGCTCGAACTGAGTCGCACCACGATCACCTCTTCGTATGCAGTCCTTCGTGAGGAGGGCTATCTCATCAGCAAGCAGGGCGCGCGCAGCACCGTCGCCCTTCCCGACGCGGCGCGCCCCAACGGCATCCTCCTCCAGACGAAGTCGTCGAGTGGACCTGTGGTGGACATGAGCCACGCTGCGATGGCGGCACCGACCGAGGCAATGCTGGCTGCGTACGGCTCAGCGCTGCAAGCACTTCCGGCGTATTTGTCCACGCACGGCATGGAGCCGATCGGCCTCGCAGTACTGCGCGAGGCAATTGCAAGACGGTTCACCGAGCGGGGCCTCGTGACCACCCCCGACCAGATCATGGTCACCTCTGGAGCGCAGCAGGCGCTGGGGTTGTTGTTGGGCACGTTGACCTCGCCAGGAGATCGCGTGCTCATCGATCATCCGACGTACCCCAATGCGCTGGAGGCAATTCGGCGTGTCGGCGCGCGCCCGGTCCCGGTGCCGCTACGCCCTGAGGACGACGCCTGGGATCTGGAAGGTGTCCGTAGTGCGGCCAGACAGACCGCGGCGAAAGTCGCGTACATGATCCTCGACTTCCACAATCCGACGGGAAGGTGCTTGGACGCCGATGGCCGTGCCGAACTCGCGCGGATCGCCCGCGACACATCGATGACGCTGATCGTCGACGAGACGATGGTGGATCTGTGGCTCGACAGTCCACCGCCACCACCGGTCGCGTCGTTCGGTCGGGTGTCCGGGACCGATATCGTCACCATCGGTTCGGCGTCGAAGTCGTACTGGGGTGGTCTGCGCATCGGATGGATTCGAGCACATCCGTCGTTGATCAGTCAGCTTGCGGGCTCGCGGGCCGCGCACGATCTGGGTACCTCGATCATGGATCAACTGGCCGCAGGTTTTCTACTCGAGGATGCGGATGCGATTCTCGAGACCAGAAGGACGCAACTGCGGGAGCGCCGTCGGGTCTTGGAAGATGCTATCGCCGAACACCTTCCGGGCTGGCGTTACCGGCGTTCGACGGGTGGGATGTCGCTGTGGTTGCAGATTCCCGCGCCGGTATCGAGTGCGTTGGCTGCGACTGCGCCTGCGTTCGGGGCGGTACTGGCAGCAGGCCCACGCTTCGGCGTAGAGGGAGCATTCGAGCGCTTCCTTCGGATGCCGTACACCCGTGAACCGGCCGAGCTCGCCGCAGCGGTCACAGCCACTGCGGCGGCGTACCGGGCGTTGGCCCCCACTGTCGAGGGTCAACAACCGGGGCTCGTCTTCTGAACGAAAAAGGCTCAGCGCCAGAGTGTCTCGACGTCCGATGCGGTCGACGGCGGAGCGGTCGGGGTGCCGTTCGGGGTACGTGAGAAACGCGGTGCCGGGCGGTGCTGAGTGACGCCGTCGACCTCGATGAGCGTGCCGCGATCTTTCAGGTGCCGCTGCTCGGGAGCTTCGGCGAATGTCAGGACCGGCGAGACGCACGCGTCGGTACCGTCGAAAATCGCAGCCCACTCGTCGCGGGTCTTGGATTTGAAGGTGGCAGTGAAAAGTTCACGCATCTCAGGCCAGCGGTCCCGCTCGCCCTGGCCTGGGGTCGTGGTCGGATCGAGCTCGAGCAGCCTGAGCATCTCGGCGAAGAACTGCGGTTCCAGCGCGCCGACGGCCATGTACTTTCCGTCGGAAGTCTCATAGGTGTCGTAGAAGGGAAATCCGGTGTCGAGCATGTTGACTCCGCGCTCGTCCGACCAGACGCCGATGCCGCGTAGGCCCCAGATCATGTGTGAGAGTGCGGCGGTGCCGTCGACCATCGCCGCGTCGACGACCTGGCCCTTGCCCGAAGTCTGGCGTTCGAACAGTGCCGCCAGAATGCCGAAGATCAGGAACATCGATCCGCCGCCGAAATCACCGACCATGTTCAGCGGCGGCACCGGGCGCTCGCCCTTGCGCCCGATTGCATTCAGGACACCGGTGACGGAGATGTAGTTGATGTCGTGGCCGGCGGCCGCGGACCATGGACCTTCCTGTCCCCACCCGGTCATTCGGCCGTACACCACGCGTGGGTTGCGGGCGAGGACATCCTCCGGGCCCAGGCCGAGTCGCTCGGTGACGCCGGGACGGAAGCCTTCGATCAGGACGTCGGCACGCTCGAGCAAGCCCAGAATTTTCTCGATGTCGGCAGGGTCCTTGAGGTTTGCTTCGACGATCGTTCGGCTACGGAGTTGCTGATCGTGTTCGGCGATCTGCCCGGCGCGTTGCACTCGGACGACGTCGGCACCGAGATCTGCCAACAGCAGCGCCGCGTGCGGCCCCGGTCCGATTCCAGCAAGTTCTACGACGCGAAGCCCCGTGAGTGGTCCACCGCTACTCGACACATTTCCTCGTTCCGATCAGGTCGGCTCGTTCGGCAGGCCGACTGGGTGTCTGGAGGTTAACTTGTGCTTGGACGTCAAAGTAGTCGGGGTATGGATAATGGGCAGGTGAGCGCGGCAATGGAATATGGACGGATCGGCACACCCCTTACCTCGGGTGCCACGCGGGTGATGCTGCTCGGAGCCGGTGAGCTGGGTAAAGAAGTCATTATCGCGTTCCAGCGTCTCGGGGTCGAGGTGATTGCCGTCGATCGTTACGACAACGCCCCCGGTCACCAGGTCGCCCACCACAGTTTCACCATCGACATGAGCGACCCGAAAGAGCTGCTGGCTCTGATCGACGCCCAGCAACCGGACTTCGTGGTCCCCGAGATCGAAGCCATCGCCACCGACGCCCTCGCCGAGGTGGAGCAGCGTGGCCGCACGATCGTCATCCCGACTGCGCGCGCAACGCAGTTGACGATGAACCGTGAAGGTATCCGGAGGCTCGCGGCCGAAGATCTGGGACTACCAACCTCACCTTTCGCTTTCGCGGATTCACTCGACGAGGTACGTAAGGCGCTGTCCACCATCGGGTTTCCCTCGGTGATCAAGCCGGTGATGTCTTCCTCGGGTAAGGGCCAGTCTGTAGTGCACGGCCCCGAGGACGTCGAACAGGCCTGGGAGTACGCGCTGAAGGGTGGCCGCGTCGATCTCGGTCGCGTCATCGTGGAAGGGTTCGTCGATTTCGACTACGAGATAACCCTTTTGACCATCCGCTCGGTGGCGGGAACAGTTTTTTGCGAGCCGATCGGTCATCTGCAGGAGGCGGGGGACTATGTCGAGTCCTGGCAACCCCAGCCGATGTCCGACGCTGCCCTGGCACGTGCGAAAGACGTCGCCGACCGGATCACCACCGCACTCGGTGGGCGCGGAGTCTTCGGTGTCGAACTGTTCGTCAAGGGGGATGACGTCTACTTCTCCGAGGTAAGCCCTCGCCCACACGACACCGGCCTGGTCACCCTGCGCACCCAACGCTTCTCGGAATTCGAACTGCACGCCCGCGCCATCCTCGGACTGCCCGTGGATACGACGCTTCTTTCGCCCGGAGCTTCGGCGGTGATCTACGGCGGTGTCGACGCGAGCGGAATCAGTTTCGAAGGCGTCGCGGACGCGCTGGCCGTGCCGGAAACCGATCTTCGGTTGTTCGGTAAGCCGGAGAGCTTCGTGCGCAGGCGGATGGGTGTTGCGGTGTCGACAGCAGCGGACATGGCCACCGCCCGGTCCAGGGCCGTCGAAGCCGCAGGAAAGGTTCACCCCGTCACGTGAGCGGCTACGCGGAAGTACTCGTGGGCCTGGTCATTGCAGTGGGCCTGATCGGAGTCGTCGTTCCGATTCTGCCCGGTACGATTCTGATTTTCGCGGCGATCGGGGTGTGGGCGCTGCTGACCGGCGGTGGTGCAGCATGGATGGCCTTCGGTATCGCGACGCTATTGCTCGTGGTCAGCGGTGTCGTCAAGTACACCTGGCCAGGAAGGCGGATGCGCGATGCCGGTGTTCCCACGCGATCATTGATCTTCGGCGGATTGCTCGGCATCGTCGGCTTCTTCGTCATCCCGGTAGTCGGGCTGTTCGTCGGATTCGTGCTCGGTGTCTATGCCGCCGAACTTCCGCGGCATAGAAGTCATTCCGCCGCATGGCAATCCACGGTCCATGCAACCAAGGCCGCAGGGTTGTCGATTCTGGTGGAGCTGTTGGGTGCTCTGTTGGCAAGCGCTGTCTGGCTCTTCGTCGTCCTCGCCTTCTGAAGAGTCGGTCAGGTGACGCGATACCAAGCGCGCGCGTTGCCGTCGAGAACTGCGGGTAGGTCGCCACCGACCGCCTCGGCGATCAGGTTCAGATCGGATTCGAGGAACGGACGCGGTGCGCGCGTGCCGGGCATGTCGGTTCCGAACATCAGCGCCGACGGATCGACCGCGTGAATTCGGCGCATGGTCTCCACGATGTCGAGATCCACTCTGCCGAAGCCTGTTGCTTTGACTCGCGCACCGCGGTCCACGAGGTTGAGCAGGTACGACAGGCCTTTGGACGACATACCGAGGTGGTCGATACTGACAGCGGGCAACTTCGCCAGAATCGGTTCGAGCGAGAGAAGCATGGATGCATCGACATACAGTTCGGCGGGCCACCCGACGAGGTCGAATGCGCGCCGCGCCTGCGTGGTCAGGGTTTGTATGTCGGTAGCGCCGCGCCGGAGATTCAAGCGAAGAGCACGTACACCTGCGCCGTCGAGAGCGATGATGTCCTCGTCGGTGGCGTCGGGCGCGAGTTGTATCACCCCGACCCATCCTCGTCCCAACGCCGCCAGCGCGGCAACCAGGAAGGTCTGATCGCTGCCCTGAAAGGATGCGCTGACCACGGCACCACCGGTGATGCCGAGGCCGTCGATTCGGGCCGAATAGTCGGCGATAGTGAACGGCTCCGGGACGAATCCGTTGTTTTCGACAAGAGGGTAGGCGGGATCGATGATGTGAAAGTGAGCGTCGAACACGCCTCACAGCATGACAGGTGTGTGTTTCGATGGCGTTCATGAAACCTGAAGTGACAGTTGTCCTCGAGAACTACACGTACTTGGAATGTCCGCGCTGGCACGCCGGCCGCATCTGGGTATCGGACTTCTACAGCCAGCAGGTGATCTCTGCCGAGGCGGATGGCTCCGATGTCCGCGTCGAGGCAGAGGTCCCGCAGCAGCCTTCCGGCCTCGGGTGGCTTCCCGACGGCAGGTTGCTCGTGGTTTCGATGCGAGATCAGAAGATTCTGCGGCGTGAGGACGACGGAAGCCTCGTCGTCCATGCCGATCTGTCTTCGTACGTCGGCGCCAACCTCAACGACATGCTGGTCGACGCCCGCGGCCGTGCGTATGTCGGTAACTTCGGCTTCGATTTGATGAACCTCGCGACGCCCGCGACGGCGGATCTACTGCGGGTCGATCCCGACGGATCCGTCCACGTCGCAGCGAAAGATCTGTATTTTCCCAACGGGATGGCCATGACCGAAGACGGGGAACTGCTGGTCGACGAGACGATAGGCAACCGCGTGAGTGCGTTCGCGGTTCGTCCCGATGGATCGCTCGGAGAGCGGCGTGACTGGGTGAAGTTCGCCGAACTTCCGGACATGGGCGATGTGACTGCCGCACTCGGGCAGTTGGTCGTAGCCGCCGACGGGTGCTGTATCGACACCGACGGGACGCTGTGGGTAGCCGACGCGCTCGGTCAACGTATGGTTCACCTCGCGCACGGCAAAGGCATCATCGATCAACTCGAATTCGATACCGGTGTCTTCGCATGCGGACTCGGTGGGGACGACGGCCGCACCTTGTTCGTCTGCGCCGCACCCGACTTCAACGAGCATCAGCGCAAGGTGGAGACGGCAGGAAAACTGCTGGCAGTGCGGGTATAGAGGCTGCGGCGGATATTCAGGTATGCCCGGTTGAATGGAAATACGCCCGTGCAGGCGTATTTCCACTCACCTGCCGCTAGGCCTTGTCCGGCTCGGACGCCTTCAACATGTCCTCACGTTCGACGACTTTGATGCGTTCGCGGCCTTCGGTTTCGCCGAGGCTGCGTTCGTGGGCGTCGAGGCGGTACCAGCCGTCCCAGGTGGTGAAGGGGACGTTTTTGTTTTCGAGGAAGTCGGTGACGGCCTGTTCGGTGGGTTCGGGGGCTGCGGTGAGGTTCGGTGCGTCTTCGAGGAGGTTGGCGACGGTTTCGTTGGCGTCGCCTTTGGTGTGGCCGATGAGGCCGACGGGTCCGCGTTTGATCCAGCCGGTGACGTAGGTGGCTGGTACGACGGTGTGGGAAGAAGCTGATTCGACTACGCGGCCTGCTTCGTTGGGGATGGTGCCGGCTTGGTCGTCGAAGGGGAGTTGGGCGATGTTTTTGGAGAGGTATCCGACGGCGCGGTAGACCGCTTGGACGTCCCAGTCGTTGTATTTGCCGGTGCCTTTGACGTTGCCGGTGCCGTCGAGTTCGGTGCGTTCGGTGCGTAGGCCGGTGACTTTGCCGTCTTCGCCGAGGATTTCGGTGGGGGATTCGAAGAAGTGGAGGAACAGTTTGTGGGGGCGGTTGCCGACGTCGCGGATGGCCCAGTCTTGGAGGGTGTTGGCGACCATGTCGACTTGTTTGGATCCGCGGCGTGCGGCTTCGGAGCCTTCGTCGTAGTCGATGTCCTCGGGGGCGACGATGACTTCGATGTTGGTGGAGTGGTCGAGTTCGCGGAGTTCGAGGGGGGTGAATTTGGCTTGTGCGGGTCCGCGGCGTCCGAAGACGTGGACTTCGGTGGCTTTGTTGGTTTTGAGGCCTTCGTAGACGTTGGCTGGGATTTCGGTGGGGAGGAGTTCGTCGCCGGTTTTGGCGAGGACGCGTGCGACGTCGAGTGCGACGTTGCCGACGCCGAGTACGGCGACTTTTTCGGCTGTGAGGGGCCAGGTGCGGGGGACGTCGGGGTGGCCGTCGTACCAGGAGACGAAGTCGGCGGCGCCGTAGCTGCCGTCGAGGTCGATGCCGGGGATGTTGAGGTTGCGGTCGGCGTTGGCGCCGGTGGAGAAGATGACGGCGTCGTAGAAGCGGCGCATGTCGTCCAAGGTGATGTCGGTGCCGTAGTCGATGTTGCCGAGGAGGCGGACTTGTGGTTTGTCGAGGACTTTGTGGAGGGCGGTGATGATGCCTTTGATGCGGGGGTGATCGGGTGCGACGCCGTAGCGGATGAGTCCGAAGGGGGCGGGCATGCGTTCGAACAGATCGACGCTGACGCCGTTGCCGGCGATGTTGTAGTCGGACTTCATGAGTGCGTCGGCGGCGTAGATGCCTGCCGGTCCGGCGCCGACGATGGCGACGCGAAGTGGACGGGTCTGATCAGTCATGTGCAGCGAACTACCTTCGTCGAGGGAAGTACGGATACCCCAGCATAAATTAGGCATCACTTCGCTGGTTCGGTGGTACTCATCACTGTGCTGTCAGCGGCATGTAATCTTCGAAATTGCGCTATTGCCCAGTTCCAGGTAGGAATTGCACTGTGCACACGACATTTTTGGTCCGGCGGATAGCCGTCGACTTCTGTCGTGTCTGCACCAATATGTGCTGTCGGTGACCACACCCGACTCGTGAGCCTTTTCGGCCATTCTCCTTTCGTTCGAATATCCAGCACCCATGTCGGCTCCGCCCAGGATCCGTCGCTGCTCTCCCACACTCGCTGATGCGTGAGAGACTGCAGGTAGACATCCGCCAGGTCAGAGCCTCGCTGAGCCCGCCGATGACGCGGTCCGCAGCGTAGAAGACTCCGCAGCGTAGAAGACAAGGAAGTCATGACCACCATCGATACGGCCGTCTCCCTCACCCTCGACAAACTCGGTCCGCGGTTCGGCGCCGAAATATTCGGACTCGATATCGCCTCGGCTTCCGACCTCGAGGTGCTGGCGGTCCGGCAGGCACTCGTCGAGCACAAGGTTCTCGTGCTGCGCGGGCAATCGCTCGACGACTCGGCTCAGATCGACTTCGGTCGTAGGCTCGGCGAGTTGACCGCCGGGCACCCGGTCCACCACAGCGGTGACGTCGCAGAAGAGGTCTATGCCCTCGACAGTCAGGACAACGGGTTCTCCGACGTCTGGCATACGGACGTGACGTTCATGGCGCGTCCGCCGATGGGTTCGATTCTGCGATCCGTCGTACTACCTCCGCACGGCGGTGACACCAATTGGGCCGACAGTCAGCTTGCCTACGAATCGCTCTCGGCGCCGGTGCGGCAGATGATCGATCAGTTGACTGCGGTCCATGACGGCAACCGCGAGTTCGGTTACTACCTCGCGCAGAACCGCGGCGGCAAGGGCAATATCTGGGACGGCGAGGAGGTGACGGCGCTGGTACCCGTCGAGCATCCGGTAGTTCGGGTCCATCCCGAGACCGGACGCAAAGGCATCTTCGTCAATCCGGGATTCACCTCCCACATCGTCGGTGTGTCCGAGGCCGAGAGTCGCGGAATTCTCGACTTTCTCTATGCGCACCTCACCAAGCCCGAGCATGTGGTCCGCCATCGCTGGCGTCTCGGCGACGTCGTGTTGTGGGACAACCGCAGCACCTCGCACTATGCAAATCGCGACTACGGCACCGAGCGTCGAGTGATGCACCGAATCACCCTGCGCGGTGACATTCCGATCGGCCCCGCAACAGGACAACCCCGGCCGAACCTCGGCGCGTAAAGACAAGGAAGATTGTTCGTATGGCGTCGTGGCGTGAACGAAGACAACAGTGGGCCGATTCTCGTGAGGAAGCGCAGAACAACGCCTCCGAGGCGGCAAGCGAGGCAGACGGGCGCCGTCCGGCGTCGGCGTGGCCGTTCCTGCTGGCAACCGGGATAGTGGTTGCAATTCTTGCTGCTATTTTTCTATCCGCCAAGTTTGCGCCTGCCGAGGAGAACATCACCCAGGCCCAGTTGATGACGGACAGCATCACCGATTTCGTCGACGCGCAGAACACCGGCGATGCCGAGCTGCTGCGATCGGCGACGTGTTCGGACCAGGTTGCGAAGCTCATCAACGGCACTGACGACCAGTACCGGTCCGACCGGGCCGAATACGTTCAGGAGAACGGCAAGACCACCGTCGACGGCGTACCTACCGACTACCAGGTCAACGGTGACCGAGGCGTCGCGACGGTGCCGACGAAGGAAGCGAAGTCCGGAGCCACGGCCGACGATCAGTGGAAGTTCGTTCGCTCCGGCGATCAATGGCTGGTGTGCAACGTATGAGAGATGTCGAATCCATCGAATATGGAAGGCTTGACCCGTGACTTATGCAGGTGACATAACCCCTCGAGCCGCCTGGGAGCTGCTTCGCAGCGATCCCGATGCAGTGTTGGTGGATGTGCGTACCCACGCGGAATGGCACTATGTCGGCGTGCCGGACACCTCGACGATCGAGCGGCCGACGCATCTCATCGAGTGGGTCGGCTACCCGGATGGTGCGCGCAACGAGCACTTCCTCGAACAATTGAAAGAATCCGGTGTCGACGGCTCCCGTCCGGTGGTGTTCCTGTGTCGATCCGGGCAGCGATCCATCGGGGCTGCCATCGCCGCCACCGCTGCCGGTATCGGCCCGTCGTACAACGTTCTCGACGGGTTCGAGGGCGCAACCGACGCCGAAGGTCATCGCGGCGCGACAGGGTGGCGTGCGGCAGGCTTGCCTTGGAGGCAGTCGTGAGCGAGACGGGGAATCGGATGAGTGGCGGGCAGGGCTCGAGTATCCCGAAGGGCGGCGGTTTCGAGAAGCCGTTGCCCACGGGTGTCGGTCAGGGAACTTTGGGGGTCCGCGGTGGTTTGATGCGCTCGGGCTTCGACGAGAACTCCGAGGCGCTGTACCTGTCCTCCGGATTCGTCTATGAAAGTGCCGGTGCCGCCGAGCAGGCATTCACGGGCGAGATCGATCATTTCGTCTACTCGCGCTACGGCAACCCGACCGTGAAGATGTTCGAGGAGCGACTGCGGCTGATCGAGGGCGCTGAGGCGTGCTTCGGTACTTCGAGCGGGATGTCGGCAGTGTTCACCGCGCTCGGAGCATTGTTGAAAGCAGGAGACCGACTGGTAGCGGCGCGCAGTCTGTTCGGATCGTGCTTCGTGGTGTGCAACGAAATTCTGCCGCGATGGGGCGTGGAGACCGTCTTCGTCGACGGCGAGGACAACGATCAGTGGGCAGAGGCGCTGTCGGTTCCGACCACTGCCGTGTTCTTCGAGACGCCGTCGAACCCGATGCAGTCGCTCGTCGATGTCGTGCGAGTGTCCGAGCTTGCCCACGCCGCAGGCGCAACTGTGGTGTTGGACAACGTCTTTGCGACTCCACTGTTGCAGAAGAGCCTCGATCTGGGTGCCGACGTCGTGGTCTACTCGGGCACAAAACACATCGACGGCCAGGGCCGAGTTCTCGGCGGCGCGATCCTCGGGTCTGCCGAGTACATAGACGGACCGGTGAAGACGCTGATGCGCCACACCGGCCCTGCACTGAGTCCGTTCAATGCGTGGACTCTGCTCAAGGGGCTCGAGACGATGCCGGTGCGAGTGCGGCACTCGACGCAGGCTGCGCTGGAGATCGCGCGGTTCCTCGAAGGGCATTCGGCGGTGTCGTGGGTCAAGTACCCCTACCTCGAATCGCACCCTCAGTACGAACTGGCGAAGTCCCAGATGAGCGGTGGCGGCACCGTCATCACATTCGAGCTCGACGCGGCAGAGGGCGAGGGGAAGAAACGAGCATTCGAATTCCTCGACGCGCTACGAATCGTCGACATCTCGAACAATCTCGGCGACGCGAAATCGCTCATCACTCATCCGGCGACGACCACTCACCGCGCTATGGGCCCTGAAGGTCGTGCCTCGGTTGGTATTACCGACGGCGTGGTGCGTATCTCGATCGGGCTGGAAGACACCGTGGACCTGATCGCAGATCTGGAGCAGGCGCTGAGCTGACTGCTCGCCCGCATGCAACTGTCGGCTCGGTCAGAGGCCCAGGGCAGCGAGAATCGTCCGGAACTTTGCAGTCGTTTCGGCAAGTTCGGCGTCGGGATCGGATGCTTCGACGATCCCGCCGCCGGCTGTTGCGACGGCCGAGAGTCCGCCTGCTGCAAGCTCGAGCCCTCTGATCGCGACCATCCATTCGCCGTTTCCGGCGCCGTCCGTCCAGCCGACCGTGCCGGCGTAGAAGCCTCGTTTTCCTTCTATGCGTGCGATCGCCTCCATGGCCGCTGCGCGTGGAACACCGGCGACGGCGGCAGTCGGATGCAGGGCGACTGCTACCTCGAGCGCCGTTGTTGCCTCGTCTCGGAGAACGCCGGTGATCGGCGTACTGAGATGCCATAGCTGCGGAGTGCTGCTGAGCTGCGGCGACTCTGGGATATCGAGGTTTGCGCAGAGCGGCTCCAACGCCGCTCGGATCTCCTCGACCACGAAACGGTGTTCGGCTTGGTCTTTCGTACTCGCCTGCAACTGTGCTGCGATCTCCGCGTCCAACCGGGGATCTTCGCTACGCGCTGCGGTGCCGGCGAACGGGTGACAGGTGACCGTGGTGCCGTGGCGTCGTACCAGCAGTTCGGGGCTGGAACCGACCAAATATTTTCCCGAGTAGTCACCGCCTGCCGCGGATAGATCGACGGCGAAACCGTTGCCGAGTCGATCTGCACGCACCAACGCGTCGAGAAGCGAGAGTGGGGGGATCGGTCCATCCGCGCGCAACTGCAATGACCGCGCCAGCACCACTTTCTGCGCGGCGCCCGTTCGCAACGTATCCACGAGCGCCCGTACCCGTTCGACGTGTACCGCCGAAGACGGGATCTGCCCACCGATGTGCACGCTCGGCAGTGGATCCACGGTCCCCGAGGGCCGCCACGGACCTTGCCGCCGGGTCAGTTCGAGCGGCTCGACCAGTGCCGCCGGGTCGGCGACATCGAACGGTAGTGCCCCTACGACGGAGTGCCCAGCGCGCACAGCGTCGACAGCGTCCTGGATGGACGGATAACAACGATCGGTTCCCCTGGCTTCGACGCTGTAGTCGCTGCGGGACAACACGAACGTGCCACTGTTCAGATCGGCGGCATGGTTCGGGGTAGCTCGGTTCATCAGAAGGGAGTCTGGGTGCGACCGACCAGATCTGCCACCGAGTTGATGACCTTGGTCGGGCGGAACGGGTACTGCTCCACCGACGCCGCCGTCGAAATGCCCGTCAACACGAGAATCGTCTGCAGCCCCGCTTCGAGTCCGGACACGATGTCGGTGTCCATGCGGTCGCCGATCATGAGGGTGCTCTCGGAATGGCCGCCGATCTTCCTGAGCGCAGACCTCATCATCAGCGCATTCGGCTTACCCACGTAGTAGGGCTCTTTCCCGGTCGCCTTGGTGATGAGTGCGGCGACGGATCCGGTGGCGGGCAGCGAACCGTCGCGAGATGGGCCGGTGGCGTCGGGATTGGTCGCGATGAAGCGTGCGCCCTTCTCGACCAGGCGGATTGCGGTAGTGATCGCTTCGAAGGAGTAGGTACGGGTTTCACCGAGCACCACGTAATCGGGATTGGAGTCGGTGAGGACGTAACCGATATCGTGCAGTGCCGTCGTCAAGCCGGATTCGCCGACGACGTATGCGCTTCCACCCGGTCGTTGATTGCCCAGAAAGTTGGCGGTGGCCAGCGCTGAAGTCCAGATCGCCTTCTCCGGAATGTCCAGTCCGGTTCTTTCCAGACGGGCCCGCAGATCCCGGGGAGTTCGGATCGAATTGTTCGTCAGCACGACGAACGGGATCTCGTTCGACTGCAACTCGGCCACGAACACGTCGGCACCGGGAATGAGGTGGTCCTCGTGCACGAGGACGCCGTCCATGTCCATCAGATAGGTCCAACGCTGCGGTTCCTCTGGTGAGCTCACCTCACCATTGTGCTCTACCCGCCTGTTCGAGAGCTTCAGATGTGCTCTATCCGGCCCTCAGCACTCGGACGCGCTCGAGTGCACGTTCACGGGCGGTCGTCCCGCCCCATACGCAGAAGGGTTCGTTCGACGAGATTGCGAAACGTCGGCATTGCGCGAGGACGGGGCACTCCGCGCGCAGGGACCGCGCAGGCGTCAGTTCACTGTGGTGGCGGGTGTGAATGTCTCGGCCGCCGACTCGACCTTCGTCGAAGTGGTCGGACTCTGGAAGCGCGGGATGAAGATGCACAGTACGAAGGCCAGAATGGAAGCGCCTGCCGCGACTGCCATCGTCACATGGAAGGCGGCTTCGGAGGGGACGCTGACCGCTCCGGCGCTGATGGTCATCTGCGCAAGGATGACGCCTGCCACTGCACTGGCGAAAGATGTTCCAAGGGAACGCATCAGCGTGTTGAAGCTGTTGGCTGCACCGGTTTCCGAGGCGGGAACTGCACCCATGATGAGGGCGGGCATAGCTCCGTATGCAAGACCGATTCCGGCGCCGATAATGATCGAAATGACGACCAGAAGCCACACCGCGCTGAGCGTGAGGGTGCCGAGCAGGTAACCGACGGCAATGACGAGTGCACCCAGCATCATGGTGACTTTCGGGCCTCTCGTTGTGGTGATGTGTGCGGAGATCGGCGCCACGAGCATCATGACCAGCCCGGAGGGAGCCATCACAAGGCCGGCAGCGAGGATCGACTGTCCCAGCCCGTACCCCGTGGAGGTCGGCAGCTGAAGAACCTGGGGAAAGACCAAGCTCATCGCGAAGAACGCGAATCCGACGAAAATCGAGGCGAGGTTGGTGAAGAGCACCTGCCGACGAACGGTGACGCGCAGGTCGACCAGCGGCTCTGCGGTGCGGAGCTCCCACCATCCCCAGAAGATGAACGATACGAGTGAGGCAGCGAGCATGCCCAGCGTCTGGGCGCTGCTCCATCCCCAACTCGAACCTTTGGAAATTGCCAGGAGCAAAGTGATGAGCGCGGCCGACAGGGACGCTGCTCCGGCGAAGTCGAAGCGTCCACCGGTACGGACCTTGGATTCGGGGACGACTGCGATGACCAGCCCGATGACGAAGACCCCTAGGGCGGCGGCCGCCCAGAACAAATAATGCCAGCTTGCGTACTCGGCGATCAGTGAGGCTGCGGGTATTCCGAGGGCTCCGCCGACGCCGAGCGAGGCGCTCATCAGGGCAATCGAACTTGCGAGCTTCTTGGCAGGAAGGACATCGCGCATGACGCTGATGCCGAGGGGGATCACACCGGCTGCGACACCCTGAAAGGTACGGCCGATGACGAGTGGCACCACAGATGCGCTCAATGCGCCGACGACCGATCCGATGACGAGCAGGGCCAGCCCGACAAGGAGCATCCTGCGCTTGCCGTACATGTCACCGAGACGGCCCATTATGGGAACCGCTACAGCTCCGGCGAGCAACGTTGCGGTGATCACCCACGCAGCGTTCGACGCAGATGTGTTCAGCAGCGTGGGGAGTTGGGGTATCAGCGGAATGACCAAGGTCTGCATGAGCGCGACCACGACTCCCGCAAACGACAGGACCGCGACTATCGGACCCGTGCCGGCACCTTTCGTGGAATCAGAGATCGCGGGGGCGGCGCCGGCCGAGCGTTGGGACATCGTGCCTCCGCGGTATATAGGTAATAGAAGACAAATTTCTAAATCAGTTGACTGATCGAAGTTAATTCACATGACTCAATCCGTCAATCCGGGGCCGATCGAACTCGGTCGATCGAACAGCGTGGCCGGTGCCGCGCGGCGGCGGGATTGTTTCCCGTCGTGTCTCGCTCGCGGTGACGATACGGGCGGTACGTCGGGGTGGATGGGATCATCATCGGCATGCCAGGCAACAAAGTGAGCACTCGGGTATGGGCGTTGCTGGCGGCTGCCATCACCACCGAGGTCGCGGCGTCCCTGTCTTTGAAGGCAGCGCTCGATGCCCCAGCCTGGTACTCAGTGGTGGTTGCCGGATACGGAGCATCGTTCGTACTGCTGTCGATGATCCTGCGGACCGGAGCGCCGATCGGCAAGACCTACGGTATCTGGGCGGCAGCGGGTATCGCGCTGACCGCGATACTCGGTACCGCCGTATTCGGTGAACCCTTGACCGTCACCATGGTCACCGGCATCGTCCTCGTCATCGGGGGAGTGGTTCTCGTCGAAGTCGGCTCAGGACGTGCAACACGCAAGATCGACCACTGATGTGGTGGTTGTTGGCAGGTGCGATCGCCACCGAGGTTGCCGCGACGCTGTCACTACGAGCGTCGGAAGGCGGGCGAGTGAAACTGTGGCTGATCCCGGTTGTGCTGGGATATTTCGCCGCATTCGTGCTGCTGTCACTGACCCTCTCCGCGGGGATGGCCATCGGCGTCGCGTACGGCGTCTGGGCCGCCTGCGGGGTTGCGTTGACGGCCATTGCCGGACGGTTGCTGTTCAAGGAGCCACTCACCTGGATCATGACGGCTGGAATCGCGCTCATCATCGGTGGTGTCCTGTTGATCGAAGTCGGATCGGGTGCGAGCTGATCCGAACCGTTGACGCGCACGTGAGGCAGTGCACGGAGTTGTGGCCGTGCCATTCTTCGACGGGGCATCGGGTCCGATCTACTACCGGCATTGGGCTGCGGAGGTCCCGCGGGTGTCGGTGGTTTTTCTGCACGGGTACGGCGAGCATTCCGGTCTGTACCACCGTCTCGCGGACTCGTTGAGTTCGGACGGTGTCGAGGTCTGGGCGCTCGATCATCGCGGTCATGGACTCTCTCCCGGCGATCGCGGAGATTTCGGCTCACTTCGTGAACTGGGCGACGATGCTGCGACGCTGACTTCGCTTGCCTTCGTCAGCAGCGATGCGGGAGCGCTTCTGGCGCAGGAACTGCTCGGCACGGTTCCTACCGCGCACGTACTGATGTAGCTGCAGGCTCAGAACATCGACTTGGACTTCTACGACACACATTTCGCCCCTGGCGCGTATCGGCGGACGCATGCCGAACACGGAAAGCGGTGGAAGTCGTGAAGGCTGTGGGAGGGCCTGATCCGGAAAATCCCCGAGGTGTACGACGCACTACCGAGCGTGCGTCCTCGGGGATATCCAGGCTCGAGTCAGATCACTCGAGCTTGAAGCCGACCTTGATCATGACCTGGAAATGAGCGACTACGCCGTCCTCGATATGTCCACGCGTCTCGACGACCTCGAACCAATCGAGATTTTTCAACGTGGAGTTCGCGCGGGAGATGGCCTTGCGGATGGCGTCGTCCGAACTCTCCGTCGAGGTTCCGACGATCTCGGTCACGCGGTAGATGTTGTCGCTCATGTTCTCTCGTTTCGCTAGATAACACGTCCTGAACCCATGTTCTCCGATTCCGGACTGTTCCAAACCAAAACCGCCGATTACGTTTCGCGCGCGGTCGGAGTTCCTCGGCTTTCGGGATGGAGACTGCCCGTGGAAACGTTGCACGTCGTAGTCCCACGAGAAAGGTCGGAACGAGTGAATTCACAGGTAGTAGAGGAGATACAGGGCGTGCACCCTCTCGACAACCCGGTAGTCGGGTCGCTGCGCGGAGAGCACAGGCGGTTCGCACGCACGCTGGGACGCGTTTCGCGATTCGATCCCGAGGTGGCGCCGTTCCTCGGACACCCGTCGCCGATGGAGGAGCAGGACTGGAATGACGTACGAACCCTGTTCGGGCCCCGCGCCGTCGTATCGTTGCGAGGTACCGGGCACACCCTTCCCGACGGCTGGGAGCTGATCGACAAGTTCGGGATCGTGCAGCTCGACGGCAGTGGCCTCGAGACCCGTCCGTTGCCGGAGGCCGTCCGGCTCGGCGCGGGCGACGTCCCCGACATGGAAGACCTCATCGCCCGAACACAGCCCGGCCCGTTCCTGCCGCGGACGTACGAGCTCGGCACCTACCTGGGCATCCGCGAAAACGGCTCGCTGGTCGCCATGGCAGGCGAACGGATGCATCCACCGGGATGGACCGAAATCAGCGCGGTCTGCACCGATCCGGCGTATCGCGGACGAGGGCTCGCTACCCAGCTCGTCCGCGCAGTCGGGCACGGTATCCGCGAGCGCGGCGAGACACCGTTTCTGCATGCGTCGGCGGCGAACGTCGGCGCAATCAGGCTGTATCTGTCGATCGGGTTCGTCCTCCGAGAGGAATCTCTGCTGACCTTGGCGCGCACGCCTGCATAGTTCGGTTGAGCCATCTCGAACAGAAGTGGACTGGGGCACGATAGGGGCATGAGTCAACCCGACCGCCCGGACGAGCGTTTCACCCTCGCCAGCGAACGCACGTTCCTCGCGTGGATGCGCACAGCTCTCGGCTTGCTCGCCGGTGGCATCGCCGTCGTACATCTGGTTCCCGATTTCAGTACCGGATGGGTGCGTACCGGTCTCGGCTTGACGTTGATCCTGATGGGCGGGGCCGCAGCCTTCGTCGGCTTACGACGCTGGATGCAGGTCAAGCATGCCCTCGAGCGAGGAGCGCCGATGCCCGAGGCGAAAGAGCTGTGGGTTTTCGCCGTCGGAATCGGCGTCATTGCAGTTCTCGCCGCAGTCGTCACTGTGCTCGGTGTCACGTAGGAGAAGGACCGGTGTGTTCGTCGCCGCGGCGGGAAGGGCACAATCGAGGCATTAGTGACATTTAACGAAGGAGTAGCGCGTGGCACAGGCTCTGAAGCTCGGATACAAGGCGTCGGCCGAGCAGTTCGGCCCACGGGATCTCGTCGAACTCGGTGTGCTCGCCGAGGCGCACGGCATGGACTCGGCGACAGTCAGCGACCACTTCCAACCGTGGCGCCACGAAGGCGGACACGCACCGTTCTCGTTGGCATGGATGACCGCGGTCGGCGAACGAACCAAGACCATCCAGCTCGGCACCTCAGTGCTGACGCCGACATTCCGCTACAACCCGTCGGTCATCGCCCAGGCCTTCGCGACCATGGGCTGCCTCTACCCGGGACGCATCATGCTCGGTGTCGGCACCGGCGAAGCGCTCAACGAGATCGCAACCGGATACAAGGGCGAATGGCCGGACTTCAAGGAACGGTTCGCGCGGCTACGTGAGTCGGTGCGCCTGATGCGTGAACTGTGGCTCGGGGACCGCGTCGACTTCGAAGGCGACTACTACTCCACCAAGGGCGCATCGATCTACGACGTCCCCGACGGCGGAATCCCGGTCTACATCGCGGCAGGCGGACCCGTCGTAGCGCGGTATGCAGGACGAGCGGGCGACGGCTTCATCTGTACCTCGGGCAAGGGCATGGAGCTCTACACCGACAAGCTGCTCCCGGCCGTCGAGGAAGGCGCCGGCAAAGCCGAGCGCGACTCGGGCGAGATCGACAAGATGATCGAGATCAAGATTTCCTACGACACCGACCCCGAGTTGGCGTTGGAGAACTGCCGGTTCTGGGCGCCGCTGTCACTGACCCCGGAGCAGAAGCACTCGATCGAGGATCCGATCGAGATGGAGAAGGCAGCCGACGAACTGCCGATCGAGCAGGTCGCGAAGCGTTGGATCGTCGCCTCCGACCCGGACGACGCCGTCGAACAGGTCAAGCAGTACACCGACGCAGGCCTCAATCACTTGGTCTTCCATGCGCCCGGACACGATCAGAAGCGGTTCCTGGAACTGTTCGAAAAGGATTTGGCACCGAAGCTTCGCAAGCTCGGCTGACGGTTCGCCGCTTGGATGTGCACTGCTTGAATGTGCGCTTCAAGCTGTCTGATCGTATGAATGGACCATTCAAGCGGTGGGTGGGGCTGACCGTCCGCCGCTTGAATGTGCGCTTCAAGCTATCTGATCGTAAGAATGGACCATTCAAGCGGTGGGTGGGGCAGCGTCAGGAAACAGCGTCAGCCGACAACGCAAACATCCGCATATCGCGGTCGGTCCGGGTCTGGTACTCACTGTAGGCACGGGCGATGTCGGCGAATGCGGCGTAGATCCGAGTCTTCTCGGCGCCGGTGACCGGTGTCGCTGTCACCGGGATCCGTTTGCCACCGATCGCGACGGTGGCGCGAGGCTCTTTCAGCAGGTTCGACGTCCACGCCGGGTGGTGATCTTGGCCGAAGTTGCTGCCGACGACGAAGAGTCGATCATCTTCCCGGTAGTACAGCAGTGGGCTGCTTCGAATCTTGCCGGACTTGCAGCCGGTGGTGGACAGCAATACGACGGGTGCGGCGATGGGCCCGAGGATCGTGAACCTACCGTCGGTGCGTTCGAGGAGTCGACGGTCCACCCCGGCGAGGTGTCGGATGACCCACGATCCCGGTTTCGTTGCCGCGAATGCAATGGCGGGCTTGCGGATGATACTGCTCTCGCTGCCCCAGCGGACGTCTGGGAATGGTGATTCGGTCATGACCCATGATGCCCGCTGCGGGTAACAGTGTGTCAATACAGCACCGACTAGTCTGGCTGGCATGGCCGAGTCTGCTTCCTCTATCTATATCGCCTCACCCGAGGGTGACACCGGTAAGTCGACTATTGCGCTCGGGGTGCTGCAGATGTTGTGTGCTTCGGCGGCGCGGGTCGGTGTGTTCCGGCCGATTGCGCGTTCCACCACCGAGACCGACTACATCCTCGAACTGCTCATCGACCACACCACTGCGGATCTGACGTATGAGCAGTCGCTGGGGGTCACGTACGAGGAAGTACATGCCGATCCGGATATGGCGCTGGGCGAGATAGTTTCGCGGTTTCACGACGTAGCCGAACAGTGCGATGCCGTCGTGATCGTCGGCAGCGATTACACCGATGTCGGTAGCCCGAGTGAGCTGGGATTCAACGCCCGCATTGCGGCCAATCTGGGTGCCCCGGTGCTGTTGGCGTTGCGAGGCTCGGGAAGGACGGTCGCGGAAGTCGCGCAGTACGCCGAGCTGTGCAAGGCCGAACTCCGCGCGCATCACGCGCATCTGGCAGCGATTGTGGCCAACCGATGTGATCCGGACCGGCTCGATGAGATCGCGGCCGCGCTGGAGCCGCTCGGTGTGCCTGCGTGGACTCTGCCGGAAGTTCCGTTGCTCGTTGCGCCGACGATGGCGGAATTGCTGACGGCGATCGATGGCGAGATGTACAGCGGCGACCCCGAGCTGTTGCGCCGTGAAGCGCTACGGGTCATGGTCGGCGGCATGACGGCCGAGCATATTCTCGAGCGGTTGAGCGAAGGTGTGGTGGTGATCGCGCCCGCGGACCGGTCCGACGTTCTTCTGGCCATGGTCAATGCGCATGAGGCAGAGGGTTTTCCATCGCTCGCGGGTATCATCATGAATGGCGGCATTTCCCCTCATCCGGCTATCGCGCGTCTCGTCGCCGGACTGGGCCCGCGGCTTCCGATTCTGACCACGGGACTGGGTACCTTCGATACGGCTTCGGCAGCGGCTAACACCCGTGGTCGGATGGCGGTGGGTTCGCAGGGCAAGGTCGATACGGCGATCTCGCTGATGGAACAGCGGGTCGACGCCAAGGTGCTCCTCGACCGCCTCGAACTCACCATCCCTGCGGTCACGACCCCGCAGATGTTCGAGTACCAGCTCATTCACCGCGCCCGTACCGATCGCAAACACATCGTGTTGCCGGAGGGCAACGACGATCGGATTCTGCGTGCGGCCGGTCGTTTGTTGCAGCGGCGGGTGGCGCAGTTGACGCTCCTCGGCGAGGAGGGGCCGATCCGTCGCCGGGCCGCGGAACTGGGCGTTCAACTGGATGACGCGCAGGTGCTCGATCCGGCAACTTCGGACTACGCGGAAGTGTTCGCCGCGGAGTACACCGAGTTGCGCAAGCACAAGGGCATGACCATCGAGCGTGCCCGCGAAGTCATGACCGATATCTCTTACTTCGGAACGATGATGGTGCACAAGGGAATTGCCGACGGAATGGTATCCGGTGCCGCGCACACCACCGCGCACACGATCAGGCCGTCGTTCGAGATCATCAGGACGGCCGAAGGGGTGAACACGGTGTCGTCGATCTTTCTGATGTGTTTGTCGGATCGAGTTCTTGCATACGGTGATTGCGCCATCGTTCCCGATCCAACGGCCGAGCAGTTGGCCGACATCGCCATCTCCTCGGCGCAGACGTCCGCGCAATTCGGTATTGAACCGCGTGTGGCGATGCTGTCGTATTCGACCGGTGATTCCGGAACCGGCGCCGGAGTGGACAAGGTCCGTGCGGCTACTGCTCTTGTCCGTGAACGGAGCCCGGAGCTGCTCGTGGAGGGGCCCATTCAATACGATGCTGCTATCGAACCCTCGGTCGCCAAGTCGAAGCTTCCCAATTCCGTGGTGGCCGGCCGCGCGACGGTGTTCATCTTCCCCGATCTCAATACCGGGAACAACACGTACAAGGCGGTGCAGCGAAGTGCCGGTGCCATCGCTGTCGGCCCGGTGCTGCAGGGTCTGCGCAAGCCGGTGAACGATCTCTCTCGTGGCGCGCTGGTGGAAGATATCGTCAATACCGTTGCTATTACTGCCATCCAAGCCCAGGAGATCGAACAATGAGTGTGCTCGTCGTCAACTCGGGCTCGTCGTCGGTGAAGTTCCAACTTCTCGACCCGGTGAGCGGCGAGTCCATCGCGTCGGGGCTTGTGGAGCAGATCGGTGAACCCGAGGGGCACGTGACCCTGGACTACCTCGATGAGGAAACCAAGAAGACACAGCAGATCGCCGATCACGGGGTCGGTCTCGCGATCGCCTTCGACATGCTCGCGGCCGCGGGCGTAGAACTGGGGTCCGATGTCATGGCCGTCGGACACCGGGTGGTGCACGGCGGCGAGGTGTTCTACCGGCCTACCCTCATCGACGACGATGTGCTGAAGCAGATATCGGATCTGTCCAACCTTGCGCCACTGCACAATCCACCCAACGTGCTCGGTATCGAGGTTGCGCGGCAGCAACTGCCGAACGTGCCGCACGTCGCAGTGTTCGACACCGCGTTCTTTCACGGCCTTCCTGCGGCCGCATCGACGTATGCAATCGATCGTGACGTCGCGAAAGCGCACGACATTCGTCGGTACGGATTCCATGGCACCTCCCACGAGTACGTGTCGCAGCAGGTAGCGGAGTTCTTGGGGCGCGAGGATCTGAATCAGATAGTTCTGCACCTCGGTAACGGGGCATCCGCTTCGGCGATCCGGGCCGGTTCACCGATCGACACTTCGATGGGGCTGACGCCACTCGAAGGTCTGGTGATGGGCACGCGAAGTGGCGACATCGACCCAGGCGTCGTCATGCATCTGCGTCGCAGCGCGAACATGGAGGTCGATGCCATCGACGAGCTGCTCAATCGGCGGTCGGGGCTGAAAGGTCTTGCAGGTGTCAACGACTTCCGGCAACTGCAGCAACACATCGACGACGGTGATGCCGACGCAGCCCTGGCATTCGACGTCTACATCCATCGCCTGCGTAAGTACATCGGTGCCTACATGCTCGACCTCGGACGACTCGACGCCATCACCTTCACTGCCGGGGTTGGCGAGAATGCCGCAGCAGTCCGTGCGGCCGCACTGGCCGGTCTCGGTGGATTCGGGATCGAAGTCGATGACGAGCGGAATACGCTGCGCAGCAAGAAGGCTCGGGTCATTTCGACCGATGCGTCAGCGGTGACGGTACTGGTGGTGCCGACCAACGAGGAACTTGCCATCGCACGAGCGGCCGCTCAGCTGGTGCAATCAGAACAGTGAGCGCGGCCTGATGGCGTTCGCCAGATCCACCAGGGTGTAACGGTGGGCTCGGTCGGTCGCATTGCGGGCAAGAGCGCGTAGCCCCGCTTCGGTTCCGGTGCGCAGGCCCGTCTCGGTGAACGGAGAGCCGAGGATCGGCTCGCGTTCCTCGGCGACAGCGTGCCCGGATCGCACCCAGTCCACGGCCATGGCCAACACCAATGTACGCATCTGCAGGGTACGGCTCTCCCCGCGTGGCAGCATCGCAACGCGACGCGCTGCCTCGCGGAAGTCTTTCTCCTCCAGATCTTTCGACGGTCGATCCATCAAAATGATCAGGACGCTGGTCATCCGCGCGACGGCGTAGTGGCGTGAGCTGATCGGTACCTGGTCGAGAGCGGCTACCGCGCCTTCGAAATCTCCGCGATACATCATCTGCCGCGCCAGACCGAATGCCGAGCTGACGATCGCGCGGTTGGTTCGCCACACTGTCCGGTAGTACGACTCGGCGTACGCTCGCCACTTCTCACGCTCGTCGGTGTCGAACTTCTCGGTACCTTCCCTGATGAGTTCCGCAGTTGCCGCGAGGGCTATCTTCGGCGCGAGCTCCCCGGGAAGTGCGTCGAGAACATTTTCGAAATGCATGGAGGCGTAACCGAACTCGCCACGAAGCAGTCCGATGAGGCCCGCGTACCACTCGACCCGCCAGGGATCGTTCCCGTCGGTGCGAACCTGTTTGAGAACCGAACTCGCAACTCCGACATCACCTAGGTCGAGGTGCGCCTTGACCTCGGCGAGCGTGATCTCCAGACCGCCGGACGAGCCGTCGGCGAAGCGCTCGATGCCGTTGCGACGTGCATGCGCCAGCGAGTCCAGTGTCTGCTGGGGTTCGCTGTGCACGGACGCGGCGAGCAACGGTGCACTCGGGTCGGCGGGATCGACCAGAGGCACGGGCAGCGCTGTGACGATCTCGCGGCCGTTGATCTTCTCGCCCCGGAGTTTTCCATCGACGTAAGTGTCGGTTCGGCCCACCGATTCCTCGGTGCCGAACGTGGTACGAGGCGGACTGAACGCCGTCGACAATCCAGGTCGTTCGGTTCCCGTCTTCAATGCCAAAATTTCACGCAACACCCCGGTGGCCTGGCTCGCCAGCACCTCGGCCGTCGAGAAACGTTGTGATGGATCGGGATTGGTGGCACGCCGCAGTAAACGATGGAACGACGGATAGGTGCGCAACAACTCGTGATCGTCGGCGGAAGGAATACCGGCGTCGTACCTGCCCCCGCTCGATGGCATCTCCAGCGTGAGGACCGCAAGAGTGCGGCCCACAGTGTAGATGTCGGAGCTGATGGTCGGCCCGGTCTTGGCGATCTCGGGAGCCTGGTATCCGGCTGTCCCGTACAGGTATCCGAAGTCTTCGATTCCCGAGACGGCACCGAGATCGATGAGTTTGATCTGATCGTCGGTCACCATGATGTTCTCGGGTTTGAGATCGTTGTAGACCAAGCCGATGGAGTGCAGATATGCCATCGCCGGCAGAACCTCGAGGATGTAGGCGATAGCTTGCTCCACCGGCATACGTTTGTGCTCGTCACGCGTCGGCAAGATGTCTCGAAGCGAGCGTCCGCCGACGTACTCCATGACGATGAAACCGATATCGGTGCCGTCGGCGCGCGGTTGCTCGACGAAGTTGTAGATCTTCACCACGCCCGGATGTGCGACCTCGGCGAGGAACTGACGCTCGGCCACCGCAACGGCATGCGCCTCGTCGTCACTGGAATGGAGCAAACCTTTCAGAACCACCCATCGATCGCTGACATTGCGATCGATCGCCAGATAGACCCACCCCAGCCCGCCGTGCGCGATACATCCCTGCACTTCGTACTGGCCGACCACCAGATCGCCGGCCTCGAGAAGTGGTGAGAAATCGTAGTGGGAACCGCAGCGCGCACACGTCCCCGCAACCTTGTCGGGTTCTCCCGCGGCGCTTCGGCCGACCGGCGCGTTGCATTTCCAGCAAAACCTTTTTCGCTGCGGAACCGTGGGGTCTTGCATGACGGCCGTCGCGGGATCCACCGGATCCACGCGAGGAACTTCGACCAATCCGGCACCGAGCCGTCGTCTGATCCCGGTACCGCGCGTGCGGCCGGACCTGACACGTCCCGATGTCCGATCCGACCGGCGGACGGATGCAGGCGTCCGCTCCACCGCCTGAGTCCGGTCGGAGGCAGGCATTCTCTCGACGGCCTGGGTGCGGTCCGTGAAATCTGGTGCTGCGGCCGGAGCCGTCGCCGGGCCGGTAGGTGTATCCGGATCGCCCATGATCAGTCGACGTACATAGGCGCGGGAGGGCCCGGAGAGGTACCCATTACCGTGAGCCACTTGTCGTACAACCGATTCCACGTGCCGTCCGACCGAACCCGCTCGAGGGTGCCGTTGACGAATCTGACCAAGTCTTCGCTCTCCTTCTTGATTCCGACGCCGTAAGGCTCAGGGCTCAAACTGGCCCCAACCAGCTCGAGGTATGGATCCTGCGAGGCGAGACCGGCAAGAATTGCGTCGTCGGTGCTGATCGCATCGACCTGGCGTTGTTGAAGCACGACAAGGCAATCCGACCACATCGATGCAGTCACGATCTGAGCAGTCGGCACTATGCGCTGCAGCCTTCGCAGTGACGTCGTACCGTCCACCGCGCATACCCGCTTGTCCGCGAGATCGGCGACACCGTCGATCCCCGATCCTTTGACCGCCAGAACACGTTGCTGCGCTTGGAAGTACACGGTGGAGAACGACACGTCCTCTTTGCGAGCACAGGTGACCGTCATGGTTTTCACCACGATGTCGACCGTGGAATCCTGCAGTCCCTCGATCCGTTCGGCGGAGGACATTATCCGAAAATCCACCCGATCAGGATCGCCGAACAGGTCACGGGAGATCTCCCGCGCGATGTCCACGTCGAATCCGACGAGCTTTCCGGTCATCGGGTCGCGAAAGCTGAAGAGATTGCTACCGGCATCGAGCCCGACTATCAACCGCCCGCGTTCCTTGATCGCGTCGACGGTCGGCATCGGTGGGGCATTCTGACCGGCTGCTCCGGGCGGTATCGGCCGGAGACTGGCGGTGGGGCGATCGCACTGGGGATCCGGGGTCGACGGCTCGGGAGATGCGGTCACCGGTCCTGCGCCGTCGGGCAGCGGTGGTTCGGTGTAGCTGACGGCAGGGACGTCCGGTACCGCGTCCTCGGTTGCGCATCCCGCGATCAGTGCGCCGACGATCGCGAGGATGGCGAACGAGAAACGAAGGGGAACGCACTGTTTCACAGGTACTCACGCAACCTCGGAATGAGCCCTGCTCCGACCGCTGCAGCAGCAGTGATCGCGAGGACGATCGCGCCCGAGGCAAGTCCGGTCAGCACCGACTTGGCGCGAACCACATTGCCGCGCAGCTCAGCACGGGCATCGTCGATTCCGTTGTCGAGCATCGTGTCGAGCAAGCGGAATTGGGTCGAGGAATCCTGCACACCGTTGCCGGTGGCCACGGTGACAGCAGTAGTGAAGTCGCCGACGGCGAGTGCCTGATCTATCCGCTCGTGCGAGGCCTTCCACGCGGCGACCGACCCGGTCATATCGGCATTGTCGGCAAACAGTTCGGTCAAACGATCGGTGTTCTGCGCGAACTCCGCGTCGAACTCTCTGGTGCTACCGCGTCGTATCAGGTTGAGTGTTTCGTCGGCGCGGGCCTGCTGCGCCAGGATGAACCCGGAAGTCAGTTTCTGCAGCGGAGCGACACCGCGGTTCAGCGCGCGGTCGGTGGCTATCGAAGAAGTCAGCCCCGCCACCAACATCCACCCGAGTAGGAGCGAGATCGCCAGGGAGGCGCCGAGAAATCCCGCGTTGAGCTTTCGGCGGGTGCGGGTAGAAAGGTATATCTGTGCGAGCACCAGCAATATCAGGCACACCACAACGAGACCGATCGCCACGAACGGTGGATTGACGAAGCGTTCCTGGTCGTTAGATACCCGAGCGGCCTGCTCGGCGTAGAGGCGTTCGGCACGGGGCAGCAACGAGGTCTGCATCTGCGTCGACGCCTCACCCAGGTACGCCGCACCGACGGGATTGCCACTGCGATTATTGGCACGGGCGGTCTCCACCAGTCCGGTATACACCGGCAGGCCCGCGCCGATCTCCATGAGAACTGTCCGTGCTTCGTCGTCCGAAACCGCGAGCCCGTCGGATGCCCGGATCAATTCGGTGCCGGCATTTCCGATCGCCTGGGTGTATCGATCGCGAACGTCCCTGGGCTCGAGCCCGCCGGCGATGAATGCAGTCGAGGCAGCCGCGTCGGCAACGGACAGTGCGCCGTAGAGGTTCTGCGCCGAGTTGGCGAGTGGCTCGGTCCGAACGAGAAGCGTGTCGAGCGTCCGGGCTCGCTCGGATACCGAGATGGCGGTAACGGTGCCGGTGACTACGAAAGCGATGATGAGTATCAGTCCCAGAGCGATCATGCGCGCCGGCGTGGACCGAATCAGACGCTGCAGTTCGCGTCGAGAATCGGCCTCCGACGTCACGGCAGCCGTCGTAGGAGGTACGGCAGCCGAGGGCGTAGTGCCGACCACAATCACAGTACCGAGCATATAAGCCGGAGCGACCGTCCGTACGCCTACCGGAAGGTTGACCTAGGGTGTCGGTATGCGTGGCGACGGTGACGGGTGGGTTGTTGGTGAGAACGGCACGCGGCACTGGGGCAAGCACGGCGCGGCTGGGCTATTACTGCGGGCGCCCTCGCCGCACGGTGAGCCGACGGTCCTCCTGCAGCACCGGGCGCTGTGGAGCCATCAAGGTGGGACGTGGGCGTTGCCGGGGGGCGCAAAGGACTCGCACGAAACGAACGTGCACGCCGCTGTTCGTGAAGCGGACGAGGAAGCTGGAATCGGTGCCGAGAACGTCTTCGTGCGCGGGGAAGTCGAGACGGCGCGGATGGCGAGCGGATGGTCCTACACGACTGTCGTCGCCGACGCGGCCACCCAACTCGACACCACGATGAACGGTGAGAGCACCGAACTTCGGTGGGTTCCGGAGGACATGGTCGATCAACTTCCACTGCACCCGGGATTCGCCGCCAGTTGGGCCTCCCTGCGCATCAGCCCGCTGCGAGTTCTGCTGGACACCGCGAACGTACTCGGCTCGAGGCCCGACGGTTGGTGGCGCGATCGCAGCGGCGCAACCGGCAAGTTGCTGAGCTCACTGGCGGGCACCCTTCCGCGAACCGTCGAGCTGCCGGGTGTCGGCTTCGGTTGGCTCACCCGGATCGAGGCAGTCCTCGAAGGTGAAGCACGAGCAGCACAGTTCGAGGACATCAGAGTCCCCGTCATCCACGCCGCCGGCAGTGGGGACGACGAACTCGCATCACAGGCAGCGGCGTCGACGACACTCACTGCTTTGGTCACCGCTGACCGCGGACTGCAGCAACGGCTCCCGACGTCGGTGCAGGTGCTCTCGCCGTCGATCGTGCTGGGCTGGCTCGGCTGACCAGACGGATTCTGTCAGCCCTGCAACGCGAGGTCAGCCCTGCAACGCGAGGTCAGCCCTGCAACGCGAGCTTGAGCTCCCGTGCAGCTGCCTGTGGATCCCGAGCTTTGGTGATGGCCCTTACGACGACGATGCGATCCGCGCCCGCGGCAAGAACTTCGTTTACGTTCTCGGCGTCGATCCCTCCGATGGCGAACCACGGCCGCGTCGGAGCGGATTCCGCGGTGCTGCGCAACAGGTCCAGACCGGCTGCTTTCCGGTCCGGTTTGGTCGGTGTGGCCCAGATCGGCCCGGTAGCGAAATAGTCGACGCCGTCCTCGATGGCAGCGAGAGCGGCCTGGCTGCGATTCTGTGTCGACCGCCCGATGACGACGTCGGGGCCGAGGATCTGGCGCGCATAGTGAACCGGTAGATCGCCCTGGCCGAGATGCAGCACGTCGGCGCCCGATGCGAGGGCAAGGTCGGCGCGGTCGTTGACTGCGAGGAGCGCACCGTGGCGTGTGGTGGCGGCCGACAGAATTGCCAGCGCAGCCAGCTCGTCTTTGGCTTCGAGCGGGCCGAACGTGCGCTCGCCTTCGGAGTTCTTGTCGCGAAGTTGAATGACGTCGACGCCACCGGACAGTGCGGCCTCGGCGAACTGAGCGAGATCGCCGTGCTCGCGTCGAGCATCGGTGCACAGATAAAGCCGAGCTGATGTCAAACGCTCACGCGCTTCCGGGTTGCGGATGATCCGATCGCTTTGCACACCGGCAACGGTAGTCTGTTGGCGAGAGTCGATACACGGGAGTCCCGAGGTACGTGGGGCTGAGAGTGGACACGCCAGTCCTTACCGTCAATACCTGAACCGGATCATGCCGGCGCAGGGAGTGAGGTGGTGAGAAGTGCCCAAGAGCCTTTCCGTGGTCGGTGGCGGAGTGATCGGCTTGGCAGTGGCCGCACGATCTGCGCGCGAGGGCTGGTCCGTGCGGCTCCACGACCCGTCGGTCGGCACCGGCGCATCATGGGTGGCAGGGGGAATGCTCGCGCCGCTGTCCGAGGGATGGCCGGGCGAACACGAACTGCTCGAGCTCGGCGCGCATTCCCTCGCCAGGTGGCCCGAATTCGCACGAGCACTTCCTGGCCCGTCGGTGTTCTCCGCTACCGGATCACTGACAGTCGCCCTCGATGCAGCCGACGCGACGGACCTGCGAACCATTGCCGATTGGGTCGGGAAGCAGGGGCACGAGCTCGAGATCCTCGGTCGGGCCCAGATCCGAGAGCTCGAACCTTCCCTCGCACCGAACATTCGTCTCGGCCTGCTGGCACCCACCGAACTGGCCGTCGACAACCGCATGCTGCTCGAGGCACTGCAGACCGCAGCGATGAGCGGCGGCGTCGAATTCTCCACCGACACCGTCACCGATCTCGACGCACTGACGACCGACCGCATCGTGTTGGCAGCAGGCGCCCAAACCTCCGCGCTACTCACCGATGTACCGGTCCGGGCCGTCAAAGGCGAAATACTGCGTCTACGACGCAGACCCAGTGCCACACCTGCGCCGACCCGAACGATCCGCGGCAGCGTCCACGGACGCGCGATCTACCTGGTACCGCGCGGAGACGGATTGGTTCTCGGGGCCACACAATACGAATCGGGTCAGGACACCCAGGTCACCGTCGCAGGCGTCCGTGACCTCATCGCCGACGCAGAGCGGTTGCTGCCGGGCCTCGGCGAATACGAACTTCACGAATGTGCGGCAGGCCTGCGCCCGATGAGCCCCGATGGGTTGCCACTCATCGGCAAGATCTCCGACCGCGTCATCGTCGCCTCGGGCCACGGCCGCAATGGAATCCTGTTGACGCCCATCACCGCAGACGCCGTCGCTGCACTACTGGAAGACGACGCACTCATCGAAGCGAAGGCCGCAGACCCGGCCCGATTCACCACAGATAGGAAACCATGACTGCTCTGGCAATAGGTGTCACCGTCAACGGCGAGGACCACCTCCTGACCGAAGAGATGACGATGCGTCAACTGCTCGAACATCTTTCGATGCCACCGAAGGGAATCGCCGTCGCCGTCGACGGCATGGTGCTCCCGAAGAGCCGTTGGGATTCGACGATGGTGGGCAAAGGCTGGACCGTCGACGTGCTGACGGCGGTGCAGGGTGGTTGATTCGCTGAAGATCGCGGACAGGACGTTCGACTCGCGCCTGGTCATGGGCACCGGTGGAGCGGCGAATCTCACGGTTCTCGAAGAAGCCCTCGTGGCCTCCGGTACCGAATTGACCACCGTGGCAATGCGTCGCGTCGACGCCGCGGGTGGCACCGGTGTCCTCGACCTGTTGCGCAGGCTGAACATCGCGCCACTGCCGAACACGGCCGGATGTCGCGGTGCCGCGGAGGCAGTACTGACCGCGCAACTCGGACGTGAGGCGCTCGAGACCGACTGGGTGAAACTCGAGGTCATCGCCGACGAGCGAACCCTGCTGCCCGACGCCATCGAATTGGTCAAGGCCGCAGAACAACTGGTCGACGACGGATTCAACGTGCTGCCCTACACCACGGACGACCCTGTCCTGGCCAAGCGACTCGAAGACATCGGCTGCGTCGCCGTCATGCCGCTCGGCGCGCCCATCGGAACCGGCCTCGGCATCTCGAACCCACACAACATCGAGATGATCGTCGACGCCGCGACCGTGCCCGTCATCCTCGATGCGGGCATCGGCACGGCAAGCGACGCGGCGCTGGCGATGGAACTCGGCTGCGATGCCGTCCTGCTGGCAACCGCGGTCACCAGGGCACAAGACCCTGCGCTCATGGCGTCGGCGATGAAGCATGCCGTCGTGGCCGGTTACCAGGCCCGTCGGGCCGGCCGGATACCGAAACGTTTCTGGGCTCAGGCGAGTTCACCGATGTAGTTGCACGTCATCCCAAAGGATGACCCTCGGTCGCGACTCAGGGGTGATGCGCCGGGGTGGTTCGGTAGTGGACAGTGAGTCCCATGATCGAAGTCAAAGGACTGACCAAACAGTTCGGAAACACCACGGCGGTCGAAGACCTGACCTTCACGGTGAAGCCGGGCATCGTCACGGGCTTCCTCGGACCAAACGGTGCGGGCAAGTCGACGACCATGCGCATGATCCTCGGATTGGACCGCCCCACCAGTGGGGTGGCGCTGATCGAGGGCAAGCCCTACAACAAGATCAAGCAGCCGCTCCGGACGGTCGGTGCGCTGCTGGATGCGAAGTGGGTGCATCCCAACCGGTCTGCGCGGGCACATCTCGAGTGGATGGCCGCGTCCAACGATATCGCGAAGTCTCGAGTGGACGAGGTGCTTCGGCTCGTCGGCCTCACCGACGTCGCGAAGAAGAATGCGGGCGGGTTTTCACTTGGTATGTCACAGCGACTCGGTCTTGCCGGTGCGCTTCTGGGTGATCCGAAAGTCCTTCTTTTCGACGAGCCGGTCAACGGTCTCGACCCCGAAGGCATCGTCTGGATTCGCAAATTCATGCAGCGTCTCGCCGCCGAAGGCCGAACGGTCCTCGTTTCGAGTCACCTGCTGTCCGAAATGGCTCAGACAGCAGAGAATCTGGTGGTGATCGGTCGCGGAAAGCTGATTTTCGATTCGTCGGTCCAGGATTTCATCGACCACGCGTCCGAGGCCTCGGTCCGAGTTCGAAGCCCGCAGCTCGACGCGCTTCGTAGTGCGTTGACCTCCGCCGGATTGACTGTGCGCGAACCGGATTCGGCAGAGGAGCTTCAGCCCTCGCTCGTCGTCGTCGACTCGTCCACCGACGCGATCGGTGACATCGCCGGCCGTGCCGGCATTGTGTTGCACGAGTTGTCCTCGCAGCGTGGGTCGTTGGAGGAAGCGTTCATGAAGCTCACCGGACACGATGTGCAATTCCACGGCGAAGGTGCCGAAGATCCGAACATTCAGCAAGCGATGGGTGGTTCACTCTGATGGGTGTCCTGGCAGCGGAACGAATCAAAATCACCTCGACCAAGTCGCCGTGGTGGTGCACGATAGCCATTATCGTGCTCGGACTCGGTTTGGCGGCGATCGTCGGCATCACGTCCAAATTGGGTATCGATTCTTACAACAATCAAGTTGCACAGGGTGATACGCCCGACTTCGAACCGTTCTTTCCGTCCGCGTTCGAGGCGGTAGGCAGCGGTGTCGGCGGATTCGGGGCATTGGTGCTCATGATCCTGGCGGCATTGACGGTCACCAGCGAATACCGCTTCGGCGTCATCAGGACCACCTTTCAGGCCATCCCGAACCGAGCCGCAGTACTGACGTCAAAGGCCCTGCTGATCGGGGTCTTCGGCTTCTTGCTCAGTTTGGTTCTCGGCCTCGGAGCGTTCTACCTTGCCAAGGCGACCGCAGGGTCCGACGCCGGAAGGTTGCTGAGCTTCGACACCGACGGCACCTGGCGCGTCATCTACGGCACGGCCATTCTGGCGTTCCTTCAGGTCATCATCGCGGTCGGTGTCGGTGCGCTGCTTCGGCAGTCGGCGGGTGCTATCGCACTACTGCTGCTGTGGCCGTTGGTCATCGAAAATCTGTTCGGATTGTTCGGCTCGTTCGGTCGTGCGGTTCAACCGTTCCTGCCGTGGGCGAACACCAGCAACTTCCTCGGTCAGGACAGCGGCATCGACTTCCACTGGGGGCCCATCGGTAGTCTGATCTACTTCATCGTGTTCACCGCGGTCATCTTCGGTGCTGCAGTGTTGGTGACGAATCGTCGAGACGCCTGACCTTTGTGCAGTTAAGGTGCATGCATGCGACGGACAACCCTTCTGGCAGGTTTCGCAGCAGGCATGCTCGTGGTGGCCGGTTGTTCCTCGTCTTCGGATGAGGATCAACCGGCCATCTCTGCTCCTACCCCGGTTGCGACAGCAGACGGCAGGGGGCTTGCCGACGCCGTCACCGAGGAGGGCGTCATCGCTCACCTGGAACAACTCGAGCGAATTGCCACCGACAACAACGGCAATCGCGCAGCGGGTACTCCTGGATACGACGCGAGCGTCGACTATGTCGTCGATCAGCTCGAGTCTGCCGGATTCGCGGTGGAGACACCCGAATTCGAGTTCGATCAATTCACCGCCGATACCCAACGGCTCTCTGCAGGTGAGCAGAAGCTGCCGGTCAACGCTCTGACCTATTCGCCGTCGTCTCCGCCGAATGGCATCACCGCACGGGTGGTTCTCGCCCCGGCCGACGGTTCACCTGGTTGCGAAGCAACAGATTACGACGGTCTCGAGGTGTCCGGTGCCATCGTCGTCGTCGACCGGGGCGTGTGTCCGTTCGGCGCGAAACAGACCGTCGCAGCAGAGCTGGGTGCTGTCGCGATCATCGTGGTGAACAACGAGCCAGGACCGCTCGACGGTGGCACGCTCGGTAGCGCCGACATCGCGAAGATTCCCGCCGGTGGCGTCAGCGCCGAAGACGGACCGATCGTGGCGTCGGCGCCGGAATTGACGCTCACTCTCGACACCGAAACTACAACCACCAAGAGTCGCAACGTCATTGCGCAAACCAAGACGGGCAGCACCGAGAACGTCGTCGTCGCGGGCGCTCACCTCGACAGCGTTCCCGAGGGGCCGGGCATCAACGACAACGGCAGTGGCACGGCCGCGGTTCTCGAGACGGCCCTGAAGATGGGAAGCGAACCGGACATCACCAACGCTGTACGTTTCGCGTTCTGGGGGGCCGAGGAGCCTGGGCTCGTCGGGTCGACCGAATATGTCGACGGGCTGAGCGAGGAGGACGAAGCGGCAATCGCGCTGTATCTGAATTTCGACATGATTGCCTCGCACAACGCCGGCTACCTCGCCTACGACGGCGACAACTCGGACAAAGTCGGCGCTCCGGCGGGTCCGCCGGGATCGGAAGCGATCGAGCGGGTATTTCTCGAGCGTCTGCAGCAGGAGGGCATCGCCGCCGACGGGACCGACTTCGACGGCCGCTCAGATTACGGCCCGTTCATCGACATCGGGATTCCATCCGGGGGAGTGTTCAGCGGTGCGGACGAGACGAAATCGCCC
Source organism: Rhodococcus sp. PAMC28707 (assembly GCF_004795915.1). Classification (NCBI taxonomy): domain Bacteria; kingdom Bacillati; phylum Actinomycetota; class Actinomycetes; order Mycobacteriales; family Nocardiaceae; genus Rhodococcus; species Rhodococcus sp. PAMC28707. The sequence goes on from NZ_CP039253.1 coordinate 2,901,729, forward strand.
GAACAGGCGGCTAAATGGGGTGGGACGGCAGAGGAGACGTTCGACCAGAATTACCACACCGCCGAAGACACCCTCGCCAATATCGACCGAACAGCCTTGGGCTCGAATGCATCGGCTGTAGCGTTCGGCATCGGAACTTTCGCGCAGGAGATCGACGGCCCGAACGGAGTTCCCTCGGGGGCGGCACGTACCGAGGCGCGGTCAGGAGAATGAGGTATGGGTAACCCTCGGTTACGTCCGATTCTGTGAACCCGGCCCAGGTGGGCATCGTGCCTAGTTGTGCGATGTTGTGAGGGTGTGGCGGTACCGTGCGTGGGCGCTGTGGTCAGCTCACTGGTGGCCACATCGGGGTGATGCTCCAGGGCTGCGCAGACTCGATCTGCGAGGCGATGCGGATCAGCAAGTCCTCGCGACCGAACGCCGCCACGAACTGCACCCCTATCGGCATACCGGTCGAGTCCTGGCCCAGGGGCAGCGAGATTGCTGGCTGGCCGGTGATGTTGAAGGGGCTCGCGAACGCGCTGTAAGCCCCCGCGTACGTCCAGATCGACTCGATGTTGCTGGCATCGAGCAGCCCGAGAGGCGGTGTCGGCTCAGCGAGGGTCGGCGTCACCAGCAGATCATGGTCAGCGAAGAATTTGCCGACTGATTCCGCGACGACGCTGAGTCTTTCCATGGCGAGAGGGAACGCGCTTGCGCCGAGTGACTTCGTGCGTTCGTAGACCACTCGCACCGCGGCCTCTAGATCATCGTCTCGGAGCCCTCGGCCGAGATGCTCCAGCCGGGCGTCTATCGCCATCGCCATCGACGCCGCTGTTCCTTGTCGTATTACAGCGGAATTATCGCCTAGCGCGAAGTCCGGCTTTCCGACGGACACCTGGTGCCCCAAACTCGCCAGCAGCGCCGCGACGTCGTCGACGGCCGCCGCGCAGTCCGCGTGTGCGGGTGTGCCGTTCGGCAAGTGCGTCATAGTGCCGATCCGTAGCACGCCTGGGTTGACACCCACCTCCTGCACATACGGGCGGGACGGCTGCACGATAGTCACCGGAGCCCCGCGCTGCGGCACGGACACGATGTCGAGGAGCAGTGCAGAGTCCCGCACGGTTCGTGTAACTGCGTGTTGTACTGACAAGGGCGCTGTGAGGACGTTACTGCCGATGACTCGGCCTCTCGATGGCTTGAGGCCCACTAGCCCTGTCATCGCCGCTGGGATGCGTATGGAGCCGCCACCGTCGCTGGCGTGCGCGGCAGGCAGCATGCCCGAGGCGACCGCCGCCGACGCTCCACCCGAAGATCCGCCTGGGGAGTGACTAAGCCGGTGCGGATTGTGTGTCGGCCCGAACAGTGCTGGCTCGGTGCTGGCGTTCTGGCCCCATTCCGGGGTGTTGGTCTTGCCGACGATGGCCATTCCGGCTTGTCGGTAGGCAGAGACAATCGGCGAGTCGGTCTTGGCCACCGCGTCGGCGAAAAGCCGAGATCCATGTGTCGTCGGCAACCCGGCGACATCGGTGGAGAGGTCCTTTATCGCAAACGGCACGCCGGTAAGGGGGCCCTCCGGCAGCCCGGCCGCCACCTCGGCGCGTACCTCGTCCGAGCGCTCGGCGACAAGGGCGTTGATCGCAGGGTTGCGCTCGGCGATTCGAGCAAGTGCGAACTCGACGACTTCGCTGACAGAGACCTCTTTGTCAGCGATCGCCTTTGCCAACCCCGTCATATCGCGCTCGTCGAACAACTCTTGCATGTTTCCTCCTGAACGCCCAGGTGGCGACCTGCGACGCAGCTCGAGTCAATTTTGATGCCGCACTTGTGATTACCGTAATCTCAACCATTGGTCGAATAGTGACGTGTTTCACCCACCGGGACGAGCGCCTACGGCTGAGATAGCGCTGTGAACAGTGGAGCGGGCGACGCTGACCTATCCAAAGCGCCCGAGCTCAGCGGTGTCCCCGAGGAAGATCTATGCATTCTCCGTGTGGTGCAGTCGCCACAGCGGGGACACCGGGCCGTGGCCCGCGCCGAGGTCGTAAGACGCCTCGAGGCATCGAGTGACCCACTCCTTGCCGAACGCGACGGCGTCGGGCACGGAGTAACCGTGCGCCATCGCGCAGGTGATAGCCGCACCGAGTGTGTCACCGCCACCGTGATCGTTGCCGGTGTCGATGCGGGGGCCGGAGAATTCGAGGAATGTGTCGCCGTCGTACAGGATGTCAGTGCTCTTGTCCGAAGTGCGGAGATGGCCACCTTTGACCAGGGCCCACTGGGCGCCCAGTTTGTGCAGCGCCTCGGCTGCGCGGCGTGCGGAGTCGTCGTCGACCACGACGATGCCGGTGATCAACCTGATTTCATCGAGATTGGGCGTGACGATCGTGGCAATGGGGAACAGCGTCGTGCGGATTGCGTCGAGGGCTTCCTCGTGCAGCAATGGATCGCCGTGCATCGACGCGCAGACCGGGTCTACCAGCAATGGCACCGGCTGATCGCGCCCGATTCCTACCTCTGTACAGACAGCGGTGACGGCCTCGATGATGGCCGTGGAGGCGAGCATTCCTGTCTTCGCTGCGCTGACTCCGATGTCGCCGACCACGACGCGAACTTGATCCGCGACGACACTCGGTGGGATTTCGTGAAAGCCGGAAACGCCGACGGTGTTCTGAACGGTGACCGCGGCCACGGCTACGCAGGCGTGGACGCCGCACAGTGCCATCGTCCGACTGTCGGCTTGGATACCCGCCCCGCCGCCCGAATCGGTACCGGCGATCGTCAGCGCTCGGACGGGGGTGGATCCGTCGGGCGTCAGCGGTAGGAGCTTCACGAGAGGTGACAGTACCGGCAACGGTCCGCACGGTCTCCGCAGATGTGCCCATTGTCATGAATGTTGTTGGTTCACAATGAAATAGTGGCTGCCTATATGACGGTTACCAGCCGGGGTGTTGCGACGACGTTGCATGACTACGTAACCGAAGGTTTGTTCGCGCAAATGGGTGACAAGCCTCGTACTGGCATGTTTAATAGTGGTGAAGGTCACATCTTAGTAACAACTCGAATTTCTCATTCACGTCTTACACAGCAAAGGAGGTGACCTGTGCTCGCCAGCTCCCCCAGTGCAGAGGTGTCCATCAATACGGACCAGAATCGATTCGAATTGAGGCTGAATGGCGACTTGGTGGGAATTATCGGCTACTACGAAGTCGAGGGTTCGTTCAAGCGTGGTTCTCGCGCTCGCGTCGTCTCGTTCATGCATACCGTGGTCACGGAAGACTTCGGACATCAAGGCCTTGCAGCGATTCTCGTTCGCAGGGCACTCGACAGCGCACGATCGTACGGCTGGAAGGTCAAGCCGGTCTGTACTTATGTGCAAAGATTCGTCGTCGCCAATCCCGACTACTCCGACGTCGTCGTTCCGCTCTAGAGGTAACGGTTTCACCCTGCCTGCGTCGAATTACTCGGTTCCGTTGCCAATCGGCCCGACTACTGTTCTCATGGTGACATGAATCACAGTCGCATCGACCTAACTTCTGCGGCCGCCGTCACCGCGGCGGTGCGAATCGAAGACAACACCGCGCACAATCGGTTCGACCTGTTCGTCGGCGAAGAACTCGTCGGAATCCTCGGGTATCGAGATGCGGACGACGGTGCCGTCGCCTTCATGCACACCGTGGTCAAAGAGGACTTCAGCGACCGCGGCTGGGCAGCTGTGCTTGTCCGTGGAGCGCTCAACACCGCACGCGACCGCCAATGGCGGATAGTCCCGATCTGCACCTATGTCCAGCGATACCTCGCACGAAATCCCGAGTTTCTCGACCTGGTCGCCTAACGCTCGAGTCAGGAGATTTCGAGGATGACGGGCGCGTGATCGCTGGCGCCCTTGCCCTTACGCTCCTCGCGATCGATGGACGCGCCGGAGACGCGAGACGCGAGCGCAGGGGAGGCCAGCGCCATGTCGATTCGCATTCCTTGTTTTTTCGGGAACCTCAGCTGCGTGTAATCCCAGTAGGTGAAGGTTCGCGGCTCGGAAGTGAACTGCCGGGTGACCTCGGCGAATCCGGCATCGACGAACGTCTCGAATGCAGCGCGCTCGGGCCGCGACGTGTGAGTCTTGCCCTCGAACAACTCCGGATCCCACACGTCTGCATCGGTGGGGGCGATGTTCCAGTCTCCGACCAACGCGATCTGCGCCTGTGGGTCCGCGGACAACCATGCCTGGGCATCGGCCTGTAGCTTGGCAAGCCATTCCAGCTTGTAGGTGTAGTGCGGATCGGCAAGATCGCGGCCGTTGGGAACGTAGAGGCTCCACACTCGGACGCCGTCGCACGTCGCCCCGATTGCGCGAGCTTCGCGCACCGCTTCGATCTCCGGATCCTTGCTGAAACCGGGCTGATCCTCGAAACCGATCTGCACATCTTCCAAGCCGACGCGGGAGAGCAAAGCGACGCCGTTCCACTGGCTCAGGCCGTCGTGAGCGACCTCGTACCCGATCTCACGGAACCGTTCGTACGGAAACTGCTCGTCCTTGCATTTGGTTTCCTGCATAGCCAGGACGTCGATATCGGATCGTTGAAGCCAATCGACGATTCGGTCCTGCCGAGAGCGGACAGAGTTCACATTCCAGGTAGCCAGTCGCACGGCACACACCCTAACCGAGCGCCGACCGTCGGCCCAGCGGTGTGCCAGGAGGTCATCGAGGCGGCTCGGCGTACCGATATCGGTGATGCTCGACGAACCCGAGTTCCCGGTACATCGCGAGGGCCCCGAGATTGTCGGTCGACACCTGTAGATAGGCGTGAGTTGCTCGCTGCCCCACTCCCCATGCAAGGAGTTCACCGCAGATGCGCGTCCCGAGTCCGTGTCGTCGATGAGCCTCGGAGACCTCGATCGCTGTCAGCCCGACCCAGCGTCGAAGATCGGGGGCTGTGGTGACGGCTGCACGTCCGATGGCCAGTATCTCCGTCGCGGAACTGCCGATCCGCGCAAATCCGACAACCCCGTCGCGGACGGCCGACACGACGTCCATTGCATCCTCGGGGGTAGCGCGTCCGCGGTAGTGATAAAACCTCCGCCAGTCCTCGTCGGGGGCGGCGGTGATGACCGATATCGAGTCGGACGGCATCACGAGGGAGGTGATGTCCGCGGCCATCACTATGACTTCGTAACCCGTTGTCCAGCCGGCGGGAACTGCGCCGAGACGATCGGGCAACAACAACTTCGGCCACTGTCCGCGGTCGCGGAACCATGCGGCGATCTCACCGAGCGAGGACTCGTCGGCATGCGGCTCGACTGGAACGGCAGAGTTTGCTCGGCCGGTGAACCCGCGGCCGTACCGCAGCAGCCATCCGCCGATCCACGCCTGCTCCAGGCCCGGCCACCCATCGGCAGCGGCACGTTCGAGTGCTCTGATCTCCGAGGTCCTGATCGGTCGCGGACCGAGGGCCTTCATCGCCACGACACGATCGCGGGCCACCCGCACGACGCGACCGTCCCCGGCCCGAACGGCTACGACTTTCTCGTCTGCCGCGACCAGTTCACCGATGACGTCGGTCATCGGATGGCTGTACCCCGGGGGGAGTCGATACCGCAACATGACGCGGGTGCCGGGCGTGACGGCCACGAACTCAGTCGTCCTCGTGGCCGAACGGATCTTCGACGGTCCCCGGTATCCAACTCAGGCCCGGCTTGCCCCAGCCCGCGCGCTTGATCGCCTTCTTCGCTGCGCGAGCGTTGCGGCCCACCAGCACGTCTACGTAGAGAAACCCATCCAGATGGCCGACCTCGTGCTGAAGCATGCGCGCGAAGAAACCGGTGCCTTCGATGTCGACTGGGGCGCCTTGCGCATCGGTGCCGGTGACCCGAGCCCAGTCGGCACGCCCGGTGGGGTACTGCTCGCCGGGTACCGACAGGCAGCCTTCGTCGTCGTCCTCGGGATCGGGCATGGTCTCCGGGATGGCCGAAGTCTCGAGCACCGGGTTGATCACCTCGCCCTTTCGGCGGACGAGCTTGCCGTCGGGCCCCTCGTCAGGGCAGTCGTACACGAACAGTCGCAGCGGGATGCCGACTTGATTGGCTGCGAGGCCGACACCGTTGGCGATGTCGAGCGTTTCGTACATATCCGCGATAAGGTCTGCGAGCTCGGCGGGTGTTTGCGTGACTGCGTCCGTCGGGGTGTGTAGAACCGGATCTCCGACGATCCGGATGGGAAGAATTGCCATGGTCGAGAAGAATAGTGTCCGCGTGCAGAGCCGCCTACACACGGTGAGCCAGAGGTGCCGCACATGCGACTCGCCGCGGATACCGTACACGGCGTGTGACACGCCCATCATGGTTGAATCAGTACCGAACTACACGTGTGCAATTCGCTCGGCCTCCTTCTGCCAGGCCAGATGGGTGACGCAAAGTCGGGCGAGCCCGTTGAACGTTGGCAGGCGATGAGGGTAAAAGAGAAGTCGAGGAGTGAGATGGACGGCGCAGCAGCGCGTGACTCGAACCAGGCTCCGCAATCCGAAAGCTCCGAAGATCTCAACGAGGTCGGAGCAGACGGGCTGACTCGTCGCGAGCACGACATATTGTCCTTCGAGCGCCAGTGGTGGAAGTACGCCGGCGCCAAAGAAGAGGCGATCAAGGAACTCTTCTCCATGTCCGCCACCCGGTACTACCAAGTCCTCAACGCACTTGTGGATCGTCCTGAATCTCTCGCAGCAGACCCCATGCTGGTCAAGAGGCTGCGGCGCCTGCGTGCGAGCAGGCAGAAGGCCCGCGCGGCACGCAGACTGGGCTTCGAAGTCTAGTTGCCGAGCCGCGATCAACTAGTGTCTTCGAATGTGAGCAGTCCCAATCCGGAATCGTCCGGTCCTCCGCTCCGCGCTCTGGCAATGGTGTTGATTTCGCTGGCGATTCTCTTCGCAGCAATCGGGGCACTGTCGTTGACCGGTTCGGACGAGACCGAGGAATCAGCGGCACAGGCGACGACCAGCGCCGCGCAGCAGGCTCCCGCCAGCTCCGCCGCAGCGCGACCCCCGGCCGCAGCGCAACCTCCAGCCTCGGCCACCCGCACATCCGCGCCGACTCCCACCGGCGAACCGACCGACGTCGAAGTTCGCGTTCTCAACAACAGCAACGTATCCGGTCTCGCCGCCGGAACAGCCGCCACGCTCACCGCCGAAGGCTGGAATGTCGCCGAGACCGGCAATTTCAGCGAGTCGCAGATCGCACAAACCACCATCTACTACGACACTTCGCCGGGCGCGCAGGCCGCTGCCCAGCAAATATCGACTCAACTCGGCGTCGCTGCATTCCCTAGACCGACGACCTTGTCGAGTTTCGGTGAAGGTGTCATCGTCGTCGTGACCGAGTAACTGTCAACCCTTGGGCAGGTAGTACTACCGGCCATAGTTATGATCGACACAACCGCAAAGCCTGCCCTTCGAAGGAGCAATTTCATGGCACCGATTCGTATCGCTCGGCCAGTGAGCCGAACCTGGCGCCTCGCGACCCCCGTTGTAGCCCTCGCGGCCTTCGGCCTGGTTGCATGCAGTGCTCCCGAGACTGCCTCCGACGTCCCCGGAACGACGCCCGCCGTGTGGACCGGCAAAGAGGATCCGAACGGCAAGGCCGTCGCAGCAGATGCGCCCGTCGGATCAGGCGATATCGAGGCATCACTGAAGGACGCGTCCGGCGCAGACGTCGGCACCGTCTCGATCGTCGAAGAGGGAAGCCACCTCCGCATCACCGTCGAGGCCGAAAAACTGACACCAGGATTCCACGGCCTGCACATTCACACCGTCGGCAAATGCGAGGCGAACTCCGTAGCACCCACCGGCGGCGAGCCCGGTGACTTCTTGTCCGCAGGCGGACATCTCCAGGTCGACGGTCGCACCGGGCATCCATCCAGCGGCGACTTGACCTCACTGCAGGTCCGCGAAGACGGAACCGGCGAAGTAGTCACCACGACGGACGCCGTCACACTCGAGGATCTACAGGTCGACGGCGGCCGCGCGGTCGTCATCCACGCCGGCGCAGACAACTTCGCCAACATCCCACCGCGCTACACCTTGCCCGACGGCGCTGCGGTGCCCGACACGACCACACTGATGACCGGTGACGCCGGCGGCCGTGTGGCCTGTGCGGTCATCGACTAGGTGAGTTCCCCGAAGACACCCGATCACTCCGGTCGCTCCGCAGGCTCCGCTCCCGCCCTCCCCGGTCGCTCCGCAGGCTCCGCTCCCGCCCTCCCCGGTCGCTCCGCAGGCTCCGCTCCCGCCCTCCCCGGTCGCTCCGCAGGCTCCGCTCCCGCCCTCCCCGGTCGCTCCGCAGGCTCCGCTCCCGCCATCCACTTCAAGAGTTCCCCACGCCCCACACTCGGCGTCGAATGGGAAATCGCGCTCGTGGACAAGGAGTCTCTCGACCTGGTCAACGCGGCTAGGAAGTCATGGACGGTGTTACGGAGCTCTCCGGTGATCGGACGCCACGCGTAACCAAGGAGCTCCTGCGCAATACCGTCGAACTCGTCACCGGAGTGTGCGAGAACGTCGGTGAGGCCATGGACGATCTCGGCGAATCCCTCGATCTCGTTCGCCGAGCAGCGGACCCGCTCGGCATAGATCTGTTCTCCGCGGGCACGCACCCATTCGCAGAATGGTCGACGCAGGTGCTCACTCGCTCACCCAGCTACGACGAACTGATCGCTCGGACCCAGTGGTGGGGCCGTCAGATGTTGATCTGGGGTGTGCACGTCCACGTCGGAGTGTCTTCACCCGACAAAGTGTTTCCGATCCTGAACTCGCTGCTCCTGCAATATCCACATTTGTTGGCACTATCGGCCTCGTCGCCGATCTGGGCCGGTTCGGACACCGGTTACGCAAGCAACAGGGCGCTGATGTTCCAACAGCTTCCGACGGCAGGACTGCCATTCCAGTTCGAGGACTGGGGGCAGTTCGAAGGCTTCGTCCGTGATCAGATGAAAACCGGCGTCATCGAACAGCTCGGTGGAATGCACTGGGACATCCGCCCAGCACCCAAGTGGGGAACCATCGAAGTACGGGTGTGCGACGGTACGGCCACCAAACGTGAACTCGCGGCATTGGTAGCGCTGACGCACTGTCTGATCGTGAACCTCGACGAACGTCTCGAAGCCGGCGAAACGCTCCCGACGATGCCGCCGTGGCACGTTCAGGAGAACAAGTGGCGGGCAGCGAGGTACGGCCTCGACGCCGAAATCATTCTCGATGCCGACAGCAATGAGCGACTTGTCACCGACGATCTGCACGATCTACTCGAAAAGCTCACCCCGACCGCGGTGCGTCTCGGATGCGCCGACGAATTGGCCGCTGTCGCCGACATTCCGCGCCTGGGAGCTTCGTATCAGCGGCAGCGTCGGATCGCCGCAGAATCCGGTGGAGATCTCAGGGCCGTCGTGGCGTCTTTGGTCGCCGATCTTCGAGCGTGACAGCTCGCTGTAAGTAGTTGTTCATTCACCGTTTACTATTAGCGGCGTGCGTGCGGGTGAAGAGGGGGATGGCTCCACCCATGGGGCGGTACCGAATTCCTTACGGTTCTATGGTGTCGGTGCGGCGGCGGTAGCTGCGTTCCTCGGATTACTGCAGCTTGCTGCAGCCCGCAACGGATTCTCCGGCCCGTTCGCCAGTATCTGGAACGATATCGCCGGTACGCCCAAGTCGATGTCACTACCGTGGGCCGGTCTGATCCTCGGACTCGTCGGTGTGAACAACCGGGTCCGATTGTGGTCGTTGTCGCTCGCGGTCGCTATCGATGTCGTCTTCGCTGTCGGCAGGGCCGAATCTGGGCTTCCCTTCTCTGTCGGCAACGGCGCAGTGATAGTCCTGGTCGGCCTTGCGGTGTACACCGTATGGGCCCGGGACAGTCATGGGATCAAATCCGTGTGCCTCGGCGGCTTGCTCATCCTCGCTTCGAAGGCCGGAGACGCCTGGCTGCAGATCACCACTCTTGTCCGGCCGAACGTACTCGACGAGTACGCCCAGCTGGCAGATCACGCGCTCGGTAATCCGTCGTGGGTCGTCGGCACTGTACTTGCCGCACTCGGCCCGCCCGCGTATGCGGTCCTTCATTGGATCTACATCCAACTACCGGTCGCCGCGATAGCCATCGCGATCTTTCAGCTACGGGGTGTTGCGACGGGACGCCCATGGCCGAGGCACAATCTGGTGCGCACGTTTCTGCTGATCGGCCTCGTCGGGCCGATCCTCTACATCGTGTTTCCGGTGGTGGGTCCGATGTTCGCCTACGGTTCGGCCGGGCAGGGCTTCGAGATCGGGGACTTCTGGCCCACGATAGTTCCGACGGACACTTCGCCGTCCGAGATCCCGTTCGACTCGTCGACGCCACGCAACTGCATGCCGAGCCTCCACACTGCCTGGGCATTGAGCTTGTTCATTCATTCGCGCAGAGGCCCGTGGTGGCTTCGGCTCGGCGGCACGACGTGGCTGGTGGGCACCCTGGCCGCGACGCTCGGATTCGGCTACCACTACGGAGTCGACCTCGTCGCCGGCGTCGTTCTGTGTCTGACTCTCGAAACGATCCTGCGTGACCCGGAACGAGGCTGGGACCGGGGCCGTATCCGGTTGGTCTCGTACGGGACGGCGACCTTGCTGGTGCTCCTGTCGAGTTACCGCTATCTGGCCGTCCCGTTCGCGACGTATCCCGAGTTGTTCGGCCCCCTGATCCTGCTGCTGATGGGCTCGGTCGTCGTGATGTTCTACGCTACGTTCTTTGCCGCGCCTGGTACTGCGATGGCCAACTGGGGTGGACGCAGCGCTAGCGAGGATCCGATTCGTCGGGCTCCATCTCGTTGACGACCAGCAGACCGTCGCGGCCACGCTGCTCGCGGTAGGCGACACGTCCGACGATGTGCGCGATGACCGGAGCGGTTGCCAAGGTGAACACGCCGACCAGCACGAGCATCCAGATATCGACGTTGCCGCGCAGTTGGATGACGGCGCCGGTCAGTACGAGAATCAGACCAACGACCTGCGGCTTGGTCGCAGCATGCATGCGCGAGAGAGTATCCGGAAACCGGACGATTCCGATCGCCGCAGTGAACGCCAGCGTGGCCCCGATCAAAATCAGAACAGCCGAAATTACTTCGAAGACTGCGTTCATTCGTCCCTCACTCGGAATCGTGCGACACTGACCGACCCGATGAAGCTCACCAGCGATAGCGCGACGATGGCCGGCACGATCGTGGTGTCGAGGCTGTGGACCGACCACAGGGCCAGCCCACACATCGACACCGCCAGAATCGAGTCCATCGCTACGAGGCGGTCGAGGGTGCCAGGGCCGTCGAGAAGTCGATAAGTGGTGATGACGGCTGCTGAGACCAGCAGCACGCCTGCAATCACGAGAACCACGGTCATGACCAGTCGCCCTTTCTCTCGTCATCGATCCGCTTGTCATCTCGAGCCTCCACCGGCGTTGCGATGTCATCGCCGAGAACACCGTGATAGCGCTGGTAGTCCTGGAAATGCAAGGGGCTCGGCTGCCAATCGGAGTCGCGCTCGAATGCAGCGATCAACAACTTCTCGAGTAGTCGAACGGACCGGTAGAAGGCGTCGACAGCCTTTTGGCTACCCATGTCGAGGACGTGGACGTAGACAAGCCTGCGCGTCTGATCGATCTCGAGAACCATCGTTCCGGGAATGAGATTGAGGGCATCCACGCACAGTGTCAGCACCAGATCCGACTTGATTGCGATACGAACTCGCAGGACGCCGGTGATGGGAGGAGCCTTCGGTCGGACTGCCAGCCACGCGACACTGAAGCTCGATGCGATTGCGTAGTAGAAGAATACGCAGATGAGCTTGAACACCGACAGGACGTGAACGCGGCCCTCGACGGGAACCTTGGGGAGCGGCAGGAGCAGCATGATACCGAGACCGACGACGATTCCGCCGAGCACATTTGCTGGAGAGAGGCTGCCCCACAGCAGGATCCACACCGAGGTCAGCCAGGCGAGTGTCCAGAGTCGCAGGAGCAGAAAGCGATTCATGTACTTCATTTGCCCTCCGCTGCTTCGGCAGCGCGATCGCCCGCGTATTCCGCTCCGAGTACCGCGTCGATGTACACCGAGCGGTCTCGTAGATCCGCTGCCGCGCGATCGCTGATGTCGATGATCCGACCCGCGAACACTGTCAATGCCAAACCGACGATGACCAAACCGATCGTCGGGATGAGCATGAACGCCGGCATGCGTCCGACATCCTCGCGGTCACCGAAAGCGATATCCGTCGAATCGTCCAGCAGCGCCGAAGGGCTGTGATCGGCCAGGTCCCCTTCGGGTGCGTCGGCCCGCGCTCGCCAGAATGCCTTCGTCCAGACACGAGCGATGACGTAGAGCGTCAGCAAACTGGTGACCGTGCCACCCGCGACAAGGATCCAGGCGAGAACACTGCCGTCTGCGCTACCTGCCTGTAGTAGCGCGACCTTGCCGATGAAACCCGAGAACGGTGGAATTCCACCAAGATTCAATGCCGGGACCAGGAAGACGATGGCAAGAACGGGGCTCGCCGCGGCCAGTCCGCCGAGCCGTCGTAGCGACGAGGATCCGGCCTGACGCTCGATGAGTCCGACTACGAGGAACAGCGTCGTCTGCACGATAATGTGGTGCGCTACATAGTAGATCGAGCCGGACAGGCCTGACTGAGTCGACAGTGCGACACCGAAGATCATGTATCCGATGTGGCTGACGAGGGTGAACGAGAGCAGACGTTTGATGTCGCTCTGGGCAATCGAGCCCAAAATACCGACCAGCATCGTGAGCAGACCACACACCATGAGCACATTGTCGAGACTGCCGTCGGGAAACAGCAGAGTATGCGCGCGGATGATCGCGTACACACCGACTTTGGTGAGCAAGCCGGCGAAGACTGCGGTGACCGGGGCCGGAGCTGTCGGGTACGAATCAGGAAGCCATGTCGACAGTGGGAATACCGCGGCCTTGATCCCGAAGGCAACGAGGAGGACGGCGAAGATCGCAGTCCTGGTTCCAGTGGGAATGTCTTCGAGACGCGTCGCCATGTGGGCAAGATTGAGCGTGCCGGTGGCGGCATAGACGAGCCCGATTCCCACTAGGAAGATCAACGAAGACACCATCGAAACCATGACGTACGAGACGCCGGCGCGGACGCGGTCCGCACTGGCACCGAGGGTCAACAGCACGAACGAGGCGGCGAGCAGAACCTCGAATCCGACATAGAGATTGAACAGGTCGCCCGCGAGGAAAGCGTTGCAGATCCCTGCTGTCAACGCCAGGTAGGTGGGCAGGAAAATCGACACCGGCTGGTTTTCGCTGCCGTCCCGAATGCCCTGACCGATCGAGTACACCATCACGGCGAGCAACACGATCGAGCTGACCACCAGCATCATCGCAGCCAATCGGTCGACCACCAGCGAGATGCCGATGGGCGAGTCCCAGCCACCGACCTGCAGCGCGGTGGCTCCGTTTCGATCGGCAAGGTAGAGAAGTGCACCGGAGATCAGGACGACCGCGGTCAGCGCGACGACGGTAATGAAACGCTGGGCCCGTGGACGACGGCCGAGCACGAGCGTCAAGGCCGCAGCAATCATCGGGATGAGGACGGGGAGAGGGGTGAGAACGTCGGTTGTGCCCGCGGGAAGGGTCATGTCGCGTTCCCCTTCTTTTTCGTCCTTTTCTCTACTGGGGTCGTATCTTTGACGGCACTGTCGATCCCGTCCAAACCTTGCACCTCGGGTTCGTCGTCATCATCGTCGAAATCGCCTTCGTGCAGGTCCTCATAACATTCCAGATCTTCGATATTCTTCAATTCGTCGATGGGTATCGGGTTTCCCTGTGAGTCGAAGGCGTCGCCGCTGAAGCTGGGCTCGCCGGTGACAGGGTCGTCGGAACGGTCGCGGTCCGGTGCGTCGGCGACCGATCGACGCTTGGAGACCTTGGTGTCCTCCGGGTCGTTCTCGACGTCGTCCTTGGTATTGAGCGTGAACGAGCGGTACGCCAACGCCAACACGAACGCGGCAATGCCCATCGTGATGACGATCGCCGTCAGAATCATCGCCTGCGCCAACGGATCTGCTATCTCGTCGTGAATGATCGTGCCGCGCCCCACGATCGGTGGGTTGCCCGGGGGGCCGCCGACGGTGAGGATCAGGATGTTGACCCCGTTGCCGAACAGAAGCAGCCCGAGAAGCATCTTGGTGATAGAGCGCTCGAGGAGTAGATACACCCCGCACGAGACGAGTACCCCGACGATGATCAGCATTCCGAGATTTGCGGTCATCGCGCGTTCACCTGCTTCTTGGTTTCCACCTGAGCGTCGAGACGAGCGCCGAGACTGCGCAGTATGTCGAGCACGAGACCGACGACGATGAGATAGACGCCGAGATCGAAGAACAAGGCAGTGACAAGTTTGATGTCACCGAGGATCGGCAGCGTCAATTCCAGTGTCGCAGAGGACAATGCCGGTGCGCCGAGGAACAAGGAAGTCACGGCAGTGCCCGCGGCGAAGATGAGGCCGAGGCCGAGGATCTTGCCTGCGTCGATCGGCACCGCCTCGCCCAGCTCGTATCGCCCACCGGCAAGGTATCGGAGTACGAGCGCCAGACCGGCCGTCAGACCGCCGGCGAAACCACCGCCCGGCGCGTTGTGGCCGGAGAAGAAGAAGTACACCGACATCACCATGATCGTCGGGAAGACCAGGCGGGTGGTGACTTCGAGAATCAGTGAACGATGCCGCGGGTCGATCAGATCTCCCCCGAGCAACCAGGTCGTGTCCGAGCCGAATCCGCCTTCGGAACTGCTGGCCGGTGCGTCGGCCACGCGTGGAGCGGTTCCGAACCGCCGGTTCCGGAACACCAGACTCGCGACGCCGGTGGCCGCCACCAGCAACACCGAAATCTCCCCGAGGGTGTCCCAGGCGCGAATATCGACCAGCAGAACATTGACGATGTTCTTACCGTCGCCGAGTAGATAGGCGGCGTCCGGTAGTTGCAGGTACAGCGGCTCGGTGTTGCGGGCGTTCATCGCGAACGCGCCCAGAATCGTCACGGCGGCGCCGACGGCGATTGAAAGCAGTGCACGTGGGATGCGCCAACCGGCAGATCCGCGGTCGTCGACTTCGGCAGGCAGCTTGCGCAGTACCAGAACGAAGACGACGAGGGTCAGTGTCTCGACGAGGAACTGTGTCAGGGCCAGGTCGGGAGCGCCGTGGATGGCGAAGATGATGCCGCAGCCGTATCCGGCGACGCCGACGAGGAGCACGCTGGCGAGGCGGTTTCGCATGACTGTCGCGCCGAGCGCCCCGGCGATCATGATCAGTGCCACCACCATCTGCAGCGGGTTGTCGAAAAGCTTGAAGTTCAGGCCCGGCACGTCCCCGACGGCCAGCACGATCATCGGCAGCAGCACGAGGGTGAGAAGGATGGTTGCCTGTGTGACCGGCAGGGATCCGCGCTGGGTGGAACCGGTCAGTCGGATGGACAGCGTGTCCATCCCCTTGAGTACGGCGTCGTAGACGCGGTCGGCGTTGCCGAGCGGTGGATGCTCGAACTTGAGCCGGTTCAGAATTCGGTGTGCGATGAACAGAGCCACACCACCGCTCACGACGATCACCGTCAGTCCGAGTGGCAGATTGAATCCGTGCCACAGAGAAAGGTGGTAAGACGCCTGCCCGTAGGACGGCGTCGTGCGAGCGTAGGGGCTCACGATGGCGTCGACGACCGGGGAGAAGATGCCTGCGAGGAGTCCGAGGACGGCAAGGAATGCTGGAGCGGCCAGGAAGAGAGCGGTGGGTTGGTGCATTTTCTTGACCGCCGGGCTCGGACGCTTGAGCTGCTTTCGGCCGAAGGCGCCCCACACGAAGCGGATGCTGTACGTCACCGTCAGCATCGACCCGATCACCATGGCGGTGACGACGAGAATGCGGACGGTCGGATCGAGAACAGGGGTGCCGATCACTGCGGACAGGGCCGCTTCCTTGCCGACGAAGCCGAGGAACGGTGGCAGTCCGGCCATGCTGGCTGCGGCGAGTGCGGCGATGCCTGCCAGTATCGGCACCTTCTTACCGAGGTGAGCGAGCTTGCGGATATCGCGTGTGCCGGTGGTGTGGTCGATGACGCCGACGACCATGAAGAGCGTCGCTTTGAACATGGCGTGAGCCAGGACCATGGCCAGGCCTGCGAGCATCGCTTGTTCGGTGCCGATCCCGACGAGGACCATCAGGAATCCGAGTTGGCTGACCGTACCGAATGCGAGGATGAGCTTGAGGTCGAAGGCGCGTAGCGCACGCCAGCCCGCGAGGATCATCGACACCAGACCGAGTGAGATGACCGTCGCCCGCCAGGGCCCTGAGTCTGCGAAACCGGGGGCCATGCGAGCTACGAGGTAGATGCCGGCCTTCACCATTGCCGCGGCATGCAGATAGCCACTGACCGGAGTCGGTGCTGCCATTGCCCCTGGCAGCCAGAAGTGCATCGGAACAATGGCCGATTTGCTGAGCGCACCGATGAGAATCAGTACGACGGCCACACCCGCAAGCCACCCGCCGGGCGCGTCGGCGATGACGGTGGAGAGGCTGTAGCTTCCGGCGACCTGACCCAGAATGATGATGCCGACGAGCATCGCAAGGCCGCCTGCGGTGGTGACGAGCAAAGCCTGCGTCGCCGCACGTCGAGACGAGGCACGCTCGGCGTAGTGGCCGACGAGCAAGAACGACAGGACTGTCGTGATTTCCCAAAAGACATACAGCACCAACATGTTGTCGCTGGTGATGAGCCCGAACATCGCGCCGGAGAAAGCGACCATCTCCGCAGCGAAGATGCCGAGGCGAGGTTCGTCGTCCTCGAAGTAGCGCGCACAGTAGAGCAGAATCAGCGCCCCGATGCCGAGGACCAGTAGCGACATGATCGCGGCAAGGGAGTCGAACCGCATGTCGAAGTTCATCGACAGTCCGGGAACCCATTGGATGCTCAGCGTCTGCTCGGTATTCCAATTCGCGAATACCCAGATGAGGCTCGCCAACGGAACCAGTGCGAGCGGGAAGAAAGCGTTGCGGCCCCAATACCGGACCGCAAGGGGCGCAAACACGGCAGCGACCGTGTGCGCCAACAAGATAGCGAGCAAAAATTCACTCCGTCGTCTCGGGTCGTGTCGCTGAAGAAGGAGACACGGTGGTCGTGGGGCGGCGTCGAGTAGTCGAGCAATTATCGGGAACACTCGTGAGCCGCGTTCGCGGCCGACGATATGGATTGGCTCCAATCTTACTTTGCACGGGCGTGGCGCCGTTACCCGGTGCAGAAGGGTCTAGACGGTTCGAGGAACCCTAGTTCTGTAGTCAGCAGATTCTGGCTGGTCTGTGACGGCTGGTTTGTGATGGCATGAGTGGGACTACTGGATGTGGAGCGAGCATGAATGGGATGGGCAAAGTGTGAGTGGAAGTGTGATCAGAACTGCTGCGCTGGCGTTCGTGCGGGATCGTCGGATGATCCAGGCCAGGTCGGCAGGGAAGTCGGTGTTCTACATGGCAGGCGGAAAGATCGATCCAGGTGAGAGCGCCGAGGACGCGCTGCATCGGGAGGTTCGTGAGGAACTCGATGCAGCCGTCCTCGACGGTTCGCTGGAGTTGCTCGGCGTCTTCGAATGCGCGGCCTGGGGGCACCCGCAGGGCACCGGCTTGCGGATGAATTGCTTTCTGGCCGAGTTGGCGTCGGAACCGGTCGCGACCAGCGAGATTGCGGAGATCCGGTACTTCACCCGCGACGAGTATGCGGCGATGCCCGATGTCGCACCCGGGTCGATGTTGGTCTTCGACCGAATGCGTGAACTCGATTTGATCGATTGAGGGGAATCCACCCTTCGGGTACGTTGGGGCGAGAACGTACGTTCTCCCGATCGTATAGGAGCCACACCCATGACGAACCTGTCCCAGAAGGCCACCGCACTTCTCGAACTCCATAAGCCGGGCAATCCCGTCGTACTCCCGACCGTGTGGGATGCATGGTCTGCGAACCTCGCCGTCTCGGCCGGGTTCACCGCGCTCACCGTCGGCAGTCATCCAGTGTCCGACTCACTCGGCAAGCCGGACAACGAAGGAATCACCTTCGAAGAACTGCTGACCCGCGTCTCGCAGATCACCTCTGCCGTGGACGTGCCGCTCTCCGTCGATATCGAAGCAGGCTACGGGCAGGACCCCAAGCGGCTCATCGACGGTCTCATCTCGGCAGGCGCCGTAGGCCTCAACATCGAAGACACCGTCCACAGTGAAGGTGGGCGACTCCGCGAAGCACAGGAGCATGCCGATTTCGTCGGCGCGCTGCGCACTGCATCGGACGCGACCGACGTACATGTGGTGATCAATGCCCGCACCGACCTGTTCGTCAAGCAGATCGGTGACGAAAACGACCGCGTCGACCGGGCCATCGCACGACTGAAGCTCGCTGCAGCCGCAGGTGCGGACTCGCTCTACCCCGTCGGATTCCACAACGACGCCGATTACAAGCGTCTCGCATCCGAACTGCCGCTCCCGATCAATGCGATCGCACATCCGGTGGACGGCGACCTGGCGCACTTCGCCGAACTAGGTGTCGGCCGCATCAGCTTCGGGCCGCTGTTCCAAGCCTCGCTCGGCAAGCATGCAGAAGGAATCCTCGCGCGCTGGAAGTAAGGCTCCTCGCCGGCGGGATGGACATGGCCATCCCGCTAGCGCATGGCGCTGTAGGCCTTCAAATGCGCTACTTGTGCTGCATCGAGTGAGGGGCGCACCGTCTTTCGGGCAGCCTCGACGTCGGCGGCAGTGACGTCGGCGGCATCCATCGACCGACGCATCGCGGTCAACGCTGCTTCGCGCAGGAGTGCCGCGCAGTCCGCAGCCGAATAACCATCGAGCCCCTCCGCCAGCGCGTCGAGATCGACGTCGGCAGCCAGTGGAACCGACTTTCCCGACGCCTTCAGGATGTCCTTGCGAGCATCGGCATCCGGCGGCGGCACGAAGACCAGTCGCTCGAGGCGTCCTGGACGAAGGAGAGCCGGATCGATCAGATCGGGCCGGTTGGTTGCACCCAGCACGACCACATCTCGCAGCGGCTCCACGCCGTCCAGCTCGGTCAACAACGCCGCCACGACGCGATCGCCGACGCCCGAGTCCGAACCCTGACCGCGTCGAGGCGCCAACGCGTCGACCTCGTCCAAGAAGATCAGCGACGGGGCGGAGTCACGGGCGCGCTGAAACAGCTCGCGCACAGCCTTCTCTGAGGATCCGACCCACTTGTCCATCAACTCGGCGCCCTTGACTGCGTGGACGCTGAGTTGACCGGAGCTGGCCAGTGCGCGCACGAGGAAGGTCTTCCCGCACCCGGGTGGCCCGTAGAGCAATACTCCGCGTGGGGGATCGATGCCCAGCCGCGCAAAAGAATCGGGATGCTGCAACGGCCACAGCACCGCTTCGGTCAGCGCTTGTTTGGTCTCCACCATGTCCCCGACGTCGTCCAGGGTGATGGTGCCGATGGCGAGTTCCTCTGTGCCCGAACGTGACAGCGGTCTGATCACATCGAGCGCGGCGAGAAGGTCGGCTTGCACGATGACGGGGTCGCTCTTGTTGTCGCTGGCCCGAGACGCTGCACGCAGCGCGGCTTCGCGCACCAGCGCTGCTAGATCGCCGACAACGAAACCTGGTGTCCGTGAGGCTATTTCATTCAGTTCGAGGGAGTCTGTCGGGACTTTGCGGAGTAGATGCTCCAGCAGCGCCTCGCGGACCGCGCTGTCCGGAAGGGTCAAAGTCAACTGGCGGTCGCACACATCCTGGGCGCGCACTCGACTGTCCGTGCTCTCGGGATGAGCAGTGGTGGCGATGAAAGCAATCCCCTCGGTAGCCACGGCCCGCCTCAGATGATCGAGGATCAGCGTCGACGCAGGCTCGGCGAGCGAGGGCAGGAGAGCGTCGATATCGGTGACCAGCAGTACGCCTTTGCCTGCCAGACTGTCGGTGGCAGCAGCTACCGCATCCACTCGCTCGGATGCTTCCAGTGCGCCGATCGAAGGACCGTCGAGTTCGGCGACAGTACGTCCGGAAAGTACGGCGCGCGCCAGAGTTGCCTTCCCGACGCCTGCCGGACCGGTCACGAGAACTCCGAGGTGCGGCGATGCACCGAGCTTGGCGAGCAACTCGGACTCGTCGAGAGCGAGGCGAAGCCATTCGAGCAACTTCGCCTGTTGGACCGACACGCCCACCAGTTCGGCGGGCGAAATCGCCGGGATCACCTCGGGGACCGTCGGTGGTCGGCCCTGTCCCCATCCGACGGCGGAGTTGGGTTGGACGCTCACTGGCCCTCCGGATGGTTCGACGGCGGAGACGGTCAGCAGTTCGGTGGTCCATGCAACACCGAAGGTGCGCGAGAGTGCTTGCGTGGCAGCGCTGGAACTGGTCCCCGGTCCCAAGTCGCGGGGGAGCAGTGACACCGTGTCGCCGACGGTCACAATCTTGCCCAGCAGTGCTTGACGGAGGGTGGTATCGGAGATCGAGCCCGCGGCGAGAGCTGACCCGGAGAGTCGAACGGACTTCGCCCCATAGACGGTCACCGGGGCGATGGCTACCGACCCATCTTCTTTGATGCCGGTGTTGGACAGCGTGACGTCGTCGAGCAAAGCAGTGCCCTGCGGGGTGCCCTCCGGTGCCCGTCCCGCAACCGCTGCGGTCCGACGAGATCCGATGAGCGCCACTGCGTCCCACTCCCGAATGCCGAGTGCCGCGAGCACCTCGGGGTGCAGTCGCACCACGCCGCGGCGTGCATCGGCTGCAGAAGTGTTCAGGCGGGCGGTCAGGACCAGTTCGGGGGCACTCACCTCGGGCCCCGCGGCCGGCGAAGACCCAGGCGGGCGGCGGACTTACGCGCGGTGTTGGGCGCGCGTCGAATCGCCCGGCGCTCGGCCCGGCGCTCGGACGGCTTGGCATCCCACGTGTACGGCCGCGCGGCAACCCATCTTTGCGAGCGAACAGCGAACGGGATGTGCGCGAGGTACACCAACACGAGCACCATCAACAGGATCAACGGATAGGTGATCAGTGCAGCAGCGGTCAGCGCCACCATGATCAGGAGTGCCGCGGCCATCCGCGGAGGCACCGACACTGACTTGAGCGCGAGCGTGGGAATCCGGCTCACCGCAAGGGTTGCAGTGAACAATGTCCATCCGACGACGACGTAGAACGACGCCCACCAGCCGTCGCCCCACTCTTCGAACGCTGCAATCGGCACCAACACGATGAGCGCCCCCGCCGGAGCAGGAACACCGGTGAAGTACTCCGCGGCGTAGGTCGGGGTGTCGTTGTCCAACAGGGTATTGAAACGAGCGAGACGCAGAACCATGGCCACTGCGTAGGTCAGTGCGACGATCCAGCCGAAGCTACTGCCGTCGAGCAGCGTCACATACAACACGAGCGCAGGTGCAACACCGAACGAGATCGCGTCGGCCAGTGAGTCCAGTTCGGCACCGATCTTGCTCGTCGCGTCGAGGAGACGCGCGATGCGTCCGTCCAGGGCGTCGAGCACCGCTGCCGCTCCGATCATGGCCAGTGCAACGCCCAGCTGATCGCTCAGTGCGAATTTGACCGCGGACAGACCTGCGCACAGAGCGAGAATTGTCACGATCGACGGCAGAAGTCTGACGGCGGCAGGTGGCCGCGAGCGTCTGGTGATCATCGCCCGGACCCTTACTGGGAAAGCTCGGCGAGCACAGTTTCGGCGCCTACTGCGCGTTGGCCACGCTCGACGAGCAGCTTGGTGCCCAGTGGGAAATAGGTGTCCACGCGCGAACCGAATCGGATCAAACCGTAGGTGTCACCGATGGTGAGCTTGTCGCCGATCTTGGCGTTGTTGATGATGCGCCTCGCGATGAGGCCGGCGATCTGCACGACCGCGATGTCCTGGCCCGCAGCGGTACGAATATGCATGCTGTTTCGCTCGTTGACCTCGCTTGCTTCGGCCAGATCAGCAGACTTGAACTGTCCGCTGCGGTGCACGACCCCGAGCACCTCGCCGCCGACCGGAACCCGCTGCACGTGTACGTCCAGGACGGAAAGGAAGATGCTCACGCGCGGCACCGGATCGCTACCCAGGCTGAGTTCGGAAGGGGGCACTGCGGTATCGACCAGTGTCACCAGCCCGTCCGCCGGAGCGACAACGACACCGGGGCGGTTCGGTGGAACGCGGCTCGGATGCCGAAAGAATGTGGCGCAAGCGCCGGCTGCGGTGAGGCCGGCCAGTCGCACCCACTTGTACTTACGGCCGAGAACGGCCACTGCAAGAGGGCCTGCAACGAACGGAAGCCCTGCCGGGTGCAGGGGCGGGACTGTCTCTCGGACCAGGTCGATGACGTGCGCGACCCCAGTTCGGGGAGGTTGACCGATCGGGGTGGGACGGCGTGCCACTTCGCTCCTTATGACTGTCGGTATACCAAGGCCTCGGCACAGACGACTGCCGGGGCCTCACACAGTACGTGGAAGCCCCGGCAGCCGGTAAGTGTGAGTCGATCAGACCTTGCTGCGGCCCATGACCAACTTGACGAGGAACAAGAGGATGACTGCGCCCAGCAGGCAGGTGATGAAGCTGAAGATGAGTCCGCCGCCTTCGACGTCGACTCCGAATACCTTCAGTAGCCAGCCACCGAGAAGTCCACCGATGATTCCGACGACGATGTTCAAGATGATGCCCATCGAGGCGTCGGTCTTCATGAGCTTGCTGCCGATCCATCCGGCGAGACCGCCGATGATGATCCAGCCGATTATTCCTAGGCCCAACATATGGTGCCCCCTCTTACTAATAAGCAATGGATAGTGCTCGTCCAGCATTCCCAGGCGAATCACCAACCAAACATGTCAGCCCTTTTCGGTTTCCGCTTTGATGCGCTGGAGCGATTTGTTCATGCCGTCGACCAATTCGATGTCGAATTGATCGCTACCGCCGAGCACGTTCTTGACCAGGAACGACGAAATCGCGGTGGTGCCACTCGGCGCCTCGCGCTTTTCGACTACCGAGGTGCCGGTCCCGTTCGGGGTCAGTGAATACGACCAGATCGTCTTGTTGTCCAGGACTCGGAAGGCGATCTTCTTGTTCGGTTCGAACTCGATCACTTTCGACCTGGTCGGCCAGACGAGAAGTCCCTTGCGGTTGATGTTGAGAGTGGTGGTGCCGCGTCGAACATCGCCGCCGAAGACCTTCATGAGCTTGCACTGCGGACTCCACTCGCCCATCCGCTTCAGGTCGGAGATTATTTTCCATACCTGCTCAGGGTTGGCGTCGATGTCGATCGTGGCTTCGAGAGTCTTGCTCACATCTACCTCCGTGATGATGCGTGCAACCTGGCGTCACATGCAGTTGGGCAGGATCGTATACCGGGGTGTGGGCATGCTGTTCCGATTGTGCACACACCAAGCGGGATTTCGTTCCGGGAGGGCGGAACTGGAACGCCATGCCCATCAACTCCGTGAACGCCGGCGCCGGCGCACCACTCCGGCAATCTGTCGCGCAGTCTTTTCCGGGTTCGCCATCACATCGAATGCCGAAAATCTCAGCACGAGCCAACCGTCGAGGACCAGATCGTTCTGCCGACGCCGATCCTTGCTGAACACCTCGGGCGCGCTGTGGAACTCACGGCCGTCCACCTCGACGACGACCCGTGCGAGTTCGTCGACGAAGTCGCACACGTAGTTGCCAACCCAATGGTTGGTCGCGAGGCGGAGACCGCACGCGATGAGCGCGCGATTCAATACACGCTCGGGCTCCGAGGCGAATCCCGACGCGGCACTACGAAGCTGAACGGATGCGCGGGAGTTGCCTCGGCGTCTGGGGGTACTTCGAATTTTCGCGGCCAGGTCTTGCGCATCGATGTCTGTCGCGAGGCGTTCGTCGACGATTCGAGCGACAGCTTCCGGTGTCATCACGGCGATGCAATCGATCAGAGTTCGTTCGCGGGCGACGACGGGGAGCCTCACGACCTCGGTGGTATCGGATGCGGGCAGGTCTCGGCGATACATCCTGAGCCAGCAAGGGGTTCGAGCCTTGGATACCGCGGGCAGCGTCGCTTCGATCATCGAATGCTCGTCCATCCACCCGTACAGCCATGCTGCTGTGCGGTGACTGAGAAGTGCGTTCGGCTGCCACAAGGTGACGGCGTAGCAGCGCGCGATGGTGGTCGGCTGGTCGGCGCTGTAGATCCCTGGCAGTACACGTTCGTATCTGCGGGTGATCGTGCTGTTGGGTATGCCCTCGGCGAGGAGTTCGCTACGGGTGGTGATTCCGTGGGGATGCACGGCGGTGAGCATCGCCGACGCCTGGACGCGTTCGATCGATGCGAGCTGGGGCTACAGAAACCTTGTGGACGAAGGTCAGGATTGTGGACAACCCCGGGCATGGTGTTCCGGTCTCGCTCGAATGAGACGGCATCCCGCCTGGTAGAGGTGCAACGGGAACGCCATGCCCATATCGGCAGCCGGATTTTTACATTCGTGCGTACCGTGCGAGCACGAAGGCGTACAGCCCGTACAGCGCGATGCCCACGCCGACCACGATCAACAACAATTGACCGAACGGCTGTTGGCCGAGGGTCTTCAGCGCGCCGTCCATACCCGTCGCCTTGCTCGGATCCGAGGTGAAGACCGCAGCTACGACGAGCGCTCCTGCACCGATCAGGGCGATGCCTTTGGCGCAGTAACCCACGATCCCGAGGCGCTCGACGGTTTTGCCGGTGTAGCCCTCGAGGTCGTCGAGGAAGTTCTTGGATACGCCCTTGTAGACGTGATAGCCGCCGACGCCGATGATGACGAGTCCGACGACGACGAGAACGAACTTGCCGAAGCTATTACCCATCAACTCCGATGTCATGGATGCGTTCTGCTTGCCGCTCGACTTGCCGGATCCGCTGGCGAACCCGAAGGTCGTCCACGCGAAGGCGATGTACACGACGGCAAGTGCACCGGCTTTCAACCGGTCCATCACGCTGCCCGCATCGTCGTCGGACTTCTTGCCGACGATAGCTTCGACGATCCGCCACAGAGCCAATGCCACGAAGGCGACGAAGGCAACCCATAGGGCGACGGATCCGCCGGGCTTGCTGCCGAGTTCGGCGAGCGCGCCGGATTGGTCTGCGTTTCCACCTTGCCCGAACGCCAACCTGATGGCGATGTAGCCGATGAGAATATGGAGCACGCCGCTGACGAAATGGCCGGCGCGTGCGGCCTTCTCGAATGCGCCGTTGTTCTGCACCGACTCGACGACGTCGGATGCAGATGAATCCCCGGTTTTGTTCACTTACGGCCCCGATCGATTGTGACTTCTTGTTTGGCGGAACTTTACCCATGGTCGACGGATCCGAAACGCCTCAGCGCGCCTCACCCACAACGGGTAACAAGGGGCGAACACTGGCGATAGAACAAACGAGGAATCAGCCAATTCAGTTCGACGGAGTGATCGATCGTGAATCTTCATTCGATGTTGCGACGTACCAGCGCGGATGTGCCACTGCTCGAGTCTGCCCGGATGAGTGGGCGGCCCCGTAAGTGGCCGAGTGAGCAGTTGGAACGGCTGCTGACGCCACGGGAAATCGACTTGATAAGACGCGGCCAGATCTGATCTCTGGCCGGAAGTCCTGCGCACCGACTTCCCGAGCGGCATACTTGCCGGCAAGTGACAGCGTGGGAGGATCTATGAGCGAGGCAACGCCCTATGTCGACCCTTCCGCTGCGCCCTCCGGCCCTGGTTGCAAGGAGTGCACCGAAAGCGGCGGCTGGTGGTTTCATCTGCGGCGTTGTGCGCAGTGCGGACACATCGGCTGTTGCGATTCGTCACCGTCCCAGCATGCGAGCAAGCATGCGGGCAGTGCCGATCATCCATTCATTCGTAGCTACGAACCCGGTGAAAACTGGTTCTACAACTACACCGATGAGCAAATGTACGACGGCCCAAATTTGGCTGAGCCGCAGCACCATCCGCTCGAGCAATCGACGCCCGGTCCGGCTGGGCTGGTGCCGTCGAACTGGCAGCAGCTGCTGAACTGACGTGGTTGCCGAGAGCGAGACGGGCGCGGGTTGCCTCTATCAACAAGTTGTCCGACGTCGACGTCACGGTGTTGCAGGCGATGATTGCCGTGTCGCATGAGTACGCGGTCGGTAATCTCGGCGTATGACGTTGATTGCCGAGGACCTGTTTCTGCTACTGGTAGACGACGTCACCGGTAAGCCGATCGTCGACAGCACCAAATTTCCCCGCGTGCTGGCCGGTGCGGTCGTTCTGGAATTGGCCGTCGAGGGTTGTGTGCGCATCACCTCGAAAGGCGAGTCCTTCAAGGCAGGACGGCTCTTGGTGAGTGGCCCTGCTCCCTCCGATCCCCTGCTTGCGCGTGCGCATGCCTTGATCGGCGCTCGAAACGGTCGGCTGAAGCCGCAGCGGGTGATCGAGAAACTCCAGAGGAACTTGAACAAGGAGGTGGGGTCCAGGCTCGCCCAGCAGGGCCTGGTTCTCGAACGTCACGACAAAGTGCTCGGGCTCTTCCCTACGGTGTCCTGGCCGGCGCGCGAGGTGACTCGCAAGAGCTGGGCGCGTCAGGGGATCGGAAGCGCGATTATCGACGGCACGACACCGGCCCCCGAGATTTCGGCGTTGATCTCGCTGGTGTCCGCCATCGACGCCGTACCGAAGGTGTTACCAGGAGTGGACAAGAAGGCAGCAAAAAAGCGCGCAAAGGAGATTGCCGAGGGCGATTGGGCCAGTTCAGCGGTCCGAAAGGCCGTCGAGGATGTCAATGTCGCGGTCATGGCCGCCGTCATGGTCCCCATCATCGTTTCGACCGGCTCCTAGCGGACCTGCCGGCCATCGACTGCTCACGCAGACAGTAGTCGAAGAACCAGCGCGGCAATGGCGACAGCGGCGAGGAATGCAGCGGGACCGAAACCACTGTCCTTCACTCGGAGGTGAGCGATGACCGCGCCCACGAAGTACAAGATCACTCCGACTGCGGCGGCGACCCCGATGGGCCAGACGAACAGTCCGACGATCAGGCCGATCGCGCCGAGAATTTCTAGGTAGGCAAGCCATGGGATCTTGTCGGCAGGCACGCCGACCTGTTCCATGATGGGGATGACCTTCGGATTCTTGGTCAACTTTCCGACCGCCGAGAAGGTCAGCGATACAGCGAGAAAAATCGATACTGCGACTGTCGCAATGAACATCGGTGCCCAATCTATTGTGTCGCCCGAGCTCTCACCGGGCGTCCGTTGTCGAGAACCAGAATAGGGTCGACGGCGGTGGTCGCGGGAGAGTTGCGAGCATGAGTTTCTGTCCCCGTCGACGCTGGGCGGGTGCGCCCTGAGCGAACGCTGAGCAAGTCGGGCCAGCAAATCGACCATGCAGTGCCCGTCGACCTTGCACTCGCCATGGTCGAGTGCTAGAAATGCAGTTGGCACTCTCGATACGTGAGTGCCAGGTCGGGACACGGTGAGGCTGGGGATCAAGGACACCCCTGGTCGTCCGTCGCGGGCACCCAACTCGGCCAGAAATGTGTCACCCCCAATCCGGAGGATCACTTCGTAATGGCCAAGATCATCGCGTTCGACGAAGAGGCACGCCGTGGCCTCGAGCGAGGCCTCAACGCCCTCGCTGACACAGTTAAGGTGACGTTGGGACCCAAGGGTCGCAACGTCGTGCTCGAAAAGAAGTGGGGAGCTCCCACGATCACCAACGATGGTGTCTCCATCGCCAAGGAGATCGAGCTCGAAGATCCCTACGAGAAGATCGGTGCCGAGCTCGTCAAGGAGGTCGCCAAGAAGACTGACGACGTCGCAGGCGACGGCACCACCACCGCCACCGTTCTCGCCCAGGCTCTGGTCCGCGAAGGCCTGCGTAACGTCGCAGCCGGCGCCAACCCGCTCGGCCTCAAGCGCGGCATCGAGAAGGCTGTTGCAGCCGTCACCGAGTCGCTGCTCGCTTCCGCCAAGGAGATCGACACCAAGGAGCAGATCGCTGCTACCGCTGGTATCTCTGCGGGCGACCCCGCCATCGGTGAGCTCATCGCCGAGGCAATGGACAAGGTCGGCAAAGAAGGCGTCATCACGGTCGAGGAGTCCAACACCTTCGGCCTGCAGCTCGAGCTCACCGAGGGCATGCGCTTCGACAAGGGCTACATCTCGGCGTACTTCGCCACTGATGCAGAGCGTCAGGAAGCCGTCCTCGAAGACGCGTACATCTTGCTCGTCAGCTCCAAGATCAGCACCGTCAAGGACCTGCTGCCCCTGCTGGAGAAGGTTATCCAGTCCGGCAAGCCGCTCGTCATCATCGCCGAGGACGTCGAGGGCGAAGCTCTCTCCACTCTCGTGGTGAACAAGATTCGTGGCACCTTCAAGTCCGTCGCCGTCAAGGCTCCCGGATTCGGTGACCGTCGTAAGGCACAGCTCGCCGACATTGCCATCCTCACCGGTGGCGAGGTCATCAGCGAAGAGGTCGGCCTCTCCTTGGAGACCGCTGGACTCGAACTGCTCGGCCAGGCACGCAAGGTCGTCATCACCAAGGACGAGACCACCATCGTCGAGGGCTCGGGCGATTCCGACGCTATCGCCGGTC
Organism: Rhodococcus sp. PAMC28707; assembly: GCF_004795915.1. Classification (NCBI taxonomy): domain Bacteria; kingdom Bacillati; phylum Actinomycetota; class Actinomycetes; order Mycobacteriales; family Nocardiaceae; genus Rhodococcus; species Rhodococcus sp. PAMC28707. Next base: position 2,930,325 of record NZ_CP039253.1, read on the forward strand.
GCGTCAGCCAGATCCGTGCCGAGATCGAGAACTCCGATTCCGACTACGACCGCGAGAAGCTGCAGGAACGTCTGGCCAAGCTGGCCGGCGGCGTTGCAGTCATCAAGGCCGGAGCAGCAACCGAGGTCGAGCTCAAGGAGCGCAAGCACCGCATCGAAGATGCTGTGCGTAACGCCAAGGCTGCTGTCGAAGAGGGCATCGTTGCAGGAGGTGGCGTCGCGCTGCTGCAGGCGTCCCCGGCACTCGACTCCCTCAAGCTGGACGGCGACGAGGCGACCGGCGTGAACATCGTTCGCGTCGCCCTCGAAGCACCGCTGAAGCAGATCGCGTTCAACGCAGGCCTCGAGCCTGGCGTCGTCGCTGAGAAGGTCCGCAACTTGCCCGCAGGTCACGGCCTCAACGCCGCGACCAACGAGTACGAGGACCTGCTCGCTGCAGGCATCAACGACCCGGTCAAGGTCACCCGCTCGGCACTGCAGAACGCAGCGTCCATCGCGGCTCTGTTCCTCACCACCGAGGCCGTCGTAGCCGACAAGCCCGAAAAGGCCGGAGCGCCCGGTGGCGATCCGACCGGTGGCATGGGCGGCATGGACTTCTGAGTCCGTTCCCCCCGCTTCACCGCTGAAAAAGCCCGACTCCCTCGTGGAGTCGGGCTTTTTCGTGTGCGCGGAGAAACTGCAGCGATGCGGCGGAGCGGCACCTAGGCTGTCGAGCATGGCCCGCGCAGCGTCACCGTCGATCGAACTCGAGGTGGGCGAACGTACGGTGCGCATCTCCAACCCTGATCGCGTGTACTTCCCCGAGAGCGGGGCGACCAAGATCGACTTGGTGAACTATTACCTGAGCGTCGGAGATGGGATCGTCCGCGCGCTGCGGGAACGTCCCTGCATGATGCACAGATTTCCGTCCGGTCTCTCCGGCGACAAAGTTCACCAGAAGCGTGTGCCGAACGGAGCACCACCCTGGATCGAAACGGTGCAGGTGAAGTTTCCGCGCTACAACCGGACGGCCGACGAACTGTGCGTAACGGAATTGGCGCATGTGGCCTGGGCAGTCCAGATGTCGACGGTCGAGTTCCATCCGTGGAACTCGCGGCGGGCGGATGTCGAGAGTCCCGACGAGTGGCGTATCGACCTCGACCCGATGCCGGACTGCCCGTTCGATCGAGTTCGACGCGTGGCAGGCGTCGTGCGCGAGGTTTTGGAAGACCTCGGAGCCGTCGGCTGGCCGAAAACCTCTGGTGGACATGGTCTTCACATCTACGTGCGGATTCAGCCGGACTGGGGTTTCAAGGACGTGCGAAGGGCCGCACTGGCTTTCGCGCGGGAAGTCGAGCACCGGGCACCCGAGGACGTGACGACCACCTGGTGGCGCAAGGACCGTGACCCGAAGAAACTCTTCGTCGATTACAACCAGAATGCCCGCGACCACACGATCGCGAGCGCCTACTCGGTACGTGGAAACGCGGAAGCAACTGTCTCGACACCGATTTCCTGGGATGAGGTAGTCGACGTCGATCCGCGAGAATTCACGATGTTCACCGTCCCGGCGAGGTTCGCCGAACTGGGCGACCTGCACGAGGGCATCGACGATGCCGTGTTCTCCATCGACCCGCTCTTGGAATGGGCTGAACGCGACGAGCGGCAGGGATTGAAGGAACCGGAGGAATAGCCCGGACTCGACCCAAGACTCGCACGCCTTCACCCGAACGAGAGGTATGACTTCTGTGTCTCACATCGCCCTGCTGACCACTGGCGGAACCATTGCCAGTAGCCGTGACGAGAACGGCATCAGCCGTCCGGGCAGTGATCCGCTCGGGTTCTCGTTGGCCGCCGATGTCGAGGTTCGTGAGGTCTTGTCCAAGGACAGCTCGGCGTTCGACTTCGCCGACATGGACGCCGTCGCCGACGCTGTTGCGAATGCGCTGACCGATCATGACTGCGTCGGCGTCGTGGTTCTGCATGGTACGGACACCATGGAGGAGACGGCACTTCTCGTAGACCTGTTCCACGATGATCCGAGGCCGGTGGTGTTCACCGGTGCGCAGCGGACTTCGGATCACAGCGAGCCCGATGGGCCCTACAACGTCACGGCAGCGATCGAAGCAGTGCGGAACCCGAGTAGCAGGGGAAGGGGAGTCCTCGTTTCCTTCGGTGGCAGAACGTTGCCTGCGCGCGGCTTGATGAAATGGCATACATCAGACCTGGACGCATTTTTCGGATCGGCGCAGGAACGCTCCGTCTTCGACCGTCGGAAAATTTCGAACACCAGAGTCGACATCGTTGCGCTGTACCCAGGGGTGGATGCGGTCGCCATCGATGCGTACCTCGGCGCAGGAAGTCAGGGGCTCGTGCTGCAGGCACTCGGTTCGGGGAACACGAACAGCATGGTCGTGGCGGCGGTGAAGCGTGCCACGGCCGCAGGGATCCCTGTCGTCGTCACGACGAGGGTTCCGCTCGGCTCTGTCGAACCCAGCTACGGCGGCGGAGGGGGCGGTGCGGACCTTGTCGATGCCGGCGCAGCGTTCTCACCACTGCGAGCGGGTCAGGCACGGATTCTGCTCGCCGTGCAGATAGCGACACGTGAGAGGTAATTCGTGGACAGTGGAGTGATGCGTCGCAACGAGCCCGACATTCCCGGTTCACCGGTAGGTCGACGCATCTTCCTCGGATTGGTCGTCGCCGGGGCGGCAGGAATTCTGGGCGGCGGCGCCATTCAAAATGGGCTGGCGACCGTGATGGGCCCGATCGGCAACCACGATCCCACCGGACTGGTCGGCCTGATCCCGCTGGGCAACAACTTTCGATTCTATTCGGTGACCACGGGTGCGCCGCGCAAGGACGAGAGCAGTTACGAATTGACCGTCGATGGTTTGGTTACAACACCGCGCACTCTCGGACTACAGGATTTGCGGGCGATGCCGCAGACATCTCTGGTGCGAGACTTCCAATGCGTGACCGGATGGCGTGTTCCGCAGGTCCCGTGGAGCGGCGTGCGCCTGTCGGAGATCCTCGATGCAGCCTCGCCGACGGCCGATGCGACGGCAGTCCGATTTACCTCGTTCGACGGCACGTACACCGAGAGCCTGACGCTCGAGCAGGCACGTCGCGACGACGTCATCGTCGCCCTCACCATGCTCTGCGGCCCGGTCACTCATGATCATGGCGGTCCAGTTCGGCTCTACGTTGCACCGATGTACGGCTACAAGAGTCTGAAATGGCTCGGCGGAATCGAGTTGACTTCGGATGTGGTCCCCGGTTACTGGGAGCCGCGGGGATACTCGATAGACGGCTGGGTCGGCGCGTCGAATGGACGTGACGATGACGCCACGAGCTGAACTGCTGCGCTTCCACCGAGTCGAACGTTGGGTGCACTGGTCCGTCGGCGCGCTGACCCTCGTATGCATCGCGACGGCGGCGATTCTGTACAACGGTTCGTTGGCGGTCCTCGTCGGCAATCGGCACTTGGTCGAATTGGTGCACGTCTATTCAGGGTTCGGTATACCGATACCGCTGATTCTCGGTCTTGTCTCGCGGGCCTATCGGCGGGATCTGCAGCGCCTCGATCGGTTCGTCGTGGAGGACTGGAAGTGGTTGCGGTCCAAGACTCTTCGGCTCCGCGCAGTGGGCGTCGGGAAGTTCAATGCCGGCCAGAAGCTCAACGGTGCGTTGAGTGGCGGATCGATTTTGGTACTGCTGCTCACGGGGACGGTGATGTTCTTTCCCGAGTGGAGTCCGCTGAACTGGCGGACAGGAGCGACGTTCGTCCACGATTGGTTCGCTCTCGCCTTCGGGCTTCTCGTAGTGGGCCACATCTTCTACGCGTTCAAGGATTCCGAAGCGATGCGCGGTATGCGCGGCGGGTCGGTTCTGCGTGCGTGGGCCGAGAACGAGCATCCGGAATGGGCTCGCGAAGTCGAGGCAGCGGAGCGGCCCGTGACTAGTGGTCGAGACCCCGAGATTCCTCCGCGAGAACGGTGAACTCGTCCCCGACCGACACCCGACCGACGGTGTTCACCGAGAACTTCGCGCCGAAGACGACGCCCTTGGTGGGGCCGCGGCGGTAGGAGGCGAGGGTACGCAGTGGTTCGGGGCCTGTCCGAATGCCGGTTGTCTGCTCGACGGTCGTGACGGCGCACCGGATGGCAATCTTGTCGAACGCGAGTTCGCAGGTGCCGACGGAGGCCAGGCGGACCCGGTCTTCCCGGTGCGCATCGGCCCAACCGGTGACGAGGATGTTGGGCCGGAACCGACCGAACGGAATCGGTGCGTCGAGCCGGTCGTTCAGGCCGCGCATCGACGCATCGGACAGGATGTGGACTGCGGTGCTGTCCGCGAAGCTCGGGGCAGTCGCGGTGATTCCGACCAGCCGGCACTCCTCGCCGAGGATCTCACCGAGCCAGCGTGCAACGTCGTCGCCCTGGTCGATGCCGTGAAACGGTTCGTCGAACATCGTGACATCTCGTAGCTGGGAATGTCGATCGACCTCGACGGCGATCGATCCGAAATCGACGTGCGAGAGGGTGAGGACGTCGTCGACGATCGAGGGGTGGACGACGGCGAGAACCGGATTGCTGCGTTGACTGCGGAACGATCCGTCTGCACCCACGATCATGAACTCGCGATCGTGTTCGAGTCCCCGGAACGTCATCGACGCGGTGCGGAGAGACAGGCCCGCGCATCCCTTGACCGGGTAGCAGATTATGTCGGCGACACTGCCGTTGTCTGTCAGCGACTTTCGATCCACGACCGAAGACTACTGCCACGGGTTCGACTGCCGGTAAAGCTGCCCCGTCGTCGATGATCGGTGGGACGATCGGGACATGAGCGAAACAGCGTCGGTCGTCGTCGGAGTCGATGTAGGTGGAACCAACATCGAAGTCGGTGCCGTCGACGAACGTCATCACGTACTTTGCCGGGCGAAAGCTGCCACTCCGGAAGGTGGACCCGAAGATGTCCTGCAGGTCATCATCGAACTCGTCGGTTCCCTCGACGCCGACCCCATCGCTGTCGGAGTGGGGATTCCAGGAGTCGTGCACGAAGGACGCGCTCTCACCGTGCCCAACCTGGTCGGTTGGACCGAAGATGTCGACCTGATCGGGCCACTCTCGGACGAACTCGGAGTTCCGGTCACCTTGGGGAACGACGCCAACGTGGGCCTGCTGGGTGAATGGACAGCAGGAGCAGCCCGAGGCGGTCGGAACGTCCTCGGTCTCTGGATGGGAACGGGGGTCGGCGGCGGCCTCATCCTGGATGGTCGGCCCTACGTCGGAACGCGAGGAGCAGCCGGAGAAATCGGACACGTCATCGTCGCTGCCGGTGGTGCACTCTGCACGTGTGGGCGCAGGGGATGCGCCGAGGCCTATGCGGGACGACGATCGATGCGTGGCGCCGCAACGACGATGGTCGATGCAGGTAGGAAGACGTCTTTGTTCACGATCCGCGACGACGAGGGCAAGACGAAGTTGACATCCAAAGTCTGGGCCCGCGCCCTCGAGGAAGAAGACACACTTGCAACGACACTGTTCGACACGGCGATCGAGACCCTGGGTGTTGCGGTCGGCTCCACCATCAACCTGCTCGATCTGGATCGGGTCGTCGTAGGTGGTGGGCTGGCCGAAAAGCTCGGGCAGGATCTCGCCGACAAGCTGTACGAGGCGACCAGACCATGGATGCTGCAACCGAGCCCCGACCTACAGTTCGTCGTGTCCGAGTTGGGAGATGATGCGGGGGTCGTAGGCGCCGCAGTACTCGCCCGAGCAGCCTTGGTCGCCGGCTGATCGAAACTGGTAGTCGACCTTCGCTTCACCGCCGAAGAATGCGGGTCGGAGCTGAGGGGTGTGACGGGTTAGTTTGGACGCATGACTCGTGCTTTGTTGGTAGTGGATGTACAGAACGATTTCACCGAGGGCGGCGCCCTGGGCATCGACGGCGGCGGCGAAGTAGCACGCAAGGTCAGTGCATTGTTGGCGAAGAAGGGCGACGAGTACGACGTCATCGTGGCCTCGCGAGACTGGCACGACGCGGTCGGCGACAACGGTGGCCACTTCGCGACCGATGACGCGCCCAACTTCGTCGACACGTGGCCCATGCACTGCGTCGCGGACACGGTCGGGTCGGAATACCACGGCGAGTTGGTCACCGGATCGGTGGACGTGCACGTCTACAAAGGCCAGGGGAAGCCGTCGTACTCGGCATTCGAAGGCATCACCGATGGGGGCGTCACGTTGCCGGAGGTGCTGCGAGTCAACGAGGTGACCGATCTCGACGTCGTCGGACTGGCTACCGACTACTGCGTGCGAGCTTCGGCACTCGACGCGATCGCTCTCGGGCTGAAGGTACGTATTCTCACCGATCTGATCGCCGGCGTTGCTCCCGAGTCTTCGGAGAAGGCGCTGGCCGAGCTCGTTGCCGCGGGTGCCGTGCTGGTCTGACGAGTCAGTCGTCGATGGTGGTGGTGATGTAGGTGACGCTCGGGGCCTGGGGTGTGGAACCGAATCCGAATCGGACCGGCGGCGTGACGCGGGTCAGTGAGCCGAGATTCTTTCCGTCCCACGACGCCTCGACTGCGGTGACGCGGTATTGGGTGTGAGCCCCGTAGTACTCGCGGCGCCCACCGCCGGCGCTGCCGCGGGTCCGTACGCCGCGGAGCGCCACTCGGGCGATGGGGTCGGTCAGTGTGCAGAACCACGGGGCGGTCGAGACGGCGGTGGGGACGAGCTTCAGCAGCACGCCGAGCGGTGTGATTCGGCCGGTGTGGATTTGCAGGTCCAATCGACCTGCCTGCACTTTCTTCGATCCGTCCGGTAGTCGTTCGAACGTCACGGGGGTGAGAATTGTTTCGTCGAATGTGTATGTGGCCGAAACGAATTCACGGACCTCGTCGTCAGGGACCAAGAGTAGACGGTGGCCGTTCTCGAACTCGACCATGACGTCGGTGAAGGTGCCGAGCGGAGACCGCGTCCAGTTGCCGACGACGATGCGTGTGCCCGAGGATGTGCCCATCCCGTAGATCTCGCCGTGGAATCTCGATCGTGTCACCAGATCGACTTTAACCACACCAACCGATCGGTGCGGGCATGATGGAATCCATGGCGTCTCTGCAACCAACGATATTCGTCCTGTTCGGTGCGACCGGTGACCTCGCGAAGCGCATGGTCCTGCCCTCGTTCTATCAACTCCATGTCGAGGGACTGCTGCCCGAGAAGTGGCTGCTCATCGGCAACGGTCGTCACGACACCTCCGACGACGAGTTTCGCGACCACGTCCACGGTGCGTTGAAGGAATACGGCTCCGAACTCGGCAGCAAGGACTGGGACGAGTTCGCGAAACGGGTCCGATTCGCAGGTAAAGGATTCACCGTCGAAGACCCGGGTGCGCTACCGGAGGTGGTGGCGTCGGCCAAAGAAGAGGTGGGCGAGGACGCGCAGTTGGTGCACTACATCGCACTGCCGCCGAGCACGTTTCAGGACTACACCAAGGCCCTCGGCGCGCACGATCTCGCCGCTGGTGCACGGGTGGTGTACGAGAAGCCGTTCGGCACGTCGCAGCAGGCTTTCGAGGAACTCGACAAGGTAGTGCACGAGGTTCTCGACGAGAAACAGGTCTACCGAATCGACCATTTTCTCGGCAAGGAGGCGACCCAGAACCTGCATGTCCTGCGGTTCGCGAACGGAATGATCGACGGCATCTGGAACGCCGAACATGTGGCTCAGGTGCAGATCGATGTCCCCGAGACTCTGAACATCGACGACCGAGCCGAATTTTATGACAGCACCGGGGCTGTTCTCGACATGCTGGTGACTCACCTCTTTCAGGTCGCCGCCGAGATCGCGATGGAGCCTCCAGCGTCGTTGGCTGCCGACGATCTGCAATCCGCCCGGGAAACGGTCATCGGGTGCTTCCGGCCGATCGACACGGCCGAGGTCGTACTCGGCCAGTACGAGGGTTATCGCGACGTCGAGGGTGTCGCCGACGACTCGACCGTGGACACCTTCGTCGCTGCCAAGCTGTGGGTCGACACCGATCGGTGGCGCGGCGTGCCGTTCTTGCTTCGAACCGGGAAGATGTTGGGGGTCAGTGCTCAGCGCGTGTCGCTGGTGTTCCGGAAGCCGCAGAACAGCCCGCTGACCGATCTCCCGGACGACGGTGCGGTGCTGTCCTTCGACTTGTCCGGCAGCGGCTCGATCGACATGGCGATGACGGTGAAGGAGCCGGGACCGGATTTCGACCTATCCGTCGGGCATCTATCTCTGCCGTTGCCGTCCGTTCCCAACGCCGACCCACTGTCGCCGTACTCACGCCTGATTCTCGACGTGCTCAACGGTGATCGTTCGTTGTTCACCCGGCCAGACGGGCTCGCACACGTCTGGGAAGTGGCGGCACCGCTGTTGAACGATCCACCCGAGGTGAAGCCGTACGCGGAGGGGTCGATGGGTCCGGAGGGATCTGCGGACCTCGCGGCGCCGTGCGGGTGGTTGGTGCACTGACTCGGTAGACGGCCGTGCCGGGTTCGACGGGCGATGAGTTTTTCGCTTCGTCGAGGTCTGAGGCTCATGATCATTGTTGCTGGGTATCTGACTGTCGATCCGAACGAAAGAGATCGGTATCTGCAGAGTTGTGTCGAGGTGGTTCGGCTCGCGCGCGAGTCCGAAGGATGCGAGGACTTCGCGATCGCTGCGGACCTGTTCGACGCGCGACGGATCAACGTGTACGAGCGTTGGGCCGACGAAGCGCAGCTGCACGCCTTTCGTAAATCCGGTCCCGATTCCGAGCAGCAGGCCGCGATCCTCGACGCCGACGTCCGTGAATTCGACGCGTCCGAACGGGTTCAGCGGTGGATCCAGCATGTCGGGTAGCAATACGGTGCTTCAGATATATTGTCCCGCATGGTCGGTCGGCGTTGCGCACCGAATTCGGGTGTATCCGGCGTAGCGTGCACGGTGCAACGCCAGTGCACTGGCTGGCATGTCATAGGTGAGGATTCCGAATGGCACAGCGAGTATCTCGTGGCGTCATGGACCGGCGAATCGGTAACACGTCGTGACGGTGCGGAGTGGCGGCGGGAAGACTGTAACCGCCGTTCGAGGCGCTGTCTCGACTCTCAACCCGGGTTATTTCGCGTTGGTCATGGCCACCGGAATCATCTCCGTCGCGATGAAGAACAACGACCAGCCGCTCATCTCTGCGGCCCTGTTCGTGATCGGAGTTCTTGCCTGGGCCGTCCTGGTGGTGCTGACTTGCTGGCGGTTGCTGCGCTTCGGGCCACTGCTGCGCGCGGATTTCACCGACCCGCGACGCGGATTCGGATTCTTCACCTTCGTCGCCGCCACCGACGTCCTGGGCACCCGCTTCGCGGCCGGGGGAGCGCACACCGTGGCTCTGGGTATCCTGGCCCTCGGGGCGCTGAGTTGGTTCGTGCTCGGATATGTGGTGCCCTCGACGGCGATACTGAATCCGTCGAGTCGCCCGGCTCTCGCGGGCGCGAACGGTACCTGGTTCATCTGGGTGGTCGCCTGCCAATCCGTTGCCGTGCTCGCTGCGGCCCTCGAGCCAGTGGTCACAACCGGTAGGGACGAACTCGCACTGGTGGCCGTGTTCTCCTGGTCTGTCGGCGCTTTCCTCTATGCGGGCGTAGCGATTCTGGTCGCGGCGAGGCTGCTGCTGTATCCGCTGAACCCGGTCGACCTCACCCCGGTCTACTGGGTTGCGATGGGTGCAACCGCGATCACCGTCCTCGCAGGCGCCCGCATCGTGCAAATGGCCGATGCCCCGATGGTCGACGCCACCCGCGGCCTGATCGGTGGCACTGCGGTGATGTTCTGGTCCTTCGGAACTTGGCTCATCCCAGTTCTGTTCGCCGCGGCGTGGTGGCGGCATGTCAAGAATCGAGTTCCGCTGGTCTACGACGCGACTCTGTGGAGCATCATCTTCCCGCTCGGGATGTACGGCGTCGCCTCGCATTACCTGGGTCAGGCGGATGACTTACCCATGATGGAAGTGGTCGGCGACGTCGTGTCCTGGGTTGCGTTGGGTGCGTGGACGATCGTCTTCGTGGCGATGATCTGGCATCTCGTCGACCGATTGGTGGTTCACCCCTGACGCTTTCGGCTCATCTTGCGCAGCTACTCCAATCTCGGGAGGACTTTTTATGAGTGCCACCATGAACAGCGGATTGACAGATGCTTTGATCAAGACTCGTCGCTTCTTTCGGAGCAACCAGCCTGTGTCTGCCGATGGGCGGACGCTGCTCGCGATCGGCGGGCGTTCGGGCGATTCGTTCTACCGGGATCGTTGGAGTCACGACAAAGTGGTCCGGTCGACCCACGGGGTGAATTGCACCGGATCGTGCTCCTGGAACGTCTACGTCAAAGACGGCATCATCACCTGGGAGACCCAGGCCGTCGACTATCCCACTGCCGGGCCGGACAAGCCCGAATACGAGCCCCGCGGGTGTCCTCGCGGTGCCTCCTTCTCCTGGTACACCTACTCGCCGACGCGAACCCGGTATCCCTACATTCGTGGGGTACTGCTCGAGATGTACCGGGAAGCGAAGTCCCGGTTGAAAGATCCGGTACTCGCCTGGGCCGACGTGACCGAGGATCCTGAGCGCGCTGCGCGCTACAAGCGCGCGCGAGGCAAGGGTGGCCTGGTGCGTGCCACCTGGGACGAGGCCATCGAGATAGTGGCGGCGGCGCACGTGCACACGATCCGAAAATGGGGTCCCGATCGTGTGGCCGGGTTTTCTCCCATTCCCGCGATGTCGATGGTCTCGCACGCTTCCGGTGCCCGCTTCGTGAACCTCATCGGGGGATCGATGCTGAGCTTCTACGACTGGTACGCGGACATGCCGGTCGCTTCCCCGCAGATGTTCGGGGATCAAACGGACGTCCCCGAATCCGGGGACTGGTGGGATTCGAGCTACCTGATCATCTGGGGTACCAATGTGCCGGTCACCCGGACACCGGACGCGCACTGGATGATCGAAGCCCGCTACCGCGGCCAGAAAGTCATCGTCGTCTCACCGGACTTCGCCGACAGCACCAAGTTCGCCGACGAGTGGCTCCCTGCCGAGCCTGGTACCGATGGCGCTCTGGCGATGGCCATGGGTCACGTGATCCTCAAAGAGTTCTACGTCGACCGGCAGACTCCCTATTTCACCGGTTACGTCAAGAAATTCACGGATCTGCCGTTTCTCGTCACTCTCGACGAAACACACGATCCGGACGGCGAGGTCACCTACACCGCCGGAAAGTTCTTGACCGCCTCGGACCTCACCGACGAGATAGCGAGTGAGCAGGAGAACTCCGAGTTCAAAACGGTCATGGTCGACGCCAGAACCAACCAACTCGTCGTGCCCCCCGGCACACTGGGCCATCGTTACGGTGAAACCGGTGAGGGCAAGTGGAACCTCGATCTCGGCGACATCGATCCGACACTGTCGCTGATCGACGGTGCTGATCAGTACGTCCCGATCGATATGCCACGCTTCGATGCCGGCCAGGGTAATGCCGGCCAGGGCAAGGTCGGCGTGATTCGACGCGGCGTACCGGTACGCCGCGTCGCAGGGCGACTCGTCACCACTGTCTTCGACCTGATGCTCGCCCAGTACGGCGTCGGTAGACCCGGACTACCCGGGAGCTGGCCCGGCGGCTACGACGACGCAGAATCCCCCTACACTCCGGCATGGCAAGCCGCGATCACCGGAGTCTCAGCGGACGCTGCCGAACGTATCGGCCGCGAGTTCGCCCAGAACGCCGAGGACTCCAAGGGCCGATCGATGATTCTGATGGGTGCGGGCACCAATCATTGGTTCCATTCCGACACCATCTATCGGACCTTTCTGACGATGACGACGATCACGGGATGCCAGGGCGTGAACGGTGGCGGCTGGGCACATTACGTCGGCCAGGAAAAGGTCCGTCCGCTGACCGGGTACAACCAGTTGGCCAATGCCCTGGACTGGGTACGACCGCCTCGAAACATGGTGCAGACCGCCTACTGGTACCTGCATACCGACCAGTTCCGCTACGACCAATTCGGTGCCGACACGTTGACTGCGCAGACCGGCAAAGGCCAACTTGCAGGCAAGACGACTGCCGACGTGATTGCACAGTCCGCGCGTCTGGGCTGGATGCCGTCCTATCCCACGTTCGATCGAAATCCCTTGGTGATCGGTGCGCAGGCCAAGCAGAAGGGGCAGTCGGCCAAGGACTATGTCGTCGAGGAGCTCAAGGCCGGGCGGCTGAAGTTCGCGGCCGAGGATCCTGATGCGCCGGAGAACTTTCCGCGGGTTTTATCGTTGTGGCGGTCGAATCTGTTCGGTTCCTCGGCGAAAGGAAACGAGTACTTTCTCAATCACCTCCTCGGCACGTCACACACCGTCAGCGCCCAGGAGACTGCGCAGCGCTTCCGACCGCAGGACGTTCGCTGGCACGATGAGGCACCCATCGGCAAGCTCGATCTTCTGACGACCCTCGATTTCCGGATGACGAGTTCGACGCTTTTGTCGGACATCGTGCTGCCGGCCGCCACCTGGTACGAAAAACACGACCTGTCGACGACGGATATGCATCCGTTCGTCAACTCGTTCAACCCCGCGATCTCCCCGCCGTGGCAGTCGCGTACCGATTGGGATGCCTGGCAACAGATTTCCCAGGTATTCAGCAAGCTCGCGGTGCGTCACCTCGGTACGCAAACCGATGTGGTCGCCGCACCCCTGACCCACGACACCCCGGATGCGATGGCAGCACCGCACGGCAAGGTCCGCGACTGGAAGTACGGAGAATGCGAACCGGAGCCCGGCGTCACGATGCCCAAAATTATCGAAGTCGAGCGGGACTACACGGCGATCGGTGACAAGATGCGCGCCGTCGGGCCGTTGCTGGACACCTTGGGTGCGACCACCAAGGGAGTCACCTTCGATCTGAGCCGAGAAATCGCTGATCTCAAAGAGAAGAACGGTGTCGTGCGCGGTGGTCCGGCCGATGGCCGTCCCGATATTCTCCGTGACATCCAGGCCTGCGAGATGATCCTGGCCCTGTCCGGCACCACCAATGGAAGGCTCGCCACTCAGGGCTTCAAGACACTCGAAAAGCGCACCGGCAGAATGCTGCACGACCTGGCCTCCGAAAACGAGGGCAAGCGCATCACGTTCTCCGATACCCAACACGGCCCGGTTCCGGTGATCACCTCACCCGAATGGTCCGGATCCGAGACCGGCGGCCGTAGATACTCGCCGTTCACGATCAATGTCGAACGGGAAAAACCGTGGCACACGCTGACCGGTCGTCAGCACTTCTACCTCGATCACGACTGGATGACCGAGCTGGGCGAAGGGCTGCCCACCTTCCGGCCACCGCTGAACATGACCGCACTCTTCGACGAACCGGAGATCGGAGCGACGCCCGACCACGGGGTCTCGGTCCGATACTTGACGCCGCACAACAAGTGGTCGATTCATTCCGAATACCAAGACAATTTGCTCATGCTCTCGCTGTTCCGCGGCGGGCCAGGAATCTGGATGAGCCCGCAGGATGCGGAGAAGATCGGTGTGCGAGACAACGAGTGGATCGAAGCCGTCAACCGCAACGGTGTGGTCGACGCGCGTGCCATCATCTCGCATCGGATGCCCGAGGGCACTGTCTTCATGTATCACTCGCAGGACCGCCTCATCGACACACCGATTTCCGAGACGACCGGCCAGCGCGGCGGTAATCACAACTCGCTCACCAGGCTCATGATCAAACCCACGCACATGATCGGCGGATACGCCCAACAGACGTACGCCTTCAACTACATGGGACCTACCGGCAATCAACGCGACGAAGTCACCGTGATCCGCCGTCGTAATCAGGAGGTGGAGTACTGATGCGAGTAATGGCTCAGATGGCGATGGTCATGAATTTGGACAAGTGCATCGGGTGCCACACGTGCTCGGTCACGTGCAAGCAGGTGTGGACCAATCGCTCCGGCGCCGAACACGTCTGGTTCAACAATGTGGAGACGCGGCCCGGTCAAGGTTATCCGCGCACCTACGAAGATCAGGAGAAGTGGAAAGGTGGCTGGACACTCGACAAGCGTGGCCGGCTGAAGCTGAAGGCAGGCGGTCGACTGAAGAACCTCGCCACCATCTTCGCCAACCCCAACCTGCCCGGCATCAACGACTATTACGAGCCGTGGACCTACGACTACGAGAACCTCACTACCGCCCCGGCTCAGGATCATATGCCGGTAGCACGGCCCAAATCCTTGCTGACCGGTGAGAATACTAAAGTCACCTGGTCCTCGAACTGGGACGACGACCTTGCCGGGTCGGTCGAGCACGGGCACAACGATCCGATACTCCAGCAGATCGGCAACAAGATCAAATTCGAGTACGAGCAGGCATTCATGTTCTACCTGCCACGTATTTGTGAACACTGCCTCAATCCGTCCTGCGTGGCGTCGTGTCCCACCGGGGCGATATACAAGCGAGTAGAGGACGGAATCGTCCTCGTCGACCAGGATCGCTGCCGTGGCTGGCGGCAATGCGTCAGCGGCTGCCCGTACAAGAAGATGTACTTCAACCACAAGACCGGCAAGGTCGAGAAATGTACTTTCTGCTACCCGCGTATCGAGATCGGCCAGCCCACAATCTGTTCCGAAACGTGCGTGGGACGGCTGCGGTATCTCGGACTGATGTTGTACGACGCAGACCGGGTGCTCGATGCGGCCTCGGTGACCGACGAACACGACCTGCTGCAAGCCCAACGCAACGTCTTTCTCGACCCGAACGATCCGGAAGTTGTTCGACAGGCGCAGCGTGCCGACATCCCCGACGACTGGATCGAAAGTGCGCAACGCTCGCCCATTTGGGCGTTGATCAACGAATACGAGGTCGCGCTTCCGTTGCATCCGGAATTCCGAACGATGCCGATGGTCTGGTACATACCGCCGCTGTCTCCGGTTGTGGATGCAGTCCGCGAAACCGGTGAGGACGCCGAACGGAAGGGAAACCTGTTCGCTGCCATCGACTCCCTGCGGATCCCTATCGAGTATCTCGCCGGGTTGTTCACGGCAGGGGATACCGCTCCGGTGGACATGGTGCTCCGCAAGCTTGCCGCGATGCGTTCGTTCATGCGCGATATCAATATGGGTTGGGAGGTAGACGAATCCATCCCCGAGTCCGTCGGGATGACCGGGCAAGAAATGATGGACATGTACCGTCTGCTCGCCATCGCAAAGTACGACGAGCGATACGTCGTACCGGCGGCCCATTACGAGGACGCCCACAAGCTCGAGAACATCGCCACCGAGTGTTCCCTCGACGTCGAGGGCGGGCCCGGGATGGGCGGGATGGACGGCTCGTTCGGTGGCGACCCCGGTATGGGTGCCGATCCCGGTGTCGGTTCACCGGCAGGGCCGGGACGCCCGGCGGGTGTGCGGATCAACCTGATGGACTGGAATGGGCAGGGCACCCCCGATGGGCTTTTCCCTGAGGCTGCCGGACCGTCCGAGTCGGCGGAGACGGAGCACCGGTAATGACCCCACGCGTGCCCAAACTCAGATACTCCACCGACGAACTCACCCGCACCTGGCAGTCCGCCTCGATGCTGATGGATTACCCGGACGCGCACCTGATGTCTCATCTCGACCTTCTCGGCCGAGTCGCTGCCACCCTGCCGGCGAAACTCGGTACGGGACTGCAGGAAACGATCGATCACCTACGCACTCGGCCGCTACCGGAGTCCGAGACCGACTACGTCGACACCTTCGACACTCGCAGGCGCGGCTGCCTGTTCTTGACCTACTTCTCGAACGGAGAGACTCGAAAACGCGGGCTCGCGCTGCTGCGTATCAAGCAGGTCTACACCAAGGCGGGGCTGATGCTTGCCGAGGATCAACTACCCGATCATCTCTGTGTCGTATTGGAATTCGCCGCTACGACCGATCAGCGGGCGGGTCTGAAGATGATATTGGACAATCGCGCCGGCCTGGAGTTGCTCCGCCTGCATCTACGCGACATCGAATCGCCGTGGAGCGGGGCGATGGAGGCAGTGTGCGCCACCTTGCCCCCGCTCAAAGGCAAGGATCACGAAGCTGTCGAACGATTGATCGCCGAGGGGCCGGAAGACGAGCAGGTGGGTCTCGATCCCTATGGTTCGCCCGATTTGCTACCGATGCCTGGAGGTGCATGATGGACAATGTCCGGGATGTGTTCCTGTGGTTGATCTTCCCTTACATCTGCCTGACCATTTTTGTTCTCGGCCACATCTGGCGCTATCGCTACGACAAGTTCGGCTGGACTTCCCGATCGAGTCAGATGTACGAAAGCCGCATTCTGCGCTGGGCGAACCCGATGTTCCACTTCGGCATTCTTGCCGTATTCCTCGGACATGTAATGGGCCTGGGCATTCCCGAAAGCTGGACCGAGGCCGTCGGGATTTCGGAGAACATCTACCACTTCATGGCGGTCACGGTGGGCATCGTGGCCGGTGTATTCACCCTCGTCGGCTTGGCAGGTCTGCTGTATCGTCGGCGCTTCACCAAGGCCGTTATGGGGGCGACGACCAGGATGGACAAGCTGATGTATCTCATGCTCACCCTGGTGATCCTGGGCGGCCTGGTCAACACCGGGTCCGGCGTCGTCGGCGAATACAACTACCGCGAAGGTGTGTCCGTCTGGTTCCGTGGCATCTTCTTCTTCGACCCGCAGCCCGAATTGATGGCGCATGCCCCGTTCAGCTTCCAATTTCATGCGCTGGCCGCCATCAGTCTTTTCGCGGTATGGCCTTTCACCCGATTGGTGCACGTATTCACCGCCCCGTTGGGATATCTCTTTCGGCCGTACATCATCTACCGCAGCCGCGATGCGCACGAAGGATCCCGTGAACGCCGTCGTGGTTGGGACAAGGTCGATACCATTCCTCGACGTAGATAAGCGAATCCGTAGATAAGCGAATCCGTAGATAAGCGAATCCACAGAAGCGGCGTATTTCCAGCACGGATGGATTCTGCCGTACGTCCTGCGCCGTATGCCGGCCAACTGATGACACCCGATTGTGAGTCGCCCGCTGGACCGAGCGCGGAATCGCGGTTGGTTACTGCCGGGCCACCTCGGGTGACGCCGGCGGATTCGAGGACATCCCGCACGAGGCGATGGCTGCGATGCGCGAGGCCGAGCAGCAGGTCGCCGCGGGTGCGTGGGTACCCAACTTCGCATTCTGCCGACCGCCTAACTGCTCGGCATGAGCATCCACGCGGCGAGGTAGATCAGCGCGACGGTTCCGCCCGAGACGACGGTGCCGAGCACCGTCAGGACTCGGACGAGGTTGGCGTCGATGCCGAAGTACTCCCCGATGCCGCCGCATACACCTGCGACCATCTTCTGCGAGTCGGAGCGGACGAATTCTTTGGGTGGGTTGGTGGAAGTCATGCCGACAAGTCTGCGGGGTGGTGGCGCCCTCGTACATCGGGAAGTCCACCCATCTTCACCCTGAAGTCGGATGGAATTGTGCGGATCGGCAGTCCCTCGCCGCGCCGCATTTTTTACGATGCCCGGACGTCTTCGATGCGAATGTGCGACACCAGGCGATAACAAACCACGCACCGAATCGAGGTCCAAAGCCGTTTCTTTCGAGTGGTTTTCGCGCTGTCTCGAGTAAAAGAAACGTTGCATGGGTACCGATGAGGGCGTGAGAATTCGACTTCAAGCCTGAATGCTGCGCCACTGCGCCGAGTGCGGTATGAACGTAATCAGGTCGTACTTTCTACGGCTGTTCCGAATGACGAGCACAGGAGTTTTCATGGGTTCAGCAGCAGGGTTCATCACCGACATCTTCTCGGGCGTACTCGACGGGCTCGTCGAGTCGATCGTTGACCAGATCGTGGGCGTACTGACATCCGGTAGCGCTGCCTGATTTTTTTCACGGTGTCTGCCGTGGTCGCAGTCGGGGGCGGCTGCGGTGGCACGTGTGCAGCAGTCGTTTTGTGACCTGCGCGAGCGTGATGGAGAAACGTTTGTTCGTTCGTGTGCGAAACGTGACCCAGTGCGGTACAACTATCCGCACAGAGATCATTTTGTGACAACCGTCACGGAACCTCTGGGGTTTTTGTCCTCTAACGAAGGAGTTTCATATGGGATCCGCCGAACTTGCTGGAATTTTCGGTTTGCTGGCCAAGCTTCTCGGAGCAGCATCAGGTAGCTCAGCAACTCCTCCCGCTTAAATTTCTTCGACGATGGCCGGCACCCACCAACCGCGGGTGCCGGCCATCGGTCTGTCCGGGGACGCACGCCCTAGTCTGGTTCGGTGCATACCGTTCCTATTCAAATGCCCGACGGTTCGACAGTGCCGGTATCGCTGTTTCCGGCCGACGGACCGGACGACGCGCCGGTGGTAGTGATCATGCCGGGTCTTGGAATTCCGGGCGGCTACTACCGCCTGTTCGCCGAAGCCCTCGTCGCCCGCGGTTTCCATGCCGCTGTCGGTGATCTCCGCGGACAAGGCGACAGCGTGCCCAAACCCAGTTCTGCCAGCAAGTACGGATATCAGGAACTGGTATCGGTGGACTTCCCTGCCATCTTCGAGGTGGTGCGCGAGGAGTTTCCGGCCGCCACTCCCTATCTTTTGGGGCACAGCATGGGTGGCCAACTCGGGTCGATGTACGCAGCTCGAATTCGCGGTCGACTGGCCGGGCTGATCTTGGTGGCCTCGGGGTCGCCGTACCACCGAGGCTTCGGAACCGTGCGCGGTGTTCCATTGCTGTTCGGTGCCGCAGCCATGGCGTTGACGAGCAGCATTGCCGGCTTCTGGCCAGGGGATCGCGTCGGTATCGGTGGTTTCGGTCGGCAGTCGCGTGTGCTGATCGAAGACTGGTCCAGATTCGCCCGGACGGGACTGATCGAGCCGTCCGGCGCCGATATGGACTACGAGGAGCGGATGGGCCGATTGAAGCTACCAGTCCTGACGATCACGATCGAAGGGGACGAGGTGGCACCGCCGGAGTCGATGAAGAACTTGGTCGACAAACTCGCCAACGCCGAAGTCACCGCCGAGCATGTCGCCGAGTCACTCGGCCACAACGGCTGGATCCGAAATCCAATGGCCGTTGCGGACCTCGTGAGCTCGTGGATGCATCGCTGAAAAGCTCTCAGCGGATCGTCGACGCTACGGCTGCAGTGCCTTCCACAGGAATTGGTAGGACAGCGCCGTCTTGAATGCCAGCTGAGCGTTGTCCGCAGCGCCGCCGTGCCCGCCTTCGATGTTCTCGAAGTAGGTGACGGGCTGGCCCAGTTCTTCGAGCCGCGCGGCCATTTTGCGGGCATGACCGGGGTGCACCCGGTCGTCGCGTGTCGAGGTCGCAATGAGGATCGGCGGATAGCGTCTCTCGTCCGGTGCCACGATGTTCTGGTACGGCGAGTATTCGGAGATGAATGCCCACTCGTCGGGGTCGTCCGGGTCGCCGTATTCCGCCACCCACGACGCCCCTGCCAGCAGTAGGTGGTACCGCTTCATGTCCAGCAGTGGTACCTGGCAGACCAGAGCGCCGAACAGTTCGGGGTACTTGGTCAGCATGATTCCGATCAGGAGTCCGCCGTTGCTTCCTCCCTGAGCGCTGAGCTGGCTGGGGGTGGTGATTTCGCGCTCCACCAGATCCTTTGCCACGGCCGCAAAATCTTCGTGGACCTTGTGTCGGCCTGCGCGCAGCACTTGGGTATGCCATTCGGGGCCGTACTCGCCGCCGCCTCGAATGTTGGCCACTACGTACGTGCCGCCCTGCTCGAGCCAGGCCAGACCGGTTGCACCGCTGTACGACGGCGTCATCGAGATCTCGAATCCTCCGTAGCCGTAGAGCATCGTCGGACCGGGGCCCATGCCTTCCTTGCGGACCACGAAGTAGGGCACGGAAGTGCCGTCGAGTGAAGTCGCAAAATACTGGGTGACGGCCATCGAATCGGTGTCGAAGAACGACGGCGCCTGTTTGAGGACTTCGAGGTCGCCGCCGACTGTGCCGAACAGCAGCGTGGCAGGCGTCAGATAACCACTCGACGACAGAAAGAACTCGTCACCGTTCTCCTCCGCATCGGTGCCGACGATCTCGGTGGAGGTCGAATCCGGTAGGCCGAGCAACGGCTGATCATCCCAGGGACCGGGCCCCGGAGTGAGTACTCGGAACTCGCTGCGCACGTCTACGAGCGTGACGACGAGCAAGTGGTTCTCGGTCCAAGCGAACTGATGCAGGGAGCGGTGTGCGTCGGGCGAGAACAGTACGGTCATCTCGCGGTCCCCGGCGAGGAAGCTCTCGAAGTTTGCGGCCAGTAGCGCCCCGGACGGATACGTCTTGTCGCCGATCGTCCACTCGGTCATCGTGCGGACCAGTAGCCACTGCTTGTGGACCGAAGTCGTTGCGTCGGTCGGCGTATCGATCAGCGTCAGGGTTGTGCCGTCGACCAGATACATTTCGGCGTTGAAGAAGTCCGTCGCGCGTTGCACGAAGTCACGTTCGAATCCGGGAGTCCGGTCGTGCCACGCCGAAATCGAGATGTCGTTCGCCGTTCCCTCGTACACGGTTTCGGCCTCGGCAAGTGGGGTGCCGCGGGTCCACCGCTTGGCGACACGCGGATATCCCGAGTCGGTGAGCGAACCTGCACCGAAGTCGGTTCCTACATAGACGGTGTCGGCGTCGATGTACCCGATGTCGGTCTTGGCTTCGGAAACGAAGAATCCGCCGTCCGACGGGTCGCGGAACGTGCGCGTCCGCAAGTCGAATTCGCGGACGATCGACGCGTCGGCGCCGCCGCGGGACATCGTGACCAACGCGAGGTGCTGATCGGGACGCAGCACCTGCGCACCGCTCCACACCCAGTTCTCGCCTTCGGTCTCGGCGACGGCGTCCAGGTCGAGCAGGATGTCCCACTCGGGCGAGTCCTTGCGGTATTCCGTCATCGTGGTCCGACGCCACAGTCCTCGGATGTGCTCGGCGTCGCGCCAGAAGTTGTACAGGTACTCACCGCGCCGCCGCGCGTACGGGATTCGTGCGTCGGTGTCGAGGACCTCGCGCACGCGGGCTTTCATCGCGTCGAATTCTGGGCCGGCCAACGCGGCGGTGGTGGCGGCATTACGGGTGCGTACCCAGTCCAATGCGCGCTCGTCGGTGACCTCTTCGAGCCACAGGTACGGATCAGAGGTGTTGCTCATGCCCTATTTGTACCCTCGTAGGTACTGTCCCTCCCACGGTGACCGGACACGTGCCGGTGCTCACTCTCGTGTCGGGGTCGTGGTGTTCGAGGAAGGATCGCCGGATATGAATCTGTGGGAACAGCACTGCTGTCTGCCGCTGGTGCCCACTGCGGACATCACGGAATTGGCTCGCTACCCGCTCGGGTCGTACGTGTCCGTCAACGTCGGCTTCTCGCCGCATTCCAAAGCAGTCGTGACTGCGCTGGCGCAGGATTTCCGTCGTAAAGCCCTCGCCGACGGGCGTTTTCGCATGGTCGACGCG
This sequence comes from Rhodococcus sp. PAMC28707, assembly GCF_004795915.1. Classification (NCBI taxonomy): domain Bacteria; kingdom Bacillati; phylum Actinomycetota; class Actinomycetes; order Mycobacteriales; family Nocardiaceae; genus Rhodococcus; species Rhodococcus sp. PAMC28707. The sequence goes on from NZ_CP039253.1 coordinate 2,951,807, forward strand.
GTGGACGAACCCGAAGCTGTCGAGCTGATCACCCTGGCATTCGACCTGGAGGATTCCGGTCCACTCGAGGGCGATCTCGACAACATTCGCTACTTCCACGGCCTCGGTGTGCGTTCCATGCTTCCGACCTACAACCACGCCAATGCGGCCGGAGGGGGATGCCTCGACGTCGAGGACACGGGTCTGACGGCGTACGGGAGGGACGTGGTTCGCGAGATGAATCGTGTGGGGATGCTCGTCGACGGTTCGCACTGCTCGGTCTCGACCGGGCTCGACGTGGCACGTTGCACCGAGCACCCGATGATCTACAGTCACTCGAATTTTGCTGCACTGTGGCAGCATCCGCGGAACATCACCGATGAGCAGGCGCTGGAATGCGCACGCACTACAGGCGTCGTGGGGATCAACGGTGTCGGCATCTTCCTCGGCGTCAACGCGCCCGAGGAAGATGGCAAACGGGTGCAGGCGATGGCGGACCACATCGAGTACGGCGTGGAGTTGCTCGGCATCGAGCACGTGGGTATCGGCTCGGACTATTCGTTCGACCACGAGGATTTCGATCACGAGCTGAGAATTCACCCCGAGGCGTTCTCGGAGATGTACACGCGTTGGGGGCCGCTGCAGTGGGTTCCGCCGGAAGGAACGCTGACCCTGCCCGCGGTGCTGCGTGGTCGTGGTTTCGACGAACACGCCGTCGACGCCGTGTTCGGTGGGAACTTCCGGCGGGTCGCAGAGGCGACACAGGCTGCTACCGGCAGGTAACCCGACCGTCTCGAGACAGGGAATCCGTACGCGACTAAGCTGGGGAATCGTGACCTCACACTATGACGTCGTTGTCCTCGGAGCCGGTCCCGGTGGGTACGTCGCTGCTATCCGCGCGGCACAACTCGGACTGAGCACTGCCATCATCGAGAAGAAGTACTGGGGCGGTGTCTGCCTCAACGTGGGCTGCATCCCCTCGAAGGCGCTTCTCCGCAATGCCGAACTTGCGCACCTCTTCACAAAAGAAGCCAAGTTGTTCGGTATCTCGGGCGAAGCGAGCTTCGACTTCGGCGCAGCCTTCGACCGCAGCCGCAAGGTCGCGGAGGGGCGCGTCAAGGGAATTCACTTCTTGATGAAGAAGAACAAGATCCCCGAGTTCGACGGCCAGGGCACCTTCACCGATGCGAACACCATCGAGGTGGAGTTGACCAAGGGCGGCACCGAGACGATCACCTTCGACAACGCCATCATCTCCACCGGCAGCACCACCAAACTGCTGCCGGGAACGTCGCTGAGCGAGAACGTCGTCACGTACGAAGAGCAGATCATGACCCGTGAACTCCCGGGTTCGATGCTCATCGTCGGTGCAGGCGCCATCGGCATGGAGTTCGGCTACATCATGAAGAACTACGGTGTCGATGTCACCATCGTCGAGTACCTCGATCGCGCGCTCCCCAACGAGGACGCCGACATCTCCAAGGAAATCGAGAAGCAGTACAAGAAGCTCGGCGTCCGTATCGTCACCGGTGCCGCTGTACAGAGCATCGACGACGATGGCTCCAAGGTGACCGTCAAGTTCAAGAACAACAAGTCCGGCGACGTCGAAACCGTCACCGTCGACAAGGTGATGCAGTCCGTGGGCTTCGCCCCTCGCGTCGAAGGGTTCGGTCTCGAGAAGACCGGTGTCGAGCTCACCGATCGCGGTGCCATCGGCATCACCAGCACGATGAAGACCAACGTCCCGCACATCTACGCAATCGGGGACGTCACCGCCAAGCTGCAGCTCGCTCACGTGGCCGAGGCTCAGGCCGTCGTGGCGGCGGAGACCATCGCCGGCGCGGAGACGCTGCCGATCGAGGACTACCGCATGATGCCGCGGGCGACGTTCTGCCAGCCGCAGGTCGCCAGCTTCGGACTCACCGAAGATCAGGCTCGTGAAGAAGCGCAGGCCCGTGGCTCCGACATCAAGGTCGCGAACTTCCCGTTCGCAGCCAACGGCAAAGCACACGGGCTGGGAGACGCTACCGGTTTCGTCAAGCTGATCGCGGACACCGAGCACGGCGAACTTCTCGGTGGTCACCTCATCGGCCCCGACGTGTCCGAGCTACTGCCGGAACTGACGCTGGCCCAGAAATGGGATCTGACCGTCAACGAACTCGCTCGCAACGTCCATACACATCCGACGTTGTCCGAGGCATTGCAGGAGGCCATTCACGGCCTCGCAGGACACATGATCAACTTCTGACCCTCCAAGCAGTTACGAAGCTCGTTCGTCTTGTGCGCACACAAGACGAACGAGCTTTTTTCATGCCCTGTCCGGACTCGTCCTTGCATGGCAGGATGGGCTTTCCGGCCGGTGTTGGTCGTGGCCAGGACGATACGACCGAGGCGAAAGAAGTACACCGATGAGAAGTTTCGACAACAAGGTTGCCGTCGTCACCGGGGCCGGATCGGGGATCGGCCGCGCGCTCGCCCTCGATCTGGCGCACCGCGGCGCCAGGCTGGCGCTCTCGGACATCGACGGCGAAGCACTCACGGAGACGGTCGTGTTGTGCGAGAAGATCGGTGCACGCACAGTGTCCTACCAGTTGGACGTCTCCGACCGCGCGGCAATGTATTTCCATGCCGATGCGGTCATCAGCGAATTCGGACGCGTCAACCTTGTGGTCAACAACGCAGGGGTTGCGCTCGGCGCAGATGTTCTGGATATGACCTGGGACGATTTCGAGTGGGTCATGAACATTGATTTCTGGGGAGTCGTCAACGGCTCCAAAGCATTTCTGCCTGCGCTCATCGAGTCCGGTGAAGGTCACCTGGTGAATGTGTCGAGCGTGTTCGGGTTGATGGGCATCCCCGGTCAGAGCGCATACAACTCGGCAAAGTTCGCGGTGCGCGGTTTCACCGAGGCGCTGCGCCAGGAAATGAAAGTCGCTCGCCATCCCGTCGGCGTCAGCTGTGTCCATCCTGGCGGAATCAAGACGAACATCGTTGCCAACGCACGAGGAATGGCAGATCTGGGAGATCACGACGCCGTCGTGCGACGCTTCGAGCAGATCGCCGTCACCTCGCCCACACGTGCCGCCAAGGTGATCCTCGGCGGCGTCGAGCGCAACAAGCCGCGCATCCTCATCGGCCCGGATGCGCGACTGTTCGATCTGATCCCTCGCGTAGTGGGGCCACGGTATCAGGATATTTTGGCCCCGCTCAACAGGATTGGGCGAGCTACCGGCGCCAGGTTCGGGTCGAACAAGGGCTAGCTCCAGCGAATCTCTTTTCAGAAGTCGCGTTCTATTCGCAGAGTTTCGATGGTCGTCGCCAAGCTGTCGTACTGCCCGACCAACAACAGGAATTCGATCAGCTGGCGTTCGTCGAACTCGCGTGCCAAGGCTGACCAGGTTTCGTCCGAGAGGTTCTTGGTGGCCAGTAGTTCGTCGGTCGCGGTGAGTATCGCTCGATAGCGATCACCGAGACCGACTGCTGCGGGCCCTTCCTTTACTTGTGCGAGAAGGGTTTCGGTCACTCCGACGCGCCTGCCGATTCGGCGGTGATGGTCCATCTCGTACCCGCAGTCACGTACGTGTGCGACGCGGTTGATCACCACTTCCGTGTCCTTGCGTGAGATCCGGCCGCCCGGCATCAGCTTCCCGCTGTAGAACAACCAGCCCCGAAAAAGTCCGCGGGTGCGTCCCAAGGTACTGAAAAGATGCGCGTTGGGCGCGCCCGCAGCCTTCGACAGGACGCGCCACAAGGCCCAGTTGATGGGGCCGAGGTCCTTGAACGTTCCGGATGCAATGCGCGGTGAGCTCACGCCTTCTCACGCTACCTGCGGTTTCCGCTGTGCACCATCGGAAAAGAGCAATCGGTGCTAGCGGACAATCGATGTGCGTAACCAGCCGACCGTTACTGCAGCGACAGCACCACCTCGGCTGCATCTGCCGGGTGGGTGTACGGCCACCAATGCTCGGCGTCGACTTCGATGACCTGTAGGTCGGGTATCCAGCGCTCGAGTCCGTCGGCAAGGTCGACGGAGAGAAACCGGTCATGGAGTGGAACGACGACAGTGGTGGGCACCTCACATTTCGGGTCGGGCCCGGAGAGTAGACGGCGGAGAATGTTCGCGCGATACAGCGCAATTCCGCGTTGTTGGTTCCGGCGCTCCGGTTCCGGGGCGTCCTCGTTGCCGATCGATACCATCATCGATGGTACGAACCGGCGAAGAACCGGAATGTGGAAACTCCAGATGTACCAGGACCGTAGGAGTTGCGTTGCCATCGATGACCACTGTCGGGGCGAAACTGCGCGGGCGCGAGAGACCTCACGCAGGTGGTCCAGGCTCGGGCCGGACACCGATACGAACGACGCAAAAGTCGATGCAGCACGGGGTGCGGCCATTGTTTCCCACATCTGAACCGAACCCCAGTCGTGTGCGAACACGTGCAGGGGTCCACTCCGGTGGGGGATCGAATCGACCACGGCGAACGTATCCTCGGTCAAGTGAGCCAGGGTGTAGCTCTCGAGCGAGTCCGGATCGTCGAGGGTGGTGGCCCCGCCGCCGCGGGTGTCGTAGGCAACGATCCGCACGTGCTGGCCCAGCACACGGATCATCGGCTCGAAGAATCGATGATCGTCCGGATAGCCGTGAACAAGAAGCACGGTCGAGGATGCCAGCGGATCTCCATACTCGTACACCGCGATACGGGCTCCGACAGAATCGACTGTCCAGGTCTTCACACGGCCTCGCCCCGTTTGTAGATGGACTCGCCTCGGAGTAGCCCGGCGATGAGCTGCAATCGCAACTCCTCCTGCTCGGGCTGCGGATGCACGATCGCCGAGAGCGCTTCGCCGTCGAGTAGGTGCACCACGGTGAAAATGACCGTATCGAGTTGGGCGGGTGGGATGGTGCCTGCGACCGGAAGCGTGCGGGCAAGCGCGGAAATTTGCTCGTGGTAGCGAACAGTGAAGGGAATCAATCGTTCCCGCAGCTCGGTATCACTCCGAGCGGCAATGAGGAGCTCGTACCAGGCACCGTTTATCGGGGCTCGACACGCCGCACGCAGGAGGAGCAGACAATGCTCGACGGACGCCGTACCGAAGATCGCGAGACCGGTTCGAAACTCCTCGAACTGTCGCCGCCGCACTTCGTCCGCAGCAGCGACGATGATGTCGAGGCGTGTGGGGAAATGCCGAAACAACGCACCCGAGGACACCCCCGCACGGGAGACGATCTCGCTCACCGTCGTTGCAGCGTAGCCATTTTCGCACAGTGACACGATCGCTGCATCGAGTAGCTTCCCGATCGTCTCGGTACGTCGTTCCTGCTGAGTTCTGCTCATACTCGCTCTCGTGGATGCGGTGCCGTGGTGGTAGCGGCGCGCAGGAAGCTACCAGCGCGTTCCGATACGCCGAACCATGGCGCGAATTCACCCTCACGGTAGACGATCCGCCCGGCGATCAGCGTCGCGGTGACGGCCTGATCGTTCCGGTTGACCATCCGGCTCAAACCACCGAACTCGGGCATCGTCTCCTCGCGATACGCGAGGACCTCGTCGTCGAGACCAGCCGGATCGATGACGACCACATCGGCGCGGTCGCCCACCCTCAGGTGTCCTGCGTCGACGCCGTAGAAGTCCGCGAGCTCGCCACTGAGCTTGTACACGGCATTCTCCACGGACATGAACGGCCGTCGATCTCCGCGGGCGCCGTGCACACGATGCAGCAACCGGATCCCGAAGTTGTAGAACGCCATGTTCCGTAGGTGCGCCCCGGCGTCGGAGAACCCGACGGTGACGCCCGGCCTGGTGATGAGCTTGTCCATCTGCTTCCGTCGGTGATTGGCGATAGTGGTGTGCCAGCGCAGTTTTCGGCCATGCTCGACGACGAGATCGAGGAATGCGTCGACCACGTGGATGCCGCGTTCGGCCGCAACCTCGGCGATGTTCTTACCGACGACCGAGGCATCCGGGCATTCGGTGATCTGGGCATCGGCGAAGTCTCGGTGCCATACCCGTGAGCTGAATTTCTTCTCGAAGTCGGCGCGGAACCAGCGGCGGTAGGCCTCGTCGGACAGCAAGTCGTTGCGGCCCAATTCCTCTCGGAGATGCAGAGCTGCGCGGCCGGATCCGAACTCCTCGAAGACGACGAGGTCGATCCCGTCGGAGTAGACGTCGAACGTAGTGGGCAGGTGTTGCCATCGGAACTGTCCGCGCCCGGGTCCGTTCACCAGTTGTGCGAGCGGCCCGAAGATGTGGTGAATCCAGGGGGATGCTTTGGCATCGGCGGCAGCCAGAAGCGAGATCTTGAGCGGAGTCCGGCCCAGTCCCGTTGCGCTGCCGAGGAAGAAGATCATGTCGTATTTGGTGTTGAGATTCGGGATGCTCTGAAGCAGACGGCCGCGTCGGCGCAGAATCTTGTGCAGTGCGCGGAATTCCTTCCAACGCGCGTACGAAGACGGCAGTGACCGCGAACGGTATCTGTCACCGTCGAGTTTGTCCCAGGGGTTGGTCATGGTGGACATGCCGAGAAGCCCGGCGTCCAGGGCAGTGGTCAGCGCATCGGCCATCGCCGAGAATTCTTCACGTGTCGGTTTCTGGCTGTGGTCGGTCGCCCGGTCCAACCCCATCACGTGGGCACGCAGGTCCGAATGCCCCACCAGCGCCGCGATGTTGGGCCCGAGGGGGAGTCTCTCCAGCGCGTCGATGTACTCGTTCGGATTCGTCCACGTCTTGTGTGCATCGACGGCCTTCAGCACATGCTCGCGCGGTAGCGCCTCGACTCGACTGAACAGGTCGGCGATGTCGACGGGAGTGGAGTACAACGTCGACAACGAGCAGTTCCCCAGCAGGACCGTGGTGACGCCGTGTCGAACCGACTCGGTCAGTCCTGGTCCGACCAGGACCTCCGCGTCGTAATGGGTGTGTACGTCGACGAAACCGGGCATGACCCACTGTCCCGTCGCGTCGATGACATCGGTACTCGGACCGACCGCGAGCGGTTCGGTCGTGATCGCGCGCACGATGCCGTCCGAGATTCCTACGTTGCGAACTACCCCCGGCCCACCGCTGCCGTCGTAGACCGTCCCGCCGGTCAGCACTGTGTCGTAGGGCAGGTACTCGTTCATGTGACCTCCATCACCATGGTTGGTCCAACCATAACTTAGAGAGTGAATGCTCGCAATGTTTGGTCGAGACCAAAATACGACGCTTCAGATTCGCAGCGCCCCAGCCATCGACGCCGCTTGTTCGGCACGAGCGATGACAGTTTTCTCGTGCGAGGAAATGTGCGCGAGCAGCGCGGTCCTTGCCTCGTCGAGATTTCCTTCGAGGACCGCCTCACCGATCGTGATGTGCTCGTCGATCTGAGACCGTATGTCCTGCTCGGTCATCGATCCCACCATCCGTACCGGCCGAACCTTCGCGTTGACCGCGCACAGAGCCACGGTCAAAGCCGGATTTCCGGACGCGCTCAACAGCGTCGTGTGAAATTGCTCATCCATCGACACGACCTCGGTGATATCGGTGGGCGGGACCTCTCGCGCTCGTGTCCAGAGCTCGAGCTCGGTGACGATCGCCGATGCGTCGTGACGTAGCGTCGCGTCTTCGATGGCGCGGACGATGCCGCGAATCTCCAGCGTCTGCCGGAGCTCGTAGAGCCCGGCGAGATCGTCCACGTGTGGTCGGTATGCGTGCAACCCGTCGTGGCCGCGGAAGACCAGCCCGTCCGCGAGCAGCCGTGCGAGCGCCTCACGCACAGGTGTGCGCGAGACGCTGTACCGCTCGGCCAGGCGTTCCTCGCCGAGTCTTTCGGTCGCCGGAATCGCTCCCGACATGAGGTCGCGACGCAGCGACAGATACACCTTCTCGCGAAGGTCCCTGCGCGGCATGGAAGTACCGGTCAGATCGCCATGGCTGCGCGTACATCGGCTTCGGACTCGCTACCGCCCGCGCCGGTGGACGTGATTCGGCCGGCCCCGAGAATGTAGTAATTCTGGGCAGATTCGAGCGCGAATCCGATATGTTGCTCCACCAGCAACACCCCGAGCCCGCCGCGGCGGGTGAGATCGAGAATCGTGCGTTCGATCTCGGCGACGACGGAGGGCTGAATGCCCTCGGTCGGCTCGTCGAGGATGAGCATCTTCGGCTCGGTGATGAGTGCACGTGCAATCGCCAACTGCTGACGTTGGCCGCCGGACAGAAGACCCGCACGCCTGGTGAGCAGTTCCTTCAACGCGGGGAACAGGTCGAGGGCCTCACCGATCAAAGCCTTACCTCGCTTACGGCCGTCGGCGACGACCTGTAGGTTCTCGGCCGTGGTCAACTGGCCGAACGATTGCTGGCCTTGCGGGACATAGGCAAGCCCGCGTGCGACGCGAGCGCTGGGTCGTAGCGAGCTGACATCCTCACCATCGAAGAGGACCTTGCCCGAGTCGACCGCGAGCAGGCCGACGGCGGCCCGGAGCAGAGTCGTCTTGCCTGCACCGTTGTGACCCATGACCGCGGCGACGCCGTCGGCGGGGACGGTGAGTGAGACCCCATGGACGACCTCGCTGCGGCCGTAACCGGTACGCACGTCGATGAGTTCAAGCATGCTTGCCTCCTGGTGTGGCGTCGGCGATGTCCTGTGCAATCTGATCGAGTTCGCCGCCCGCGGCAGCGGTACCGAGGTAGACCTCTTGAACCTTGGGGTCGGCCTGTACCTCGGCGACGGTGCCTTCGGACAGGATGCGCCCAGCGGCAAGAACTGTCACCGACGTCGCGAATGCTCGCATGAAGTCCATGTCGTGCTCGACGACGACGACGGTCCGTTCGCCGCCGATCCGACGAAGCAATTCGCCGGTCTGCTCGCGTTCGTCATGGCTCATCCCGGCAACCGGTTCGTCGAGAAGCAGTACATCGGCGTTCTGCACCAACAGCATTCCGATCTCGAGCCACTGCTTCTGACCATGGGCAAGAATGCCCGCCGGCTTGTTCCTCTCTTCGGTCAGACCGATGGTCTCGAGCGCCTCCTCGATCTCGGGCGAGACCGCACTGCGGCGGCGCAACATGGTCATGATCGAACGTCCTGCCCCGGCTGCGATGTCGAGGTTCTGCAGGACGGTGAGCTGTTCGAAGATGCTGGCAGTCTGGAACGTTCGTCCGACGCCGAGTCTGGCGATCTGGTGCACCTTCTTACCGAGCAGTTCGACGCCGGACTTGGTGATCGACCCGGTTGCGGGCACCAGTCCGGTAATGGCGTCGATCAGGGTGGTCTTGCCGGCACCGTTCGGTCCGATGAGGAACCGCAGATCGCCCTGCATGAGCGTGAGGTCGACGTCGGTGTTGGCCTTGAAACCGTCGAAGCTCACGGTAAGCCCGCGTACTTCGAGGTACTGGCTCGACATACCGGCGTTGCCACCGAAAGTCGGCTGATGGTTGTCGAGGTGAGTCATGTGACGAGCTCCTTCTCTTCGACATCGATGACGGCACCGGGTTCGTCTGCAGCTTTCTTGCGACTTCGGAGAGCGAACAAGCCTGCGACGCCTGCGGGGAAGAACCCGACCACGACGATGAACATCAGTCCCTGAGCGTAGGTCCAGCCTGACGGAAATTGTTCCGACAGAGTCGTCTGCGCCCAGGCCACACCGAGTGCGCCGAGAACCGGTCCCAGCAGCGTGCTGCGTCCGCCGATCGCCACACCGATGAGGAACGCGATGGAGGGAACGATGCCGACGTCGTTGGGGGAGACTATGCCGACGATCGGCACGAAGAGCGCCCCGGCGAGGCCGGCGAAGAATGCCGCACTCACGTAGGCGACGATCTTCACATTGGCTGGGTCGTACCCCAGGAAGCGCACTCGTTCTTCCTGATCGCGGACCGCGACGAGCAGTTCCCCGTAGCGCGAATACATGAGCTGCCGAGTGATGGCGACGACCGCCAGCAGCACACCGGCCGCGATGAAGAACAGCATCTGCTTGTTGGCCGGATCCTTGAGATCGAACCCGAAGAACGTCCGGAATCTGTTGAGCCCGTTGGACCCACCCGTGGTCTGCTGACCCACCAACAGAATGGCGAATGCAGCAGCGAGAGCCTGGCTCAGGATCGCGAAGTACGCCCCCTTGACGCGTCGTTTGAAGACACCGAGGCCGAGAACGAGCGCGACGAGAGCCGGGATGAACAGAATCCCGAGAATCGTCACCAACGGCGAAGCGAACGGAACCCAATACGAAGGCAGTTCGCGAATCCCGGCGATGGACATGAAGTCCGGCACCGCGTCGCCGCGTAGGTCGGCGTCGGAGATCTTCAGATGCATGGCCATGATGTAAGCGCCGAGCCCGAAGAACACTCCCTGGCCGAGCGTGAGCATTCCGCCACGGCCCCAGGCCAATCCGATACCGACCGCAACGATGGCGTAGCAGATGAACTTGCCGAGAAGGTTGAGCCGGAACTCGCTGAGAACGGCCGGTGCGACCGCGAACAGGAGGACGGCGGCGAGGGCGAATCCCAGCCATGCGCGGCGCTGCTGGACGAAGGTGCTCATACCAAACTCCTTGTCTTGACCGCGAACAGACCCTGTGGGCGGGCTTGAAGGAAGAACACGATCAGCACGAACACGATGACCTTGGCGATCGAGGCTGTCGTGCTGTACTCGATGAACGAATTGAGGATGCCGAGCGCGAACGCTGCGATGACCGCACCCTTGATCTGGCCGAGTCCGCCGACGACGACCACGAGGAATGCGTCGATCAGGTAGCTCTGCCCGACGGTAGAGCTCGTCGAACCGATCAGCGTCAACGCGACACCGGCGACACCGGCGAGGCCGGACCCGATGAAGAACGTCGAAATATCGGTCCGACGGCTCGAGATGCCCGACGTCTCGGCCAGGTCCCGGTTCTGCACGACCGCGCGGATGCGTCGACCCATCGGGGTTTTCGCGAGGGCGAACGACAATGCGAGAACACAGATCACGGCGAGAATCAGAATGAAGATGCGGGTCTTGGGAACGACAGCGCCGAGGATGTCGATGCCACCGGACAGCCAGCCCGGTGAGACGACGTTGACGGCGGGGGCGCCGAAGATATCGCGCGCACATTGCTGCAGGATGAGCCCGACACCGAATGTCACCAGCAGCGTGTCGAGTGGGCGGTGATACATGCGACGGATCAGCGTAACCTCGAGCAGGGCGCCCATGGCGCCGCCGACGAAGAACCCGACGATCAGCGAGATGAACAGCGATGCACCGCCGGTGGAGAAGAGTTGCTGCACGACGTACGCGGTGTACGAGCCGGCCATGATGAACTCACCATGAGCCATGTTGATGACACCCATCTGACCGAACGTCAGCGAGAGTCCCAATGCGGCGAGTAGAAGAATCGAACCGATACTCAAGCCGGTGAAAAGCTGCCCGACTACGACATCCATGAGCGCTCCTTTACAGTGCAGCCCCGCGCAGACGAGTGAAAATGCTTTCGCATACTGCATTTCCACTCATCTGCGTGGAGTGCCTGGGAATTAGTTGAGGTCGGAAGCCCACTCGTAGGTCTCGAGGAACGGATCGGGTGCGATCGGTGCCGGGGATTCCCAGACGGTGTAGATCAGGCCGTCGGGGCGGACTTCGCCGATACGTGCAGTCTTCGAGATGTGGTGGTTTGCGCCGTCGATGACGACCTCACCTTCGGGAGCGGCGAAGCTGACGCCATCCGCTGCGGCTTGAATGTCACCGACTGCGAAGGAGTGTGCCTTCTCCACGGTGTTCTTCCACAGGTACACCGAGGTGTAGGCGGCTTCCATCGGGTCGGAGGTGGGCTTGTCCGCGCCATATTTCGCCTTGTAGTCGGCGACGAACTTCTTGTTTTCCGGACTGTCGACAGTCTGGTAGTAGTTCCACGCGGTCAACTGGCCTTCGATGTTCTGCGCGCCGATTCCGGCAACTTCTTCCTCGGCAATGGATACCGAGAGGACCGGCATGTCAGCAGCTTTGAGGCCCGCGTTGGTGTATTCGCGGAAGAAAGCGACATTGGAATCACCGTTGAGAGTGTTGAACACGGCATCGGCGTCGGCGGAGCGGACTTTGTTCACGATAGTGGAGAAGTCGGTCGAACCTAGCGGGGTGTAGTCCTCACCCTTGATCTCGATACCGTTGGCCGCCGCGTAAGCCTTGATCTCACGGTTGGCGGTCTGCGGGAATACATAGTCGCTACCGACCAGATACAGAGACTTGACGCCCTTTTCCTTCAGGTAATCGAGTGCGGGGATGATCTGCTGATTCGTGGTTGCACCGGTATAGAAGATGTTGTCCGAGGACTCGAGGCCCTCGTACTGGACGGGGTAGTAGAGCAGCGCGTCGTTGTCCTCGAACACCGGCAACATCGCCTTACGGCTCGACGACGTCCAACCGCCGAAAACGGCTGCGACACAATCACTGCTGATCAGCTTCTCGGCCTTCTCGGCGAACATTGTGGGCTCGGACGCGCCGTCCTCGGCGACGACCTGGATCTGCTTGCCGTCGACTCCACCTGATGCGTTGATCTCTTCGATGGCCAGGGCGATCGAATCACGCACCGTCACTTCGCTGATCGCCATGGTTCCGGAGAGCGAGTTGAGCGAGCCGACCTTGATGGTGTCGCCGGATGTGTCGACACAGGATTCGGCTGCTGCCGCGCCGTCAGCTGAGGTGGTGTCACCGGCTTTGCTACCGCACGAGGTGAGCGCCAAACCGACCATGGCCAGAGCGAGAGGAGCAACCAGTACACGTGTGGCCATCTTGCTCGAGGAAACTGCAGGCATCTTTGACGCCCTTTCGCTTGTATACGGAGTTGTATTCGCGATTGCAGACAGTAAAGGGGAAGTATTGCGCGGATATGTTGCCCGGTGACGGCTCCATTTCGTCCATTACGCCGCTGTTAACTTGTCGGCGCGTGGATGATTCGTCCAAGGGGAAGGGCTTCGGCGATGTCGAACCCGGCGGAAATGGACGTGGTTTGCCGCTTGACGATGACAAGTAGGGTTGACATCAGATGACAAGTCCGCTTGACTTTAGTTATGGCCGACGCACTCAGGACCAACACGGTGCGTGAACACCGAAAAGCGGCCCGGCTCACCCAGGCGGAGCTGGGTAGAGCATGTGGAGTGAGTAGGCAGAGCATCGTCTCCGTCGAAGGAGGCGACTATGCACCGAGCGTCTATTTGGCGCTCGAGCTGGCCGCAGCATTGAACACCACCGTCGAAACACTTTTCGCAACAGGCGAAGAGCCCGCGGAACAACCGGAGACATGAGGAGCGATGACCATGAGTACATCCATCACGGCAGGTCCGTTCATCAAAGCGATGCGGTTCGTCGGAGATCTCGACGATGAGTTCTACGACGACGAGCGCCAGCGTGATGTGTGGAACGAGGCCTCTGCCATCGGGTTTCAGCTCTTTGCGTGGGTATCGCTGATCAGCGCCGCGATACTGCCCTGGGCAGTGGGTCGAACCGGAGCCTGGGTCGGTCTGGGCATCCTCGTCGTCTCGACACTGATCAACTTCGCGACTGCAGGCTACTCGGCGGCCCGCGGAGTCAACCTCTACACGGCGTCGAAACTGGTTCGGGTACGCGCGATCGTGGTGGGAGTGCTCAGCGCGATCGGATACGTCAGCGTCCTGGTGACCTTGCAGCCGAGCGTGTACTCACAGGCCAGTTCATGGGCGGGTGGAGTCGTCGGCGCGATTCTCGGCGGCGGCGCGGTGGGAGCAGCGATCTGGTACATGCGCAAACGTAATGCCCGCTTCGAAAACGAAGAGATCGAAGACAATTGAACGATGACGGTAAGGGGCATGGATGCCGAGCACACAGGTAGCGTGCTGACCCATGAGCGCCGGCGAAGGACTGAAACAGATTGCCGACGGGGTGTGGGCATTCCTGCGTCCACCGGGTAGTTGGGGGCAGACGAACACCGGGCTGATCGTGGACCAAGGTGCAGCCTCGATGGTGGTCGACACCGTGTGGGACACCGGATGGGCGAAGCGTGTGGCATCGGCGACGGAGCTGTTGGTGACCGATGCACCGATCACCGAGGTGCTCAATACACATTCGGACGGCGACCACTGGTGGGGAAACGATGCGGTACCCGCCGCTGCTCGAATAACCACCAGCGTCGCGTCCTTCGAAGCAATGAAAGAGGAATTGCCGCCCGCAGCCGTGTCGGCGTTCGCGACGCTCGGCAGGTTGGTCGGTCCGATCCCCGGCCCGATCGGCGATGTCGGAACCTACATGAACACAGTTCGTGGAGGGGCGCGGTTCCCACGAAAGCTGCCGAGGCTGCCGGATCACACGTTCGAAGTTACCGAGCGGATCGACGTCGGGGCACGTCAGGTCCAGTTGCGGTATCTCGGTCCGGCACACACAGCGGGGGACCTGATCGCCCACGTTCCGGACGCAGGCGTGGTGTTCGCAGGCGATCTGCTGTTCATCGGATCGACCCCGATCCTCTGGCACGGCCCACTCTCGAATTGGGTGGATGCGCTCGATCATCTGATCGCGCTCGATGCGGCGGTCTACGTTCCGGGCCACGGCCCGATCTGCGGCCTCGGCGAGGTACACAAGCTCCGGGCCTATTGGACCTGGGTGGACGAGGCCGGACGCCAACACTTCGATGCGGGAGTCGACTCGGTGCATGCCGCCCGCAACATGATGGCGTCCCCGGAATTCGTGCCTTTCTCGAAGTGGACCTCACCGGAAAGGCTGGTCCTGAGCATGTCCACGCTGTACCGCCTGTGGGAGGGCAAACCGGCGGCGCCGCCGACACTGGTCCGCCGGGTCGCGGCCTTCGCTGCGGCGGGGGCGATGCTGCGCAGGGGGAAGTGAGCCCCGGGAAAGCACAGAATCGGTCCGGAGTCGGTGATCATCATCGAACGCGATACGGCGAGACCGAGCTCCGATGCTCATCGATATCGAGGTCTTTTCCGAGCGGAGGGAACGCACGTTGCGGGCAGTTCGACCGCTCGCACACTCGGCAACCCGCGCCTATCGGGGTAGCCACAGCCGAACCGTGCAGATCGAGCCCATCGGCGTAGACCAACCGAGTTGCATGCCGAAGTTCGCACCCCAAGCCGATGGCGAACGTCTTGGTCGGCTGGCCGTAGCGCGCGGCCCTTCGCTCCACCGTGCGGGCAATCCACAGGTAGCTACGCCCGTCCGGCATCTCGGCGATCTGCGTCATGATCTTGCCCGGGTAGGCGAAGGTTTCGTACACATTCCACAGTGGGCACGTACCGCCGCTGGAAGAAAAGTGAAAACCGGTCGCCGACTGTCTCTTGGACATATTTCCGGCACGGTCGACACGGACGAAAGAGAATGGAACTCCACGAAGCTTGGGCCGTTGAAGCGTCGAAAGGCGATGGCAGACAGTCTCGTAGCTGACCGAGAAGAAGGCAGACAATCGCTCGATGTCGTAGCGAAATTCCTCCGCCACATCTTGGAACTGGCGATACGGAAGAACGGTGGCAGCAGCGAAATAATTGGCGAACCCTAGGATCGCGAGCTTCTTCGATTGTTCGCTCGTGAAACCGCCCTCCTCGACCATTTTGTCCAAAAGTTCGGCGCATTCGAGGTAAGCCAACTCTGCCGCGAACTTGAAAACCTTCTGTCCGCCCGAGAGGTGCGTGGAAATTTCCAGGACCCGGGTACGCGGATCGAACCGGTGCAGAACATTCTCACCGAGGTCGATTCGATTGACGATCTGCACCTCGTGAACAGTTTCGAGTCGGCGGGCGATCTCACCACCGACGTCGGCACGGTGGAATCGGATCCGAGAGGTCAACTCCTCTGCGGCGGTATCCAATTCGTGTAAATAGTTCTGCCGTTGGTAGAAGTAGTCGCGTACTTCCTCGTGCGGTTTGCTGATGGAACCGCTGCCACTGCCGTCGCTGAATCGCTCGTCGGTAGCGGCGGCGAGTTGAGCCGTCGTATTGCGGTACCGACGGTGCATGTTCACCATCGCCCGAGCCAACTGCGGATGAGAAGAGACCATCTGTGCGATCTCGTGAGCATCGGCAGCGATGCCCATGTCCTGATCCAGTGCGACCTCTCGAAGCTCGGCGACGAGTCTGGTGTCGTCCTCCGAGGAGAAGAACGAGGTATCGACACCGAACACCTCGGAAATACGAAGCAGCACGGGCACTGTCAGTGGGCGGACGTCGTGTTCGATCTGGTTGAGATAGCTCGCCGAGATCTCGAGCTGACCAGCCAGTGCAACCTGGCTCATCTTGCGCTCGGACCGAAGCTGCCGCAGCCGCACGCCGACGAACGTTTTGGACATGCGCCCAGGCTACGCCTGTGAAGAGAGCGCTTAGCAACGTTCGCCTCGGTCGCTCGCGGGTCACGATTCGGTGATGTAACGACCCCGAAGTCGCATGTCGGCGTATACCGGAATGGGAGTCTATTTCAGCCTTCGAACCAAAGATTCAGCCGCGAACAAGAGGGAGTCTGAAGATGTCGGACCACACGAACGAAGTTGTACGCGACACCATTGTCCTGATCGCCGGAGTGGTCCTCGTGACGTCGACCATTTGGCTTCCCGTCGACGGTGACACCGGGGTGTCCGGCGCGATCCTCATCCTCGGCATGCTGTCGGCGGGCACGGCTCTCTGGGCGATGTCCAGTGCTTCGAGATCGAGCCACTGGGCGCACGTGGTCCTCGGGGTGACGCTGGCGCTCTCGCCACTGATTCTTGCGTTCCCCACGGATCTGCTGGTGACCGACATGTTCGCCATCGTCGGCGGCGTCCTCATCGCGATGCTCGGTGTGTTCGGTGTCGTGTCGAGCACGCGTCGAACCCCGGAAGCAAGTCGATTGATCGCATCCTCTCTCGCGCAGCCGGCTGCGCGGGATCGCGTGCGGAGCTGATTGCCAGCGGAGAATGCATCGCCCGATACCGGTTGTCTTGTGATTACGATCACAATCCTAGCGAATCGACTTCGTCACTGTTTCGATTCAGACGCCTTCAATCAAACAGTACGAACGTCCGGTAAGGCGCCCGGCGATAGTTTCTTAAATTGCGTTCGTAGCCTGCGGTTTCGCCCTACTGGCCGGTAACCAACCTGTCCGTTCGGTGAGGGTTCGTGTTGGCTGGAACTTCGCAAACTTAGCAACGGGTGTTGAAAAGCTAGCCAAGATTGGCACTAGCAACAGGTGGACGGGCATTTTCGGGTGTGCCATTGTTTTGGAGTACACCCGAAGGGCCTGGCAACGATGTGAAGAATTCCTTTCGACGCAGGCCGAGAAGATGAGAAGAGACTGGAGCTCCGATGTCGACCACCGGCACCCCGAAGACCACCGCCGAGATCCAGCAGGATTGGGACACCAACCCTCGCTGGAAGGGCGTGACGCGTAATTTCACCGCAGAACAGGTTTCCAAGCTGCAGGGCACCGTGGTAGAGGAAGCAACACTTGCCCGCCGCGGCTCCGAGATCCTGTGGGACCTCGTCACCAAAGAGGACTACATCAACTCGCTCGGTGCACTCACCGGCAACCAGGCCGTGCAGCAGGTTCGCGCCGGCCTGAAAGCCATCTACCTCTCCGGCTGGCAGGTTGCCGGCGACGCCAACCTCTCGGGCCATACGTACCCGGACCAGAGCCTTTACCCGGCCAATTCGGTGCCGACCGTCGTTCGCCGCATCAACAACGCACTGCTGCGCGCCGACGAGATCGCCAAGGTCGAGGGTGACACCTCGGTCAGCAACTGGCTCGCACCAGTGGTCGCCGACGCCGAAGCAGGATTCGGTGGCGCGCTGAACGCTTACGAGCTGCAGAAGGCCATGATCGCTGCCGGTGCCGCAGGTGTGCACTGGGAGGATCAGCTCGCTTCGGAGAAGAAGTGCGGCCACCTCGGTGGCAAGGTGCTCATCCCGACCCAGCAGCACATCCGCACCCTGACCTCGGCTCGCCTCGCGTCCGACGTCGCCGATGTCCCCTCGGTCATCATCGCCCGCACCGACGCCGAGGCCGCAACCCTCATCACGTCCGATGTGGACGAGCGCGACGTGGAGTTCCTCGACGGAACCCGCACCGCAGAAGGCTTCTACGGCGTCAAGAACGGCATCGAGCCGTGCATCGCTCGTGCGAAGGCTTACGCACCGTACGCCGACCTCATCTGGATGGAGACCGGCGTTCCTGACCTCGAGGTTGCCAAGCGCTTCTCCGAGTCGGTTCGCAGCGAATTCCCGGACCAGATGCTCGCCTACAACTGCTCGCCTTCGTTCAACTGGAAGGCGCACTTGGACGACGCGACCATCGCCAAGTTCCAGAAGGAGCTCGGCGCGATGGGCTTCAAGTTCCAGTTCATCACCCTCGCCGGATTCCACTCGCTCAACTACGGCATGTTCGACCTGGCGCACGGTTACGCCCGCGAAGGCATGACGGCGTTCGTCGACCTGCAGGAGCGCGAGTTCAAGGCTGCCGAAGAGCGTGGCTTCACCGCCGTCAAGCATCAGCGTGAGGTCGGCGCAGGCTACTTCGACACCATCGCCACCACGGTCGACCCGAACACCTCGACCGCAGCGCTGAAGGGCTCCACCGAAGAGGGCCAGTTCCACTGATCGCCACGTCCGACTCGATCGACCAGTGAGGCCAAGGAGCTGACGTGACCAGCGAGAAAGTTCAGCGAGTCGGCGTTATCGGGATCGGGCAGATGGGTGCCGGAATTGCCGAGGTGTGCGCACGCGCGCACGTCGATGTGCTGGTCTACGAACAGACACGTGAGCTGACGGCTGCAGGACGCGCACGCATCCTGCGGTCGTTGGACCGTGGTGTCAGCAGCGGCAAGATCACCGAGCGAGAACGCGAGCAGGCAGCCTGGCGGTTGCGGTTCACCTCCGACCTCAGTGACTTTGCCGACCGTCAGCTCGTTGTCGAGGCCGTTGTCGAGGACGAGAAGATCAAGGCCGACATTTTTGCCGAGCTCGATTCGGTGGTGACAGACCCGAATGCAGTACTCGCGTCCAACACGTCGTCGATCCCCATCATGAAGCTGGGAATTGCGACCAAGTCACCGGATCGTGTCGTCGGTATGCATTTCTTCAACCCGGTGCCGGTGCTCCCGCTCGTCGAGCTCGTCACCACTCTCAAGACAAGTCAGGCTGTCGCCGAGCGTGCGGAGAAATTCGCCAGTGAGGTACTCGGTAAGCAGGTCGTCCGGTCTGCAGACCGTGCGGGTTTCGTCGTCAACGCTCTGCTGGTGCCGTACCTGCTCTCGGCCATGCGCATGGTCGAGTCCGGGTTCGCCACCAAGGAAGACGTGGATAAAGCGACAGTGCTCGGTCTCGCACATCCCATGGGGCCCTTGGCATTGGCCGACCTCGTCGGACTCGACACCGTCAAGTCGATTGCAGACTCGATGTACGCAGAGTTCAAGGAACCGTTGTTCTCCGCCCCGCCGCTTCTGCTACGTATGGTCGAGGCCGGGCTGGTCGGCAAGAAGTCCGGATCAGGTTTCTACCAGTACGAGAACGGTCGTTTCGCAAAATAGGTAGGCGCTTCGCGCGGGTGAGTGGAAATACGTCCTCGGCAACGTATTTCCACTCACATCTGCCGTCGCACCCTCACTGGAAGGAACCCTTTCGTGGCGAGTAGCGCAGCCGAATTCGGTTCGAGCATTCTGGGATACCCGAGAATCGGCCCGCGGCGAGAACTGAAGCGTGCACTCGAGACCTACTGGAACGGTAAGTCGACGCCTGCCGCCCGCGCCGCACTCCAGTCCGTCGGTCGTTCCATTCAGGAAGACACCTGGGACGAACTCCACGCAACCGGGTTGACGCAAGTCCCCGGAAACACCTTTTCGTTCTACGACCATGTCCTCGACGACGCATTGCTTTTCGGGGCAGTTCCCGCGCGCTTCGCCCCGCTCGAAGGGGAGATGCATTCGCTCGATTTCTACTTCACTGTTGCTCGCGGCGAGCCGGACCTCCCGCCGCTGGAGCTGGTGCGGTATTTCGACTCCAATTACTTCTACCGCCAACCCGAGATCGACGAGTCGACGCCGTTCTCGCTGCACGCGGAGAGCCTGCTCGAGGAGTTCGATCGTGCAAAGGCCCGCGGTATCGAACTGCGCCCCGTTGTGCTCGGCCCGGTATCGCTGCTGTTGTTGTCCAAGGCCGGATCTTCAGCAGCGGAAGGATTCGCCCCGCTCGATCGGCTGGGGGACCTGCTTGCGCAGTACAGTGCCCTCTTCGAGTTGCTTGCCCTGCGAGGTGCCACCTGCGTCCAGCTCGACGAGTCCGCATTCACGGCCGAACGAACAGCCGAGGAGCTGGCAGCGCTCGACCGCGCGTACACCGCCCTGTCGACGACGGCGTTGCGTCCCCGACTTCTCGTGACAGGTCAATACGGGTCTCTCGGTTCTGCGCTGCCGATTCTCGCAGCCACCAAGGTCGAGGCAATCGGTCTGGACCTCGTCGCAGGCAGGCTCGAGCCGGAAGAGCTCGCCGCCATTGCCGGAATGAAGCGCAAACGCCTCTACGCGGGAGTCATCGACGGCCGCACGGTGTGGCGTGCCGACCGCGTCGTCGTGCTCGACTACCTCGAGCGACTGAAAGAGGTGTGCGAAGACCTCGTCGTCTCGACGTCGTCGACTCTTCTGCACGTTCCGTACGACGTGCTGAGCGAGTACGACATCGACGGCAACGTCGCAGACCGTCTCGCGTTCGCGAAGCAAAAAGTCGGCGAGGTCGTTGCCTTGGCAAAGGCGCTCACCGACGGGCCGTCGGACAAGTGGCGCAAGAAGCCGACCGAGGTGCACTTCAAGCAGAAGCACGCGGTGCGGCACCGGGTCTACAACGTAACGCCCGACATGCGGGTTCGACAGCCGTACTCCGAGCGGAAGATCGCGCAGCGCAAGAAGCTGAATCTTCCGCTCGTGCCCGCCACCACCCTCGGTTCGTTCCCGCAAACTTCGGCAATGAGGCAGGCGAGATACGAACTGGGACAAGGCCGTATCGAGACCGCTGACTATCGCGCACTCGTCGAGGACGAGATCGAGCAGGTCATTCGGCTGCAGGAGGACATCGGGCTCGACGTTCTGGTGAACGGCGAGGTGGAACGCAACGACATGATTCAGTTCTTCGCCGAAGCGCTCGAAGGGTTCGCCACGACGACCAACGGGTGGGTCCAGACGTACGGATCACGATGCGTGCGTCCGCCCATCCTGTATGGAGACGTGGCACGGCCGAAACCGATGAGTGTCGAGTGGACAGCGTTCGCGCAGTCGTTGACGGACAAGCCGGTCAAAGCAATCCTGACCGGACCCGTGACGATGCTCGCCCGTTCGTACGTGCGGAAGGACCTCCCACTGCACGAGGTGGCCGACCAGGTTGCCCTGACCATTCGCGACGAGATCGCCGATCTCGAGAAAGCCGGGATCGGGATCATTCAGGTCGACGAGCCGGCGTTGCGTGAACTGCTGCCCTCGCGTGAGAAGGGCCGCAAAGAATACCTCCGTTGGTCGGTCGAAGCGTTTCGGCTGGCGACATCGGGTGCAAAGGCCGAGACCCAGATCCATACGCATCTGGGGTACTCCACTCGTGCGTCGGTGGTCGACGCGATCGAGAATCTCGATGCCGACGTCACGGCGATCGTGGCAACACGATCCATCGACTGGGTTCTCGGTGCTTTGCAGGAGAACGTCCTCAGCCATGGAGTCGGTCCTGGCGTGTACGAGAGTCGTTCGGCGCGTATCCCCGACATCGACGAACTCGACGAGCTACTGACACAGGCAGCCGCGACGATCGACATCGACCGGTTGTGGGCCAATCCCGACGGCGGCCTCAAAACGCGCAAGTATTGGCAACTGGAACCGTCGTTGCGTAACTTGGTGGCAGCGGCGCGACGGGTGCGCCGACGCGCAGAACAGGGGACAGCAGAGTGAGCAAGTCGAAGAAGTCCGGCGGACTCGTTCCGAAGGTGTTCGGAATTGTATTGGCAGCGACGGGTGCCGCGCATTTCGTCGTTCCGGAGGCGTTCGAAGGAATCACCAAGCGTCCTTTCCCTCGCGACACCAGGACCTGGATCAGTCGCAACGGAGCTACCGAACTAGCTGTCGGTGCTGCAATTGCGTACCCCAAGACTCGTAAGATCGGCCTGATCGGACTGGGCACGTATGTCGGCTGGCTCGGGCTCAATATCGCCCGCAACGGCTAGGGCACCGGTCCGGATTGTTGTGAATCACTCCCGCCTGCTGGGAATACCCTGCTGGCGGGAGTGTCCGCTTTGCATGGCTACCGATGGGTAGGTAGCAATGTAGCTATGACTTCAGCTACTGCATATACCGCGACGGCCCCTGATGCTCCGCTCGAGAAGGTCACCATCGAGCGTCGTGAGCTCGGACCCAACGATGTCCTCATCGAGGTCAAGTTCGCCGGTATCTGCCATTCCGACATCCACACCGCCCGGAACGAGTGGGGCGGTACCACCTACCCCGTCGTTCCGGGACACGAAATCGCAGGCATCGTCTCCGAGGTCGGTTCCGATGTCAGTAAGCACAAGGTCGGCGACCGCGTCGGCGTCGGGTGCTTCGTGGATTCCTGCGGCGAGTGCGAGGCCTGCCTTGCCGACGAAGAGCAGTACTGCAGCAAGGGTGTGACGGCGACCTACAACTCCAAGCAGGCCGACGGCACCATCACCCAGGGCGGATACTCCACGCATATCGTCGTCACCGAAGGATTCGTTCTTTCCATTCCGGAGGGAATCGAGCTCGACGTCGCGGCGCCTCTCCTGTGCGCAGGCATCACGCTGTACTCCCCGCTCAAGCATTGGGGAGCCGGGCCCGGCACGAAGGTCGCCATCATCGGTATGGGCGGACTGGGACATGTCGGTGTCAAGATCGCCAATGCGCTCGGCGCCGAGGTAACCGTTCTCAGTCAGTCGCTCAGCAAGGAAGAGGACGGCAAGCGACTCGGTGCGCACCACTACTACGCCACTTCCGACGCAGCGACGTTCAAAAAGCTTCGTGGTGAATTCGACTTGATCATCAATACCGTGTCCGCGGGGATCGACATGGACAAGCACATGTCACTGCTCGCGATGAACGGCTCGCTCGTAATCCTGGGGCTTCCGTCCGAGCCCATCAAGGTCCGCGGATTCACCCTTGCGGACAACCGTCGTAGCCTCGCGGGTTCGATGGTCGGTGGCATCGCCCAGACGCAGGAAATGCTGAACTTCTGCGCTGAACACCACATCGGTGCCGAAATCGAGACCATCGCCGCCGATAAGATCAACGAGGCGTACGAGCGCGTGTTGACGAGCGACGTCCGCTACCGGTTCGTGATCGACGCCAAGACATTCTGAGTTCTCGTACGCCATTCGTATCCGTAAATGTATGCGAAAGGCGTACTACGCGGGCGTAGCGTCGAAGTCGGGTCGGCACAGTTCTCTTCGGCGAAGGGACCCGAGATGAAACTCAATACGTTCACAGGCTGGGTTGGTTACGGACTGGCATTGCTTGCCGTCACTTCTATGGGCTTGTTCTTGGTCGCAGTGGGTTCTGGCTACGACGCTCTGGCAGTGCTGGCAGGCAGTGTCTGCGTGGTGGCACTTGCAGGGGCCATGGGCCTGGTGGGCGGAGTGGTCAAGCACGATCACCGACTCCACCGCACTACCCCAAGACTGCTCTGACGGTTAGGTATTAGCTTTCAGCCAGCCGCCTCTTCTCCAGCTCGACGTTGAAATCGGCAGCGGGCCAGTCGAGTTCGAGCTGTTCCAGTGCATCGATCAGCAACTCCGTCACTGCGAGACGGCTGTACCACTTCCGGTCGGCCGGGATGACGAACCACGGTGCGTAATCGGTATTCGTTCGATCGATGGCGCGTTGGTAGGCGGTGCGATATTGCGGTAAAAATCCGCGTTCGGTCACGTCGCCGGGGTTGTACTTCCAGTGCTTGTCGGGACGGTCCAGCCTCTCTTGCAGCCGAGCTCGCTGCTCTTCCGGCGAGACGAACAAGGCGACCTTGATGATGAGCGTGCCTTGCTCGGAGAGGTCCTTCTCGAAAGCGTTGATCTCGTCGAATCGTGGTTCCCACACCTGGCGCGGAACCAGGTCGTGGACCGCTACGACCAACACATCCTCGTAATGCGACCGATCGAAGACCCCTATCTTCCCGCCGCGGGGTAGGGCCTTACGAATTCGCCACAAGTAATGGTGCTGCTTCTCTTCTTTGGTGGGAACCCCGAAAGAGGCGAGATCGACGCCCTGTGGATCGACCATCCCGATGACATTGCGGACCATTCCGCCCTTGCCCGCAGTGTCCATTCCCTGCAGTACCAGAAGAATCGAGCGTAGATCTCCGGCACGTCCGTTGGCGTACAACTTTTCCTGAAGCGCTGAGAGAACTTTGCCGCGCTCGAGGAGGAGAGCCTGACCCTCGGCTTTCGTGCCCTCGAATCCGGGCGTCTCATCGAAGTCGATGTCCTCGATCCGCGTCGAGTCGGTTGCGCGGAGAATCTTGACGGGCGGGGTAGACCACAACGAAGGCTTCTCTTCCTTCGATTCCACGTTTTCCGGTGACGCCGACTTCTCGGATGACTTGGCCATTTACCGACCTTAGTCGGCGGCGGAGAATCTACCCTGGGAATCATGGCTCCGAAACTTGCGTCAGCGCAGTCCGTCGACCGCTCCGAGATTCTCGACTTCGTTTCTCCTCGACACCAGCTCACTCTCATCACTCGTAAACGGGACGGCGGAGTGCAAGTCTCGCCGGTGACGGCCGGGCTCGATTCGGAAGGCCGCATCGTGATTGCGACGTACCCGGAGCGCGCGAAGGTCTACAACATTCGTCGCAATCCGTCGGTGACCGCGCTGATCCACTCGGACGAGTGGAACGATGCGTACGTCCAAATCGACGGCACGGCCGAGATCATCGACCTCCCGGATTCGGTGGAACCGCTCGTCGAGTACTTCCGGAGCGTCGCCGGTGAGCATTCCGACTGGGATGAGTATCGAGAGGCGATGCGGAAGCAAGGAAAATCGTTGATACGCATCACGATCGAGAGCTGGGGCCCGATCGCCGAAGGTGGCTTCCCCCCGGGGAGAGTGTGATCAGCCCCCCGGGGAGAGTGTGATCAGCCCCCCGGGGAGAGTGTGATCAACCCTTTTCGAAGAGCGGTACCGCGTTGTCGAGGGCGTACTGGGTGCCTGCCGCTGACGCGGAAGAGAAGGCGTTGTTCAGGTCCTGGTCCTCGAGCACGACGAGTCGGCCGTCACGAGCTGAGGGTAGGGCTTGGATGGCAGCGTCGTCGGTGATCGATTCGGCGCTGCTTCCGATCGGAAACATGACGGTCAGGTCTGCGTCGAGGGCAGCTGTGTTCTCGGCCGAGAGCGTGATGGCGAACTTGTTCGGCTCGGCGAGGGCCTGAATTTCGGGCTTGTTGACGAAACCGAGCCTCTTCATGAAGTCCACACGAACGTCTCCGTCGACGTAGGCGCCGAGTTGGCCGCTGTAGAGCGTGCCGACGGCAACGGTTTTGTCGGCGAACTGCGGGTTCGCCGCGACGGCCTTGTCGAACTTTTCGTTGGTCTCGTCGATGATCCGGCGACCGTCCTCGGATTTACCGAGCGCGTCGGCGATCAATTGGGTCTGCCCGTCCCACGTTGTTCCGTAGGCGATGTCGGTGCCGACGGGCGCGCCGACGGTCGGGGCGACGTCGGAAAGGTCCTCGTAGAGTGCCTGGTCGTTCGTGCTGCGAGTCCACAGGATCAGGTCGGGCTCGAGTGCGGCCACCGATTCGACGTCGATCTCGTAGGTGCCGAGGATCGTCGGGCTGGTGTCGTAGCTTTCCTCGACCCATGGTCCGAGTCCGTCACCGCCGACGGCGAGCCAGTCGCTTGCGGCGACGGGCTGTATTCCGAGTGCGAGTGCCGTCTCGGCGTCCGACCATCCGAGTGCGACGACGCGTTGTGGGGCGGCCGGCACGGTGACTTCGCCGAACATCGTGTCGACGGTGGGGCCGTCGGCAGTTGCGTCGCTTCCCGAGTCGGCGCCACAGGCTGTCATGGTGACAACCGCGAGGGCAGCGATCACCGGGGCTAATGTCGAGATTCTACGTAAGCGCATAGGTAACGCTAACCTATGTTTGTTGTCCTCGACTGCGTGCCCCGTCGCGCGGCCTTCTCAGGGGCGGTCCTCGTCGACGAGCGGGTGCGGCTGCGATTTGAACTTGGCAGGCGATCCGTCGGCTTGTGCGACACCGTGGATTCCACCCCACACCATCATGCAGAGATAGTCGATGAGATCCTCGGCCGACATCGACTTGTTCGAGATCCACCAGTGCGTAGCAAGCTGAACGGCACCGACGATCGCAAATGCCCACGGCACCGACCCGCCGGAGTCCATTTCGTGAGCACGTAGTCTTTCGCCGAGGACGGTGGCGAGTAGCTCGGCGATCATTCGCTCCGACTCGGCGACAACGTCACGATTGTTGCCGGCATTGTTGGCCATCACATAGAGGTAGACCTCGGGGTCGGTGGCGACAGTCTCCACGTAGGCCGCGATGACAGCCCGGGCGAGTTGATATTCGTCGAGTTCTTCCGAAATGGCCGTGTAGATCCGCGGGGCCAGAGTCGTCTCGACGTAACGAGTCATCGTCGCGTTGGTCAGATCGTTCTTGTCCGCGAAGTAGCGATAAAGAACCGTCTTCGAGATTCCGATCTCCGACGCGATCTCGTCCATGCCGATCTCGCGGCCCCGCAAGCGAATTGCGGCCAACGTGCCGTCGACGAGTTCTTCACGCCGGGCGATCTTGTGATCGCGCCACCGCCGTTTTCTGCCGTCCGGCTTCGCTGGCTTCGTTGCCGCCTCGGTATCTGCCTTCTTGGAGTCGACTTCTGCTTCGAGTGTGCCGTCTTCCATCGCTTTCGGACTGCTCACTTTTGCCGCTGTCGTCGCATTTCTCGCCACGTGTATCCGCCGTATCCCGTCGTTTTCGTTCCCGACTCAGCTTAGGCGTCCTCCTGTGTCGATTCCTGCCGCACCGAGCTGCGTGTGCGGATCGGTGCATCCGGGAGGACCGCTCTCGCCGAACGCAGGCACAATGGCGAGGTGCAGCTGATGAACTTCGACGATGCGACCAAGCGTCGCGACCTTCGCAAGATGAAGGGCCTCGCCACGGGGTTCCTGGTATTCGCCACCGTGGTCTACATGTTCTGCAGATGGCAGGAGTCCCGAGGAGCAGGCGAGTGGGTCGGCTACGTCCGGGCCATGGCCGAGGCGGGAATGGTCGGCGCGCTGGCGGACTGGTTCGCGGTGACCGCGCTTTTCAAGCACCCGTTGGGTATTCCGATCCCGCACACGGCCATTATCAAGAAGAAGAAAGATCAGCTCGGTGCCAGCCTCGGCTCGTTCGTCGGAAGCAACTTCCTTGCGCCCGATGTCGTGTCGGAAAAGATCGGTTCGGCACATATTCCGCTCCGCCTCGGGACCTGGTTGGCGCAGCCGGAGAACGCGGACAGGGTGGCGGCCGAATCGGCGACGGTGCTGCGCGGGGTCGTCGAAGTGCTGAACGACGACGACATCACACAGGTGATCGACAACACCATCGTGCGTAGGCTCGCCGACCCCGAATGGGGTCCGCCGATCGGTCGGGTCTTGGGCGAACTCATCAAGGAGAATCGCCAGCTGCCGTTGATCGACATGCTCGCCGAGCGGGCTCACCAGTGGGCGCTGGGAAGTCAGGAGACGATCGAACGCGTCGTCAGTCGTGATTCTCCGACCTGGTCCCCGAAGTTCGTCGACACCCTGCTCGGGGAGAAGATATACAAGGAACTCGTCGAGTTCACCTGGAAGGTCAGGTCGACGCCGGAGCACGAACTGAGGCTGGCCGCCAACAAGTTCCTCGTCGACTATGCGCACGATCTCCAGCATGATCCGGCGACGATCAAGAAAGCCGAATCGTTGAAGTCGCAGATCATGGGTCGCGCGGAGGTCACGGGGCTTGCGTCAGCCACCTGGAAGGTCGCCAAGCGGTTGATCATGGAGTCGGTGGACGACCCGTCGAGCACATTGCGACGCAAGATCAGTGAGAACGCGGCCGGCTGGGGTGTTCGGCTACGCGACGATGACGAACTCCGCGGAAAGGTCGATGGCTGGCTGCTCGGCGGAGCGCGCTACATCGCCGCGAACTATGCAGACGAGATCACCACGATCATTACCGACACGGTCGCCCGCTGGGATGCGGAAGAAGCGAGTTCGAAGATCGAGTTGCAGGTGGGTCGCGATCTCCAGTTCATCCGCATCAACGGCACCGTTGTCGGGGCGTTGGCAGGTTTGGCCATCTACTCGGTGTCGAATCTGATTTTTTGATGCGTCGACCTGCAGATCAGCTACCTGGGCAGCAGTGCTAGCTGAGTGCTTGCAATAGCAAGCACCCTTGGGTATGGTCGGACCTGACGCCGAGACCACAAGTTTCGATGCAGGAACGAGTAGTGAACATGACCCCCAGCAATGATGATCAGACCGACAATCAGGGGATAGTCGCCAAGGTCTCCGAAGCTACGGAGGTCGTGGCGGAGGCGAGTGATCTTGTCGCCAGTGTCGTGACCACAGCAGCGTCGGACATCGGCAGTTACATCCGTTCGCAACGCGAGGCCGCGCAGGTGTCCATGCGGCAACTCGCATCGAGGGCGGGGGTGAGCAATCCGTATTTGAGTCAGATCGAACGCGGGCTTCGTAAACCCTCCGCCGACGTGCTCGCGCAGATCGCCAAGGGTCTGCGCGTGTCCTCGGAAGCTCTATACGTACGGGCCGGGTTCTTGGAAGAGCGTCCACACGGTCCGGTTCGAGACACGCTGCTCGGCGACACCGAGATCACCGAACGGCAAAAGCACGTGCTGATCGAAATCTACGACTCGTTTCGTCGGGAGAACGAACAAGCGCGTAAGGCGAGCGACGCAGCGTCGATCGAACCTTCGTCGCCGCCCGAACCAGATGTGTCAACAGACCCAGAATCACCCACACAGGAGTCTTCTCATGACTGATCCCAAAAACTTCGATATCCAGACCCCGTTGTACGCCGCAGTCGGCGCAGGCGACGCAGTTGTCCAGGCCGTCGCGGACGTCGTAGCGCAGGTTCGTTCACGCGCCGAGTCCCGCAGTACCGAGGTCACCGAGCGTGTCGACACTGCCCGGGCCCGGATTGCAGACCTGTCCGAAGATGTGACCGAGGGAGTAGAGGGTCTTCGTGAGCGCCTCGCCAAGCTGCCCGCCGAACTCCCCGACGAAATCGCCGACCTGCGTGAGCGTTTCACCCAGGACGAGCTGCGCAAGGTGGCCGAGGCATACCTGAAGGTCGCATCGGATCTTTACACCTCTCTCGCCGAGCGCGGCGAAGAGGCCGTCGAGCGCATCCGTCGCACACCGGCTGTCGAAGAAGGCCTCGATCGTGCGAACGCCGCAGCCAATGACGTCGTCGATCTCACCGAGCAAGCTCTGGGAACCGTTGCTTCGCAGACGCGCGCTGTCGGCGAACGCGCAGCTGCACTCGCAGGCATTGCGTCGGACAAGGTCCGCGAAACCGCAGACGAACTGGCCGACGAGATCGACGAGGCCGGTGACAACGCCAAGGAAGCTGCCACCGACGCCTCACAGAAGGTCAGCGGAACCGCTGGAAAGGTCGAGTCCAAGACTCGCGGCAACGTGGATGCTCCCTTGAAGAAGGCGGCTCCGGCGAAGAAGGCAGAGTCTGCCTCGACTCCTACGCCTGCCACCGCAGCCAAGCAGACCGCAGGGCCCGCCAAGAAGGCGCCTGCAAAGAAGTCCACTAGCTGACTTTCAACCCTGAACGCCCCCTGCATCGAGCGGTGTGGGGGGCGTTTTGCGTAGTATGGGTCTCGTGCCAGCCGTCGACAGTCTCACTTCGTGGATCCTTCTCCTCCTTCGCCTCATCGCGCTCGGTGGTGCTGCCTACGCGGTATTTCACGCCGTCAGGCAACGGCCCGACGCCTTCACCGCGGTGGACAAGCTGACCAAGCCTGTGTGGCTCGCCATCCTGATCGTGGCGTTGCTGGTCATCTTCGTTTTCGGAGCCATCAACTTCATCGGCCTGATCGGTGTGGTCGCGGTGTGCGTCTACCTGATCGACGTGCGGCCGAAGGTGGACAGCATTCAGCGCGGACCGCGCTGGTAGCTCTCCACGGCGTTGCTGCAGCGGCCGGGCCGTTGGCGCACGCGTGTGACCCGTACAGATTCGATACGACGCAATGTCCTCGGCTGCGTCGTATCGATCAGTTCTGTCACCAATATCGAAGGAGTTCGGTTCGTGGTTTCACATAGAGCTGTAGAAGGTTCCATCCTCGGCATCGGGGGATTGGCTGCCGCGGCAGGAATCGGTGTCTACCTCGTGCGGCGACGGGCTCGCACTTCGATAACAAGGACCACCGACACTGCCCCGGACGCGTTACTGCGGACGCCGACATTCGTCCCCCGCATCGTCCCTGTCGTAACCGATGACGGTGCAGAACTTCACGTGCGCGTGTACGGCGACCCGGATGCTCCACCGATCGTGTTCAGTCACGGGTGGACATGTTCGGCGGATTATTGGATCCCGCAGATCAACGCGTTCGCCGAGAACTACTCTGTCATCGTCTATGACCAACGCGGCCACGGTCGCAGCGACGTCGGCACCAGGTTGCTCGGACCCGACGTCCTGGCCGACGACCTCGCGGACGTCCTGGCCGCTACCGTCACCGAGGACAACAAGGCCGTTCTGGTCGGGCACAGTATGGGCGGAATGTCGATCATGGCGTGGGCCGGCCGCTACCCGAAACAGGTCGATCGACTCGTCAGCGCGGTACTGCTTGCAAGCACTGCCACCGACAGCCTCGTTCGCGAGACGACGGTCATTCCTCTTCCGGAGCGTTTTCGCCGAGTCCCGTTGCCACTCTCGCGCGCGGTACTCGGGTCGGCCGTGCCACTTCGGCCGTCACCGGTGATGCGGCAGGCCATCAAGTACGTCTCGATGGCACCGGGGGCGACACCTGCCGAGGTCGCGTTCTGCGAAAAGATCGTGCTCGAGTGCCAACCTCGGACGCGCGGGATCTGGGGAGCTGCGCTGACCGAACTCGACATTCACGAAGCGTTGGCCAACATGAGTGTGCCGACCAGTGTGCTGGTCGGTACCTCGGATCGGCTGACTCCACCGGTGCAAGCGCGCAAGCTGGCGCAGGCATTGGAGAGCCACGATCACCTCAGCAGGCTGATCGAGATACCGCGGATCGGGCATATGAGCTCCGTCGAGGCGATCGACGAGTTCAACGAAGAGGTTTTGCGCCTGCGGCTTCTCTGATGACTCCGGGGTCTCAGCTGAAGACGACGGTCTTCCTGCCGTGAACGAGGACTCGGTCCTCGAGGTGCCAGCGCAGTCCGCGGGACAGGACCAGTTTTTCGATGTCGCGGCCTTGCCGGACCATGTCCGCGACCTCGTCGGAGTGATCGACGCGGATGACGTCCTGCTCGAGGATCGGGCCCGCATCGAGTTCGGCGGTCACGTAGTGGCAGGTTGCCCCGATCAGCTTCACTCCGCGGGCGAATGCTTGGTGATACGGACGCGCGCCGACGAACGACGGCAGGAAGCTGTGATGGATGTTGAGGGCACGGCCCGACCAGTGAGCGCACAGTTCCTCGGGTAGTACCTGCATGAACCGGGCGAGTACGACGGCATGTGGATCGTACGAGTCGACGAGGTCACGGACTTCGTCGAAAGCAGGGCCGCGCTCAGCGGGGTCCTTGGCGAATTCGACGTGGTGGAACCGAACGCCGTGCGCGGTCGCAACCGACTCGAGAGACTTGTGATTGCCGATCACTGCGGAGATCTCGGCGGGAAGCTCGCCGCCGGCTGCGCGCCCCAGCAGGTCGTGCAGGCAGTGCGCTTCCTTGCTGACCAGAATGACGACACGCTTGCGTTCGCCCGAATCCTGAAGTGTCCATTCGGTTTCCGGTCCGATCTCGGCGGCGACGGCTTCGAAGCGAACCCGCAATTCGTCGATGCTCATATCGACCGAAGACGCACGGACTGCTTGCCGAGTGAAGAACCAGTCGGTGTCGGGATCGGCGTGGTACGCAGCCTCGACGATCCAGCCACCGACGTCGGCGAGGAATGTCGAGATTTTGGCGACGATGCCCGTGCGGTCGGGGCATCCGAGTGACAGGACGTAGCGACGGTCGTCGGCGACAGCAGCGGAGCTCATTTCTCGATTGTCTCAGGTGGTCCGGACAGCAGTGTCCACCAGTGTGCGCAGCGCGCGACTCCTCCTCGGCCGTCGGGCTGTGGTTGGCTTGCCTCCATGTCTCTCACCCGCGCCGAACTGGCCCGCATGGTCGACCACACGCTGCTCAAACCGGAAGCGACCCGCGCAGACGTGGAGGAACTGATCGTCGAGGGCCGCGCTCTCGGCGTGCTCGCGGTCTGCGTCTCACCGTCGATGCTGCCCATCCACGCTGAGGGACTGGTCACCGCCGTCGTGGCCGGATTCCCGTCCGGCAAGCATCATTCCCTCGTCAAGGGGGCGGAAGCGCGACTGGCAGTCGATCAGGGTGCCCGTGAAATCGACATGGTGATCGACATAGGTGCGGCGGTCGAGGGGGATTACAACGCGGTGCTCGCCGACATCCTGACGGTTCGTGAAGCCATCGGATCTTCGGCGATCCTGAAGGTCATCATCGAATCGGCCGCACTATCCGAGGAAGCGATTGTCGAAACCTGTGTGGCGGCGGAGAGAGCGGGCGCAAACTTCGTCAAGACGTCCACCGGCTTCCATCCCGCCGGAGGTGCGAG
Organism: Rhodococcus sp. PAMC28707; assembly: GCF_004795915.1. NCBI lineage: Bacteria > Bacillati > Actinomycetota > Actinomycetes > Mycobacteriales > Nocardiaceae > Rhodococcus > Rhodococcus sp. PAMC28707. The sequence continues at coordinate 2,984,552 of NZ_CP039253.1, forward strand.
TGTCGAGGCGGTGAAATTGATGGCCGCCACCGTCGGGGGCAGGCTCGGGGTGAAAGCCAGCGGCGGTATCCGAACGACCGAGGCAGCGTTGGCCATGGTCGAAGCAGGTGCAACGCGATTGGGTCTGTCCGGGACGCGAGCAGTGCTGGACGGTCTCTGAGTCTGCCCTCGCGCCTTGTGCGTATCCTCCGGCACGCACAAGGCGCGCCAGTTCAGGCGATCAGGGAGCAGCCCTCGGGCGTCTGCTGGGTCTGGTCCGCCGAAACCGGCGGGAGGGTGTACCGATCTCCCTGCAAGGTAAGTTCGATGCCGGAGTCGGTTACGGTCAGCGAGGTCGGTGCCATGTCGAGCGGGTACTGCTGCAGGCTGTCCGACAGAACTCCGACGATGCTGTCCACCAGGTCGGTTGGGATTCCAAGCCCCAAAATGGATGCGCCGACGGTCTGGACATCCACGCGGCCGCCTGCGACGACCGGCTTGACGGTCAGCTCTGCCAGTCCGCCGACTGCGAAGGACAACGTGCCCGCACTTGCGTCACTCGTCACGCCGGTGACGAGTGCACCGATGCCCTGCGACTGCAGCGTCGACGCGATGCCTGCCGTGGACCAGTCGATGTCCGCGCTCGACGAGCCGATCGTGCCGTTGCTTTCCGCGCTCTGCTGAAAGTTCACGTCGTTGACCTCGGCGTGCACCGTCATGCCTTCGGCGGGCCCGAACCGTGCGTCGTTGCTGTCCAGGGTCACCGAGGAGACCTGCTTGTCGATCAGCGAGATCAGTATCGGCTTCCAGCCGAGCCCGACATCGACCTGACTACCGATCTCACTTTCGAGCTGGCCTGCCAGGCAGGACTTGATCTGCTGACGAAAGAACAGTTCACCGCCGAGCAGCGCCGCGACCACCAGGACCGCAACGAGCGCCAAGATCAAGGGAGTTTTGCTTCGTGTCATTCGGAGCAGTCTTCCCGAAGAGTCTGAAAGAGCTCTGTGAATCTGGCCGATGCGGCGAGTCGGAGGGCGTCGAAGTGGAACGTCGACGTATTACACGCCGTGTTTTTGTGACCTGCAACACACCTTCACGTACTGTCTAATGCATGAGCACGATAGAAGGAAGCGCCGCCGAACTCCGTCGTCTCGCGGCGAGTCAGGACGGATACTTCACCACCGAACAAGCCGAAGGTCTCGGGTTCGGTCGTTCGACGCTTCACGTCAACTTTGTCACCGGTGACTGGATGCGAGTCGAGCGCAATCTCTGTCGACTCAGCGATTGGCCGCGCAGCGACCTCGAACAGTTCGCGATGTGGTGCGCGTGGTTCGGCGGCGACGCCGTCATCTCGCATCAGAGCGCGGCGGAACTACACGGATTCGGTCACCTGCATCCGCAGTTCGTACACGTATCCGCGTTCACCGCTCTTCGTCTCACCGACACCCGCCTCGCCGTTCATCGGCTCAAGCTCGAGCCCCACGACTTCGAGTCGACGGGCACCTTTCGGCTTACGACGCCGATCCGCACTGTCCTCGACCTCGCGGGAGGCGGAATCTCCCAGATAACCCTCGACGAGGTCGTCGGTGACGCTGTTGCCATCGGTCGCGTCGACGCAGGAGCGTTGTATCGGGAAGCTACTGCTGGATCCGACCGCGTCTCCGAGCGCATCGAATTGGCTCTCTCCGCTTGTATCTAGGCGCCTGTATCCAAGTCGTTGGGCCGCACGAGGTCCCATGGCACAGTCAGAACGTTGTCCCGCATCCGTCGACGAGGAGGCACCGTCGGCACTCCGTTGCCGGCCAACTGTCTCAGCGCTGCGCGCCACCGCACCCGCGGGCCGAACGGTGCCAGGGGCGCTGCCGTCGACCATGCGCGGTCCGCGGCTTGTAGCAACCGGTGAATGGGTTCGCCTGGGATATTGCGGTGAATGAGCACTTTGGGTAACCGTTCGGCGATATCCGAGGGCATGGCCACGGTGAACGGATCCCATGCAAGCGTCAGCGAGATCGGTCCGTGAGCATCGAGCAGGACCCATGCGCAGCGTCGGCCCAGCTCGTCGCAGGTGCCGTCGACGAGCAGTCCGCCGGGCGCGAGTCCCGACAGAATGCGCGACCAGGCTTCGGGCACAGCTTCTTCGGGATACTGCCGAAGCACGTTGAATGCGCGAACGAGGTTCGGGCGGAGTCCTGCCATTTCGAAGCCGCCGCGGGCGAAATTCACGCCCTCGACCGAGTCCACTACGCGAGCGGGGTCGATTTCGAGTCCGGTGACGCGCAGATCGGGCCGGATCGTGCGTAGCCGACGGGCCATCTCCAGAGTGGTGTCCGGTCGCGCTCCGTAGCCGAGATCGACGACGAGCGGATCGGGTGCCTCGATGAGCGTGTGCCGGACGGCCATGCTGTGGGTGAGCCACCGATCGCTGCGACGAAGTCGGTTGATTCCGGTCGTGCCTCTGGTTATGACGCCTTCAGGAGTGGAGCCTGCGGAACGACCCGGAAAAGCGGGAGTGGAGCCTGCGGAACGACCCGGAAAAGCAGGAGTGGAGCCTGCGGAACGACCCGGGTGGGCGGGAGTGGAGCCTGCGGAACGACCCGGAAAAGCAGGAGTGGAGCCTGCGGAACGGATGGGGTGTTCAGGAGTTCTGCGCAAGCCAGTCGGCTGTCACTTCGCCTTCACCGCGCCACAGGTCGATGAGGTTGACCAGCATGAGCTGCTCGAGTTTGCTGCCGATGAACGGCAGGAAGACTTTGGCTTCCGAGGAGGTTCGAAGGGTGGATCCGGCTTCGGTCGCGAAAAGTGAGGTGGAACCTTTCAGGCTGCCGGGGCCGGCCGGGATGGAGGCATCGTATTTGCCCGTAGTGGTTTCGCCGAATGGGTCGAAGTGCACGTTTCGGGTGATGATCATGTCCTTTTTGAGGACTGTCTGGGCGATGTCCGGCAGTTCGGTCCGCGGAATGATGTGGTGCATCACGATGTCGATTCCCTCGTCTCCGACCTCGAAACTTTTCAGCTCGTTGTGGGAGTACTTCTTCATCTCCTCGATACGGGCGTCCCAGTGATCGCGGCTGGACAACGCGGCGTACACCTGCTCGGTGGAGTGGGTGAACCGGGCTGAGTAGTTCATGCGGCGAGCCATAGTGCAACAGGGTACCGGCTCCGTCGGCGGGCCTGGCCAGGGTGCCTACCCGCCGGTATGTCCGGTCAGCTCAGGTTTTCGGCGATCCATTTCGCGGTGAATCCGTGCTCGTTGTCGATGAGCGAGAGAACTTGCTCGCTGATCATGGCTTCGATCTTTCCGCCGAAGATCGGAACCTTCACCTCTGTGGTGCCGGACAACGACATGGTCGACGCCTCGGCGTTTCCTTCGAGCAGCGTGGTTCCGGAGACCGTTGCGGGAGCACCCTCGACGGTGGCACCGAATTTGCCCTCGGCGCGGTTTCCGCCGATCGGGCCCCAGGACTCGGTGCGCTCGATGACGAGCGGGCCCTTCTTGAACGCGGTGACGGCAGCGGGCAGTTCCTCTTCCGGGATGGATTGGGACATGACGACGCTGATCGTCCCGTTGATCGCATGCACGCTGACCAGGCTTGCGCTGGGGCCGCCGATCTCCTCGATACGGTCTTTCCAGTACTGCTCGGACACGAGCGCGGCGTGCACCTTGTCGACGGGTGCGGGAACGGATGCGCTGTGCGCGATGGGGCGAGGCATACGCGGAGGTTACCGGGTGGCTCGGAGGACTATGTGAGACCGGTACCCTGGGTTCCCGTGCCTACCGCAATTTCCGAGCTCACCACGATGCGTGTCGGCGGCCCGGCTCGCGAGTTCGCCGTCGCCGCCAGCAGTGACGAGCTTGTCGCCCTGGTCCAGGATGCCGATGCGTCGGGGACGCCTGTGCTGCTCGTCGGCGGGGGATCGAACCTCGTTGTCGGTGACGACGGCTTCGACGGCCTGGTCGTCAAGGTCGAGACGTCGGGGATGCGGATCGACGGTGAGTCGCTCTGGGTCGCTGCGGGGACGTCGTGGGATTCGGTGGTGGCCGCCTCGTTGGACGAGGGGTTGGCCGGACTCGAAGCGCTCTCGGGGATCCCCGGGCTTTCCGGTGCGACGCCCGTGCAGAACGTCGGCGCGTACGGCACGGTGACGTCGGACGTGTTGGCGAGCTTGACCGTCTATGACCGTGTGACCGGGGAGAGAGCAACCTGGACGCCGAATAGGTGCGGGTTCGGATTGCATCGCCAGTCGGTGTTCAAGCACTCGAGCAGGTACGTCATTCTCGATACCACGATGAAGCTTCGTCGGTCCGAATCCTCGGATCCGGTCCGGTATGCGGGCCTCGCCGACCGACTCGGCGTGAGCATCGGCGACACGGTTGCTGCCAAGGAAGTCCGTGAAGCAGTGCTGGATCTGCGCGGGCAGAAGGGCATGGTCCTCGACGCCGAGGACCATGACACCTGGAGCGTCGGATCGTTTTTTCTCAACCCGGTGCTGACCGATGTTCCGGTCGAGGCAGCGCGCGCCCCGCAGTATCCCGACCCGTCGGGCATCAAGGTGCACGCTGCATGGCTCATCCAGAACGCAGGATTCGCGCACGGGTACGGCCGTGAATTCGGTGCAGGGACCGTCTCACTGTCGACAAAACACGTGCTGGCCGTCACCAACCGGGGCGGTGCACGCACAGCGGATGTCATGGCCTTCGCATCACACATTCGCGACGGCGTCGAAGCCGAGTTCGGCATCACACTCGTCCCCGAATGCGATTTGGTCGGTTGCTCGCTGAACTGACCTGTCCACTCGGCCTACCATCGAAGCAGTTACATGGAGTTCTGATCCACAGCAGCTGTGCGAGTGCGGGGCTGTGGGTACCACTCGTGAAAGAGGAGCAATTCTTTGCAGGTCACAAGCGTCGGGCACGCCGGATTTCATATTCAGACCGATGCCGGCAGCATTCTGTGCGATCCGTGGGTGAACCCCGCCTACTTCACCTCGTGGTTTCCTTTCCCCGACAACTCGCAGCTGGACTGGGACGTTCTCGGCGATTGTGACTACCTCTACGTCTCGCACCTCCACAAGGATCATTTCGACCCGAAGAATCTGGCCGAGCACGTCAACAAGGACACGACCGTGCTGTTGCCGGACTACCCGGTCCCGGACCTTCGGCACGAGCTCGAGAAGCTCGGCTTCCACAAATTCTTCGAGACCACGACGTCGGTGAAGCACACGGTGTCCGGCCCCAAGGGCGACCTGGACATCATGATCATCGCGCTCCGCGCACCTGCGGACGGACCCATCGGTGACTCGGGGCTCGTAGTGTCCGACGGCAAGACCGTCGCGTTCAACATGAACGACGCGCGGCCGGTCGATCTCGATGTCCTCACCGAGCAGTTCGGGCACGTGGACGTGCATATGCTGCAGTACTCCGGCGCAATCTGGTACCCGATGGTCTACGACATGGTCGAGCGCGCGAAGCGAACGTTCGGTGAACAGAAGCGTCAGCGTCAGATGGACCGTGCGCGTCAGTACATCGAGCAGATCGACGCCACCTGGGTCATCCCGTCGGCCGGGCCGCCGTGCTTCCTCGACGACGAGTTGCGGTTCCTCAACGACGTCTACGCAGATCCGTCGAACATCTTCCCGGACCAAATGGTCTTCCTCGACCAGATGCGTCGCAACGGCCATGACAAGGGTCTGTTGATGATGCCGGGAACCACCTCGACCTTCGAAGGCAGTGAGCTGCTCGCGCACGTGCATCCGATTCCGGTCGACGAGGTCGAGGCGATCTTCACCACAGGAAAGGCCGACTACATCGAGGCGTACGCCCAGCGTCAAGCCGGAGTCATCGCCGCCGAGAAAGCTGCCTGGGCTCCGGCCGAGGGCGAGCTGTTGCTCGAGCCGCTTCGAGCCTTGTTCGAACCGATCATGATTCAGTCCGATCAGATCTGCGACGGCATCGGCTACCCGGTTGCGATGATGCTCGGCGAGGAAACCGTCGTACTCGATTTTCCGAAACGGATCGTGCGTGAGCCGATCGTGAAGGAACGGTTCCGCTACAGCTTCACGATCGCGCCCGAACTGGTTCGTACGGCCGTACGGGACGAGGAGCCCGATTGGGTCAACTCGATCTTCCTGTCCACTCGATTCCGGGCTCGCCGAGTCGGCGGATACAACGAGTTCCTGTACACATTCTTCAAATGCTTGACGGACGAGCGCATCGCGTACGCGGACGGTTGGTTCGCCGAAGCACACGATGACACCGCGACGATCGTCAAGGACGGCTACGAGATCCAGCGCCGTTGCCCGCATCTGAAGGCGGATCTTTCTAAGTTCGGAATCGTCGAGGGCAACAAGCTGACCTGCAATTTGCATGGGTGGGACTGGAACCTCGACACCGGACGCTGCCTGACATCGAATGGGCACGAGTTGAGGACCAAGAAGCTCGACTGACGGTTCGTGCCGAAGTGAATTCGATGTGAATCTGCCCGCATCGGCGGCTCGGATAGGCCGGACGGCGGTTGCCGCGGGTACGTTGGAAAGCGTGCATACGCAGGTGGAACGGACAAATCGAACGCGATTGCTGTGGTTGGTCACGGTTTTCGCAGCATTGGCGGCATTGGTTTCGGGCTGCACTATCGGCGGTAACGACGGGGGCTCTTCCAACGGAGCGCCGGCAGCCGAGGCGGCTCCCGTCGCGGAGGTGTCCTCGACTCCTGCCGACGGCGCCGAGGGAGTCAGTCCTATCGCACCGATTTCGGTGTCGGTGAAGAACGGGACGTTGGGCGAGGTCACGCTCACCAACGAGGACGGCAAAGTAGTTCAGGGTGCCCTCGCGCCGGACAAGACGTCGTATGCCGTCACCGAGCCGCTCGGGTACGGCATCACGTACAGCTGGGCGGGCACTGCAGTCGGCACCGACGGTAAGTCCGTCGCTGTCGAGGCAAGCTTCACCACGGTCGAACCCGAGAGCCGTACCTCGGTCAGCACCAACATCGGTGACGGCCAAGAAGTGGGCATCGCGGCGCCGATCATTCTGCAGTTCGATTCGGCGATCGAGAACAAGGCCGCGGTCGAGAAGGCATTGACGGTCACCACCAACCCGCCGACACCCGGTGCCTGGGCTTGGTTCCCCGATGACAACGGCTCGCGCGTGCACTGGCGTCCGACGAACTACTGGGCCCCCGGCACGGCCGTATCGGTCGAGGCAAAACTGTACGGCTTGGATTACGGCGGCGGTGCGTACGGCGCCGACGATGTGTCCATCGACTTCACTGTCGGGCGCAGCCAGGTGGTGAAAGCCGATGCCACCAGTCACCGCATGCAGGTCGTCCGTGACGGCCAGACCATCATGGACATCCCCGTCAGCTACGGCGAGGGCGACGAGGAACGCAATGTGACGCGCAGCGGTATCCATGTGGTGACCGAAAAGCACGAGGACTTCCTCATGTCGAACCCGCCGTTCTATGAGAATGTGCGCGAACGTTGGGCAGTGCGTATCTCCAACAACGGCGAGTTCATTCACGCCAACCCGCTGACCACGGGTGTTCAGGGCGCATCCAACGTCACCAACGGCTGCATCAACCTCTCGAACGCCGATGCTCAGCAGTATTTCGCTACGGCGATGTACGGCGACCCAGTGGAGGTCACGGGTACGCGCATCGACCTCTCCGCCGCGGACGGAGACCTGTACGACTGGGCCATCGACTGGCCGACGTGGCAGTCGATGTCCGAGCTGCCCGTCGGAGCAGCGACTCCGGCGCCGGTCCCAGCAGGCTAGCGTCCTGGCTCCACCGCATCTCGACCGTGCGGCAGAGCCGGACCCGGCTACGGAAGGGCTACGTGCGCGAAAAGCGCCCAGGGCCCGCCTGATCACGCGGCTTGATGATGATCTGGTCCAGATTCACGTGAGATGGACGAGACGCCACGAAGCCGATCACCTCGGCGATGTCCTGCGCAACGAGCGGGGTGATTCCCTGGTACACCGCTTCGGCCTTTGCCTCGTCACCGTCGAATCGCACCAGCGAGAACTCGGTCTCGACGGCACCCGGCGCGACCTCGGTGAGGCGGACGGGTTGGCCCAGCAGTTCGCCTCGCAGCGTGCGATGCAGCACTGCCTGCGCGTGCTTGGCCGAGGTGTATCCCGACCCGTTGTCGTAAGCCTCGAAGGCCGCAACCGAGGTGATGGTCACTACGAGTCCGTCGCCGGATTCGATCAACTTGGGCAGTAGCGCCTTGGTGATGCGCAGGGTCCCCAGAACGTTGGTCTCCCACATCCAGCGCCAGTCCTCGAGATCGGCGTCGATGACAGGTGCCAGCCCTTTGGCGCCGCCGGCATTGTTGATCAGCACGTGAACCCGGGGAATGACTGCGGTGAACGCGGCCACCGAATCCTCTTCTGTCACATCTAGTTCCAGTGCGGTGCCGCCGATTTCGTCGGCAACCGCTTCGAGTCGGTCGAGTCGACGTGCCCCGATGACGACGTGGTATCCCTGGGCGGCGAGCTGGCGAGCAGTGGCTTCGCCGATTCCTGAGCTGGCGCCGGTGACGACGGCAATGCGAGCGTCAGGCGAAATGTTTTCGGACAATGTCATGCATCGATCCTAGACGCCGATTTCGCCTGCATACCGGACCCGGGATTGGTGAAATGGCCGTGCAGTGCTAATTTTGCGCCATGTCCGCAAGCCTCACCCTCGCGTTGCGGGTCACCTATGTGACCGTCGCCCTGGGGTCTCGGCTGCCACTTCCCAGGGAACTGTGTTGTCCCGGTCTCGGAACCTGCCGCTAGTTTCCGCGCTCGCCTGGCTGAATCGCGTCGTATTGCGCGTCTTCTGCCTCGAGTTTCATGCACCACCTGTCTCGCGAAGACGGGTTCATTGCTGAGGACCGATCACTGTGTCAATCGCTATTTCGCCTATCTCGACGCCGATTCCATTGCGGCGCAACGCTCGACCCACTCCCACGCTCGCGGCATCGTCCGCACTGCCGAGGGCAGGTGTGCAGGTGGTCGCTCCGGATCTTCGGATCGCGGACAACCCTGCTGCATCGGTCCTTCGTGTCGCGTCCACGGAAGGCCCGATCTCGCGCGATAGTGCTTCTCGTGCGACAGGATTGAGTATCGCAACGGTCAACCGCCAGGTATCCGCACTGCTCGGTGTCGGACTTCTTCGTGAACGAGCAGACCTCACCGCCTCCGGTGCCGTCGGACGTCCGCGGATACCGTTCGAGATCAACCACGAGCCCTACGCCACCATCGGAATTCATATCGGTGCCGTGGTCACCAAAGTCGTCATCAGCGACCTGCGTGGTCGCATTCTCGGCGCTGTCGAGATTTCGACGCCTCCAGGGTCGGCGCCGACTGCACTTGCCTCCATCACCCGTAGCGCAGGTGCCTTCGCCGCGCGGTGGCATCGGCGCACCCCACTCTGGGTGGGAGTTGCAGTGGGTGGTCGCGTCGATACGGCAACCGGCTCGGTCGATCATCCGCGACTGGGTTGGGAAGGTGCTCAGGTCGGGACGATCATCGGTGGGGGACTGGGGCTTCCGGTGTCCGTGTCAGGGCACGTCGAAGCCATGGCCGCGTCGGAGCTGTTGCTGGCGCCGGTGCGGACCGACGAGGTCACGACTGGAACGAGCCTGTACTTCTACGCCCGTGAAACCGCCGGAATCGCACTGACCATCGACGGACGCGTCCACACTCCGTCGACCGGCCCGGGATCGATCGCGCATGTGCCGACCGGATCGAATGCGCAGTGCTTCTGCGGTAGTCGCGGATGCCTCGAAGCCACCGTCAGCGACCGAGCCGTCGTAGCGACTGCCATCGAGCGTGGTGTGTTGACGGCGGACGATCCGCGCCGGTCGGTCGCGACGGTGCATCAACTCGCACAGAACGGATCACTCGGAGCTCAGGAGGTGCTGACCGAGCGAGCGCAGGCACTCGGAAAGACCGTCGGGTTGTTGCGTGATCTCTTCAACCCGGATCGGGTCATGCTCGGTGGCCAGGCCTTCACCGAGTATCCCGCCGGAATCCCACACGTCGCAGCGGCGTTCTCTCGATCATCGACTCTGCCGCGCAGGGATATTCGCATCACCGGATTCGGCAGCAAGGTTCAAGAGTTCGCGGCAGCAGTGATCTCGCTCAGTTCTGTGTACTCCGATCCGCTCGCCTCCATGCGTCGGGCCGCAGCCTGAGCGGGCGTTGGGCCGCTGCCTGGTCGAGGCCGGCAATCGGCGACAATGGGCGCCATGGCAAAGAGCGAGGTTCGGCAGGCATCCAGCATCGACGGCACCAACATCGTCTACCGAGTTTCGGGTGATCCTGCCGCTCGACCGTTGGTATTGCTGCACGGTTGGGCGCAGTCCTCGGTGTGCTGGGGTGAGGGCGTGCTGAACGGATTGGCCGACTCCTACCGGTTGATTGCCGTGGATCTGCGTGGACACGGATACTCGGACGCGCCTGCCGACGGGTACGCGGACCCCCTCAATTGGGCGGGCGACGTCCACGCAGTCCTCACCGCAGAGGCAATCGAAGCGAATGCAGTTCTCCTCGGCTGGTCCTACGGTGGTCTGGTGATCTGTGACTACCTCGCCGAGCACGGCAGCGCGGCGGCAGCGGGCGTCGTGCTCGTGGGCGCGATCACCGGGATCGGCCGAGGGGAGGCAGGCGGAAAGGTCGGGAGTTCGATGCGCGCGGCTATCCCCGATGCCATGTCGGAGGTGCCGAGCGTCGCCATTCATGCACTCGGCAGCTTCGGTAATGCACTCACCGGCCCAGTCGAGGGGAAGGGCGCGCAGGCGCAGCAACTCCTCGGGCTCACTCTCGCGACAGCCCCTCGCGTCCGGGCTGCGTTGTTCGACCGGACGGCCTCACACGATGAGCTCCTGAGCAGCCTCGAGGTGCCGGCCCTCGTCCTGCACGGAACCGCCGATACGGTCGTCGACGTCTCGTCCGGACGGCACGCAGCGTCGTTGATTCCGCAGGTCACCGAGTCGTACTGGGAGGGTGTCGACCACGGTCCGTTCGTCACCGACCCTGCGCGTTTCGTGGCGGAGGTCGGGGCCTTCATCGAGGGTCTGTGAAGATCCGTACTGTGGGGGAGTGCAAACTGGAACGGTGAGTGGTCGCCAGTTGAACCGGGTTGCGGTGCTGTCTCTGCATACCTCTCCACTGGCACAGCCCGGCATGGGTGATGCCGGTGGCATGAATGTCTATGTGCTTCAGAGCGCTAAAGAGCTGGCCAAACGCGGCGTCGAGGTGGAGATATTCACCCGGGCGACGTCTTCGGCCGACGAACCTGTCACCGAGGCAGCACCAGGTGTTCTGGTGCGCAACATCGTGGCCGGACCGTTCGAGGGCCTGGACAAGCAGGATCTGCCGACGCAGTTGTGCGCATTCGCGGCAGGCGTACTTCGCGAAGAAGCGCGTCACGACGTCGGATACTACGACCTGGTTCACTCCCATTATTGGCTGTCCGGACAAGTCGGTTGGCTTGCGCGCGATCGATGGGGTGTGCCATTGGTGCATACCGCTCATACGCTCGCCGCCGTGAAGAACGCGTCGATGGCCGCGGGCGACTCACCGGAACCAGCAGCCCGGCAGATCGGTGAACAACAGGTCGTGGCCGAGGCGGATCGGTTGATCGCCAACACCTCGGGAGAGGCCCAGCAACTCGTCGATATCTACGGGGCATCGCCGGATTCGATCGACGTCGTTGCACCCGGCGCCGATCTGACCAGGTACCGACCAGGTGAGAAGAAAGCGGCTCGCGCGGAGTTCGGAATCGACCCGACCGAGACGGTCGTCGCGTTCGTCGGCAGGATCCAGCCGCTCAAGGCACCCGACGTACTGCTCCGTGCCGCCGCGGAGCTTCTCGCACGTGACCCGAGTGTGCCGCTTCGAATTCTCGTGGTCGGTGGACCGTCGGGTAGCGGTCTGGACCGACCTGACATTCTCATCGAACTTGCTGCCGCACTGGGTATTTCGGAACGTGTGACGTTTCTTCCGCCACAGCGTTCGGAGAAGCTAGCGCAGATCTATCGCGCCGCTGATGTGGTAGCCGTTCCGAGTTACAACGAATCGTTCGGATTGGTTGCCATCGAAGCGCAAGCATGCGGAACTCCCGTGATTGCTGCCGATGTCGGCGGTCTGGGTGTCGCGGTCCGATCGGGCGAGACCGGTGTGTTGGTGCAGGGTCACCGCACCGAGGACTGGGCCACTGCGTTGGGAAACATGCTGCGCGAGCGTACTGCGCTCGCGCGCATGGCATCCGCCGCGCCGATTCACGCCGCAGACTTCTCGTGGGAACGCACCGCCGAAGGCCTCATGGAAAGCTACCGGGCCGCCAAGTTCCAGTTCGATCGCCATGAAGCGCCGAGTGAATTCTCGCCGCGCCGATCTCGGGGACTATGGAAACTACGACGAACAGGAGCCGTCACGGCATGAGCGACACGATGACTCTCATCGACGAGGTGTTGACCGAGCGCGGACTCGAATATCAACGCAAGAACGACAATTCCTTCATCGTCGAGTTGCCGGGTGAGCGGAAGCTCAAAACCGCGACCATGCTCACGGTCGGTCGTCACGGTGTTCGCATCGAGGCATTCGTGTGCCGCAAGCCCGACGAGAACTTCGAAGGCGTCTACAAGTACCTCCTCCGACGCAACCGCAGACTGTACGGAGTTCACTACACGATCGACAAAGTAGGCGACATCTACCTCGTCGGTGGAATGTCGCTGCACGCGGTGACCGGTGACGAGATCGACCGCGTACTGGGCCAGGTTCTAGAGGCCGCCGACGGTGACTTCAATGTTCTGCTCGAACTCGGTTTCGCCGAATCCATCAAACGTGAATGGGCATGGCGTGTTTCGCGCGGAGAACCGTTGACCAATCTCGCGGCGTTCGAGCATCTCATCGACGACTGATCGGTGTGACCGACAACCGGTTTCGAACAGGCCTATCGTCCGTTGTGACGGGGTTCACTGTAGGATTTCGACCATCTGCCGTAAGCATGTTCGAAGGAGAGCCATGAGCTTCAACAGCCCCTTTCCCGATGTCGAGATCCCGAACCTCAGTGTCTACGACTATCTGTTCGGGTCCATCTCGGAGGCTGATCTCGACAAGCCTGCGCTCGTCGACGGCAGCTCCGGAGCAGTCACCACCTACAGGGCACTCATCGGGCAGATCGACGGCATAGCAGGAGCCCTCGCAGCCCGTGGTCTCGAACTCGGCGACGTCGTAGCGCTCCACTCGCCGAACATCCCCGCCTTCGCCTCGGTACTGCACGGCATTCTGCGCGCCGGCGGTACCGCAACGACGATCAACGCGCTCTACACAGCCGAGGACATCGCCAAGCAGCTCACCGGCTCTGGCGCAAAGTTCCTGTTCACCGTCTCACCGCTGTACCCGCAGGCGAAGGCCGCGGCCGATAAGGTCGGTATGGCGGACGATCACATCATCGTTCTCGACGGCGCAGAGGGCCACCCCAGTCTGCGGGACCTACTGACAGAGGGCGCGCCGGCCCCGGAGGTGTCGTTCGATCCGTCGACACATATCGCCGTGCTGCCGTACTCCTCGGGCACGACAGGCGTCCCGAAGGGCGTGATTCTGACGCACCGCAACCTCGTGGCGAACGTTGCGCAGATGGAGCCTCGCGTCGGCATCGACACCGACGACGCGATCCTCGCGCTCTTGCCGTTCTTCCATATCTATGGGCTGACCGTACTGCTCAACATCGCGTTGAAGCTGCGTGCGCGCCTTGTCACGATGCCGAAATTCGACCTCGTCGAATTCTTGCGCATCATCCAGGACCACAAGCTCACCTACCTCTTCATCGCACCTCCCGTTGCCGTGGCGTTGGCCAAGCACCCGATGGTGGACCAGTACGACCTCTCCAGCGTGCACACCATCTTCTCCGGTGCTGCCCCGCTCGACGAAGAGCTCGGCAAGGCTGTCGCGAAGCGTCTGAACACGCGGGTTCGTCAGGGCTACGGGATGAGTGAACTCAGCCCCGTCAGCCATGCCATTCCATTCGACCGCGACGACATGCCGCTGAGCTCGGTCGGGCTGCCGCTGGCGAACACCGTCAACAAGATCGTCGACCCGGGGACACTCGAAGAGATCGCTCTTCCGACCGAGGGGCTTTCGGAGCCCGGCGAGCTGTGGGTCAAGGGCCCGAATGTCATGGTCGGTTACCTCAACAACCCCGAGGCGACAGCTGAAACACTCGACGCCGACGGCTATCTGCACACCGGCGACATCGCCGTCGTCGACGCCGAGGGTGTCGTGTACATCGTCGATCGCCTGAAGGAACTGATCAAGTACAAGGGCTACCAGGTGCCGCCCGCAGAGCTGGAAGCGCTACTGCTGACGCACCCGGATATCGCCGACGCGGCCGTCATCGGAGTCATCGACGAAGCAGGCGAAGAGGTCCCGAAGGCTTTCATCGTGCTGCAGGCCGATGCAAAGATCGACGCGGACGGCGTGATGGCCTTCGTCGCCGAGCGCGTCTCGCCGCACAAGAAGGTGCGCAAGGTCGAATTCATCGATATCGTGCCGAAATCCGCGGCAGGCAAGATTTTGCGCAAAGACCTTCGCGCCGCGGAATCGGGCAAGTAGCAACAACAGGTAAGAACAAGCGCACCCCGTTCCGCGAGGAGCGGGGTGCGCTCTGTGTTGGTGGGGGACTTCTAGGGGGCGTCGTCATGGTGGGGGCAAACAATCCGTACACCCCGGGCGCGGGGGAAAGACCGCAGGCGTTGATCGGGCGAGACCAACAACAAGGCTTGTTCGATGCGCTGCTTGCCGGGTTGGAGCGGCAACGATCCATGCGTTCGATGCTCGTGGTCGGGCTACGCGGGGTCGGCAAGACAGCACTGTTGCGCGATTGCGTGGAGAAGGCACGTGCGCGGAACTGGGCGATCATCGATATCGAGGTGAGCAAACGCGAGGACGACGCGTTTCGCCGTCAACTCACCTTCGAATTGCGGGGAGCCTTACTCGGACTGTCACCCCGCTCACGGTGGGGCGAGGCTGCCACTCGCGCAGCCGCAGTGCTGCAGTCATTCGGGCTCGGTGCCGACGGCTCGATGATGGCCAACTGGGAGGTCGCAGCCGCTGATGGAGTAGCGGATAGTGGTGATCTGGCCGCCGACCTGACTCAGGTCATCTTGGCAATGGGCGACGCCGCACTCGAGAACGCGCGGGGCGTGGTGATAGCAGTCGACGAAATCCAGCTGTTGTCGCAGACTCAGTACGCTGCACTGGTCTCGGCATTTCACCGACCGTTCCTGCGTGAATTGCCGATTACGTTGGTGGCGGCAGGTTTACCGCGCGCGGGCCTGACCCCCGAGATCGAGCGCTACGCAAAGCGGATCTTCGAGTTCCCTGTCCTGGGTGCCTTGACGGACGTAGATGCCCGGCGTGTCCTGAGCGAACCGGCGGCCGCACTCGGAGTGGAGTTCGAGAAGGCCGCGCTGGATGCTGCAGTCGAACTCACCGGCCGATACCCCTACTTCCTGCAGGAACTCGGCAGCGCTGTCTGGTCCACGAAGGTCGGAAGCACGATCAGCGCGCAGGATGTTACTGCTTCGTCGGCGCAGTATTACAAGTCGCTCGACGCCACGTTCTTCGCCAGAAAGTTCGGTTCGACAACCGATCTGGATCGTTCGTATCTCCGGGCGATGGCCGAGGCCGGTCCCGATCCGCAGCACGAGAGCGATATCGCCCGAATGCTAGACCGCACTGTTACGCAGTGTTCGCAGACCCGCAGATCGTTGTCGGACCGAGGGTTGTTGCACGAATTCGACAGCGGCGGTGTGGCATTCGCTGCTCCCCATTTCGACCGGTTCATCATCAGGGTCATGCCTTCTCTCACCGTTCCCGCGCGGGCCACGCGTCGGCGTCGGTTCGATCCGTAGTCGTTTCGACCAGCCATCCTATTTCGAACTCGCCCTCGTCGGGGCTGCACGGACGTGTGCGCGTTCACCCTGCTTGCCGACGAGACTGAGAAACTCCACCGGGCCCGAGCTGGTCGCGCCGAACCAGTGTGGGGTCCGGGTATCGAACTCCGCAGCCTCGCCAGGTTCGAGAATGAGATCGAGCTCGCCGAGGACGAGACGTAATCTGCCGTCGAGAACGAAGGCCCAGTCGAAACCTTCGTGCGTGCGTAGAACAGGAGTTGCGTTCTCACGCCCCGCGGGGAGGACGAACTTGTAGGCCTGAATACCTCCAGGCCGACGCGACAAAGGCACGATGGTGGTGCCGTCATCGGTGGGCAGTGGGCGCATGTTGATTCGGGGATCACCGGTGGGCGGGGCGTCGACAAGCTCGTCCAGAGTGACGCCGTAAGCACGGGCCAGCGGCAGCAGCTGTTCGAGGGTGGGGCGCCGAAGTCCTGCTTCGAGTCGTGACAACGTGCTGCTCGAAATGCCCGTCTCTTCGGCGAGAGCGATCAACGTGATGTCGCGGCGCTGTCGTAATTGCTTGAGCCGCGGTCCCACGGCGTCGATGGTGCGATCCGTGGCTTTGTCCATGCGGTTCGACTTTGCCATTCGGCAACACGGTTTGCAATGCCGTGCTGCTCCGGTCACAGTCGAAGAAGCCACCTATATCGAGAAGGAGAACATACGATGACGCACTCGTTCGACAAGAACTACTGGGACCAGATCTGGCAGGGCGACCGCGCTGCGGGGATGGCTGCCAGTGAACCGAACCCGCACCTGGCCCGAGAATTCGCAGACTCGACCCCCGGCACCGTACTCGAAGCGGGCTGCGGCGCCGGAGCCGAAGCGATCTGGCTCGCCGCACACGGCTGGCAGGTCACAGCAGCCGACATCGCCACCGATGCTCTCGCTCACGCGGCCCAGCGAGCCACCGCCATGGGCGTCGCCGACCAGGTGCAGTGGATCGAGGCCGACCTGGCCACCTGGGAACCCGACGCGAAGTACGACCTGGTGACCACCCACTATGCGCATCCCGCGATGCCGCAGCTCGAATTCTACGACCGCATCGCATCCTGGGTCGCCCCCGCAGGCACCTTGTTCATCGTCGGCCACCTACATCATGAAAACCACGGCGCGGACACCGGGCATGGTCATGGTGACGAAAATCCACCCGCGTCGGCCTCTGCGACGGCCGCCGGCATCACCTCGCGACTCGACCCTGCCGTCTGGGAGGTCGTCACCGCCGCCGAATCACACCGAGAATCGACGGGACCCGACGGCCGCCGTACCCCGATTCACGACGTGGTCGTCAAGGCCGTCCGCCGCCAGTGAGCTTGTGGGCGACCGGCGTGGGCATGGTGTTCCACCGAGACGAACCACCAGTCGGAATCCCGCCTGAAAACCGCGCAACCGGAACACCATGCCCACTTGTTCGGGTAACAATGAGGGATGGATGTCACTGTCGAGATCGCTCAGGGCCGGTTACGTGGACAACGCGTCGGCGCTGTCACGTCGTTCCTCGGAATTCCCTACGCGGAAGCACCCTTCGGGCCGAACCGCTTTGCGGCACCGACGCCTCCGCCGAGGTGGGCGGGCGTTCGTGATGCAGTTGCCTACGGCGCGACGGCACCGAAGATCGGATATCGGCCGCCGACCAGCACTATTCTCAGTGAGCCGGTGGTGCCGGGCGAAGAGTGCCTCAACCTCAATATCTGGACGCCGGATATTGCCGAGACCGGTTTGCCGGTCTTCGTGTGGATCCACGGTGGCGCATTCGTCAACGGCAGCAATGCAGTACCGGTCTACGACGGCAGCGCCTTCGCGCGCGACGGGATCGTCGCGGTCGTCATCAACTATCGACTCGGGGCCGACGGTTTCGCACGGATCGAGGGTGCGCCGGCGAACCGAGGGCTGCTCGATCAGGTCGCAGCTCTGGAATGGGTACGCGACAACATCAAAGCGTTCGGGGGCGATCCGGGGAAAGTGACCGTCGCGGGGGAGTCCGCCGGAGCAATGAGCATCGGGACACTGTTGTCGATGCCGCGCGCGGAAGGGTTGTTTTGCCGGGCGATCCTGCAGTCCGGAGCCGGTCATCACGTCATCTCCGAATCAACGGCAGCCAAAGTTTCCACTGCGCTGGCCCACACGGTAGGGGTGAGCGCCGATGTCGAGGGGTTCGGTTCGGTCCCCGTCGACACGCTCGTGGATGCGCAACGAGACCTCGGTGACCGCATCACTGCCGAGGCGCCTACCGGAGCGTGGGGTGAACTCGCTTTCAACGCAATGCCGTTCGAGCCCTACATCGACGGGGATATCGTTCCAGAGTTGCCGTACACGCGAATCGCGGAAGGCGCCGGTGCCGACGTCGACCTGCTCATCGGAACCACCAGTGAGGAGTTCGCGTTCTTCCTCGTTCCAGCCGGGGTAACCCAGTACGTCGACGAAGCCCGCCTGCGCCTCGTACTCGGCACGTATGGCGCCGACGTCGATGCCGCGCTCGCCGAGTATGCCGCGCTGTCGCCCAACGCGTCACCAGGTGAGCTTCTCATCGCGGTGATGACCGACTGGTTCTTCCGATTGCCGGCGTTACGAGTCGTCGAGGCCAGAGGCGGGCAGGCATTCGTCTACGAATTCACCTGGCGGTCAACGCTGTACGACGGCTACCTCGGCGCTTGCCATGCCTTGGAGATCGGTTTCGTGTTCGACGCACTGGAGCGAAGCGAACGAATCACCGGAACCGGCCCACCGCAGCAGCTGGCCGAAAAAATGCACAAGGCCTGGGTAGATTTCGTGCGCGACGGCACTCCCGGGTGGACTCCTTACGGTAGCGAGCGTTCGGTCATGATGTTCGGTGAGCAGTCCGGCGTCGTCGACGATCCCAGGGCGAGAACGCGCGAACTATGGTCGGGGGTGCGCTGATCGGCAGCATGTGGCGGTAGTGCGTGGCCTTCGGTGCGAGCATCTTCACCCGAGCTGGGGTGCCTTTCGTGGATCACGATTGGGGGAATCGTTGAAGGTCGACACTGAAATTTGCGAATGTTCGCCGCGGCCCCGGGCGGTCTCGTTGCCTGGGGCGGTTCCAAGGTCATGCAGAATCTGTGGGATTGACATGGGTTCTGAAAGGGGCTATTCGCAACCTCGCACAGATCTTCCAGTGCTGCAGTGGATTCCACGGTCGCCGTAGAGGATTCAGTGGACGGGTTTCTCGAGTGCAGTGTTCATTGCGGCCTTCGCCGTACTGGTTTTCGTAGCGTTGTTCAAGGGAGTTTCCAACGGAAGTTGGCTGGCCACTGCCGGATTCGTCGGTCTGGCCATCGTGTTCGTGATCATGGCCGCGCACATGTCGGGCACAGCGGGTATTCGGTACGTGTCACTTTCTCGACGCGTGAGAAGCTGTGACCACCCCCTCTACGGGACAGGCGTCGAGATCGGACAGCAAAGACTGGCCTACGCGGCCATGTTGACTGTTCTGGCTGGGGCGATGACCCACGGGTTCGCGGCAGTTTTCGCATGGGCCGTTGGCCAGGGCTCGACACTTCTACCTGTTGGTCGCGACGGTCGTACTGGTGCAATGATCGCCGGTGCAGCCGGCGTCGTTCTGTTGGCCGCAATGCTGCTGCTTGTGCTCTTACTCAATGTTGTGACCATGTCGATCTTCGAAAGCGGACTTCACCGGACGGTAGCGAAATGGCGGTTCGGTCGATTGCAGGTTGTAGACAGTTTTCTCGCTTGGGAAGACATCGACGACGTCGTTGCCGATGACTATGTCGTTCACGTCGGTAAGTCGGTCGCGAACCCGATGATTCGTCTGAGCCATCACGACGCCGTCCTTGACGACACGTGTGTCGGACAAGATCAGAAAGGAGAACTGGTCGTGCTCGCGTACGACATGGTGTCCGAACCGAACATGTTGCTGTCGCTGGTGAACTTTATGCGTCAAAATCCTGATAAGCGAACAGCAGTGACGCGAGCGGACGCCGTCGAGATGCTGCGGCCGCGCCTATTGTCTACTCGTTTTCGGCTCTCCAGCCTCTCGGCTGGATCCGCATAATCGGCGTGAGCGAGCACAAGTTGGGAGACTCGGCGAACCCAGTTTCGTCGCAGCGATCTTGGATCTGACGCCGGTCCACGACGGGACCCGGCCCGCCCGTTTGCTGGCGATGCTCCCTGGACGTTCCATCGCGGCGGTGCTGGACGGTCAGCGGCCGCGCCACTGGGGTGGGCGCTTTTCGAAGAAGGCGCTGATGCCCTCACTCATGTCCTCGGAGGCGCGGAAGACCTCGATGGCCTGTTTGGTGGCCTGCCAGCCGAGGGTGTCCTCGGCTGCCGTGATCGCGCGCAGCGCACGCAGGGTTTCGCCCACCGCCATGGGGGAGGACAGGCAGATGTCCTCGGCGAGCGTGAGCGCCCGCTCGAGCGCGCAGCCCGGCTCGGCCACCTCGTTGACCAGGCCCAACTGGTATGCGCGTTCTGGTTCGAGGTGGCGGCCGGAGATGAGCAGTTCCCGCGCGATGTTCGGCGGCAGCGCCCGGGCGGCGCGGAAGAGCGCGCCCGAGGTGGCGACGAGTCCGCGTCGGGTCTCGGGAAGACCGAAACGCGCGGTGCGGGAGGCGATGATCGCGTCGCAGGCGAGTGCGATCTCGAATCCGCCGCCGAGCGCGAGCCCCTCGACCGCGGCGATCAGCGGCGTGCGGCGCTCGCGCCTGATGACCCCGTACTCCCCGCCCCGCTCGGTCCGCAGGCTCACGCCCGCGCTGAGGTCGGTGCCCGCGCTGAACACCTGAGCGGTCCCGGTGATGACGCCGGCCCACAACTCCGGATCGTCCTCGAGCCGGTTCAGCGCCGCGTCGATGCCCTCCGCGGTGGCCCGGTCGATGGCGTTGCGTTTGGCCTCCCGCTCGAGGCGGATGACGAGGACCCGGCCCCGACGCTCCTCGACGACGCTCATGCCCGCATCCAGGTCGCGGCCGTGCCGATGTCCGCCCGCGGGGTGCGGAAGGAGTTGGCAGGGTGCTCTTCGTCGGCGTAGCCGAACGAGATGGAACAGACCACTTTCCGGTCCTCGGGCAGGCCGAAGAACTCGCGCAGGTAGGGCGCGCTGCCGGCGAGTGCAGCCTGCGGGATCGTCGCCACACCGAGGCTGTGTGCAGCGAGTAGGAAGGTATTGACGTACAGGCCGCAGTCGACGGCTCCGTAGATCCCGAGGGCCTCGTCCGAGGTGATGACGGCGACATGGGGTGCGCCGAACAGCTCGAAATTCTTCATCGTCTGCGCCGACGAGGCCTGGCGGTCGCCGGGCGCGATGCCCACACTCGCGTACAGCTGCATCGCGCAGTCCTTACGGCGGGCGCCGTAGTCACCCTGATACGCGGTGGGGAAGGGGAAGTCCGGCGCCTGCGGAGAGGACCGCACATACTCGCCGAGCCCTTTCCGGAACCGTTCGGTGCCCTCACCCTCGGTGATCGACACCTGCCAGGGCTGGGTGTTGCACCAGGACGGCGTCCGCTGCGCCATCTCGAGGATCTGCTCGATCGTGCTGCGGGGTACGGGGTCGGTGCGGAATGCGCGGCAGCTGCTGCGGGTGTCGAGCAGTGCTTTCAGCTCGGAGTGGGGGCTGGGGGCCGGCGCATCTATCAAGGTCGGACTCTCCTAATTCTATTGCAGGACAAGGGGATGGCGCGGTGGGGGCTATTCGGCACCGATGGGCGTGTCGCCGGCGATCGATATTCGCTCCATGACGCGTCGCGCCGGGAAGTAGTCGCTCGAAGCGTAGTGCTGGCTGGCGCGGTTGTCCCAGAAGGCGATCGTATTCGGCTGCCAACGCAGCCGTACCTGCAGCTCTGGGCGCATGGCATGCCGGTAGAGCATGCGCAGCAGCTCGTTCGATTCGTCCGCCGAGACGCCGAGGATGCGCTGGGTGAAGGCGACGTTGACGAACAGCACGCGGCGGCCGGTCTCGGGGATGACCCGCACCACCGGGTGCGTGACCGGCGGGAACTGGGGTCGCAGCATGTCGATCGCGTCCTGTGGCATCCCGGAGCCGAACGAACGGAGCCAGTCGTGCTCGGCCTGGAGGTGGTCGATCCGCGCCTTGATGTTTTCGGGCAGCAGATCGTAGGCCGCGCCCATGTCGGCCCACAGCGTGTCCCCGCCGACTGGGGGGATCTCGACCGCGCGCAGGACCGCCGCGAACGAGGGTGTCCGATGCCAGGTTACGTCGTTGTGCCAGATGTTCTCGGCGCCGACGGCGGTCGCGTCCTTGGCCAGCGTCGCGACGTCGATGTCGCTCTGCCCGGGCTGGGTGTACTTGTAGAACGGATGCTGCTCTAGTTCTCCCCACTGTGCGGCGAATGCGCGGTGCTCGGCCCGCGTGATGTCCTGGTCGCGGAAGAACAGCACCTTCCACTCGAGCAGCGCGCGGCGCAATTCCGCCAGGACCTGCTCGGAGAGGTTTCCGCCGAGTCGGATGCCGGAGATCTCGGCGCCGATGGTGGGGGTGTGCGGGTTGAGCGTGAACAGCTCGTAGGGCCGATCGTCCGCGGCTGCCGTCAGGCGTGGGGCGATGATCGGCCCGAAGTATGCCAGCGGGTCGGTAGGGGTGGGGGCAGCGGTGCTGGGAAGCGCGTAGGTCATAGCGTGGCTCCTAGAGGTACGGGGTGGGGATCGAGACTGGTGCTTCGATCATGGCGGCGAGGGTGTCGACGAGGTTGGAGACGATCGCCGTGGTCTCGGCGTCGGTCCGTTCTGTGCCCTCCCGCGTGGCGAGGGCTGTCATGCTGAACATGACGGCGTTGTTGGTGCGCCAGGTCGCGATTTTTCCTGGCGCGGGGCAGAGTTCGACCAATATCTGGTGGACGCGACGGTAGCTTTCCGCCTGCAGGTGTTTCTGGGTCACCTCGGCGAGAACCGGGTCGATCACCGCCTGCACGAGAAAGCGCGCGTAGCGGCTGCCCGGCCGGCCGAGTGTCTCGGCGGCGAGGGGATGCACGAGGGCTTCCACGGCTTGTCGGACGAGCGTCGGATCGCTGGACCGCTCGATCTCCTCGATCAATTCTGTTCTGCGGGCGTTGATGGGTCCCATGCGCGCCGCGATGAGGGCCTCGATGAGTCCTTCACGGGATCCGAAGTGGTACTTGGCCGCCGACTTGTTGGACTGGTCCGCCGCGATTTGGACATCTTTGAGCGTGAGCGCGGGCAGCCCGCGTTCGGCGATTATCTGCTCGGCGGAGTCGATCATCGCGATTCGTGCCGTGATTGGGGTCACAAGATGTAGGTTAAGGTCGTAACCTTAAGCTGTCAAACGTCATCTGATCTTGTGCTGGCAGCGACGTCTGGCGTACCTCCGACTGAAAGAAAGAGTGCGATATGGCCTTGCGTGCACTATCGGGAACCGGCCGCGTGTTGGCCGCGTTCACCGCGGTGGGACTACTCCTCGTGGGTTGCTCGAGCGGCGAATCCGTCTCATCGGCGAGTTCGGACGGCGTGGCCAACGGGCTCGTCGGGGTGCAGTCCGACGGTGATCCGAGGCTGGGCGGGACCATCGCTTACGCCGGATACTCCTCGGTGAGCAGTCTGGACCCGGCCGCCCGCCAGGACGGCGGCTCCACTGGCGGCACCGAGATGGCTGCGCTCTACGACCTGTTGCTGCGCTATGACCAGGATTCCTCCGAGTACGTCCCCCAGCTCGCGGAGTCGATCGCCGCGAACGAGGACAACACCGTCTGGACCGTGAAGCTCCGCGACGGTGCCACCTTCAGCGACGGCACGCCTGTCGACGCGGCGGCAGTGACCTGGAGTATCGAGCGCTACCTGCAGAAGAAGGGCACCCACACGCAGGTGTGGGCGGCTTCGGTCGAGAAGATGCAAGCGACGGACGAGTCGACGGTCACGTTCACTCTCCAGCGTCCGTGGCGGGAGTTCCCGGCGCTGCTGACCAGCGGGCCGGGCATGGTCGTCGCGCCGTCGTCGATGGCCGGCGGCGAGTTCGCTCCCATCGGGGCGGGCCCGTTCACGCTGGAGCGGTTCGCCTCGCAGGAGGAGCTGGTGCTGACGGCGCGTGCGGACTACTGGGGCGGCAAGCCGTACCTGGACTCCGTGCGCTTCCCCGCGATCGTCAACGAGACCACCCGGCTGGAGTCGGTGCAGTCCGGCAACGTACAGATCGGCTATCTGCGCAACCCCGAGAACGTGCACAAGGCAGAGGAGGCGGGTCTGCCCGGCGCGGTGTACACGGCCAACATGGGCGGCACGGTGATCATCAACAACCGCGAGGGTCGCCCGGGTGCGGACGAGCGGGTCCGCCGGGCGTTGGTCGCCGCGTACGACCCCGACCTGTTCAACCAGCGCGTGCAGAGCGACAGTGGAGTGGCGAGCAGCGACATGTTCGCTTCGCAGTCGCGGTGGCACTCCGACATCTCGGGCGCCGGCTACGACCCGGACACGGCCCGCAGCTTGCTCGCCGAGGCCAAGGCCGATGGCTATGACGGAAAAATCGTCTACGTGGGTACCAACGACCCCGAGACCCAGCGCAGCGCCCTCGCGATTCAGGCGATGCTCCAGGACGTGGGCTTCGAGGTCCAGATCAACTACGCCAGCTCGATCAACGACCTGGTCAAGATGCTGTACGCGCAGCACGACTACGACGTCTCCTACGCCGGCTTCAACGTGCTCGACGAGGTGCCGTTCATTCGGATGTACGGCAACCTCCACAGCGCGTCCGCGTCCAACGTGCTCGGCTATGCCAACCCAGCGATGGACGAACTGCTGGGCCGGCTTCAGACTGCTCGCGACGATGACGACCAGCGCCAGACCCTGGCGGACGTCCAGACGCTGGTGAACGAAACTGCGCCGATGGCGGTGACCGGGCCCTATCGGTTGTTCATGCCGTTCGCGGACAACGTGCGCGGAGTGCAATTGAGCTCGGACGGCATCTTGCTGTTCGACAAGGCGTGGACCACCGACTGATCATGTCTTCCGGGGAGATCGACGCGATGCGACGGTAGCTGACCAACCCGGACGATCGTCAGTTTTGTAGAGACAAAATAGTCCCGGCTCCGTGCCGGTGAAGCCAATCGACCAACACTGGAGGACCTCGATGTACCCCGCACTGCACGCCCGCACCCATCCCGACCGCGTCGCCGTCCGGATGAGCGATGGCCCCGGCGTCACCTACGCCGAGCTCGACGAGCGCTCCATCCGGCTGGCGCGTGAACTGCGGGGGCGGGGTCTGCAGGTGGGCGACGGCATCGCGATCCTCGCCGAGAACCACGTCCGGTTCTTCGAGAGCTATTGGGCTGCAGTGCGTTCCGGTCTCTACATCACTGCGATCAACCGGCACAGCACGCCAGAGGAGGCCGCGTACATCATGGCGGACTCCAGTGCGAAGGTGTTGATCTGCTCGCACGGCCTGCGGGAGACCGCCACCGGGCTGTTGCCGTTGCTCGACCCCGCCGTGCACCGCATCATGTTCGACGGCGTGATCGACGGCGTCGAACCCTATGAGGATCTGCTGGCGCGGCAGTCGGCGGAGCCTCTCGACGACGAGCCCCGCGGCCAGCTGATGCTTTACTCCTCCGGCACGACGGGTCGGCCCAAAGGCGTCAAGCGCGCGCTGACCGGCCTGCGGGTCGACGATCCGGCCGCACCGCGGAGCTCCGGCCTGGCCCGCAAGATCACCACGATCGACGAGGAGTCGGTGTACCTCGTGCCCGCGCCGCTCTATCACGCGGCGGCGTTCAACTGGTCGGTAGCGGTGCAGGAGATCGGCGGCACCGTCGTGGTGATGCCGAAATGGGATCCCGAGGAGTTCCTCGCTCAGATCGAGCGGCACCGCGTCACCCACACCCAGGTCGTCCCCACGATGATGGTGCGGCTGCTCAAGCTCGACCCGGAGATCCGCACTCGCCACGACCTGTCCTCGCTGCAGGGTTTACTGCACTCGGCCGCGCCGTGCCCTGTCGACGTCAAGCGGGGGATGCTGGACTGGTTGGGTCCGATCGTCGATGAGTACTACACCGGCACCGAGGGCGTCGGCGTCACGTTCATCGCGGCGCGGGATTGGGGGGAGCGGCCGGGCACCGTCGGCCGGTCGGTGACGGGCGTGATCCATATCTGCGACGACGACGGCGCTGAGGTGGCCACGGGGGAGGTCGGGACCGTGTACTTCGCGCGGGACGACATACCCTTCAACTATCACAATGACGACGTGAAGACCGCCGGCGCGATGCACCCGGACCGGTCGACGTGGTGGACGATCGGCGACATGGGCCGCGTCGACACCGACGGCTACCTGTACCTGACCGACCGCAAGGCGTTCATGATCATCTCCGGCGGTGTCAACATCTACCCCGCCGAGATCGAGGGCCACATGATCATGCACCCCGCGGTCGCCGACGTCGCGGTGTTCGGCCTGCCGGACGCGGACATGGGCGAGTACGTGCACGCCGTCGTGCAGCCGGCGGAGGGCATTGTTCCTGGTCCTGAGCTGGCGGCGGAACTCCTGGAGTTCGCGCGTGAGGGGCTCTCGCGGTTCAAGGTGCCGCGGGTCCTCGATTTCCGGGACCAGTTGCCCCGGATGGAGTCCGGCAAACTCCGCAAGGACGTCCTGCGCGCGGACTACCTTCCCGTGTGAGCTGAGAGGGTCCGGCTGTGGCGGTGCCGGGGGATGGAGTTTTCTTTGTCCTCCGGACAACCGTTGATCTGTGAAACCCGAAAGTCGACCAGCTCCAATATGATTCGACTCACCGACGGCGGCGACCTGCGAGCGGAGTTCGCCGGCCGCCGCGGCTACGCCGTTGGGCTTTGCGTGTCGATGAATACTCTGGACGCTGCGGTCAGTCGTTCTCCGCCCCCACGATCTCGAGCGCAGCAGGCGTAACCGGGTCGAGGGCGTCGTCGAAGTCGTGGTGCTTTTCAACGTAAGCGGCGACGTACGAGCACGCCGGGACGATGCGCTTTCCGTCGGCTTGCGTGCGGCTCAACGCAGCGGAAACGACCTTTGCAGCGAGGCCCTGTCCGGAATGCTGATCGTCAATTTCGGTGTGATGGAAAATCCGCTGGTTGTCGGTATCGATGTAGGCCGCGAACCCGGCGCGCTGCCCGTCCACATGGATTTCGTAACGGTGGTGATCGGGAGCATCGACTATTGTCGGCCCGTGGCCGTCGTTGTTTTGGTCTCCATTGGTCATGATCCCACTATGCCCCAGAATGCCGGGCCGTCGTCCGAATCGGCATCCCGGATGTCACGAGATGAGGGTCGGTTATGAGTAACCTGGAAGCCTCGCCGCAGGAGTTGTCGTGTGAATCGCGCCCTGATCGAGTAGTGCAAGTTCTGGAGGCACGGGAAGTCCCGTTGGGTGGTCCTCGCGCGATGACTGTTCGGCGCACTCTGCCGCAGCGCGCTCGATCATTGATCGGGGCATGGTGTTTCGTGGATCACTACGGGCCCGATGACGTCTCTACCGGAGTTGGCATGCGGGTCCCGGGTCATCCGCATACCGGGCTGCAGACCGTGTCGTGGCTTTTTCACGGTGAGATCGGGCATCGTGACACCACTGGAACCCACGCGATGGTCCGCCCCGGTGAATTGAACGTGATGACTGCGGGCACAGGAATAGCGCATTCGGAATTCTCGACACCGAACACCTCCGTCCTGCACGGTGTGCAGTTGTGGATCGCATTGCCGGCCGATCATCGGTTCACCGAACCTGCATTTCACCATTACGTTCCGCCGATA
The DNA here is from genome assembly GCF_004795915.1 of Rhodococcus sp. PAMC28707. Taxonomy (NCBI): domain Bacteria; kingdom Bacillati; phylum Actinomycetota; class Actinomycetes; order Mycobacteriales; family Nocardiaceae; genus Rhodococcus; species Rhodococcus sp. PAMC28707. The sequence continues at coordinate 3,012,195 of NZ_CP039253.1, forward strand.
GTCGAGCACGACGGGGTGCGTGCCGCGGTCTTTCTGGGATCACTGTTCGGCCAGACGTCGCCGGTCGAAATGTTCAGCCCCTTGGTTGGAGCCGAGATCATCGTGCCGGCCGGGAGCAGTGCCCGCCTCGATGTCGATGTCACGTTCGAACACGGCGTCCTCGTCGACAAGGGTGAGATCACCGTGTCCGGCGTAGCAGCCACCACCGGGCAATTGATCTATCACGAGCCCGGGGTCGAGACGATCACCGTGCACGCATCCGCAGATGTCGACGTCCGACTTCTGCTCCTCGGAGGCGAACCACTGAACGAGCGAATCATCATGTGGTGGAACCTCATCGGGCGCAGTCACGAGGAGATAGTCCAGTTCCGCGCGGAGTGGGAGCAGGCGCGTCGGGACACTTCGCCCACCACGCAGTACGGGGCATTCCCCGCAGAATGGGAAAGCACGCTGCCTGCACCGGAATTGCCGAACACCCGGTTGCAACCGCGCTCATGAGATGGCGTCGGGCGAACCGTCGGCAGAGGCCGAGCGTGTACGAGTGAATCGGCGTCAGTGCGACGCAGTGCTACTGAACCAGCAGCGTGTGACGCGCACGCGGCGGACCGAACACCCTTTTTGCAAACCCCGCACAATTGCTCGCGGCTCGGACCTGAATGTGGCGCGCAGGTCGGTAAAAAGGGTGTCCGGTCCACGCGCGCCAACTGTTGCGCGGTTCATGAGAAACTGACCTCATGAGTATCGGAACCTTGATTCTGCTCCGCCACGGCGAGAGTGAATGGAACTTCTCCAACCAGTTCACCGGGTGGGTCGACGTCCGCTTGACGGACAAGGGAGAGGCCGAAGGCAAGCGTGCCGGCGAGCTCCTTGTCGACGCGAACCTGCTGCCCGACGTGCTGTACACCTCCTTACTGCGTCGAGCGATCAGCACGGCGAACCTCGCGCTCGACGCGGCGGATCGGCATTGGATACCCGTCGTTCGTGACTGGCGCCTCAACGAGCGTCACTACGGTGCGCTGCAGGGGTTGAACAAGGCGGAGACCAAGGACAAGTACGGCGACGAGCAGTTCATGCTGTGGCGTCGTAGCTACGACACGCCGCCGCCCGCGATCGAAGCCGGCAGCAAATACAGCCAGGACGCGGACCCGCGCTACGCCGACCTGCCGACCGTACCGCTGACCGAATGCCTGAAAGACGTCGTCGACCGGCTGATCCCGTACTTCGAGGACACCATCGTCGCCGAGCTGAAGGCAGGCAAGAACGTTCTGGTCGCGGCGCACGGCAACTCGTTGCGGGCGCTGGTGAAGTATCTCGACGAGATTTCCGACGCCGACATCGCGGCATTGAACATTCCTACCGGCATCCCGCTGCGCTACGACTTCGAAGCCGGCGAGGGCAAACTGGTACCGAGCAACCCAGGCGGAACATACCTGGACCCCGAAGCAGCGGCAGCAGGAGCGGCAGCCGTCGCCAATCAGGGCGGAAAATAGGACCTTCGGCGGTTCGTCGGCTCCATTCGGTGACCGATACCCCGAACTCCAGATGAACGGTCGAAGAACACTGTCGCCGAGAGCGGTTGCCACCAGGGGAATGCCTGCGCCCTGGCTAGACGAGCTCCGCATCGAACGTACGATTCCGGTGTGAGTGTTGCATCGGCTGTGCTGCTGGCTATCGCAGCGGCCTTCGTTGGGTACCTCGTCGGCGGTGTTCTGATTCCGTACCTCGCGACTCGGCATTCGGCGCGGACACGTGCGGCATCGGGATTGACGATGCCGCAGGTGCTGGACCTGATCATTCTCGCGTCGGAGAGCGGCATCGCCGTCGTCGACAGATTCCACGACGTCGTCCTGTCGAATCCGAGGGCGGAGGAGCTCGGCCTGGTGCGCAATCGACTCATCGACCCTCGTGCCTGGGAAGCCGCACAGAAGGTCCTCGGTGACGGGAATCCCGTCGAGGTCGACATCAGTTCGAAGGAAGCCCGGACGACGACGAGCCGGGACCGGATGGCGGTGCGGTGCGTGGCTCGGCTGCTGAGCAAAGAGGACCAACGTTTCGTTGTCCTGTTCGCCGACGACGACTCCGAGCAGGCCCGGATGGAAGCGACGCGTAGGGACTTCGTCGCCAACGTCAGTCACGAATTGAAGACACCCGTCGGTGCGATGAGCCTGCTGGCCGAAGCACTACTCGAATCCGCAGACGACCCCGACTCGGTCCGGCATTTCGGCGGTAAAGTCGTCGCCGAATCCAAGAGGCTGGGCAGCATGGTGAGCGAGCTGATCGCACTCTCTCGCCTGCAGGGCGCCGAAAGGCTCCCCGACCTCGACGTCGTGGATGTCGATACCGTCGTCAACCAAGCCCTCGATCGGTCGAAGCTCGCATCGGAGAACGCCGGACTCAGCGTCACCACGGACCACCCGAGCGGCCTCGAAGTGCTGGGGGACCAGGCGCTACTCGTGACGGCCCTCGCCAACCTGATTCAGAACGCGATCGCATATTCGCCCGATGGCTCACCGGTCTCGGTGAGTCGAGGTCTTCGTGGCTCGAATGTTGCGTTTGCGGTTACGGATCGGGGAATCGGCATCGCCAAGGAAGACCAGGAGCGGGTCTTCGAGCGATTCTTCCGTGTCGACAAAGCGCGTTCGAGAGCCACCGGCGGCACCGGCCTCGGTCTGGCGATCGCCAAACACGTCGCAGCCAACCACAACGGCAGTCTTTCGTTGTGGAGCAAGCTCGGCACCGGATCCACCTTCACCCTGCAGATCCCGGCTTACTTCGAAGAAGACGACCCTGCGTCGACAGAAAGAGAGACACAGTGACCAACGTGCTTATCGTCGAGGACGAGGAATCGTTGGCCGAACCTTTGGCCTTCATTCTCCGGAAAGAGGGTTTCGAGGTCACCGTCGCCGTAGACGGCCCTTCGGCGCTCGCAGAATTCGATCGGGCAGGCGCGGACATCGTGCTCCTCGACCTGATGCTTCCCGGCATGAGCGGAACGGACGTCTGCAAGCAACTGCGTTCGCGTTCAGGTGTTCCCGTCATCATGGTGACCGCGCGTGACAGTGAGATCGACAAGGTGGTCGGGCTCGAACTCGGCGCGGACGACTACGTCACCAAGCCTTACTCCGCCAGAGAGTTGATCGCACGTATCCGCGCGGTGTTGCGTCGGGGCAACGATGCCGAGCTGGACGGCATCGTCGACACCGGCGTGCTGGAAGCGGGGCCGGTTCGCATGGACGTCGAACGGCACGTAGTGCTGGTGAACACCGAGCAGATCACGTTGCCGCTCAAGGAATTCGACTTGCTCGAATATTTGCTGCGCAACTCCGGGCGGGTACTCACCCGCGGTCAGTTGATCGATCGGGTGTGGGGTGCGGACTACGTCGGCGACACCAAAACCCTTGATGTGCATGTGAAGCGGCTGCGATCGAAGATCGAGCAAGATCCGGCCAAACCTGAACGCCTCGTCACCGTGCGCGGGTTGGGTTACAAACTCGAGGGCTAGACGACCCTGTCGTAGACGAGTGGAAGTGCTTGTCCGCGGAGCATTTCCACTCGCCTGGGACTACTTGGTCCGCTGTGCCTCGCGGGTTGCCGGGTGGACCGCGATGAGGCCCAATCCTCGACGACGCTTGCACAGCGACGCCAACTCGTCGTACGCGGGCTTTCCGAGCATCTCGGTCAGTTCGGGCTTGTACGACTCGAAAACCTGCTTCTCTCCGACGTGCGCATCGGGAGAGCCGGAGCAGTACCAGGAAAGGTCGTGACCGCCCTCGCCCCATCCGCGACGGTCGTATTCGCCGATGGTCGTCTTGAGGATCTCGGTGCCGTCTGGCCGGGTGATCCAATCCTGCGTGCGGCGGATAGGCAGTTGCCAGCACACGTCGGGTTTGACCTCGAGCGGCTCGATGCCTTTGCGTAGGGCCATCGAGTGCAGCGCGCAGCCGATGCCGCCGGCGAATCCGGGGCGGTTCTGGAAAATGCACGCACCCTTGTACCGACGTGTGCGCAGCGATTGCTCGTCGTCGAGGTCGTCGAGTTCGACGTAACCCTTCTTCCCGAGCCCCTTGTCCATCAGTTGCCAGTCTTCCGGCGTGAGCAACTTCACGGACTCGTCGAGCTTGCGCTTGTCGTCGTCATCGGACAGGAAGGCGCCATGTGAGCAACAACCGTCGTCCGGGCGACCGGCAACCGTGCCCTGACAGGCAGGAGTACCGAATACACACGTCCAGTTGGACAGAAGCCATGTCAGATCGGCCGCAATGATGTGCTCGGCGTTGTCGGGATCGGGAAATTCCACCCATTCGCGAGGAAAATCCAGATCAACTTCTGCAGCAAAAGTCTGCTGCCCACTACCTGGTGTCACAAGAGAGGACGGTAGACCCAGTACCGTGGTCATGTGCGATTAGGGGTGCTCGACGTCGGAAGCAACACCACACATCCATCGGTGATGGATGAGATTGTCGGTGGCTTCCCCGATCCTGAACTTCCCGCAAGCGAACGCTTCGACGTTCTGCGGGGTGGGCTCGAATCGGAACTGCCGACGGATTTACCGGCTGCGGGCGAGGCGGACCGTACGGTGGGAACGTCGAGGACGTTTCGATCGTTGGTCCGAAGGCCGGGCGCGGACCGTGCAGGATGGGGATGCGTCGGTGTCGATCGGTCACCACAGTCGGTGTCAGGAGCTTTGGTAGCGGAGGCGAGCATGCGAGCACTGTCGATCGACCCGATCGAAATCCGTCCGAGGGCGCTGAGGGAAGGTTTGATTGTGCGGAAGCTGGACACCGAAACGACCGGCGATCCGGTAGTGAGTTCGAAATGACGAGCAACAACGCAAATCCGGAGGACACCGGGCAGATCTCCGTTGCCGAGCTACTCGCGCGGAACGGTCAGAAGTCGAACCTCAATTCGGGTGGACGCCGCCGTCGAGGCGTCAAGGGCGGTATCTCCGTCGCCGAGTTGACCGGGGAAATTCCCGTCGTGCGCGACGAACCGGTCTCTGCCGAAGCGCCGGTCGTCGAACCTCCGCGTGCCGCCCTGCCGTCACCGCAGCCGACGCCCAAGCCTCAGTTTCAGCAATCGACTCGCAGGCAGCAGGAGCCGGAACTGTTGTCGGGATCGACGACAGCTGCAGCCGATCTGCTCAATCAAGCTCACGACGAGAACGAGCGTCGGCCTTACGAGTCGGCGGCCACTCAGCGACCGGTGCCGGTCCGTTCGCGTCAAGCACCAGTGTCGCGTCAAGAAACAGTGTCGCGCCAAGAAACAGTGTCGCGTCAAGAAACAGTGTCGCGTCAAGAAACAGTAGGGAAGCCGAACCAGGAAGCTGAACCGGTCGAGCGCAGTTCCCGCACTTCAGGCTTCGTTCAACGCAGCCGGTTCTCACGCATCGAAGCAGATGCTGTTCCGAAGACCGTCGCGGTCGACGAGCCGTCGCAGGCTCGGCCGCGTGCGGCCGATCAGCCCAGCACAGCCGCGATGCCAGCGCAGTCGCGACCGCAACTCTCCGACCCGGTCCGGCCCAGGACGCCACTGAACCCGGTCGTGGCAGCTGAAAAGAAGTCGGTCGAAAAGAAATCACCGGAAGCTGAAAAGAAGACGGCGGCGTCGCCCGCTGCAGCACCGACACCGGATGCGAAGCCGAAGCTCGGAAGAGCGTTCGAGCGGCGCGCAGCATCGAAGCCCGACGACGCTGTGACCGAGGTGACCGATGCCGTCAAGGTTCGACCGGTCGACAAGAAGGTCGGACCGGTCGTCGAGAAGGTTGAGAAGGACCAGGTAGTCCCCGAAGATGACCTCGCGACGGAGGCCGCGGACGCCTCGAAGGAACGATCCGACAAGAAGAACGCTGCCAAGCAGTGGCTCGCACTCGCAGGTCAGGGCGCCGTCGCAATCGTGGTGGGCGCACTCTTGTTCAAGGGCTTCGAGAAGCTCTGGGACATGCTGCCGTGGGTTGCCCTGATATTGGCAGTTCTCGTCATCGTCGGGTTGGTAGCCGTGGTGCGAATTCTGCGTCGAACCGACGATTTGCTCAGCATGGTGATAGCCATAGCGGTCGGGGTGTTCGTGACATTGGGACCGCTGGCTTTCCAATTGAGTACGGGCTGAGTTGACAGTGGCGCCGAAAGGTTTGGTAGCAGTCGGATTGTCCACAGCTTCGGTGTATCCGCAAAACACCGAAGCGGCGTTTCGCTATGCGGCAGAGCTCGGCTACGACGGCATCGAGCTGATGGTGTGGGCCGAATCGGTGAGCCAGGAAGTCGACGCCGTTGCATCGCTCTCTCGTAAGTATTCGATTCCGGTGCAAGCCATCCATGCCCCTTGCCTGCTGATTTCCCAACGAGTCTGGGGCGCCGACCCGGCCGCAAAACTTGAACGTTCGGTGCAGGCTGCAGAGAAATTGGGTGCCTCTACAGTCGTGGTGCATCCGCCGTTTCGGTGGCAGCGGAAGTACGCCGACGGATTCGCTGATCAGGTGGCGGACCTCGAGATGGGTTCGGACGTCGTGGTCGCCGTCGAGAACATGTTCCCGATGCGGGCGGACAGGTTGTTCGGGCGCAAGGAAGGATCTGCGGCGAGACTTCGCAAGCGTGGCGGCCCTGGTGCTGCGCTATCGGCGTTCGCGCCGTCCTACGACCCGACTGATTCCGGGCACGCGCACTACACGCTGGATCTGTCACATACGGCAACTGCCGGGACCGATGCGTTCGAGATGATGGATCGCATGGGTGCGGGCCTGGCGCATCTTCATCTGGCCGATGGTAGGGGCGCGTCGGTCGACGAGCATCTCATTCCCGGGCACGGCGAACAACCGTGCGCCGAGGTGTGCACGGAGTTGGTTCGTCGCGGTTTTCGCGGGCAGGCCGTCATCGAGATCAATACGCAGAACGCGCGCACGCTGCCCGAACGAGCGTCGATGCTCGGGCAGGCCTTGGCCTTCGCACGGCGGTATCTCGGGTAGTTCGGCTCCCACGGTGAGGTAAAGTTTCCTGGATACTACGGCTATCCAAATGGTCGAAGCGTCCCATTGGAACGTCGAGGGAGCACCGGTGCGCTCATCCGAGCTCGTCGCCAGATCTGGCGTGCCACTCGCGACGATCAAGTACTACCTCCTCGAGGGCCTTCTGATGCCGGGGAAATCCACCAGTGCCACCCAGTCGACGTACGGGGACGATCACCTCGAAAGGCTTTCGCTGATCAAAGCTCTGGCCGGAGCTGGATTGCCCATCGACAGAATCCGTAACGTGCTGGAGCTGATCGAACACCCCGCAGAATCTCTCTACGAGACATTGGGCAATGCGATCGCCGAACTACCGCCAGTGATCGACCACGTGTGCGCGGAGTATCCGCGTGCCGAAGCCGTGTTGGCTAAGCTCGGTCAGATCTACGACCCTTGCTTCGTCGCGGTAGCGCAGCTGGAACGGGCACTGCAGGCCGCCGAGGACGTCGGCATTCCCATGACGGACCAGCGCCTCACGGCGTACGGCACACACCTTCGGGGGATCGCCGAAGCCGAGCTGGCGATGATGCCGATTGAATCCACCGCTGCTGCCGTCGAGTACGCGGTATTGGGAACCGCCATCTACGAGCCCGTGATCACCGCCCTGCGCCGCCTCACACACCAACACCTTGCACAAAAGATCTCCACCCCTCCATGACCTCACCCCATCGAAAGGCTCGACCGATGACCGAACCCAGCCCCTTTCGTTCGGCCACAGCACTGACGACCCTCACTCGCACCGACGTCGAGGGCTCCTTCGCAGCAGTGATCGACCCCATCTGGACCATCGGACCCAAGGTGCACGGTGGCACGATGCTCGCCACCTGTTCGGCAGCCGCGAAAGCTCAGCTCGACGACGCGCAAGCGCAACCTCTCGCCGTGAGCGTCAGCTACCTGAATGCGCCCGACCCCGGGCGAGTGGATCTGACGACGATCGTGCGCAAGCGTGGCAAGCAAGTATCGAGCGTCGACGTCGAAATGTCTCAGGCCGGCCGGGTGGCGGTGCGGGCCGTCGTCACTCTGGGGCGCCCGGACACCGATTCACCGCGACACGAAGTGCCCTCGGCGCTCGCGTCGATGCCGATCGAACCTCCTGCAGATGCCGACGCGGTCGGCGGGGAACATCCGATGGCGTCGGTAGTGCACCTGGCGCAGGGGTGCGATATGCGAATCGACCCGACATCGGCACACTTTCTTACCGGTAAACAGGGCGAATCAGAGATTCGTATGTGGGTCCGGCCCCGTCCGGGCGACGAAGCCGATCCCGACACCGCAGTCCTGTTCGCACACATGACCGGTGACATCTGCGCACCAGTGACGATGAACCGCGGACTGTTCGGCTGGGCTCCCACCGTGCAGTTGACGTCCTACCTTCGTTGTCGACCCGCTCCTGGCTGGTTGCGGGTAGCTGCGAGCAGCACCGTGATCGGCGCTACGTGGTTCGAAGAAGATCATCTGGTGTTGGACTCGACCGGCGCCGTGGTCGTGCAGAGTAGGCAGCTGGCGATGGTCCCGCGCTAGGCACGGTGAGGTCGCCTCTAGAGTTGCGGCCATGACGAGAATTGCTGTAATCGGCGGCGGTCGCATAGGCGAGGCACTGATCGCTGGGCTGCTGGAGTCCGGGCACCCTGTCCGCGACCTGGTGGTAGCGGAGAAGTTCGAGGCCCGAGCCCGCGAGTTGGCCTCGGCGTTCGGGATCCTGACGGCGTCGATCGCCGAGGCGTCGGAGAACGCCGATGTCATCGTGCTGGCGGTCAAGCCTGGCGATGTGGATGCCGCGCTGACCGAGGTCGCCAAGATCGACCTGGACGGCGAACGCGAACAATTGATCGTCTCACTCGTCGCCGGGGTGCCGACTTCGAAGTTCGAATCCAAGCTTCCAGCAGGCTTCCCGGTCATCCGGGTGATGCCGAATACGCCGATGCTCGTGGGCGAAGGCATGAGCGCGCTGGCCCCGGGGCGACACGCGAAGTCCGAGCACCTCGCACTCGTACGGACTGTGCTGTCCTCGGTCGGCAAGGTGGTGACGGTGAAAGAGTCTCAGCTCGACGCCGTCACGGCTGTTTCGGGATCCGGGCCGGCGTACTTCTTCCTCGTCGCCGAGGCGATGATCGACGCGGGTGTCGGCCTCGGATTGGCCCGCGATGTGTCCACTTCTCTCGTCGTTCAGACGATGGTGGGGTCCGCGGTGATGCTCGATCGGTCCGAAGAGTCCGCAACGGAGCTTCGTTACGGGGTGACTTCTCCTGGCGGAACGACGGCCGCGGCAGTGCGTGAATTGGAAACAAATGGCCTCCGAGCAGCGTTTTTCAACGCTTTGGGGGCCGCGAAGCGCAGATCCACTGAGATGGGCATCACAGCTGAATAGGGATTCGATTGCCCACACCCGTCGCAGTAACCCCATTGGTCCCGCTAAGCTCATCAATAGCACGTGCGTGTCTGTTCGGCAGGAGGGGAAGCCTGCCGCGCGAGACGTGCCGGAGGTAAGTGGATCAATGACGCCTATAAGCAAGCCCTCCAAGGGTTCGTCCCTGGATGGCCAACCAGCTTTTGCTGGAACACAGTTCCTCACAGTCGCCGAAGTGGCGTCACTGATGAGGGTGTCCAAAATGACTGTGTACCGACTGGTACACGGCGGAGAGTTGCCCGCAGTACGGGTGGGTCGATCGTTTCGTGTGCACGCGAAAGCTGTGCATGATTACCTCGAGACCTCGTACTTCGATGCGGGCTGAGTAGCGCTCGCACTTTCGGGTGAAGTCGGGCCGGTTTCGCAGATGAATGTCTGCACCGGTAAGATCTACACTCGTCGTGCCAGTCGCTGTTGTTGCATCGGGCTCTGGCTTCTGCAGCGCCCGAGCGCCAGCTTGGGGATCGACAACTCCGCAAGGGGTTCGAGGATGCCAGGTAGGCGTACGCAACTTCGCGTGCGCGAAAACGTAGACAAGAACGTGAGGAACACCCGCCATGGGTTCAGTGATCAAGAAGCGTCGCAAGCGCATGTCGAAGAAGAAGCACCGCAAGTTGCTTCGTCGTACCCGAGTTCAGCGCAGGAAACTCGGTAAGTAGAGTTCCTCGAAAGGGGCCCGTCACCTTATGGTGTCGGGCCTTTTTTGTTCGGTGAGCCACCCAGTTTTCGACGTCGGGAGTCCTGAAAAGCACTCTTGTCCGGATCTGCATTCTTCCTGCACAGGGTGCCATTTCTCGTACTCTCACATCTTCGCTGGATTCCAGTAGGCTGCTTGTTGCGGCACGAATCCTGGGGGTGTGTGTGAACTCGAACGATCGAGGCGTCGTGGCGCCGAAAGTGGTCCTCGTGACCGGTGTAAGCCGTTTTCTCGGGGGTTACCTCGTTACTCGGCTCGCGCAGAATCCATCGATCGAACGTGTCATCGCTGTCGATACGCGCTCACCGAGCAAAGACCTGCTGCGCAAGATGGGCCGCGCCGAGTTCGTGCGCGCCGACATCCGCAATCCGCTCATCGGCAAGATCGTCCGCAGCGCGGGCGTGGACACGGTTGTCCATGCCGCCACCATTGCCAAACCGCCCCGTTCCGGCGGTCGAGCGACCATGAAGGATCTCAATGTCATCGGGGCGATGCAACTCTTCGCCGTCTGCCAGAACTCACCGACTGTGCGCAAGGTGGTTCTGCGGTCTTCCTCGTCCGTCTATGGGTGCAGTGCCAAGGACCCGGTCAATTTCACCGAGGAGATGAGTGCCCGGCGTCCGCCGCAGGGCGCCTACGCTCGGGACACCATCGACATCGAGGGCTACGTCCGCGGGCTCGGCCGCCGCCGTCCGGACGTCGCTGTGTCGATTTTGAGGATGGCACCGCTGATCGGGCCACGGCTCAACGGGACCATCTCGCAGTACATGACGTCACCGATCATCCCGAGTATTCTCGGCCGGGATGCACGCATGCAATTGCTGCACGAAGAAGACGCCTTGGCTGCACTCGAGCGAGCCACGATCGGCGGACCGGCAGGCACATTCAACGTCGGAGCCGACGGAACGATCATGTTCTCTCAGGCTATCCGGCGGGCGGGTCGTATCGAAGCGCCCGTGCCGTTCGCGTTGTTCAACAGCGTCGGTCGAGCACTGATGGGTGGCATGATGCGCGAGTTCACCACCGAACAACTCGACTATTTCCATTTCGGCTGCGGGCTCGACACGACCCGTATGAGATCCGACCTCGGTTTCGAACCGCGGTGGACAACCGTGCAGGCATTCGACGACTTCGTTCGCGGCGCAGCACTGCGTCCGGTCCTCAAAACCGAGTGGGTCGATGCCGCCGAGAAACACTTGTTGTCGATCGTCGGTGCAGGTGCAGCAGTGTCGACGAAGGTACTGACCGTCGCGAGTCCGGGACGAAGGAGGTGAGCGACGTGGCGAAGGTAATTCCGCTGCACGGCGGTGGGTCCGGTAGAACGGCGTCCGCGAGAAACACAGACCAAAGCCGGGTGGAACGAAGTCGCAGCCGCCACCCGTCCTCGTACACCGAGGTCCGGCCTCCCACACCACTCATCACTCCGACCCTCGCCGCACCGCCGGTGACAACAGCTCCGGTGTCCGTGCCCATCGACGCGATCAGAGAAAAATTGGTGGGCCAGATTGCCGGAACCGCCGAGTTCCTGCGACGTCGGCTCGCCGGGGACTACCAGATCGACGAATTCGGGTACGACCCCCACTTCGCCGATGCCGTATGGCTTCCGCTGCTGCGGCCATTGTTCGACAAATGGTTCCGCGTCGAGGTCAAGGGCATCGAGAACATTCCGAACGACGGCGGTGCACTCGTTGTCGCCAATCACGCCGGCGTCATCCCGATCGATGCGTTGATGACCTCCGTCGCCGTGCGTGATCACCATCCAGCGCACCGACCGCTGCGAATGTTGGCAGCTGACATGGCATTCGAGATGCCCGGGGTCGGATCGATTGCACGCAAAGCGGGACACACGCTCGCCTGCAACCCCGACGCCGAGCGACTGCTGCGCATGGGGGAGGTGGCGGCGGTCTTCCCCGAGGGCTTCAAGGGAATCGGCAAGCCGTTCAGCGAGCGCTACAAGTTGCAACGGTTCGGCCGCGGCGGTTTCGTATCGGCCGCCCTGCGTACGGGGGCCCCGATCATCCCGTGCTCGATCGTGGGGTCGGAAGAGATCTACCCGAAAATCGGCGACCTCACCACCCTCGCTCGGCTGATGGGTATGCCGTACTTTCCGGTCACGCCACTCTTTCCGCACTTCGGCCCACTCGGTCTCATCCCGCTGCCGTCGAAGTGGTACATCGAGTTCGGTAAGCCGATCTACACCGACTCCTACGAAGCCCACGCTTCGGACGATCCGATGGTGCTCTTCGAGTTGACCGACCACGTTCGCGAAACGATCCAGCACACGCTCTATCGACTTCTCGCCAAGCGTCGCAACGTCTTCCTCGGGTAGCTCTGTAAGGTCCTCGCGGTGCTGATCCGAGACACCATCACCGAAGACCTGCCTTCGATACTCGCCATTCACAACGACGCCATCGCCACCACGACGGCGATCTGGGACGAGACCGAAGTAGGGCTCGACGAAAGAATCACCTGGTTCGACGGCCGTCTCAGGGCTGGATTTCCCGTCCTGACGGCCGTCGTCGACGGGTTCATCGCGGGGTACGCGTCGTACGGGCAGTGGCGTCCGAAAAGTGGGTACCGGCTGACGGTCGAGCACTCGGTCTACGTCGACAAAGCTTTTCACCGTCGGGGCATTGCCAGCGCCCTGCTAGCGGAGTTGATAGCGCGCGCCCGGACCGCAGGAATCCACGCCATGGTCGCTGGAATCGAAAGTGGGAACACCACCTCGATCGCGTTGCACGACAAATTTGGCTTCGTCACCGTCGGACAGCTCCCCGAAGTGGGGGTCAAATTCGACCGGTGGCTCGACCTGACGCTGATGCAACTCAGTCTGTGACGTCTTGAAGTCGAGCTGGTCAGGCAGCCCGACGGCGACCGAGCACGGCAGCGAGCCCGCCGCCGACGGCACCGATGGCAAGGGCCGTCGGGACTCCGATCCTCGCGGCCTTACGCCCCGTCCGGAAATCTCGGATCTCCCAGCCTCGGTTCTTGGCCACTTCCCGCAGGTCTGCGTCTGGATTGACGGCGACGGCCGTGCCGACAAGCGAGAGCATGGGAACGTCGTTGTGGCTGTCGGAGTACGCGGTGCAACGTTTGAGGTTCAAACCCTCGCGTACGGCGAGTGTACGAACGGCGTGAGCTTTGCCGAGTCCGTGCAGAATATCTCCGACCAACAGGCCGGTGAAGATTCCGTCCTTGCTTTCGGCGACGGTTCCGAGTGCACCGGTGAGGCCGAGTCGTTTGGCGATGATCTGAGCCAACTCCAGTGGTGTCGCGGTGACCAGCCAGACCTGCTGACCTGCATCCAGGTGCATCTGTGCAAGTGCGGCGGTGCCCGGCCAAATCTTGTCGGCAATCATCTCGTCGTAGATTTCCTCGCCCAGGCGAGTCAGTTCGGCGGTCGATCTTCCGGTGATGAAGGACAAGGCTTTTTCTCGGCCACTGGCGACGTCGTCGCTGTTCTCCTTGCCGCTGACTCTGAATTTCACCTGCTGCCAGGCGAACTGGGCCAGATCGCCGCTGGTGAAGTACTTCCTGGAGGCCAGACCGCGGGCGAAGTGAATGATCGACGCGCCCTGCACCATCGTGTTGTCGACGTCGAAGAACGCAGCGGCGGTCAGGTCGAGTGGCACCGAGCCATCGCTGTCGAGCTGGAGCGCGAGTGCCGCATCGGCGCTCGCCTCTCCGGCGACGTTGGCTCGGACCTGCGCGTCGGTAGCGCCGAGTGGACTGCGGAATCGACGTTTCCGTCGCTTGTCGGCGGCGGGCTGCCGGGTGTCGACCATGACTGCGTCCGGCACCTCCGATATCGGTAAGTCCGGCACTATCGCGTCCGCACGAACTACTTCGGCCCCGTCTACTACCTCGGACTCGTGCGCTGTCGAATCGTGTGAATCCGACATCTGCGTTTGTGAATCGCCGGAATCTTCGCTGCTGATGTCAGGCGTTTTCGGGTTTCCGTCGGTCATCTTCTTGCGCACCTCCCTGCTCGAGCACTGCCATAACCCTAGTCCGTGTCACGGTGGGCGAGCGCGTACGTGCGGGCGCGATCCACCCCCGTGGCGCCCCGGGGTGCCTGTGAGCTTCGTCTCTGCATCGGGCGGTGAGACAGTAGGAGCATGAGCTCCAATGAATCTTCCGTGGTTCTTCTCACCCGCGTCGGTTGTCACACCTGTGTCGTCGTGTTCGAGAAGTTGACTGCCGTGTGTGCTGATTTCGGAATCGTTCCCTCGGCGGTCGATGTGGACCAGGCAGCGGCCACGGACCCTGACCTGCGAGCGGAGTACGGAGACCGTGTTCCCGTGGTGCTGCTCGACGGGCGCGAACACAGCTACTGGGAGGTCGACGAGCCACGACTGCGAGCGGATCTGACGGCCACCAGGGCACCCTAAGAACGTGCGATTGCTCTCGCTTTGCAGGTGAGGGCCCCTCTAGCACGGATCCAGCGACTTTGTTCATTCGTTCACAAGCGGTTACCGTGGTGCGAACAATATCAATGCTCGAAAGAGTCGTGATCTGGATGTATCAGGATCAGCGTGAGGACCGGCATTGCTGCCGTTCGGACGAGGAGCCATGAACGTGACCGAAGAACGCCCGGCTGTACCGGCGACCGTGGAACGGTCTGCTGGGGTCGAACGCGTTATTCCACAGGCTACGGTGACGCGTTTAGCGGCCTACTTGCGGGTCCTCGGAATTCTTGCCGATGACGGAGTGATCATCGTATCGAGCGAGGAACTGGCCAACGCCGCGGGTGTCGGCTCGGCAAAACTGCGCAAGGATCTCTCCTTCCTCGGCCCGAACGGTGTGCGTGGAGTCGGTTACGGCGTCATGCACCTGCGGGCGAAGATCGAGAGCGCACTCGGTCTCGATCGCGGACACAAAGTTGTCCTCGTCGGTGTCGGGAACCTCGGTGAGGCACTTGCGCGTTACGGCGGCTTCGGCCGTCGCGGATTCTCGATGGTCGGACTTTTCGATCGGGATGCGAAGAGAGTCGGCACCGATATCGATGGACTCGAAGTCCGACATGTGGACCTGTTGGAACAGTCGTGCCGCGAACTCGAAGCGACGATCGGTGTGATCGCCACCCCCGACGCGGCCGCTCAGACTGTTGCTTCCGCATTCGTCGCGGGCGGTGTGGAGTGCATCCTCAGCTTTTCCCCGGTGATGCTCGACGTCCCGGATAGTGTCGAGGTGCGTCGAGTCGATCTGGCAGTGGAGATGCAGGTTCTGTCTTTCAACAGTTCGCGGAACGAGGCAGCTCATGGATCACCGAGTCTGTCCGGAAATCCGCGCCTCGGACGTAGCCGAGGACCACGAGTGCCGCCCGGCTCACTACCCGGAGCCATCAGCCCTAGCAGTTCGACAAGAAACGGATCGGTGATTGCACCGTGAGTGTCCTTCTCGTCGGGATTTCGCACCGTAGCGCTCCCGTCGCAGTTCTCGAACGTGTCGCTGTCACCGATACGGATCGGCCGAAAATTACCGACAAGCTCATGGCTACCGGGAGCATCTCCGAAGTCATGGTCGTCTCGACGTGCAACCGCGTCGAGATCTACGCCGTTGTCGACGCTTTCCACGGCGCTCTGACCGCAGTCGGCGAAGTGCTTGCCGAACACTCCGGTCTGGAAGTGCAAGAACTGACCCAGCACGCCTACGTTCGATACAGCGAAGCAGCCGTCGAGCATCTCTTCGCCGTCGCCAGTGGCCTCGATTCGATGGTCATCGGCGAACAACAGATTCTGGGACAGATCCGTGCTGCATACGCGGCCTCGGACAACCAGCAGGCTTCCGGTCGAGTGCTCCACGAACTCGCGCAGCAGGCGCTGCGCGTCGGCAAGCGCGTTCACTCGGAGACCGGAATCGATTCCGCCGGCGCATCCGTCGTCTCGGTGGCGATCGAGCGTGCAGCGGCGATGTTCGGTGGGAGCCTCGCAGGAAAGACTGCGGTAGTGGTGGGCGCCGGCGCCATGGGCGGACTGTCGGTAGCACATCTCGGACGTGCCGGAATCGGTCGCCTGATCGTGGTCAACCGCACCCGCGAACGTGCCGAGCACCTCGCTGAAACTGCAATGTCCGCCGGTGTGTCCGCGTCGTCGATGGACTTCGACGAACTCCCCGCTGCCCTGTCGAACGGCGACGTGCTGGTCACCTGTACGGGCGCGGTCGGTGCTGTCGTTTCGCTCGCGGATGCACACCTCGCGCTTGCTCAGCGAGATCCAGGGCGACTTCTCGCCATCTGCGACCTCGGGCTGCCCCGCGACGTCGACCCCGCGGTTGCTGGGCTACCGGGCGTCAACGTGTTCGATATGGAGTCCCTGCAACGGGACCCGGCGGCAGGCGCGGCATCTTCCGATGCTGCGGCCGCGCGAGAGATCGTCTCCGCCGAACTCTCCGGATACCTCGCCGGTCAACGGCTCGCCGAGGTGACGCCGACAGTGACGGCGCTACGCCAGCGCGCCGCCGAGGTCGTCGAAGCAGAACTCATGCGACTCGATTCGCGACTGCCCAGCCTGGACTCGCCGCAGCGCGACGAGGTTGCCCGGACAGTGCGACGCGTCGTGGACAAGCTCCTGCATTCGCCCACTGTCCGCGTCAAGCAACTAGCCACCACCCCTGGCGGCGACTCCTATGCAGCAGCGCTGCGGGAGTTGTTCGAACTGAGCCCGGGAACGGTCGACGCTGTCGCCAGCCCGATCGAGATCAATGGAATGGAACTCGTGGACGATTTCACTGCCAGCCGGATCGACGGCAAGAAGGGACCACAGCGGTGACCGTCGTAAGAATCGGAACACGAGGAAGCCTGCTCGCAACGACCCAAGCCGACACAGTTCGGCGTGGGTTGATCGCAGCAGGTCTCGATGCAGAACTCGTGATCATCAAAACTGCCGGTGATATGTCGGCCGCTCCGGTACAGACCATCGGAGTAGGCGTGTTCACTGCGGCGTTGCGTGAGGCTCTCACCGACGGCAAGGTCGACATCGCAGTGCACTCCTACAAGGACCTGCCTACCGCTCCCGACGAAAGATTCGTCATTGCTGCGATCCCCGAGCGGGAAGATCCGCGCGACGCGCTGGTCGCTCGTGACGGCCTGGTACTCGGCGAGCTACCCGTGGGAGCAACCGTCGGGACGTCTGCGCCGCGTCGTGCAGCGCAGTTGCGTGCACTCGGCCAGGGTCTCGATGTCAGGCCCCTGCGGGGCAACCTCGACACTCGAATCGGGAAGGTGGCGTCCGGAGAACTCGACGCCGTCGTCGTGGCACGGGCCGGACTCGCTCGGATCGGCAGGCTCGAGGTCATCACCGAAGCACTCGATCCGGTGCAGATGATCTCTGCTCCGGCGCAGGGTGCATTGGCCGTCGAATGCAGGATCGCCGATACTGACCTCATCGAGGCGATTCGCACGCTCGACGACATGAACACGCGAACCTGCGTTGCCGCCGAACGTGGTCTGCTGGCCGAGCTGGAAGCAGGATGCTCGGCTCCGGTGGGTGCCATCGCCGACATCGTCGAGTCCATCGACGAGAGCGGCCGGGTATTCGAAGAATTGTCACTGCGTGCCTGCGTGGCCGCCCTCGACGGCAGCGATTCCATTCGCGCGTCGATCGTCGGTGCCACCGACAATGCAGAGGAGTTGGGCCGCGACCTGGCCCGCGAGATGCTCGATCTCGGCGCCCGCAGGCTGGTCGACATAACCGAGCCGGCAGCTACTTCCTCTGCGCATTCCGGGGGAACCTCCCATGTCTAGCTCGATCACCACACCGGTTTGCGGACGCGCCAAACTCAGGGCCCCTCGGCCCCCGGTCCGCGGCGAATCCATCGCCACTGCACGGTTGATCCCGAAGCGGGGCCCCGCAACCTCGATCGAACTGCAATACCCACACAAGAAAGCACTGGAGAACAACCGATGAGCCCAGTCCGCAAGAATGCCAACGGACGGATCCTGTTCGTGGGATCGGGGCCGGGTGACCCAGCTCTGCTGACGGTCCGAGCCCGCGAAGTACTCGGCTCCGCCGAACTCGCGTTCACCGATCCCGATGTCGACAAGGGCGTTATCGCGCTCGTCGGTCACGATCTTCCGCGCGACCCTGAAACCGGCGAGACCGGAGTCGATGTCCGACCGGCACTCGGTGAGCCGGCCGAGGTCGCCAAAACCCTTCTGGCCGAGGCGAAGAACGGCCACGATGTCGTGCGTCTGGTGTCCGGGGATCCGTTGACCACCGACTCGGTCATTGCCGAGGTCAACGCCGTCGCACGTACACAGGTTCAGTTCGAGGTTCTTCCCGGACTGCCGTCTGGTTCAGCGGTGCCGAGCTACGCCGGAATGGCGTTGGGTTCCGGACACACCGAGGCCGACGTCCGAGGCGAGGTCGACTGGGCGGCACTTGCTGCCGCACCCGGGCCGCTCGTACTGCACGCGACGTCGGGGCACCTGGCCGAGACGGCCAGTGCACTCGTCGAACACGGGCTCGCTCCGCAGACACCCGCGGCCATCACGGTCCGGGGCACGACTCGTCAGCAGCGCACCGTAGAGGCCACTCTCGCCACGTTGAACGATGCAGGCAGTGAGCTCGTAGGTTCGCTCGTCGTCACGGTAGGCAAGGTCGTTTCGGGTCGAAACAAGATGTCCTGGTGGGAGTCTCGCGCACTGTACGGCTGGACCGTTCTAGTGCCACGCACCAAGGATCAGGCAGGCGAGATGAGCGATCGTCTCGTGACGCACGGTGCTATCCCGATCGAGGTTCCGACCATTGCCGTCGAACCTCCGCGTAGCCCCGCTCAGATGGAGCGCTCGGTCAAGGGACTCGTCGACGGCAGGTACCAGTGGGTCGTCTTCACCTCGACCAATGCGGTTCGCGCCGTGTGGGAGAAGTTCGAAGAGTTCGGTCTCGATGCCCGTGCATTTTCGGGTGTGAAGATCGCGTGCGTCGGAGAAGCGACGGCGGAGAAGGTTCGGTCGTTCGGTATCAACCCCGAACTGCTGCCGTCGGGCGAGCAGTCTTCCCTCGGTCTCCTCGAGGACTTCCCGCCGTACGACGAGGTATTCGACCCGGTCAATCGGGTTCTGTTGCCGCGTGCCGATATCGCTACCGAAACGGTTGCCGAAGGGCTTCGTGAGCGCGGGTGGGAGATCGACGATGTCACTGCCTACCGAACCGTGCGCGCTGCGCCGCCTGCCGCCGAGACACGCGAGATGATCAAGACCGGAGGGTTCGACGCGGTGTGCTTCACGTCGAGTTCGACTGTTAGAAATCTCGTCGGTATCGCTGGGAAGCCGCACGCACGCACGCTCGTTGCGTGCATCGGTCCGAAGACGGCAGAGACTGCTGTCGAGTTCGGTCTGCGGGTCGACGTTCAGCCGGAGACCGCGCAGGTCGGTCCGCTCATCGAGGCACTTGCCGAGCATGCTGCGCGTCTGCGTGCCGAAGGTGCATTGCCGCCCCCGCGTAAGAAGAGTCGCAGGCGCTGACGACCACGCTGCGTGGAAATAGCTCTGGTAGAGCTGTTTCCACGCAACTGCACTACGAAGGAGGGCCCGTACAGTTGTTTCCCGTAGACCGCCCCCGCCGACTGCGCCGGACTCCGGCGTTGCGCCGGTTGGTGGCCGAAACGTCTTTGCAAGCGAGGCATCTGGTGCTGCCGATGTTCGTGGCGGACGGGCGCAGTGAGCCGCGAGAGATTTCTTCGATGCCCGGTGTCTTTCAGCACACGCTCGACTCACTGAGCGCTGCGGCTGAAGAGGCCGTGGCGGCGGGCGTAGGTGGTCTGATGCTGTTCGGCGTGCCGCGCCCCGAGGACAAGGATGCGGAGGGTTCCGGAGCAAGTGATCCCGACGGAATCCTCAATCGCGGACTTCGGCGCCTGAAGGCCGATCTCGGTGACTCGACTGTGCTCATGGCGGACACGTGTCTGGACGAATTCACCGACCATGGACACTGCGGCGTACTGACCGCCGACGGCGTTGTGGACAACGATGCGACGCTGGCACGGTACGTCGAGATGGCTCTGTCGCAGGCAGATGCCGGTGCGCATCTATTGGGTCCGAGCGGCATGATGGACGGGCAGGTGGCCGCAATTCGGGAAGGTCTGGATGCGGCAGGCCACGACGCGGTCGGCCAGCTCGCTTATTCGGCCAAGTACGCGTCAGCTTTCTACGGTCCTTTCCGGGAGGCAGTCGGGTCTTCGCTGCAGGGTGATAGGCGTACTTACCAACAGGATTCGGCCAATCGCCGCGAAGCTGCCCATGAAGTCGAGCTCGACTTGGCGGAGGGGGCGGACATGGTGATGGTCAAACCAGCCATGTCGTATCTCGATATTCTGCGAGACATTGCCAATATTTCTCCGGTTCCCGTTGCCGCATATCAGATTTCGGGTGAGTACTCGATGATCACCGCGGCCGCGCAGAACGGTTGGATCGATCGCGACGCGGCAATACTGGAGTCCCTGACCAGCATTCGACGGGCCGGCGCCGATGTGGTGTTGACCTATTGGGCGACGGAAGCAGCTGGGTGGCTATGACCGGGCATGGTGAGAGATGACCGATCCATCGCAGCCCGGAGGCGATAGTCCCCGGCCACAGCCGGACTGGGAACGCTGGGAGGCCGAACACGGCCCGCCGTCGATGAAGATTCCGTCGTTCGATGCCCTGCCGCTCGAGTCCGCCCAACGACCCGCGCCGGTGGACGTCGAGACTTCGCGGCATCTGTGGTGGGGGGTAGCCCTCTTGGGCATGCTCGAGTTGCTGATGACGCTCGTTGTCGTCTACGGCGACAAGTCGATCTTCGCGCAGCAACTCGTCGACGATGTCGCGCTCCAGCAACCGTCCATGCCGTTGACCGCGGAGTCGGCGGAGAGTTACCTGACCGCGGCGCTCGTCTTCATGGTCTTCCTCGGAGTGGGTTTCGGAGCGCTGTTCTTGTTCTGGGTGAACAAGATGCGGCTCGGTCGGATGTGGGCACGGATGGTCCTGACGATGATCGGGACGGTGACAGTGGTTCTTGCCTTGCCTCAGCTGTTCGGACTCGGTTCGGCCGACGGTGCATTGGCGCTGTCGATGGCGGTTGCGGGCATCGCGCAGGGTGTCCTCGCAGCCGGTGCGATCTATCTGATGCATCGCAAGGAGTCCACCGAGTATTTTCTCGCTTCACGCAAGAAGTGACTGTCGGCGTGTCACTTGCGCCCCTCTCTGTTTGTGTGAATAGCATCACTCGGTATCATCCTCGAGTGATCGGATCCCACATGACGCAACCGGAAGTTCGCGAGGTCGAGCAGGAGCGCGGTAAGCCCTGGGCGCTTCTCGGTTTGCTGCTGGCAGTATCGGTCGCGGTTTTCATCATGGCGCTCGGATTCAGTGCGGGTTGACCTGTGGTTTTGTCTTCCGTGGCCGCCTGGGCTAGCGTGACAGCCATCACAGTCGGCGGTCAGGGGAGTCGTATGCAGGTTCGGACCGAGGCCAGGCAAACGCCTCCTGTCGATCGCACCGAGCGTGTGGATCACAGCATGTGGATGGAGTTGCTCTTGATCGGCCTCGTAGTGACCATGGGCATCCTTGCGGCGATCGCGATCGTCCTGCCCGCTGTCGTCAGTAGCTGACGCCTCCGACCCTGGGGGGCTTGCACAGTGGTACGTGGACGCGAGTTCGGTTCGTCGTTGCCGGACATGGAATTGCTGTTCGGCGAGGAAGGCGCTCGCTGGCGGGCGCTGCTGTGGGGGCCACTGTTCTGTGTACTGGTGTTGATGATCGAACTCCTGACCGGCCCCGTTATGCATTGGTTCGCTCTGGCGCTGTTTGCGCTCATCCTGGTCGGATTCACCTACGTACAGGTCAGTGCCGCGCGTAGGCATGTCAGCGTCGCGGTGACGCCTCAGCAATTACGGCAGGGGACCGAGACTCTCGACATCTCGGAAATAGACGAGGTGCTGCCTCCGATCGACTACTCCGATGGCGACTACGAACCGAAGGAGTGGGAGACAGCGCGAGTGCTCGGTGAATTGCATTCGGTGCCGCGTCGACGCACCGCGATAGGTCTCCGGGTGAAAGGTGGGGCTCTCGTGCAGGCATGGGCCAAAGACGACGATGGACTGCGGGCAGCGCTCGAACATGCGCGAATCGAGTACTCGTGATCCGGGGACTCGCCATCGCCGAGATCGTCGCCGCGGTGGTGTTCGTGGCTCTTGCGATCCTGTGTTGGAACGCTGGTGTGACCGAGACGGTGTTCGCTGCGGCAGGCAACGGTGAGCCCGAGTATGTCTCCACCCGTTATGCCGGACCTTGGATCGCGCTGGGTGCGGCGGGTGTCGTCGTCGCAGGGTTGTTGCTGATCGATGGCGTTCGACGACTCATCCAGCCACCTTCACATACCCGGTAGGGGTATCATCGGGCTATGAGCAGCTATTCCACTGAACAAGACGACCTACTGAAGAGACTCAGGCGTATCGAGGGACAGGTTGCGGGCATTTCGCGGATGGTGACGGAGGATCGCTACTGCATCGACGTACTCACTCAGGTGTCTGCGGCGACGAAAGCGTTGCAGTCGGTATCGTTGAAACTGCTCGACGCGCACCTCGCAGGGTGCGTCGTCGAGGCGGCACGCAAAGGTGGCCCCGAGGCAGACGCCAAGGTCAAAGAAGCGTCCGACGCGATCGCGCGACTCGTCCGATCCTGATTCCCTGTCCAGAAAGGTGAACAAGTGCAGAACGAATACATCGTCGAGGGAATGACCTGCCAGCACTGCGCCGCATCGGTTTCCGAGGAGATATCCGAACTGGAAGGCGTGACCGGCGTGGACGTCGACGTCGCCAGCGGTGAAGTTGTCGTCACGAGCGATCAGGACATCGACGCGGCTGCCATCGCTTCCGCGGTCACCGAAGCGGGATACACACTCGTTTCCCGATGAGTGAACGGCACCTGATCGTGGATCCGAAAACGAATCGCCGCGTGGGCAGAGAATCCGGCGCAATGCGATGAACAAGCTGCTGTCCGGTTCCGGAATTTTCGTCTCGATCATGACGATGACTCTGGCCTGTTCGTCCGGATCGGTTGCCCGGGATGACAGCGGGGCACCTGCGCTGGATGTGACAACCGAACTGGACGGCCTGAGCAGGCCATGGGATGTGGTGGCGGCACCGGACGGCGCAATCCTGACCGGCGAACGGTCGGGTCGATTTATCGTCGAGCGTGCGGACGGATCGGTGGCAGACCTCGAGGCCGATCTCGGCGATCTCTATGCCGAGGGTGAAACCGGTTTGATGGGAATCGAACTGGCACCGGATTTTTCCTCGTCCAGAACGTTGTACACCTGCCAAGGCGTCCTTGGGAAGAGCGACTCGGAAGGGAACCGCATCGCCGTCGTTCGTTGGTCCGTGGACGCGGCCTGGACTGAATTGACGAGGGTCGCGACCGTTCTCGACGGTATCCCGGTCGCGGGCAACGGCCGTCATGGCGGTTGCCGAATCCTGGCTGCAGAAGATGGTTCGCTGTTCGTGGGAACTGGGGACACTGCGAGCCCGACTGTCCCGCAGGATCGAACTTCACTGGGCGGCAAAGTACTTCACATAGATGCCGACGGCTCACCCGCCGCAGACGCACCCGACCGCGTGTACACACTCGGACATCGCAACGTGCAGGGCCTGGCATTCGCGCCCGGCACCGACAGACTGTACGAGGTGGAGCAGGGCACGAGCCGGGACGATGAACTGAACCTCTTGGTTCCCGCCGGGAACTACGGATACAAGCCGGATCGCGAGCCGGGAATCTACGACGAGTCGGTGGAGATGACCGACCCCGATCGCGTGCCGGGTGCACGCGCTGCGGTCTGGAGTTCCGGATCACCGACGATTGCGACGCCAGGGCTGGCATTCGCCGATGGCGCAGCGTGGGGTGAGTGGAACGGCGCAGCTGTCGTCTCGAGTCAACAGGGCCAGAAGCTGGTTTTTCTGAAGCTGACGGACGACGGTACCGGGGTCGCTCGGCATGCCGTTGCGCTCGAGAACGAGTACGGCAGGCTCCGCTCGGTCACGGGCCTGTCCGATGGTTCGCTTCTGGTTACCACCGACAACGGCTCGGATGACAAGGTGCTGCGCATATCTCCTCGATGATGCCCATCTCTCCCCGAAGACGCACGGGGGACCATCGCGCAAAACCGGCGATGGTCCCCAACTTATGGCGGCGTCAGACTGCGTGAGCCTTGCTCGGATGATCTGCGGACTCCTCGTCGCTTCCCGCGCCCGGATGACCGAGCATGGCGGCGCCGAGGAGTTCTTCCGGCACGCCGAAGCCCTCGACCAGCTCGAGTGCATGCGGACGCAGCGAGCGGCACCGCTCGTTGATCCCGCGGGTGACGGCCTTCGATCGCTCCGTCGAGAGATAGCGGTGCTCGACGAACCAGGCTTTGTCCTCCTCGATGACGGAGAGTGCATAGATATCGCACACCTGCTCGAGAATCTCTTTGGCTGCTTCGTCCTCACACGAGTCGATGCCGGCGCAGAACGCTTCGAGAACGATCCGATCGATGTGTGCGCGTGCTGCGTGCAACACGTGGTCCTGGACGGAGTTGAAGGCGTCGAACGCGCTCATTTCCTTCGAGTTCTTCTGCAGGCGCCGTGCGACCGTCGACAGTAGATAGTTCTCGCGATCCTCGAACATGCCTATCTGAGTGCCGCGATTGAACAGCGATCCCTCTTCCTCGTTGTCCTGGCGGGAGTCGAGGATGGTCTGGATGATCGTCTGTGCGGCAGTGCGTTTGATCACGCGATCGCCGGCGAACTCCGCGGCGAAGCGAACCCACTCGACCGGGCTCATGCTCTTCACATCGTCGGCATAGGCGGTGAGTAGCTGCTTAGCGACCAGCTGCGTCAACACGTGGTTGTCACCTTCGAACGTGGTGAACACATCGGTGTCCGCTTTGAGCGAGATGAGCCGGTTCTCGGCCAGATAGCCTGCGCCGCCGCAGGCTTCGCGTGCTTCCTGAATTGCGGTGGTCGCATGCCAGGTGTTGGCCGCTTTCAACCCTGCTGCGCGGGACTCCAGCTCGCGCTGCTCCTCTGGATCCGGGTCGTCACTCGTCTGAAGCTCGTGCATCTTTGCCACGAGCTCGTTCTGAGCGAATTGCAACGCATAGGACTTCGCGATCAGTGGGAACAGTCGGCGCTGATGCACCAGATAGTCCATGATAAGGACTTCTTCTTCGGAATCCGGTGCCGTGAACTGCCTGCGCTGCAGGGCATATTGCGTCGCGATATCCAGGGCGACGCGAGCAGCGGCGGCCGCGCTGCCACCGACGGTGACGCGACCACGAATCAACGTGCCGAGCATCGTGAAGAAGCGTCGACTCGAATTCTCGATAGGTGAGGAGTACGTGCCGTCCGCGGCGACGTCGGCGTACTTGTTGAGGAGATTGTCGCGCGGAATGCGGACGTGGTCGAACATGATGCGCCCGTTGTCGACTCCGGGGAGTCCGCCCTTGTACTGGCAGTCGCTGGTCGTAACTCCGGGGAGGTCCGCGCCTTCGGAGTCGCGCAACGGAACGAAGAAGCAGTGGACTCCGTGTCCTTCCGGCTCCTCGCCCGGTCCAGCGGTGATCAACTGCGCGAATACTGCTGCAACGGTGGCAGTTTCGGCTGCGCCGCCGATGTAGTCCTTGCGTGAGGACGGCGTGGGGGAGTGCACGACGAATTCGTCGGTTTCGGCATCGTACGTCGCGGTGGTCTCCAGCGCCTGCACGTCGCTGCCGTGGCCGGTCTCCGTCATCGCAAAACAGCCGAGAAGATCGAGGTCGATGAGGCGCCGCACGTAGGCCTCGTGATGGCGTTCGGTGCCGAGGTTTTCGATGGCTCCACCGAACAGTCCCCATTGCACTCCGGCTTTGACCATCAGTGAAAGGTCCGACATGGCGAGCATCTCGATCATCGTCACGGCCCCGCCGACGTCTCCGCCGCCGCCGTGTTCCTTCTTGAAACCGTCTTCGGCTACGCCGTTTCGAGCAAGTAGCTTCATTTGTTCCAAAGCTTTGGTGCGGGCGATCACGGTGTTCGGGGTGTAGTGCGGACGGAACTCGTCTCGAACGAGTTGCCTACGGGCCTCGTTCTTCACATCACGCCAGCGGCCGTCCAAGGTGTTGCGAAGGTGATCGGAAGTGGTTGCCATACTCGACGGTAACCTCTCGGCCGCCGAGCCGGGACTGAAGGGTCAGGAAGGCCACAGATAATTTCGATCGCACCGCAGAACCTCCAGCATTTATCGATCCTTTAGTGTCGGCGCATCGATACCTCACAGATTCTGCGAACCGATGCCGCGCACGTCTGGCACCCGTACGGCGGCTTTCCCGCCTCGACCGCACCACTTGTCGTGGAGAGTGCAGCCGGCGTCCGGTTGCGACTGAGCGACGGCCGCGAGCTGGTCGACGGCATGAGCTCTTGGTGGGCGGCCGTGCACGGATATCGTCATCCGGTGCTCGACGCAGCGGTGCGGGACCAGCTGGGCAAGATGAGTCACGTCATGTTCGGCGGACTTACCCACGAACCGGCCGCTCGGCTCGCGGAACTTCTGGTGTCGATCACCCCGGATGGCCTCGACAAGGTCTTCTTCGCCGATTCCGGGTCGGTCTCGGTCGAGGTCGCGGTCAAGATGTGTATTCAGTTCTGGCGCAGTCGCGGTCTGCCCCGCAAGAGCAGATTGTTGACCTGGCGTGGCGGCTATCACGGAGACACGTTCGCGCCGATGAGCATTTGTGATCCCGACGGTGGGATGCACACGCTGTGGACCGACGTGCTCAACGCCCAGATCTTCGCCCCCGTTCCTCCGAGTGAATTCGATCCTGACTACGTCGCACTGTTCGAGAAGATTCTCGCGAGCAACGCAGGCGATATTGCGGCGATAGTCGTCGAACCGGTAGTGCAGGGTGCAGGCGGGATGAGGTTCCATGATCCGCGCTACCTCGCCGAGTTGCGGCGGATGGCCGACGACCACGATGTCTTGCTGGTGTTCGATGAGATCGCCACTGGTTTCGGTCGAACCGGCGCCCTCTTCGCGGCCGAACATGCCGGTGTCGCCCCGGACGTCATGTGCGTCGGGAAGGCGTTGACCGGCGGGTACATGACTCTGGCAGCCACCCTGTGTACTTCGGAGGTCGCGGAGGTCATCAGTGCAGGGGAGGCAGGCGGCTTGATGCACGGCCCGACGTTCATGGCGAATCCGTTGGCGTGCGCGGTCGCGGTTGCGGCCGTCGAGCTACTTCTCGCCCGAGACTGGCGTGCGGAGGTGGCTGCAATCGAATCGGGTCTGCGCTCGGGTTTGGCGCCGGCGCAGGCGCTAACCGGAGTTGTGGACGTCCGAGTGCGAGGCGGGATCGGGGTGATCGAGATGAGAGAACCCGTCGATATGCAACTCGCGACGGATACAGCTGTGGCTCACGGTGTGTGGCTTCGTCCGTTCGGCAGGCTGGTCTATGCCATGCCGCCGTACGTGTGCGAAAAGCAGGACGTGGAGCGCATCGCGACGGCAATGGTGGCTATCGCCTCAGCGACTTGAACGCTGTTCAAGTATGGTGTCTCGGGTGAGCACACTCGACTGGCTGACCGAAGCGGCGAACACCCGCCGAACGCTTGGGTTGCATCGGACGCCGAACGCGCGCCGTCAGGACGACTCGGTCATCGATCTCGCGTCGAACGACTACCTCGGCCTGGTTCGCCACCCCGAAGTTGTCGACGCATCCTGCGCTGCCGTGCGTGACTGGGGCACCGGCTCGACCGGATCGAGACTTGTCACCGGGACGACGACGCTGCACTGTGAGCTCGAATCCGAACTCGCAGCCTTCGTCGGCGCGCAATCGGGCCTGGTGTTCTCCTCGGGGTATACCGCGAATCTTGCTGTGGTATCGGCACTTTCGGGCCGAGGCGCACTCGTGATGTCCGACTCGGCCTCGCACGCGTCGCTCGTCGATGCCTGCAGGCTCTCGCGCGCTCGAATCGAGGTATTCGACCGAGCGAACCTCGGCACCGTGGAGCGGACGCTGCAGACGAGGCAGGAAGAGCGAGCACTCCTGGTCACCGACTCGGTGTTCAGCGCCGACGGTGATCTCGCACCGCTGACCGAACTACATGCACTGTGCCGCAAGTACTCCGCTCTGATGATCGTCGACGAAGCCCACGGCCTCGGTGTTCGGGGAGCCGGCGGACGCGGGCTGGTGCACGAACTCGGTCTCCACGGCCTGCCGGACCTGGTCATCACCGCGACGCTGTCCAAAGCGCTCGCATCTCAAGGAGGGGTGGTTCTGGGCCCGCCCGCAGTGCGGGAGCACCTCGTCGACGTCGCCAGGCCGTTCATCTTCGACACCGCTCTCGCACCGGCTGCCGTCGCGGCAGCTCGAGCCGCTCTCGCGGTGCTCGTCCGCGAACCTGCGCGTGCAGTCGCAGTGCGCGAGCGGGCGCAGGATTTGGCCGACATCGTCGGAGTGACGGAACCGGAATCGGCCGTCGTGTCGGTCGTGCTCGGGGATGCGATCGAAGCCTATGAAGCCGCGCAGTACGCCCGCCGACAAGGCGTGCACGTCGGCTGCTTTCGTCCACCGTCGGTCCCCGAGGGCACCTCGCGGTTGCGTCTCACCGCACGGGCCACGCTGACCGAGGGCGATCTCACCGTCGTTCGCGAAGTCCTGGGATCCGTGCTGAACCGATCACTACTGTGAGCGTTCTCTTCGTCACCGGAACGTCCACCGACGTCGGCAAGACCGTCGTCACCGCCGCGCTGGCGGCGACAGTACGCGCGTCGGGACGCTCTGTGGCGGTATGTAAACCCGCACAGACCGGTGTCGCACCCGGCGAGCCGGGCGACCTCGAGGAAATTTCTCGACTCACCGGTGTCGACAATCTATTGGAACTGGCCCGCTACCCCGAACCCTTGGCACCCGACGTCGCGGCTCGGCGCAGCTCGATGCCTCTACTTCGACTCGAAGACGTCTGCGGTGCCGTGCGCGCCCTCGACGCGGACGTGGTGCTCGTCGAGGGGGCGGGCGGGCTGCTCGTACGCCTGGGAACCGACGGCTTCACGCTCGTCGACCTCGCCCGCAGAGTAGGTGCTCCGGTCCTCGTCGTCTGCGGTGCCGGGTTGGGAACGCTCAATCATTCCGCTCTCACCGTGTCCGCGCTGGAAACTGCCGGTGTGTGGTGCGCAGGCTTGGTGATCGGGTCATGGCCGTGCGCGCCCGATACAGCGGCCGTTACGAACCTCGACGAGCTGCCCGAGGTGACGTCGACGGCATTGCTGGGCTGCCTACCGGAAGGCGCGGGCAAGCTGAGTGCGCCCGAATTCACCGCAGCAGCGCCGTCATGGTTCGACGGGATCGAAGACATTCTGTTTCGGTGACGATCGCGACTACTACGCTGCTGGTGGAAACCGAGAACGGGGAGAAAAACCGGACTTTTCGTTTATTGCCGGCAGCGGCGGGTACCCAATCCGCCACACCTACAGTTGGGGGCTAGACATGAACACTGCAGTATGGATAGTGATTGCTGTTGTAGTAGTACTGCTCATCATTGCGATTGCATTGGCACTCGCCCGGAAGCAAAAGTCCGGCCGACGCGTGGAAGCCGAGCGTATCCGTGAGAAGGCTGCTGAAAAATCCGTGCAGGTCGAGGAGCGCCAGGCGATTGCCGACGAGAGCGCCGCGAAAGCGCGCCGCTCGCAGGCCGATGCCGAGGCCAAGGCCGCCGAAGCTCGCCGTTTGTCTTTGCAGGCCGAAACCCACCAGGGTGATGCTGCAACCTCCCGGGACGAATTGGATGCAGAGTACGCCCGCGCCAACAAGATCGATCCGGATGTGAACACCAAGACCGGCACCAGCAAGTCGGGCAGTGTCGACAAAGCATCCGCCGAGAAGATGGTTGCCCCGAATGCCACTCAAACCGGCCGTCATGACACCGCCCACCATGACACCGTCCACCATGACACCGCCCATGACGACACCGGACATCACGAAACCGGTCGCCATGAGGGTGAGGTTCACGACGAGGGAGTTCGCGACGGCAACGTGCGTCCGGACGGCGTCGTAGGCAACCAGGGCAGTGCTGTTCGTGGTGACGAGCACCTGCCGAACGACCCGCGTGGTGGCGAGCACCGCGCACCGTAAAGTTCAGCTATAGCTCTCTACTGCCCGCCCGCCGAAGTTTCTTCTCCTAATGAGAGCGGAACTTCGGCGGGCGGGTTTTGTCGTCGCTACACCCCGCGTAGCGTCGTCAGCCACTAAAATATCTCCGCAAACGGCAGGAGAAGTCGATGCACGATTTCGTCTTGATTCCAGGTGCGGGCGGCGACGGCTGGTACTGGCATTTGTTGGAGGCGGAGCTGGTACGGCGCGGCTACGACGTCGTCGCGGTGACCCTTCCGGCCGGTGACCCGGACGCTGGTCTGGTCGAGTACACCGACGCAGTCCTTGCTGCGATGGGTGGCGTCGGTACCGACGTTCTCGTTGCGCAATCGTTGGGCGGCTTCACCGCACCCCTCGTCGCGCAGAGAACAGAAGTCTCGATGATCGTCCTGCTCAACGCGATGACGCCGAAGCCCGGCGAGTCACCGGGCCGGTGGTGGGAGTCGACGGGCTCAGCGCAGGCGCGAGCCGAACAGGCACAGCGTGAGGGCCGTTCGATCGACACCGAGGATCTCGTCGCCGACGTCTTCTTTCACGACGTTCCCCCGGAGGTCACTGCCGAGGCCATGCGGCGTGGTGCTCCCGAACAATCCGACGGCCCGTTCGTCCTTCCGTACCCGTCGACGCAGTGGCCCGATGTACAGACGCGTTTCCTGCAAGGCGCGGAGGACCGTTTCTTTCCGATCGAGTTTCAGCGAAGAGTCGTAGCCGAACGGCTCGGGATGGACCTCGACGAGATGCCCGGTGGGCACTTGGTGGCTCTGTCGCAGCCCATTCTGCTCGCCGACAGGCTTCAAGCGTATCGAGCCGAACTCGGCAGCGATCGGTGAATTATTACGCCCTGTAGTTGGCGAAACGGGTAAACCTGGGACACTGGAGTTCGT
The DNA here is from genome assembly GCF_004795915.1 of Rhodococcus sp. PAMC28707. Lineage (NCBI taxonomy): Bacteria > Bacillati > Actinomycetota > Actinomycetes > Mycobacteriales > Nocardiaceae > Rhodococcus > Rhodococcus sp. PAMC28707. The sequence goes on from NZ_CP039253.1 coordinate 3,043,318, forward strand.
GACTGTTCCGACCGGCGACGATGCCCCTGTTTCGGCCCGACTCTTCGAGCGCGCGAGCGCGGTGATTCCTGGTGGAGTGAACTCCCCGGTTCGCGCCTTCCAATCGGTAGGTGGAACCCCACGGTTCATCGCCGAGGCCAGCGGATACACGATGATCGACGCCGATGGAAAGTCCTACGTCGACCTGATCTCCTCGTGGGGCCCGATGATCCACGGACACGCCCATCCGGTCGTGGTCGAAGCGGTCCAGAAGGCAGCAGCGACGGGCCTGTCGTTCGGTGCGCCGACCGAGCGGGAAATCGAGCTCGCGGAGGAAATCATCGGCCGTGTGGGCCCGGTGGAGCAGGTTCGGCTTGTGAATTCCGGCACAGAGGCCACGATGAGCGCGGTCCGCCTCGCGCGCGGTTTCACTGGACGCACCAAGATCCTCAAGTTCTCCGGGTGTTATCACGGTCATGTCGATGCGCTGCTCGCCGACGCAGGCTCGGGTCTCGCGACCCTCGGGCTGCCGACGTCGCCGGGAGTGACGGGTGCGCAGGCGGGCGACACCATCGTGGTTCCGTACAACGACCTCGCCGCCGTCGAGGCCGCGTTCGCCGAGAATCCAGGCGAGTTCGCCTGCATCATCACCGAGGCCGCCGCAGGCAACATGGGCGCAGTCCCGCCGGTCACCGGCTTCAACGAGGGTCTGCGTCGCATCGCCACCGACAACGGTGCGCTGCTGATCATGGACGAAGTGATGACGGGATTCCGCGTCAGCGCCGCCGGTTGGTACGGCATCGACGGCGTCGCCGGTGATCTCTACACCTTCGGCAAGGTCATGAGCGGCGGGCTCCCCGCTGCTGCATTCGGTGGTCGCGCCGACATCATGGCCTACCTCGCCCCAGCAGGCCCGGTCTACCAAGCGGGCACCTTGTCCGGTAACCCGGTTGCCGTCGCTGCCGGACTGGCCAGCCTGCGCCTGGCCGATGCAGCGGTCTACGAGAAGCTCGAAAAAAACTCCAAGCAGCTCGGCGGACTCCTCGGTGATGCCCTCACCGCAGCAGGTGTCCGTCATCATGTGCAGTTCGCGGGCACTATGGTGAGCGTGTTCTTCTCCGACGGACCCGTCACCGACTACGCAGGTGCCAAAGCAGCCGAGACCTGGCGTTACCCGGCCTTCTTCCACGGCCTGCTCTCCCGCGGCGTCTATCCGCCGCCGAGCGCATTCGAAGCCTGGTTCGTCTCCGCAGCCCTGGACGAGCACGCCTTCTCGATCATCGCCGACGCTCTACCCGCCGCCGCTCGTGCAGCAGCCCAAGCAGAAGCTGGAACCTCCAAGTGACCGACGCGCCCACCACGAACGACGCCACGCACCCGCACCAGGCCAGCAGGACCATCGTCCATGTCCTGCGTCACGGTGAAGTGCACAATCCGAGGGGCATTCTGTACGGACGCCTCCCCGGATTCCGGCTATCGGTCACGGGCCAGGCCCAAGCCACTGCCGTCGCCAATGCTCTTGCCGGACACGACATTGCGCTCGTCGTCGCATCGCCGCTCCAACGCGCACAGGAAACTGCGACTCCGATCGCGGCGGCGCACGGCCTCACCGTGGGGGAGGACGAGAACCTCATCGAAGCAGGAAACGACTTCGAGGGCCTTCGCGTCGCCGTCGGTGACGGCGCCCTGAGCCGTCCGCGCCACTGGTGGAAGCTGCGTAACCCGTTCACCCCGTCGTGGGGCGAGCCGTACCTACAGATCGCACACCGCATGCTCGCCGCGGTCGGAGCCGCCCGTGTCGCCGCGGTGGGCCACGAAGCCGTCGTCGTCAGTCATCAGTTGCCGGTGTGGACACTGCGGCGATTCCTACAGGGAGAACGCCTCTGGCACGACCCGCGGCACCGTCAGTGCGGCCTCGCCTCGCTCACCTCCCTCGTCTACGAGGGCGACACCCTCGTGGACATCGTCTACTCCGAGCCCGGCGGTGCCAGCGATCCCAGGATCACCGGTGCGTAGATTTCTCGCTGCCGCATCTGCCGGCATCTCCGTCGTGGTACTGCTCGGCGCCTGCGCTACCGGCACCGACGCGGTCGCCACCGGCGGTACCTTCGACTTCGTCTCGCCCGGTGGTAAGACCGAGATCTACTACGATCCGCCGTCCGAGCGCGGAACGATCGGAACGTTGTCCGGGCCCGACCTGATGACCGAAGGCGATACGACGTCGTTGTCCGATTACGAGGGCAAAGCCGTCGTGATCAATGTCTGGGGGCAGTGGTGCGGCCCGTGTCGTGGTGAGGCCGACGATCTCGAAGAGGTCTACGAGAACACCAAGGATCTCGGCGTCGAATTCCTCGGTATCAACGTCCGTGACAACGCCCAGGACAAGGCGCAGGACTTCGTCATCGACAACAAGGTGACCTACTCGTCGATCTACGACCCCCCGATGCGCACACTCACCGCTCTCGGCGGCATACCGACCTCGGTGGTTCCCACCACGATCGTGCTCGACAAGAAGCACCGCGTTGCAGCAGTCTTCCTACGTGAACTGCTCGCCGAGGACCTGCAACCCGTCGTCGAACGGGTCGCAGGTGAGGGGCCCGAGCAACAGTGAGTGACACGGTCCACTTGGCGGGCATCGGTGAGACGTTTCAGGCGACGGCGTCGACGGGTCCGCTCGTCCTCGCCTTCGGCGTCTGCGTGCTCGCCGGTCTCGTCTCGTTCGCGTCGCCGTGCGTGGTTCCGCTGGTGCCCGGATATCTCTCGTATCTCGCGGGGGTAGTCGGCGCAGACGCTCCGGCGGTGACCGCGACGGAAGCTGCGACGACGAAGGTGCGGACTCGAACTCGAATGCGAGTCGCCGGTGCGGCAGGGCTGTTCGTCCTCGGCTTCACCGTGGTTTTCGTATTGGCGACGGCAACGGTCTTCGGCGCGATCTCGGTACTGGCAGTCAATCGGGAACTGCTGATGCGAATAGGTGGAGTCGTCACCATCGCAATGGGGTTGGTGTTCGTCGGCCTCGTGCCTGCCCTGCAGCGCGACGTCCGATTCGAGCCGCGCCGAGTCGGCAGTCTCGTCGGCGCACCACTGCTCGGTGGCGTGTTCGCATTGGGATGGACCCCGTGCCTCGGACCGACCCTCGCGGGCGTCATCTCGCTCGCGGCGGGGACCGAAGGGGCGACGGCGGCACGCGGAGTAATACTCATCATCGCGTACTGCCTCGGCCTCGGATTGCCGTTCGTCATCCTTGCCTTCGGATCGGTCAGCGCACTTCGCGGAGTCGGCTGGCTCCGTACCCATTCACGACAGATACAGGTATTCGGCGGAATCATGTTGATAGCAGTAGGAATTGCCCTCGTGACTGGCGCATGGGACGTATTCGTCGGTTGGGTCCGCGACGGCTTCGTATCGGACGTGGTGTTGCCGATATGACCGATCTCGACACCCGACCGGAGCAGGCACCACGGCACCAATCCCCGACACGACGCGTCCTCGCCGGCGCCCGCAACATCTGGCGTGGTCTGACGAGCATGCGGACGGCGCTCGTACTGCTCTTCCTGCTGGCCTTCGCGGCGATTCCCGGTGCACTGGTTCCCCAACGCAGCCTCAACGCAGGCAAGGTCGACGAGTACATCGCCGCCCGCCCGACGCTCGGCCCGCTGATGGACCGACTCGAACTCTTCGATGTCTTCAGCAGTTTCTGGTTCACCGCCATTTACGTGCTGCTGTTCGTCTCACTCATCGGCTGCATCCTTCCGCGCTGTATAGAGCACGGAAAAGCTTTGCGCACCAGGCCTGTTCGGGCCCCCCGGAACCTGTCGCGACTACCTCACCATCGCCGGTACGTCGCCGACGGTTCACCCGAGGACACCGCAGCAATCGTGCAGGCACAGTTTCGCGGCTGGCGCGTGGAGAAGCGTGAAAGCAACGGGGAGGTGACGCTGTCTGCGGAGAAGGGATACCTCCGAGAGTTCGGCAACCTCGTCTTCCATATCTCGCTCGTCCTTCTCCTCGCCGCAATCGCGTTGGGCAAGCTGTTCGGATACGAAGGCAACGTCGTGGTCATCGCCAACGACGGTCCGGGGATCTGTAGCACCTCACCGGCAATTTACGACAGTTTCCGCGCAGGCAACCTCGTCGACGGCACCGGACTCGAACCACTGTGCGTCAGGGTCGAGGACTTCAAAGCCGACTATCTCGAGAACGGTCAGGCCGAGCAGTTCACGTCCAACATCGAGTACCAGGCAGGGGAGGACCTCGCGAACAACGTCTGGAAATCCGATGTTCTGCAGGTCAACCATCCGCTACGGGTGGCAGGGGACCGTGTGTACCTGCAAGGCCACGGATACGCACCGACATTCACGGTGACCTTCCCGAACGGCGAAACCCGCACCGAGACCATCCAGTGGCAACCGACCGACGCCACGACCTTCCTCTCCAGCGGCGTCATGCGCATCGACCCACCGGGCGGGCTCTACCCCGACGCAGAGGACCGTCGCAAGAACCAGATCGCGATCGAGGGCCTGTTCGCGCCGACTGCGTTCTTCCACGACAAACTGCTCTCCTCCAGCTTCCCGGCGATGACCGACCCCGCCGTCGCCATCGACATCTACAAGGGTGACACCGGACTCGATACCGGACTTCCGCAGTCACTGTTCACGCTGAACCAGGAGATGATCAACCAAGGCAGGCTCGTCAAGCAGGACCGAATCAACCTTAAGCCAGGTGAAGCGTCGACGCTGTCCGACGGCACGACGGTCCGATTCGACGGTGCAGAAGAGTTCGTGAATCTGCAGGTGTCGCACGATCCGGCGCAGACCTGGGTGCTCGTTTTCGCGCTGACGATGATGAGCGGACTGCTGGTCTCGCTGGTGATCAAGAGGCGCCGAGTGTGGGTCCGACTCCTTGCGGATGCTGACCCACGACGTACTGTAGTAGAACTTGGCGGGTTGGCTCGTACCGATCAGGCCGGGTGGGGTGAGGAGTTCGACAACCTCTGCGAGCGTCTGATTGCCGACGTGAAAACTGTGGACACAAACTCTGTGAACACCAAGAACGACCAGGAGAACTGACCGATGCCGATTAACGAGACGCTCTCGCAGTACAGCGACTGGTCTTTCGAGTCCTCATTCACAATCTACGTACTCGCATTCATCCTGCTCATTGCGCAGTACGCCTCGGTGAAGGCCTCGGCGGTCCACTCCAAGGAACTGGTCGGCTCCGGCGCGCCCATCGCTACGGCCACCGGCCCGGGGCGGATTGCCGACGCACCGAAGCCGCCGCTGTCCGAGCGTCTGGCCGGCATGGGATACGCGCTGCTGATCCTCGCACTCGTGCTGCATGTGGCAGCGGTCGTCCTACGCGGGTTCGCAACGCACCGGTTCCCGCTGGGCAATATGTACGAGTTCGTCACCATGGCTACCGCCGCTGCGACCCTGACGTCGATCGTGTTGCTGCGGAAGCGTGCGATGCGCCCGATGCTCGTGTTCGTCCTGGCACCGATCATCATTCTGATGTTCCTCGCCGCCACGAAGCTCTACGCCGACGCCGCACCCGTCGTGCCTGCACTGCGCTCCTACTGGCTGCCGATCCACGTCACCATCGTCAGCGTCGGCAGTGGAATTCTGCTCGTCTCCGGCGTCGCGAGCCTGCTGTTTCTGCTGCGCATCAAGCAGCCTGCAGGCGAGGAGAAGAGCACCGCGCTCGGCAGATTCGCCGCCAAGCTGCCCGACGCTCAATCGCTCGACCGGCTCGCGTACAAGACGACGATCATGGCGTTCCCGCTGTTCGGTGCAGGCGTCATCCTCGGCGCGATCTGGGCAGAGGCAGCGTGGGGCCGCTTCTGGGGCTGGGATCCCAAGGAAACGATGTCCTTCATCACCTGGGTCATCTACGCCGCATACCTGCACGCACGGGCAACGTCCGGGTGGCGGAACACTCGCGCGGCCTGGATCAACGTCGGTGGTTTCGTCACCATGTTGTTCAACCTCTTCATCATCAACATGGTGGTCTCCGGTCTGCACTCCTATGCCGGTCTGAACTAGCTGGTAACGTCCGCCTGAAATATTGGCAGGACCGGGGTGGCGTGCTGGGGAGCGCGTCACCCGTCTCGGTAACGGTGGGGGGACAAGTTCATGGCCGATTGGCAGATGAGTTCGTGGCAGGCGGTGCGGCCGGAAGAACCGGACGAGGACCGGCCTTCGCCGATCGCTGCACCAACAGAAGTCACGCCTCCAGAAGTCACACCTCCGGCACTCACACCCCCGGCACTCACACCCCCGGGCGCCACGGTCACGGTCGTTGCAGCCTCGGTCGTCGCGCCGGTGGATAATTCAACCCGTGAGCCTGAGCCTGCGGCTGCAGAGGTTCACGACGCCGAAGCGCCGGTCGCCGCAGCGTCCGAAGCAGCACCCGAGGCCCCGCTCGACCCATCCGAGGCTCAGGTCGACGCTGCACCCGACACAGGCTTCCGGTCGACGCCGGTACCGATGCCGGCCGAGGATCAGTATCCACCCACTGCGTCGCCGACTTCGCTGCCGACGCCGGTAATCGCTTCGTCCGCACTCGATCTGACCAACGCTTTGCTGGTGAAGCAGGTCAGTCCCGCGCCACTATCGGGTTGGCGTCGGTGGCTGTATTCCGCGTCGGGCAAGCGGGTGAACCTGGGCAACAGTCCGCGGGACGAAAAACAGTTGCGCCTGATTCGACAGGTCGACCGCCAACTGGTCGGCTGCTACCGAGTGTCGGTGCTCAGCCTCAAGGGAGGCGTCGGAAAGACCACGACGACGGCGACTCTCGGGTCCATGTTCGCGAGCATCAGGGGCGACCGTGTCATCGCTGTCGACGCCAATCCCGATCGAGGGACGCTGAGTCAGAAAGTGCCCGTCGAAACGCCGGCGACGGTGCGAAACATGCTGCGCGACATCGATAGTTTGGATCGCTACAGCGACGTACGCGGATACACCTCGCAAAACGAGTTCAGGCTCGAGGTGCTCGCCTCGGATTCCGACCCTGCCGTGTCGGAAGCATTCAGTGGCCGCGATTACGATCGCGCTGTCGATCTGCTCGAAAAGTTCTACAGCATCGTCCTGACCGATTGCGGTACCGGTTTGATGCACTCCGCCATGGACAGCATCCTGTCCGGTTCCGATTCACTGGTTGTGGTCAGTTCCAGCTCGGTCGACGGGGCTCGGAGTGCGTCGGCGACCCTCGATTGGCTCGACGCGCACGGACACCGAGATCTCGTTCGATCCTCGGTAGCCGTGGTCAATGCGGTGAGGCCGCGAGCGGGGAAAGTCGATCTGACGAAGGTTGTAGAACATTTCGAGCAACGATGCAGGCAAGTCGTGCTCGTGCCCTTCGACCCGCATCTCGAAGAGGGAGCGGAGATAGACCTCGATCGGCTCAAGCCCAAGACTCGGTTGGCTCTGCTGGAATTGGCTGCTGCCGTGGCCTCAGATTTCCCCATCACTCGACCGGACGCAGCGCGCACCGAAGAACGAACAAGAACAGCCCGCTCCTGAGGAGCGGGCTGCAGACAGAGGCGCTAGGACGGTTCACCCGTCTCGCTGGTTACTCTGGTCGATCTTGTTTCCCCGAATCGTGACCATCGGTCCCCGAGCGTCGAGTATCTCGATTCATCTTCCACAAAAATTCCGGGTCGTCGTCAGGGCCGATCACCTTGCCTGCGGGTTCCTGCATCGTCGGGCCGAACGCCTTCCAGAACAGAACGATCACTGCTACCAAACCGATCATCGCCAAAAGATAGATCATGTCGCACCTCCTCATAAGAGGGTAGCCGCGTGGGGGTGCCATGTGCACCCCACGCGGCTCGCAGTTTCCTGAGAATCGACCCTCCCGTACGAGCGGAGAGCTACCGGTGTCCGGCTTCCGTGGTCAGCGATGTCAGCAAAGCCATGACCTCGGACTCGCGGAACCGGCGGTGGCCGCCGGGCGTCCGAAGTGATCCGAGCCGTCCTGCGTGTGCCCATCGGGTCACTGTCTTCGGATCGACATGAAAGAGCGCCGCTACCTGCCCCGGTGTGAGCAGTGAATCCTGAGCCTTGTGCAGAGTTGGTGCGCTCATCTTCTCGTGTCCTCCTGCGTGCATTCTCGCGTTTGATCGATCGCTGATGTGTCCGGTACTGCTGGTGTTTCTTCACCCTGACGGGGTCCTCGGTGAAGCAAGACCCGCCCTCGTGGAGTGTGAATCCCCAATCGGGATCCGGCCGCGAGGACCTGCGTTCTCGTCCGATCGGTCGAGAACGCGTGGTGTACGAGACCCATGGTTACATCCAGACCCCTAGGTACTCGACTGACCTAAAGTTGGTAAAGGGGAGGTAATGGACAAATCGGATAAGTCAGGCGGCATCGAGACAGCGTTCTTCCGAGCGGTAACCTGGGGTCGTGACCGAAAGCAACACGCCCCCCGCGCCCACCGCAACAAAGGGGCAGCTAATCCGTGACGTGGCCCTTTACACCGGAGCACGATTGTTGCTCGTCATCGTCATCGCCGCCGCCATTTTCGGAATCGGGCTCATCTTCGGCGTCGAGGTGCCCATACTCGTCGCCGCGGTGTTCGGAGTACTGATCGCCCTGCCGCTGTCCCTGCTGCTGTTCAAGTCGCTTCGCATACGAGTCAACGTCTCGATCGCCGGAGTGGACGAGGGACGCAGGCAAGCGCGTGCAGATCTGCAATCGAAGCTGCGCGGAGAAGACGGCCGTTGATGACCCGCATCGTCGATCACTCGGCGTCGCGTGAATGGGTCGACAACGCAGTCCGACTGATCGACGCCGACGCCCAACGCAGCGCCGACACCCATCTCCTGCGCTACCCACTGCCGGCCGCCTGGAACGTCCAGCTCTACCTCAAAGACGAGTCCACGCACATCACCGGAAGCCTCAAGCACCGGCTCGCCCGCTCACTGTTCCTCTACTCGATCTGCAACGGTTGGGTCACCGAGAACACCACCGTCGTCGAAGCATCCTCCGGATCGACAGCAGTCAGTGAGGCATACTTCGCGCGACTACTCGGCCTGCGCTTCGTCGCCGTCATGCCGCGCAGCACCAGCCCCGCCAAAATTGCGCTCATCGAAACCCACGGCGGCCGATGCCACTTCGTCGACGACCCGGCCGCGATGTACACCGAAGCGCACCGACTCACCGCCGAACCGAACACGCATTACATGGACCAGTTCACCCACGCCGAACGCGCAACCGACTGGCGCGGAAACAACAACATCGCCGAATCCATCTTCGACCAACTCACCCTCGAAGAGTCACCCATACCCACCTGGGTCGTCGTAGGAGCAGGGACCGGCGGCACCAGCGCCACCATCGGCCGCTACATCCGATACCGACGACACGCCACACGATTGGCCGTCGTGGACCCGGAGAACTCCGCCTTCATCGGGGGCTACGAAAGCGGAAGCGCCGACTTCGAGACCGACAAACCATCTCGCATCGAAGGAATCGGACGTACACGAATCGAACCATCCTTCGTCGGACAAGTCATCGATCGCATGATCGCCGTACCCGACGCAGCATCCGTCGCCGCCACCAGACACACATCCACAGTTCTTGGAAAGCGTGTCGGCGGATCGACCGGAACCAACATGTGGGGTGCCTTCGGGCTCATCTCCGACATGATCTCCGCCGGCAACCACGGCAGCGTCGTGACAGTGCTGTGCGACGGCGGAGAACGGTACGCCGACACCTACTTCGACGACAGCTGGGTCGCCGATCAGGGAATGGACCTGAACGGCCCGACAACGGTGCTCGAAAACTTCCTCAAAACCGGAGAATTCGTACCCTGAACTCCCAGTTCCGCAGGCTCTACTCCCGTCCATCTGGGTCGTTCCGCAGGCTCTACTCCCGTCCATCTGGGTCGTTCCGCAGGCTCTACTCCCGTCCATCTGGGTCGTTCCGCAGGCTCTACTCCCGTCCATCTGGGTCGTTCCGCAGGCTCTACTCCCGTCCATCTGGGTCGTTCCGCAGGCTCTACTCCCGTCCATCTGGGTCGTTCCGCAGGCTCTACTCCCGCATCAACACGACCGACGCCGCTGCCGTCGCCGCCGCCACCGAGCCCACCGCAGGCCAGGCGCCGATCTTCTTCGCCAGCGGGTGCGAGGCTCCGAAACCCACGAGATAGGTCGCCAGGAGCGCGCCGGCGACCTTCGGGCCCGAGGACGCATTCCATGAGACGGTGCACGCGACACCTGCCGCCGCAAGGACAGCGCCTCCGAGTTGCCGGTTCTTCGTCTTCCGTGCCACCGCGAAACCACCGAGGAGTCCACCAGCCGCGAGTGCCGACGTTGCAATCGTATTCAGAGCCATACCCCCGACAGTAGTGCCGAAGGGCTCCACACGCCGCATACGAGGTCGGTCAGGACTTCGCCGCCTCACGCACCCGAATAGCCCGGGCCAGGTGGTCCCGCTGTTCGATGACGAGCCTGCGAAGCGCCGCCGGCGCCCACTGGTGAGCAGCGAGCCACGCATCGGCGTCCTCGGTGCTCTGCTGCTGCGGGAACAATCCGATGACGAGCCTCCTGGCGATCTCGATACTTCGCCCGGCCCAGAGGTCCGCGATCATCTCGAAGTAACGAGCGTCGAAGGACGCCAACACATCACGTCGCCCACCGGCACGGAAACCGGACACCGTTGCGTCGACGGCGTCATTGGAGAGGTCGTCGGAATCCATCAATGCAGACCACGCAGCCGACTTCGCTTCGGAAGTAGGTCGGGCCGAGATCGCAGCGCGATACGAATTGCGGCTGGAAGCCGATGCGTCCAAGGTCAATTCGGCATCGATCGCGTCCCTGTCTGCGCGGCCGCAGGCGCTGAGAGCCCGCATCAGCAGCCATCGCTGCTGTGGATCGAGGTCGAGGCCCTCGATGGGCAGGGTGCCGTCGAGTAGTCCGAAGATGTCCCCGGCCCTGGAATTGGAGTTCTGGGCCGCCGCGCCGACCGCGCGTAGCCACACCACTTGCCCATCGCTTCCGGCATCGGCCGACATCAGTTGAGACCAGCACGTGTCCAACCAGAGTCGATCAGTATCCTGACCGTCCGGAAGATAGTGATCGATCGCGTACTGGGCATTGGTGAGAACAGCCTCCAGAATGCCGACCTTGCTCTCCGAGGGCGCGAACTGCGAAACCAGGTCCAAGAACTTCGTCGGTGCGAATTCTGCGTCCCGTGTCGCGTTCCACAGTGCCGACCAGATCAATCCCCGAGCCAAGGGATCGACAAATCGGTCCAGTGAGTCGGCGATAGTGGCAAGGGACTTCGCGTCGAGTCGAATCTTGGCGTATGTCAGGTCATCATCGTTGAGGAGAATCAATGCGGCACTGGGCAATTCGATGGGGGTACTCGCATCGACGATATCGATCTCGCGACGCTCCGTCCGAACGAGATTACCGTCGGCATCCGCGTCGTACAGGCCGATGGCCAGGCGATGCGGGCGTGGATCTGTCTGCTCGACGCTTGTGCCGGTGTAGGAAAGCGTCGATACGCCGCTGGTCTTCAGCCAGGCGGTAGCCCAGCTGTCCAGGTTTCTCCCGGACGCGGCGGAGGCATGAGTCAGCAGATCTGCGAGTGTCGTGTTGCCGAAAGCGAACTCGGCGAAATACCTCCGCGAGGCCTCGAAGAAAGCCTCGTCTCCGACGTATGCTGCCAATTGTTTGAGCACGCTGGCGCCTTTGGCGTAGGTGATGCCGTCGAAGTTCAGTTTGGCAGCTTCGAGGTCGGTGATGTCGGCGACGATGGGGTGGGTCGTCGGGAGTTGGTCCTGCAGATACGCCCAGGCCTTACGCCTGTTCGCGAAACTGACCCAGGCGTCGGTAAAACGCGTTGCGTCCGCGGACGCGAATGCGCCCATGAAGTCGGCGAAGGATTCTTTCAGCCACAGGTCGTCCCACCACTCCATGGTCACGAGATCGCCGAACCACATGTGTGCCATCTCGTGCAGAATCGTGTTGGCGCGAGCTTCGTGCTGGGCATCTGTTGCAGCGGAACGGAATACGTAGGACTCGGTGAAAGTGACCAAACCCGGATTCTCCATTGCACCGAGGTTGTACTCCGGAACGAAGATCTGATCGTATTTGCCGAACGGATACGGGTATCGGAATTTGTCGTGGAAAAAGTCGAGCCCCCGACGAGTGATATCGAAGATGTCCTCGGGATCGAAGTAGTCAGCGAGAGAAGCTCTGCACAGTGCACCGAGCTCCACGGTGAGATCGTCTCGGGTCCAGGATGATTCGGATCGGTAATAGGGACCTGCGGCGACGGCGGTGATGTATGTCGAAATAGGCAAGGTGGGGGCGAAGGTCACCGTATCTCCCGTGCGGATTCCAGTCCGGTTGGAGAGAACTTGCCAATTGGACGGCGCGGTGACCACAAAGGTGAACGGCGCCTTGATATCGGGCTGTTCGAAATTCGCGAACACGCGTCGTGCGTCGGCCGGTTCGAACTGGGTGTAGAGATATACCTCGTCGTCGACAGGGTCGACGAAACGGTGAAGACCCTCACCGGACCGGCTGTAGCGAGCCAACGCGTCGACGACGAGCGTGTTTCTCGAGGCCAAACCGACGAGTTGAATGCGTGCGCCGTCGTAGACCACGGGAATGTCGACGTCGTTGAGCCTGAGCGATTTTACTTCCGCGCCGATGAAGTCGATCCAGGTCGCCGGTGTGGACGCGTCGAACGAGATGGTGGTGCGAGAGGTGAACGTGTCGGCGTCGGCGTCGGTTGCGCCGAGTAGGCCCAGCTCGATCCGATACGAGACATCGGTGATGTGTCGCGAGCGACGGCGTGTCTCGGTACGGGTGAGGTTCGCAGTGTTCACCTGTCGAGCGTAAGCCGCTCGATAGCGCTGCGGGTGGGCACACCCATCGACGCTGCGCAGCATAGTCTTGTGCGCATGACATTTCTCGTACGGCTCGTTATCAACGCTCTCGCGATCTGGTTGGCTGCGCAGTGGGTCGGTGGCATCGAACTGGCGAGCTCAGGCCGTGGAACAGGATGGGATTTGATCGTCCTGGCGGGCATTGCCGCGGTCTTCACCATCGTCAATGCGTTCATCAAGCCGATGGTGAAACTGCTGTCGCTTCCCCTGGTCATTCTGACGCTCGGAGTGTTCACCCTCGTCATCAACGCGCTGATGCTGCTCCTCACCGCTTGGATTTCCTCGGTGACCGATTACGGCTTGGCGATTGCCGGCTTCGGTGCAGCATTCTGGGGCGCACTCATCATTTCGATCGTCAATTTCCTGCTCGGCGCGTTCGTGCCCGAGAACCGCTGACGGTCTACGCCAATGCCAATGCGGCTCCGGTCGTCAAGCCCCACACCAGCATCGCCAGACCGGAGTCGCGAAGCGCCGGGATGAGTGCGAATCCCGTCGCACCCGTACGTACCGGCGTGTTTGCGCGTGCTGCCAGCGGCAACGCGAGCAGTGCGAGCAACGCCCACGGTGTACGCGCGACGAGCGCGACCGTCACCGCAAACGGAACGATCATCAGTGCGAGGTGGAGCAGGCGGGTGCGGGTGTCACCCAGTCGCACAGCGAGGGTGTGTTTTCCGGAGTCCGGATCGGTGTCGATGTCACGAAGGTTGTTGGCGACGAGCACAGCGCTCGAGAAAGATCCGACTGCGACGGCCGCGACCGCGCCAACCCAGTCGACCCGACCCGCCTGCACGAACTGGGTGCCGAGAACCGCAACGAGGCCGAAGAATACGAAGACCGCTACCTCACCCAAACCGCTGTATCCGTAGGGCTTCTTGCCGCCGGTGTAGAACCACGCACCCGCGATACAGACAACGCCGACGAGGATGAGCCACCACGCGCTGGTCGCCGCCAACGCGATCCCGGCAACTCCGCCCACTACGAAACATCCGACAGCAGCAGCCTTGACGGAACCGGGCGAGGCGACCTTCGACCCGACGAGCCGGAGCGGGCCGACGCGTTCGTCGTCGGTTCCACGGATGCCGTCGGAGTAGTCGTTGGCGTAGTTGACACCGATGATGAGCGCCAGCGATACGAGGAGCGCGAGCAGCGCCTTCCACCACACTGCGTCACCGAGTGACGCCGCTGCACCTGTTCCGACGAGAACGGGCGCAATAGCGTTGGGCAACGTGCGCGGGCGTGCGCCTTCGATCCATTGAGCAGTGGTGGCCATGCTGTGATCTTTGCGCATCGCCTCCGTAGATGCCCTCGGAGGGCCGAGTAGCAGGGCCAGAATCAGGGAAGAGGCAGACGAGGCAAGTCGGGCAGCTGAAATTTGGGGAGCTGAAGCGGCGGCAGCTGGAACTGCCGCGGAGGGGGCGGGGCGGGTGGGGCTTCGGTGTTCGCATCGGTGCTGCGCTCAGGCACGTACCGAGTTTCGGTGGTCGAAGCAACAGGCGGCGCAGTCGTCGTGACGGGCGCCGCATCCGCCGTCGGGACCACGACCGTGGTGGTTACCGCTGCCTTCGGCAAGGGCGGCGTGGTGGCCTCGGCGGTAGGTTTCTCGACGGCGGTGTCCTGGGTTCCGGTCAGCGACGGTTCCCCCCGGCGCCGGGCCACAGCATCCAGGTGAAGAAGCTCAATGCGGCGAGGGTCGGAAGTCCGAACCGTACGAGCGGGGTCAACAGTGATGTGACGCTCCAGCGTGAGGCTCCGGATTCGGCTGTCTGCTCCTGGTCCACTCGGACTGCGTACAGCGCTGCACCGCGAGCACTGATCAACTCCGGATCGACGGGTACGACAACGGGAATCCGGAGATATCGCTCCAGTACCTCTTTCAGCAGGGGGATTCTCGCGCCGCCACCGACCGCGACCACCACCTCGGGCGGAATCTCGGACATCTCGGCGAGATCGCGGAGGGCGGTCGCCGAGTGCTCGGCCGCTCGCATGATCTGCAGTTCGAACATGTGACGATCCAGCAGTCGAAATGCGCCGTCCGAAGTCTGCGTCGCCTCGTGCATGGACAGCGCTTCCTTGATCTCACAACTGAATTCCAACAGAGCGTGTTCTTCGGATTCGGTGCGTGGTATCGCAAGAATGTCGAGGGTCAGGAGGTGATCCCGCACAGCGCGATCGAGGACTTCGCCGCTCATCTCGGATGTTCGAGTCGCGGCGTAGACTGTCCCGCTGTCGATATCTGCGACAGTCATCTCGAGACCAGTCGCCCCGAGGTCGTAAAGCACGACGGTGCGATACCGGAATTCGGGGTCCACTCTCAGCTGTTCGAGAGTGCCCGCAACCTCCGAGATCACGCGTACCTCCGACACATACTCCTCGACCAGCGCCGCCTTCAACGCGGCACTGTAGCCAGGGTCGGGGAAGGCGACGCCGAGAGAATGCGGGGCGTCCGACCGATCGACGACGACCCGGATGGCGTGCGCGACGTCCTCGGCATCGGGCGTCGGACCGGCAGTCGGGAACCATTCGGTGGAGAACGACCGGCCGTCGACTGTGCGAACTGCTCGAATGCCACTGACACCCATCGATATGCCGACTGCTGAATCCATCGCTCTCGTGGCTTCCCTTCCCTCGTCGGCGGCGACACGTGCGGAACTTACGCATGATCCTATCGTGTAAAGGTCGGTTTTCCGATCGATAACAGACCAGAAGACGCTTTTCGGGGAACGAAGTATCAGCTCATCTATGATGTCGATCAGTGCGCACCGGGGCCCCTGAACTCGAAGTAGACACCCCCACCGATCGGATCGAGGTGGGGGTACTCGGTGTTGTTTACATGCGCGTCGGCGGCGACTTCGTCCATATTCCCGGTATGCGAGCGCGGGCGTTGCTTGCCGCCCTGGCAACCTCGCCCGGCCGAAGCCGAAGCACTTCGGCGTTGATCGACGACATCTGGCCCGATGCGCCACCTCGCTCGCCGAAGAACGCGCTGCAAACACAGGTGTCGAGGTTGCGTACGGCTCTGCCACCGGGCACCGTCGAGATTGGCCCTGCTGGATATCGCCTGTTGATCGAACCCGAACAACTCGACCTCACCAGCGCAGAGATCGGGGTTGCCGCAGCCGAAGGTGAACTCGCGCGAGGCAACTTCGACTCGGCGCTCGACGTCGCATCGAGGGCTCTGGAGTTGTGGAGGGGAGAGCCCGGGGAAGATCTTCCCGCCGGATCGCTCGCCGACGATCTGCGAGGGCGCGCCACCGCCGCGTCCTTTTCGCTCGACGCAGTCAGAATCGAGGCGCTGCTCGGACTCGGGAACATCGAGCAGGCATTGCCGTACGCAAAAGCGGCAGTTCTGCGCGATCGACTCGACGAACGATTCGTCACCTATCTGATGCTGTGCCTGGACGGGCTCGGTCGCACCAACGAAGCTTTGGAAGTATTCGCCCGGCTGAAACAATCTCTCGCCGAACGTCTGGGGACAGACCCTTCGCCCGAACTCGTGAACCTCAACGCCGAGCTCCTCAGACCGAAGGCGCAGGAGTTGCCACGCTCGATCGGCCTTAGAATCCCGCCGAACGAGTTGATCGGCCGCGAACAGGATATCGCAGCGATCGAAGCGTCGATGAAGAATTCGCGCGTCACGACGATCCTTGGGCCCGGCGGCAGTGGAAAGACCCGAATCGCACATGAGTTGGGTATGCGGGCATCTGTTTCACAGCCCGTGGCCTTCGTCGAACTTGCATCGCTGCATCGAAGCGAAGACGTCGCGGCGGCGATAATTGCCACCCTCGGATTAAGTGAATCGGAGTTGAGCATTCGCAAGCTCGGTATGGTTCGGGTCCACACGTCCCTCGAACGACTCCGCGAGGCACTCTCAGCGAGACCGAGCGTTCTGATTCTGGACAACTGTGAACACGTGATCGACGACGTCGCGTCGGTGGTCGACGAGTTGGTTTCCGCCAGTAGATATCTCACAGTTCTCACCACATCGCGGACGCCGCTTCGCATCTCAGCCGAGTCGATGTTTCCGTTGCCGTCGCTTCGAGTTCTCGGTTTGCAAGCGCCCGCCACCGTGCTCTTCGGCGTGCGTGCGCGCGCTGTACGGTCGTCGGCGGTGCTCGAGGCTTCGGAGGTTGAAAAATTGTGTCGAACGCTCGACGGTCTGCCGCTGGCAATCGAATTGGCTGCGGCGCGAGTTCGGACGATGAGTGTTACCGAGATAATCAGTCGACTCGAACACCGATTCACGCTTCTCCGCACGAGCGATCGAACTCGACCCGAGCGCCATCGGACATTGCACGCAGTGATCGACTGGAGTTGGAACCTACTGGACATCGAGATGCGATCCGCCTTGTGCAGGCTATGTCGTTTTCCAGCCGGGTTCACCTTCGACGCGGCTCGATCGGTAGCGGAGTGGGGTGAGGTGACCGACATCGATGCTGCCCTCACTGGACTGGTCGACCAGTCGTTGCTTACCGTGACCGAACGACATGGCATCGTGCGGTACCACATGCTGGAGACCGTCCGCGAATATGCTGAGCAGCAGTCCGATTCAGAGGAAAAGGCAGCTCTGACCCAACGAATGTCGAAGTGGGGCCTGCTTCTCGCCGAGGCCGCGGCGGATAAATATCGAGCAGGTCGACAGGTCGAACTCGTTGTCGAATTGGAAGACGAACACGACAACCTGCTTGCTGTACTCAGAGAGGCCGCGGAGCGAAGGGAATGGGGCCACTTCTATTCCATCCTGGCGGTCTTCGTCTTGCTGTGGGCGCTTCGCGGTTCGCATTCGGAAGTGTTGAAGTGGGCTCCCGATTTGCTCGATGCCGAGCGTGACGGGCCGGCACTGGACTGGGTGTCGGCCGATGCAATGGTCTTGGCACACGTCGTGATTCTGGGGCACCTCGCCCACAGCAGCGACCAGCGTGATGTTGCGCGAGTCCGGTTGCGTTTGCGTCGAGTGTTGCATCGCCGAACCGAGATCGAGCCTGGTCTACGGTTGATAGCCGAGCTTTTGACAGGCCGCTTCGACGGCCGTGGCCTCGCTCGGCAGTTGGCCGAAAGTACACGCGCTTCGCATGCATCGGAGCGTAATGCGGCATTTTTGTTGCGAGCCGGCTTGTACGAGAACTCGGGATATCTGTATCCCGCAGCGAAAGATGCACTCGCGGCGCGGGAGATTGCTCTCGCCCGCAATGACGCGATAAGTGCCGCCTCGGCGTCGCAATTTCTCGGCAGCATCTACGGGCAATCCGGGCAATCGAATTCAGCTATCGAATTCTATGAAGAGGCCGCCGACATGCTGTGGAATCTCCACTCTTTCGAGGAGAGCATACAAACCCGCGGCTTTCTGGGTGGTGCACTGATTTCTGCCGGCAGAATCGACGAGGGCCGGGCACTGCTCGATGACCTTGACGGAGTCCAGATCGATGTCGAGAGTCGGGGTGGGCGTGAGCCAGGTTCCCGTGACCCGTATCTTTCCGCACTCATCGCATCGCGCGCCGAAGCCGATCTCGCACAGGGGCATGTCGATTCAGGGCTGGCGCTGTTTCGCCGGGTCGTCGGGCTGTCCGGATTCAGCTCTGAAGGTATGGGAGATTCGTATCTGACTATGCAAGCCAGTGCATCGGTGTCGGCCCACGTGTTGTTCGGACGTCACGGTGAGGTCGCCGACTCCGTCGATGTGCTTCGGGCAATGGTCACTGCTCGTATGGGGCCCGGGGGGATCCGGGACCTGCCGCAGATCGGCGCGGTGGCATGTGCGGTGGGCTCGTACGACGTGCAGTCCGGTCGCGACCCAGGGCCCGGTCTGACTCTCATTGCGCTGTCGGTCAAAGCTTTTGCACGCCAAGATTTTCCATCGATGCGGCCGCAGCGTCACTTGGACGCCGCGGCAGCAGTACTCGGTGCTGCCACGGTGGAGGCAGAGGCTGCCCGCGTCGCGCATACGACGCGGGCGGGCGCACTCCGTGCGATTCTCGACCTTCTTTGTTAGGCCTTGCGCATATATGTCTTGACCGTCAGTGGTGCCATGATTGCGACGATCACCACGGCGCCGAGGACGGCCCAGACCACTGGCATTCCTGCATGACCGGTGTTGGCAAGGTCGCGCACTGCAGTGACCAGGTGTGAGACGGGATTGACGCCGACGAACTGCTGTAGCCAGCCCGGCATCGTGTCCACCGGGACGAATGCGTTGGACAGGAATGTCAATGGGAAGAGAATGAGCATCGAGACTCCCTGTACCGACGACGCCTTGTTCATCAAGACCCCCATCAGTGCGAAGATCCAGCTGATCGCCCACGCGCAGAAGATGACCAGGCCGCCTGCTGCGAGAACACCGAGCGCTCCACCGTCGGGACGGTACCCCATGGCGAACCCTGTCGAGAAGGTGATGACAGTCGCGATGGCGTAGCGAACTACGTCAGCGAGCAACGCTCCGGCCAATGGCGAGATACGTGCTATCGGAAGTGATTTGAAACGATCGAACACACCCTTGTCCATATCTTCGCGCAACTGGGTGCCAGTCACGATGGACGTGGTGATCACCGTTTGAGCCAGGATCCCGGGAATGATGACAGGGAGATAGCTCGCCACGTCACCGCTGACCGCGCCGCCGAAGATGTAAGTGAACATCAGGGTGAAGATAATGGGCTGCAATACGACGTCGAACAGTTGTTCCGGGTTGTGCTTGATCTTGAGCAGTCCGCGGTAACCCATCGTCATCGAGTTTGCTACCGACTGGGAAAGTGATATTCGGTGCAGTGGTTGCTCGGTACCGAACGATGCATGGGTGGGGGACTCGATTGTGGTTGTCATGCTGCCTCGTCTTCGGTGTCGTGTCCGGTGATGGCCATGAAGACCTCGTCCAGGCTGGGCTTGGACACGGTGATCTCGTCGACGGCGATACCGTTCTCGCGCAGACGAACAAGAATCTCCGGCGTGTGCGACGTATCCGACATCGGGGCAGTCAATCGGTCGCTGCCTGGTGTCGCGAGAACGTCGACACCGAGTTGTGCGGCAACTATCGACCGCGCGCTGTCCCATTGGCTACGGTCGACGAGGGTCAATTCGAGCGTGGAAGTTCCGACCGAAGCCTTCAACTCATCGGCGGTCCCGTCGGCGATGACCTTGCCGCGATCGATGACGGCGATTCGGTCACAGAGCTGATCGGCCTCGTCGAGGTACTGCGTGGTGAGCAGAACCGTCGATCCCTGGGCCACGAGCCGGCGAATCGTGTCCCACATCTGAGATCTGGTCCGCGGATCCAGCCCGGTTGTCGGTTCGTCCAGGAACAGCAGGGGCGGGGAGGAGATGAGGCTGGCCGCGAGATCGAGTCGGCGACGCATACCTCCGGAGAAATTCTTCAGTGGTTTGGTGGCGGCCTCCATCAGCCCGAACTCTTCGAGGAGCTCGATTGATCTGCGTCGGCTCTCTTTCCGGGTCAGTCCGAGCAAGCGAGAAAATATGACGAGGTTCTCGGTCGCGGTCAGGTCTTCGTCGACGGATGCGTATTGGCCGGTGACACCGACGAGGGACCGGACTGCGGTCGGCTCGGCGACGACGTCGTGGCCGAAGACGCGAGCCGACCCGGAGTCCGGCCGGAGCAATGTTGCAAGCATGCGCACGGTTGTCGTCTTACCTGCACCGTTCGGGCCTAGAACGCCGTACACGGCTCCGGTCGGGACGGACAGCGATACACCGTCGACGGCTCGTTGTGTTCCGAACATCTTGACGAGGTCTACTGCCTCGATAGCTGGGTTCATAGTGGGAACAGTGCGCGGCTCCGCTTGCGTGGCACTTGCATGGTGCTTGCAAAGACTTACACGTCCGGGAACCAGGCACCGAACACTAGGTTAGGTGTCCAATCCCCAGCCTTGCACCACCTCGACGGACTCGCCCAAGGGCCGGGTCATGGACCACAGTGGGACCGCCCGGCAATACGAAATCTTCCATTCGCCGTCCTCGACGACGTATTTGTCCTCGTATTCCATGGACGACACGGTTTCGGTGCGTGCGGTCATATCGAGTTGGCGAAACGCCAGTGTCCACTTGCCTTCGGCATGGTCATCGTCGATGAGCGTAATCTCCGGGTGAAATGCGTGGTGCATGTCGAGAACGACATAGCTTCCCGATTCCTTCTTCAGCGCAACTTTGCGGAAGATTTCGACGACTGGATCCGCATCTTCGTATTTTCCAAGTCGGCCGTAGTCCATGATCGCGCCGCGTTCGATGAAGCATGCGCGAAACGTGTTGGCGTCCTTGGCGTCACACGCCCTCAGATAGCGATGTTTGAGAGACTTGATTGCCTCGATCTTCTCGAGGGCGGCCATTCTTTGCTCGATCGATGGAACGCTCACATCAGAATCCTTTCGTCGGGAAAATTTGAATCGGTTTGAGCCTCAATCGATTACCGCGGAACTGTACTGCGGTGGATTGCCTAGCATCGGCCGATGCGAAGGAGGCAGATTTCCGTCGACGTCGACCACACCGAGTTCGGCGGCGAGCTCTGCGCCGATCAGAACGTTTCCCGTGCGCTGCATCAGGTGCGGATCACGGGCCAACGCTGCGATGATCCTTCCGGTGAATTCCGGTGTTTCCGCAGTAGCAGCCAACGATGCGTACGCGTCCGGATTGGCGGCAAAGCTCGCGAGTGTGCGCTCGGTCTTGAGCAAGCCCATCCAGATCGAGATCACTGCCACACCGAACGGCCGGAAGTCGTGAGCCATGTCGTGAGCCATCTTGTCCACCGCCGCTTTTCCTGCACCGTAAGCAGGTCCGTGCATGTAGCACGTGCCGCCGAAGCTCGAAGTGTTCACCACGAGGCCGCTTTCACCTTCGATCAGCAATGGCGCCGCGAAGTGCGTCGCGACATAGGTCGATCGCATTCCGACATCGAGCAAATCGAGCAACGACAACGGCTTCTCCCAGAACGGACCCTTCATGGTCAGCGCATCGGGAACGGCGAGCGCATTGTTGACAAGAATGTCCAGTCGACCTTGCTCTTTGCGAACTTGCTCGAAGAGATTCTCGACCTCGCCGTCCACAGAGTGGTCGGTGATCACTGGGATGCCTGTTCCGCCGCGGCGAGTGATCTCCTCTGCCGTCGCGAAGACAGTGCCCGGAAGAGGCGAATCCCCGACCGATGCAGTACGTCCCGTCACATACACGGTGGCCCCCGTATCGCCGAGGGCCAAGGCGATTCCCTTGCCGGCGCCGCGGCTTGCGCCTGTCACTACGGCGACGATGTCAGATTTCGAACTCAACACGAACTCCTCTGTTCATTCTTCCGTTACGGGATTGCCGAAACGGTACGCATCCGATTTTCAAGTGCAGCAAACAAAGTAGAAAGCCGGCTCACCGAAGGGTCCCCTCGGTGAGCCGTATGAGTCGGTAAAGCGGGTGCAGGGTCGGCCGAGTGAATTGATGGCACGCGGTCCGAACCGTAGCGTCAGATCATCGCTCGCAGTGGACCCTCCGGCACTTCACCCATGGTGGTGAGAGCTGTTGAATGGTAAAGGGTTCCCGGAACGTGAATCGCATGCTGCAAGCCGACGTGCGCGTCACGCCAGTAGCGCTGCACGAGATTGGTACGTCGTACAGCATTGCCGCCCGAACGCGAGAAGATCTCGTCGACCGCATGTACAGCCCGCCAGGCTGAGCGCACCTGATTCCGCCGGACCAGCGAACGGTCCTCGAACGAGATCGTCTGTCCGGCGTCCGCGAGATCGTAGACGCGTGAAATTCCGTCGAGCAGTTGTGTTCGTGACGCGGCGATCTCGGCCGCGGCATCGGAGATCGCGTACATCACATAGGGGTCATCTTTGATTCTGGTCCCGATGGCAGAGACGCGTTCCCGCTGGTAGTCGAGATGTGCGGCCAGTGCACCCTCGGCGATACCGATGACGGCAGCGGTGATTCCGAGCGGAAACATCGTCCAGAACGGCAGCTTGTATACGGTTTCGGTCCGGCCGACGCGCTCGGCAACTCCTTCCCCCGCCTGCACTTCCTCGTAATCCATTGTCCGATAAGACGGCACGAAGGCCCCATCTACGACGACGTCTTTGCTGCCGGTTCCTTGCAGCCCGATGACGTTCCAAGTGTCGTCGATAATCGTGTAATCCTTACGTGGCAGAACCACGTGGATGATCGTGGGCGGCATCAAGGCATTTCCCTCGGCATCGCCGACCATCGCTCCCAGAAAGATCCAGTCGCAGTGATCTGTGCCTGAGGAGAAGTTCCAGTGGCCGTGCAAAATGTATCCGCCGTCGGTAGGCGTCGCCACGCCTTGCGCTGCGTACGGAGATGCGATCCAGGTGTCCGGATCCTCGCCCCAGACTTCTTCCTGAAGTTTGCGGTCCATCAGGGCCATCTCCCAGGGGTGGACTCCGCCCACGCCACACACCCATCCGGTGGAACCGCAATGCTTGGCGACGGCCATGACGGACTCGGCGAAGTCCCGAGGATGGGCTGCGTATCCGCCGAAGTCGGTGGGCTGCAGCATTCGCATCACCCCGGCTTGTCGGACCAGTTTCACGCTCTGGTCCGAGAGCTTGCCGAGATCCTCGGTCTCTTGGGCCGCTCCAGCCAACTGAGCGGCAATTTCTTCGACTTTGAGAACCACTTCATGCGTCATCGTGTACCTCCGTGTGATGTCGGGCTACTCACCCAGTAGCTGAGTCCTTGGTCACAGTAGGTTCCTGCGGTCCTCCGAAAGAACAGGCGCTCCCGCTCATCGGAAGCGCACTACGTATCGTCACGCCGGCAAGGGGTATTGATTCCCACACCATCCTCGGTTTGTTCGATATTCCGGGGCAGCAGTATTACCGGACGTGCGAACAGCCACCCGTTCCTTTCAAATCTTTTCGCTCGAATCGTCCGGACGTTGTGACATCCGGACGTCCTCAGGGGACCAATATGCTTTCGCCGAGGTGATCCGTCCATCGCCATCGAGTGTCATCACATCGATCGGCTCTATCTCGACAACTCCGTCTGCGGTGTGGGTGCGCACGAGAAAGTGAAATGCGACCGAATCGCCGCTGTGGCGGAAATCGAGCAGTTCGGTCTCTCGTCTGGACTCGATCAACGGCTTGAAGAAGCGTGCAATCGCGTCCTTTCCGCACACTGCAGCGGATCCGACTGGATCCTCCACCGTTGCTCCCTCGGCGTACAGGCTTGCGATCTGGTCCGATGACGTCGCACCCGCGATCGCGGCCAGGTATCGCGTGACGGTGGAGAGGGCCACATCGCGAGTGATCTCTTGTGTTGGGGTCATGTGATGAAACTACGACCACTTCACAGTCGAAGAACACCGCTACTCCTACTGAGCGGACTGACCGAGAGTGGCCCCTCGCTCTGTCGGTTCCCGCAAAACCCGTCCGGGATCTCCCGATGAGCGGAAGGATTTGCTTCGGTGGCCGAACAGACGCAATAGCTTTGTGTCGAAAGCAAACTCGGCTTCTCACCACAACACATCAGAATGAAGCGAGGAATGATGAGTGAAGTCAAAGGTCTCGGCTACGTGAGCATCGAGGCCACCGAAATCGATCGATGGCGTGAATTGGCGTTCGATGTGCTGGGTTTCGACGAGGGCTCCGGACCTGAAGAAGGAGCCTTGTATCTGAGAATGGACGAGCGCGCCTCACGGCTGACCGTGGTGCCCAGTGCGCACGACCGGGTGACAGCAGTCGGGTGGGAGGTGCGTGACCAATTGGCGTTGGCTCGTTTGCGAGATCGGCTGGAGATAGCGGGCTACGTCGTCGAGCCAATGTCACAAGATGAAGCTGACAGCCGTCGCGTCGAGGAGGGATTCTCGATGAAAGATCCAGGCGGCACACCGCTCGAGTTCTTTCACGGACCCGTTCTCGACCACAGTCCGGTGGTCACCAAATACGCGCACAAGTTCGTCACCGGCGTCCAGGGTTTGGGCCATGTGGTCGTCCCATCCACAAACTTCGATGAGACCTACCGGTTCTACACCGAGATACTGGAATTCTTACCGCGCGGAGCCATGCGGATGCCCGTGCCTGCGGAGTTCGGTACTCAGCGGATTCGATTCCTCGGAGTGAACGAGCGGCATCACAGCCTTGCTCTGATGCCGGTGCCGGAGGGCAAAGATCCCGGACTGGTGCACGTGATGGTCGAAGTCGACCAACTGGACGCAGTCGGGCGGGCACTCGATGAGGTGATGAAGCGGGAGTTCCCGGTGTCTTCGACCCTTGGTCGGCACACCAACGACCAGATGATCTCCTTTTATGTTCAGTCGCCGGGTGGATGGGACATCGAATATGGGACCGAGGGCGCACTGGTCGACGAAGCCTTCTACACCTCGGAAGAAATCACACAGGACAGTTACTGGGGCCACGAGTGGGCCTGGGCACGGGAAATGAAGAAGGCTAAGGACGCGGCCGAGAACGGTTGAAAAGTCGAAGGCTGAGCCCGTGATGGTGTAGCGCTCGTTTGCTCTACGCAAACGAGCGTTCGACCCTGGACCGGGGCTCCTTCGAGGAATGTGGTGCGTCTCTACCTTCCGCGAGTCTCAGGCTTTGGACATCGGGTTGATTCCCACGGAGCGTGAAATCTCGCGGGAGGCAGAGCGTACCGAGCTGACCATTCGAGCGTCCATTTGATCGAGTGGGCCACAGATGGAAATAGCTGCCACGGTATGCCGGCCGTCGCTGGAGGTGGCGTGGCCTGCGCTGACAGAGCTTGCCACGCAGCCGATGTCGACGAGTCCCTCCCCTCGGTCGAAGGCAATACCATCTTCACGTACCTTCGTGATCTCACGTGCAAGTTGCTCGCGAGTAACGATCGCTAGGGGGAGGCCGGGTTTCATTCGGTCGAAGACCGGCGCGTGCAAGTATTCGTCCGGCTCGGCCGCCAGGAGCGCTTTACCCAGCGCTGTTCGGTGTGCAGGCTGATGGCTACCGATGCGCGTAGGGATGTGTGCACCGAATTCTCCATCGAGTTTTTCCCAATAAACAACGTCTCCGCCGTCGAGGTAGGCGAGGTGCACCACCAGTTTTGTTCGTTGCTGCAGCTCGAACAGGTGAGGACGGACAAGCCGATAGAACCAGTGCGTGCGTACGCCTTCCGAGCCGAGCTCGAACATCCGAACGCCTATTTCGTAGGCGTCACCGACACGTAACAGCCAACGTAGTTTCACCATTCGTTCGAGTAAGCGGTGCGCCGATGAGCGCGGAATCCCCGTTGCGTGCACCATTTGCGTCAGCGTCAAAAAGCCCTCGGTTTGCAGTGTATCGAGCATGAGCTCAGCTCTGCTGAGCTGGTCCGAGGGAGGTTCACCATGTGTCTGCATCAATCACCACGCCCTTGAACGATCAGCAGGGACCACGCCCCACTGTGATCTGATCCACATTAGCTCACCCTCGTGGAGCGTCCGATCAACGGTGGATCCGACGTCGCGTACGTCATCGACGTCTATCGACTCGACGTACCCTGTGCACTATGTCTGAGGCAAGTGAACTCGAGAATGCCCGTGGTGCTGCACAAACGAGGCTGGAACGAGCAGTCGGTGAGGGGAGGCTGACGCTTGCGCAATATTCCGACCATGCGGCCGTGGTGTGGGCGCCGGCGGTAGAGCAGAAAGAACTCGACGCGATTGCGCCCAACACGATGGAACCCGTCCCGACCCGTGCGCGATCTCAGTCGAAGATCCTGTGCCTGTTGAGTGATGTCAAGCGCGCGGGCCGATGGGCTTTGGCGAAGTCGACAGTCGCGGTGCTGATCATGGGTGACCTCACCTTGGATCTACGGTCTGCAATCATCGGCTCCAACGAATCGACCATCACCATCGTCTCGCTCTTCGGCGACTCCGAGCTGATCGTGCCCGACGGCGTGAACGTCGAGATCGGAGGATTCGACGTCCTGGGCGATCGCAACATCGATACGGGGTCGGTGGACCCGGGCCCGTATGCGCCCACCATCAAGATCCGATCGTTCTCGATGTTCGGTGACCTGAAAGTGCAGTCCCCACGCTGACCGTCACAGCGGCAATGCAGTCTCCGTCGGACCAGGCTCGGCGCCGACGCGTCGGAACCATTCGCGGCCGAATGCCGCTGTGAGCATGTCGAGCGGCATATCGAGGAACGGCCCGAAGTCGCCGACCTGAGTCTCGTGCGCGTGCATCGCTGCCCGCTTGGCGTCCATCGCGGCGCTGACGTCGACGATCGTGGTGATCTCGGCTTCCGGGAGCCCGAACGAATCGAGGTCGGGCGGAGAGTTCTCCTCGGACCAATTCGGGTTCGCCATCACGAGGGCCTTCATATGGTCGCGATTGGTCGTTGCCTCGTAGACGTTTGCGATGCCTGCCAGTTCGGCCGCACGCATACCCACGACATGCACCTTGATGTGATCGGGATGCCCGTAGCCACCGTTGGGGTCGTAGATCGTGAGGACATCGGCCTGCTCTTCTTCGAGCACGTCGGCCAGCTTTCGCGCCGCGGCATCCACATCGGCATTGCAGAACGCGTCGGGATTGTCGTTCTCGACGGTCCCTGCCATCCCCGAGTCCGCATAGTGCAGCATCACCACACGGTCGGCGCCGAGGACAGACGCGGAGCTCTCCAGTTCGAACTTGCGTCGCTCGACGAGGGTTTCGCCGGCGCGGAGGATGCCGTCGGGGAACTCGCCGAGTGCACCGTCGGTTGCGGTGACCAGAACGACGCGGTGACCGGCGTCGGCGGCGAGACGCATGATCCCACCGGTGGTGAAGACCTCGTCGTCGGGATGGGCGTGAAAGCAGACCAGAGTGCTCATGCCCGAAATGTTTGCACGAACGCTCCGGCAGTTCCTACTCGGTCGAGTCGGAGCACACCGAGCGCACACCCTTTTTGGCAACCGCAACCCCGTCCTCGGACGTGGAAATGGCGTTTTGGTTTGCAAAAACGGTGCGCGCTAACCCGAGCAACGAGACCTACGACGGCGTCAGCCCCGCCAGCGTGAGACGCAGCGCCGCTCGATCGAGTTTGCCGGGGCCGCGGGTGGGCAGGGAGTCGAGCAGGTACAGCTCGCGGGGTGCGGCGGTGACGTCCAAGGTGCTCCCGAGGTGTTCGCGTAATGCCGTCAATGTCACTGGACCGCCGACGACCGCGACCACGACGCGGTGCCCGAGGCGCTCGTCTTCGAGGCCGACCACCGCGCACTCGCGCACCGCCGGGTGCGTCGATAGTGCAGCTTCCACTACTTGCGGCACGACGGTGAGTCCGCCGGTCGTGATGGCCTCGTCGAGGCGGCCCTGTATCGACAGCACCCCGTCGAGGAGAACTCCGGCATCGTCGGTGCGGAACCACCCCGGCTCGGCGAAAGCAGGGTGAGCGGGCATGCCGCGGTAGCCGAGCGCGAGGGTAGCCCCACCGAGTACGACTCTGCCGTTGTCGATGCGGACCAGGGCACCATCGAGCGGCATACCGTCGTACACGCAGCCGCCGGCGGTCTCGCTCATTCCATAGGTGCCGACAAGGGTGATTCCGGCTGCAGTCGCCCGTTCACGTAGGGGGACAGGTGCGGCCGCGCCACCGAGCAGCACCGCATCCAATGATGCGAGTGCCTCGACGGCAGCAGGGTGGTCCAGCGCTTTGACGAGCTGGGTGGGAACGAGCGAGGTGTATCGACGCGGGCCGACGAGCGCTCCGACGGCAGCAGGCAGCGCCGACGGTTCGAAACCGGTGGAGACGTCGAGTATCACCGGTTCGGTGCCGGCGAGAACACTGCGCAGCAACACCTGTAGGCCGGCGATGTGATGGGCGGGTAACGCCAACAGCCATGAACCGGGGCCGCCGATGCGCGCGTGCGTGGCCGTGCCACTTGCCCGCAACGCGGCCGCGGACAGCATCGCACCCTTAGGGGTTCCCGTGGTGCCGGAGGTGGCCACGACGAGGGCTGCGGCGGACTCGATCGGAGTGCCGGGAGCCATCGCGTCGCGCAACCGGGCGCTCTCGCGCGCGTCGGACGCCGGGACCGGAAGTACCGCAGGGCAATTCCCGTCGAGTATGTCGCTCAGTCGTGGCAGCAGATCTGCCGCGGCTGGTCCGGCCGGGATCGGTAGTTCTTCGAGCAGTTCCACATCGGCGAGCCTAGTCGGATGCTCCCAGTGTGAACGGGTCGGCGAGAGGCCATCCGCCCGTCGTGAGATTCGACCGAACCCGATCGATGTCCTCTTCCCGTGGCATCTCGTTGGTGACCTTGGTGATGGTCACCGCGATACCTGCTTTGTCCGCTGGAAGTTGCCCGTCGGCGATGAGCGCGTCCATGACGGAATGAACCTCGTTGTCGGACAGTCGGCGGGCCAGCAGCGCCAGCAGGGGAATGTAGTCCGCGTCGGGTACGCCTTCGGGATACCCGACGCGGAACCAATCGAGGATCGCGGTGAGGAACGACGGAACCGCCATCTACTTCAGCGATACCGGATCTGCGAGGGGCCATCCGCCTGCAGCGAGTCGGGCCGAGACGCGAGCAATGTCTTCGGGGGTCGGCTCGGTATCGATCAGTTCCTTGATGAACTCGGAGATCTCGTCGTTGGAGATCGCCCCGGCACTCAGTGCACCACCGATGGGGGCGACCAAGCCGAGTACGACCTCGTGTACTTGGGCGTCGGTCAATTCGGCGCGACGCAGCAGAGCCACGAGGGGGAAGCGATCCTTCGGAGGTATGCCCTCCGGGTAACCGGCACGCAACCATTGGAGGACGGATGCGGGAAACGGGGTCTTGGGGTCGGTCATGACGGCTGTCCTTCCTGGTCGACTAGTGAAGATGAATCAGAAGACGGAAATTCCGAACGTGTTGTCGAGGAAGTCCTTCATGATGAAGAGAATCCCAGCGACGATGGCGAGTACGACAACGGCGAAGCAGAGCGCCGCGACGGCGGTGGCTGCGACTGGGCGGGTAGTGCGGAGCTGGGTGGTGCCGGTCGCATCGTCCGGTGTCTCACCGACGGCGAGGGCTCTGAGGCCTAGAGCGAAGATTGCCGGCAGGCCTGCTCCGAGAAGCAGCCCGACGAGTACGACTTTCCACAGCGAGTCGAGCGTGTGCGTGAGGGTTTCCATTGCCGTTCTTCCTAAACCGTTGTGGGGGACTTCTCGTCGGCCGGAACGAGGCCGCCGTCCCACTCGTCGTTGACGTTGTTCGGGTCGATCGGCTGGCGACGCGACCGCAGGTACATGATGGCCGCCAAGGCGATGAGAATGGCGAAGACGACCAGCACGCCGGGCAGTCCGCCGACGATATCGGCGAGGTGCCAGCACGCCGCGCCGACGACGCCTGCGAGGGGCAGGGTGATGACCCACGCGACTGCCATGCGTCCCGCGACGTTCCAGCGGACCTGTGCCCCCGGCTTGCCCACACCCGAGCCGAGGATGGATCCGGTCGCGACCTGCGTCGTCGACAACGGAAGTCCCAGGTGGCTGGAGGTCAGGATGATTGCGGCGGAGGAAGATTCCGCTGCCATTCCCTGGGGGGATGCGATTTCGACGAGTCCCTTGCCGAGTGTGCGGATGACGCGCCAACCACCGAGATAGGTGCCCAATGCGATCGCGAGTGCGCAGGTGAACTTGACCCACAACGGCATGTCGGCCTCAGGACCGACGGTGCCGTACGCGACGAGAGCCAGGAAGATGACGCCCATCGTCTTCTGTGCGTCGTTAGTGCCGTGGGCGAGCGAGACCAGCGATGCGGAGCCGATCTGTCCCCAGCGGAAGCCACGCTCCCTCGACTTCTCCGGCACCGCATTGGTGATGCGGTAGATGAGCCGGGTGCCGACGGTGGCAACGAGACCTGCGACGACGGGTGCGAGCACAGCGGGGAGCACGATTTTGCTCCAGACGCCGTCCCAGACGACCCCCGATGTGCCGAGGCCTGCGATTGTTGCGCCGATGAGCCCGCCGAACAGTGCATGTGACGAGCTGGACGGTATGCCGAGTAGCCACGTTGCGAGATTCCACAGAATGCCGCCCACGAGACCGGCAAAGATGATGGTCAGCAGCGCTTGGCCACCGGTATCGCCGAGGTTGACGATGCCTTTGGCGACCGTGGCTGCCACCTCCACCGACAGGAATGCGCCGACGAGATTCAGGACGGCGGACAGGGTGACTGCAACCTTGGGCTTGAGTGCCCCTGTTGCGATCGACGTCGCCATGGCGTTGGCGGTGTCATGGAAACCGTTGGTGAAGTCGAACGCCAAAGCGGTCACGACGACAACCAGAAGTACGACGAATTCTGCGCTCACACTACAAAGTGTGACGCCTGCACAGCTCGATCTGTTAACTTCCCCCGAAGTGTTCTTCTTCGGTCCCTGGCCGACGCCGCCTGTTCACCTTCCGTTCACTTTGTCGTCCTTTATGTCCAATTCCGGAGAGGTCTGCGTCACGTCGTACCGACCGAGCTTTCGGAGACGGCTATGGGACAGTGGAGCCCGTGGAATTCGACGACGGAATCGGTGGTGAGCTCGGCGGCCGAAACGACTCTGTGGCCGCTGCGCTGTCGTATCTCGACTCCGTCGATCCAGCGTCCGGGGCGGACGCTCGCATCGGCTGGGACGGACTGCAGGATGTGTCTCCGGATTCCGGTCCCACCCAGACTTCGGTGCAAACATTTCTGTGGATGCGTCTACGCCTTCTCGGCGAGGATCGGGACCGGTCGTGGGAAGTAGCGCGGGCACTCGCCGATCTGCTCGATCGTCTCGGCCACGCCAGGTACGCCGACATTGCGCGAAGCGAACAGACGCGGACGGTGCTCTCGGCGGTAGACGACGCAACCTGGCAAGAGCACTACCTCACCGCCGTCGCCGAATCCGGAATCGGGCCGGCGGACACCGAATTGGTCACCTGGCAACAGAGTCCAGAAGGTACCGAACGAGCCATCGTCGACCTGATCGGGGAGACCCTCGAAGTCGCCACGGTTGCAGGTGAGTTCACGCCGTCCAGGCTTCACGCACCGCCGCTGAAGGCAAGTGCACTGGCCGCCCGTCGACGCGGTATGACCGATGCTGTTCTGCGCACCGATCGGCTCGGTGGCGTGCTCCTGGAACAGCTACTCGACCACCGGATCGCCATCTGGTCCACCTACAGCACCCCGCGGGCCGAGCTCTATCGCGGACTGACCGAGGAGCTGCACAGCGCGAACGAACCCGCTTTTGGATGCGTCCGTCGACTCGAAGGCATTCTCGACCTGGTCGGCGACGGCATCACGCTGACCGACACCGGTTTTCTTCCCGACTCGGTCGTGGAGCGGGCAATCGGCACCCTGTGGTCGCCGCGGGAATGGCCCTTTCCTGCCGGCTCCGAACTCGAGACAGCACCGGTCCTGACCGTTCGGCGGCTCTTGCTGCGGCTCGGGTTGGTTCGCAAACACCACGGTCGGCTGGTGCCGACGGCCCGGGCCCGTGGAATGAGTGCCGACGGGATGTGGCGGACCCTCGTCGCCCGGCTGGTCGGGACCCAGTATCACCCGGAAACGATTGCGGCCGAAGTGGTGCTCGGCGAGGTCGCCCGAGGACGGAGGCCGGTGAACACCACCGGACTCACCTCGGCTCTGCTCGCAGCCGAAGGGTGGACCCACAGCGGTCAATCTCCTCGCGTCGCCGACATAGAGCCACTCGCCGACGTCATGGCAGCCGAACTGACGGCGCTGGGCGCATTTTCGTTCCCGGATTCGCGGTCCGGACAGTTCTCGGAAACCCCGTCGCCCGACGGCGTTCGACTCGCAGCGGCCCTGCTCCGGCACCGCCTTTTGCATACGCGGCTCCCGTCTATTTGATCTTGTCGAGGGCGCACACCGCTAAGCTGGACTGATACGTAGTTCGGTCGGACCGCGCAGAGAGCAGGGAGACGCCGGTGGACCACGATTCCATGTCGCCCAATCTTCGGCCGCGGGCTCGAAGGCAGAGTGATTCGGCAAGACGTTACCTCGATGTCGAGGCAACCACTCCGGCCCTTCGGAACACCGTCGAATTGGCTGCGAGAAGCGTCGGATTCGCCATCGCGCAGTTGAACGTCCTCGATGAACAAACCCTGTACACGCTGGTCAACATCGGTTTACCGCCGATGTCGACCATGGATCGCTCCATCACGCTGTGCGACGACGTCGTCCGCAGTGGGAAGCCCGCAGTAGTGTCCCGCAATCGCGTCGACGCGACCGATCGGCAACGAGGCATCCTCGATCAGGTGGGATTGGGGGCCTACGCGTCCGTCCCACTGCGTGGTCGGGAAGGCCTGGTGATCGGGACTCTGTGTCTACTCGATCTGATGCCGCGTGAGGTCAGTGATGGTCAACTGCGAGAACTGGAACAGTTTGCGTCCGTGCTCGAGGAGCAACTGGACCTGCATCGACGCGTCGGATCCACCCCCGCCAAGCTCGACAGTGACGTCGACCTGGCCGGCGCATTGCGTGGCGGTCAGATCGTGCCGTGGTTCCAGTCGATCGTCGACCTTCGGACCGAAGAGATCGTCGGCTTCGAGGCGTTGGCGAGATGGCACCATCCGACCAACGGCCTGGTCTCCCCAGCAGACTTCGTCCCGCTGGCAGAGTCGAGCGAACTAATTATCGACGTCGACCTGGAAGTTCTGCGGCAGGCCGTGCGAGCGGCGGAAACATGGCAGAAACTTCGGCCGGGTCTGCGCCTCAGCGTCAACTTGTCCGGGCGTCATCTGGCCCACCCGGACGCCGTGGCCCAGCTGCAGTGCGCAGTGGCGGAGGCCGACGTCGACCCGCGCTCGATATCGCTCGAGCTCACCGAAACGTCCGCGGTGACCGACGGTCCGCTGATTCGACGCCACATCGACGACGTACACGCCCTCGGCTTTCGAGTATTGCTCGACGATTTCGGCTCGGGCTGGTCATCGTTGGAGCGGCTCGTCACCCTCGAACCCGATGGCATCAAGATCGACGGCCAGTTGACTCGGTTGGCGGATACTCCTCGCGGAAAAGCTCTGCTCGGCGCCATTGCGAAAGTCACGCGGGAACTCGGCCTGTCGATGATCATCGAAGGTATCGAGACCCGCGAACAGGCCGATATCGCCCTCGAACTCGGATGCACGCTCGCACAAGGTTTCCTCTGGTCACACCCGCAATCGGCCGGTGCGGTCCTCCGCCTGCTCAGCGGTGATCAGTCGCCGCGCACATCGCGGCGCAGCGGATGATCGGCCGGGATCTGCACCAACACGATGTCGACGCCGTCCGGGTCGCGTAACCACATCTCGATCAGACCCCAGAACTCCGTTTTCGCTGCTCGTTCGATCCGAACTCCGCGAGCGCGCAGTTCGGCCGCGGCGGACTCGATATCTCGAACCTGCAGCCACAATGCGCCGTCGAACGACGTCGGTTCGGTCCCTCCGCCGTGTGCGGCGATCTCGATGAGGCTCTGGCCGGCGAAGAACACGGTTCCGGCGCTGTATTCGCGATGTATGGCCAGACCGAGGCCGTCCCGATAGAACGCGAGGGTGCGCTGGTAGTCGGTAGGGCGCAGAATCGTTCGACTACTCAAGATCTCCACCCCACATCGGTATCACATATACGTAGACGCGTCGGTCGACTTCATGGCGTCGCCTCGTGTCCGGGCTCGTTGTGTGTTCTGCGCGACTCCTTCATCTCGGCCTCGAATACGTGCCGCTTTCCTTCCTGCAGTTCGGCACGCACGTGTTGCTCGTGGCGTCGGAAGTGAGACCAGTACAGATCGTCGAATTCCTCGACGATCTGGAACGACCATCGTCCCTCGATCGCATTGCGTCCGACCATCTCGGTTTCGAGCCTGTCCGCCTGCGTGGGATGCCCGGCCTCCCGCAGCGCAGAGACTGCCTCGCCGAGTTGGAGATCGGAATGACCCATCAGCTGATGGAACGAATAGAGGTGGCCTCGAGCCCGTTCGATGGTTTCGAGGGCTTCGGAGACCTTGCCGACCGCCGCGACAGTGTCATCGGAGATGTTAATCGGCCGTACATGCTCGGGCTCGGGATTCTGGCGATCGTTGCTCATGACGCAGGCATGCCCCCACCGGCTGGATCCGAACCTGGCTGCTCAGATCAAAGTGGTCACTACTCGGTTGCCACCGGCGGCTTTGGCCTGGTACATCATCGAATCCGCGACTCGTGTCGCGGTGCCGAAGGGATCGGCGCTGTCGGTCCATAGATCCGATTCGGCGTAGAGAATGGCCGCTCCGATGCTGGCTGTCACTGGTATAGCGTCGTTCGCGCCATGGAGCGCGCGCCTGACTCCGTGAATCAAGGCGTCGATGTGCAGGCGCGAGGTGACGACGGCAGCCAGATACTCCTCGCCGCCGGTACGGCCCACTACCCCGTATCTCGACACATGGGTGGTCAGGCGTTCCGCGACGCGGCAGATGACAGCGTCGCCTTCGTCGTGGCCGTAGATGTCGTTGACCGACTTGAAATTGTCGATGTCGACGACCACCACCGCGGCGCACCATCCGTGGCGTTGTCCCTGGGGCAGCAGGTCCTCGATCGCTGTCGTCAGTCCTCTGCGGTTGAGTAGTCCGGTCAGCGGATCGAGGACCGAGCTCCGAGCGTCCGCCGACAACGTCGTCAGGAAGATATGTGAAGTGATCGGCACACTCATGATGGCGAGGAGGACCACGTTGGTTCGGACCAGCAGGTTCAGCGTGTCCGTCCGGCCCTGCAGGTACAAGGCCCCCGCGATGCCGAGCACGACGGCGGATGCGAAGACCAGATGCAGAACGACCCACCGTGGGCTCGTGAAGAACGTGACGAACGCACCGATCACTGCGAACAGGACGCAACCGAGTAGAGCGTTCCCGAGTTCGAACAGCACCAACGTAGATGCGATGCCGAGATCTGCGTACAACGCGAACAGGACAACGCCGAGCCGTCCAGGAAACGACAGCAGTATCCACAGCGCCGCAACGATCAGATTGGTAGTGCACAGCGTCAACGTCCAGATCGTCGCGGCAGGACCGCTCGGGCCGCCGGCGGCGTACAACGACAGAAACGACATAAGGCTGATATTGATCATCGACAGCGCTATGAGCAGTCTGATGACTTTGCCTGAACGATGAGAGTTCTGGAACTCTCGCATCCACTCGTAGTCGTGAGCTGCCGTGAGCCACTCGACGACAGCCTTCCATGCGCCGACGGCCGGCGGCCGACGACTGGGTAGAGCTTGGCGCGAGAGGGACATGAGGGGGGTGTCGACTCTTTTTAGAAGTAGCGGGGGAACGGCGACCAGTCGGGATCGCGCTTCTCGAGGAACGAGTCGCGGCCTTCGACGGCTTCATCGGTCATGTACGCCAACCGTGTCGCCTCTCCCGCGAACAATTGCTGACCGACGAGGCCGTCGTCCTGCAGGTTGAACGCATATTTGAGCATCCGCTGCGCCTGTGGCGACTTGGCGTTGATCTTCGCGGCCCACTCGATGGCCACGTTCTCGAGTTCGTCATGATCGACGACGCGATTGACGGCACCCATGCGATGCATGTCCTCGGCCGTGTAGGTGTCGCCGAGGAAGAAGATCTCGCGAGCGAACTTCTGTCCCACCATCTTGGCGAGGTACGCGCTGCCGTAACCGCCGTCGAAGCTGCCGACGTCGGCATCGGTTTGCTTGAACCGGGCGTGCTCACGGCTGGCGAGGGTCAGGTCACATACGACGTGCAAGCTGTGGCCACCGCCCGCTGCCCAGCCGTTGACGAGGCAGATGACGACCTTCGGCATGAAGCGGATCAGCCGCTGCACTTCGAGGATGTGTAGTCGGCCTGCGCGTGCTCGGTCCACCGTCTCGGCAGTCTCGCCGTCGGCGTACTGATAACCGCTTCTACCTCGAATTCGCTGGTCACCGCCGGAACAGAACGACCACACGCCGTCCTTCGAGCTCGGTCCGTTGCCGGTCAGCAACACTGTGCCGACGTCGGAGCTCATCCGAGCATGCTCGAGTGCGCGGTACAGCTCGTCGACGGTGTGGGGACGGAATGCGTTCCTGATGTCGGGTCGATCGAACGCGACACGAACCGTGTCGTCATGTACGTGACGGTGATAGGTGATATCGGTGAGGTTTTCGAAGCCGGGAACGGTTTGCCACAGAGAAGGAGTGAAGGTCACCTGGTCACGATAGAGCGCCACGATCGGTACGTCGCGAATACCCGGTTCCTGACTACGGGTTACGGTGCTGGAATGAGCGAACAGGCAGGCCAGGACCAGTACGAGCGCCACGGCGGGTTTCCGAAGTACCGACAAGCCGACGTCGGGCCTGAATACGGCAGGCTCGTGGAGGGGCTGCGAACGCTTCAGGATCTGGCGGTGAGCGCGGCGCCGACACCGGAGGCGACTGTCGAGGCCGCCGAACGGGTCGAAGCATTGATCGATCTGCTGACCCCGTTCCAGGTGCCGGAGGGACAGGCGCCCGCCGGCCGTGTGATGACCCTTCCCGGTCGCGGCTCGCTACTGATGCTGCCGTGGACCATCGAGAAGTTCGACGTCGAAGGAGTCCGTAGCCGTGGCGTGTTCCGCCGCTATCACCTCGGTGGAAACGGTGCTGCGCACGGCGGCACGCTTCCGTTGCTGTTCGACGACATGTTGGGGATGATTCAGCATGCCTACGGCAGGCCGATCAGCCGGACCGCATTCCTGCACGTCAATTACCGCAAGATCACTCCACTGGACACCGAACTCGTCGTCGAGGGCAGTGTCGAGCGCGTCGAAGGCCGCAAGACGTTCATCAACGCCGTACTACGCGATCTGGAGGGTAACGTTCTCGCCGACTGCAATGCGCTGATGCTGCAGCTTCTGGAGGGCCAGCAGTGAACCCACCTTCCGTCGAGGAGTTTCTCGATGGATCCCACGTCCTCTCCATTCCGTTGCACACCAAGTTTCGCGGCATCACCACCCGCGAGGTCATGCTGGTCCGAGGACCTGCAGGGTGGGGTGAATTCTCGCCGTTCGTCGAGTACGACGACCAGGAATCCTCCGCGTGGCTGCGCTCTGCCATCGAAGCGGCCTGGGAGGGGCCGCCTGCGGCGTACCGCGAGCGGGTTCGCGTCAACGCGACGGTGCCCGCAGTGTCCGCGGCCGAGGTGCCGGCAATTCTCGATCGGTTCCCCGGCGTCGACACCGCGAAAGTGAAGGTAGCCGAAAAGGGTCAGAGCGTCGCCGACGACGTCGAACGTGTGCGTGCCGTGCGCGCACTCGTGCCGCGGGTACGCGTCGACGCGAACGGAGGCTGGACCGTCGATCGAGCCGTGGAGGTCCTGTCGACGTTGCTCGACGACGGCGAACTCGAATACGCCGAACAGCCGTGTGCGACGGTGCCCGAACTCGTCGAAGTTCGCCGACGTCTACCGGGCCTTCGGATCGCAGCTGACGAAAGCATCAGGCGTGCGGAGGACCCACTGCGAGTCGTTCGAGCTGGGGGAGCCGATGTCGCCGTACTCAAAGTAGCGCCGCTCGGCGGGATGCGCGCGTTGCTGGAACTGGCAGGCGAACTGGGCGAATACGGGGTTCCCGTGGTGGTCTCGAGCGCCTTGGACTCCGCTGTCGGTATGGCATCCGGCCTTGCTGCCGCGGCGGCCATTCCGAAACTCGAGTTCGCCTGCGGCCTCGGCACCGGAAGTCTGTTCGAATCCGATGTCGTTGCCCTGCAGGAACTTCTGGACGGCTCTTTGCGCGCCGAGCCTGTCGAGCCCGACCCGGAGCGGTTGACGGCGCTGGCGGCACCGGAGGATCGGGCGCTGTGGTGGCGTGAGCGGGTGCGTCGGTGTTGGGCGGGAGCGCAGGGAGTGATCTGAGAGTGACCAGGAAGTGACTAGGGAATCGGGAGCTCCGCCTGCGGAGTGCCCTGGAAACAATCCTGAGGTACTCTTTCCCACGTCGTTCGCCGAACGTGAAGATCTGGGAGGAATTTCGAAGTGGTTGCTGCACTGAAGGAATCGTTGCTCGACGAGTCCAAGCGTGATGTTCTGTTGCGTGATGTCTTGGCTTTGATCGACGCGGAGGTGTCGGACAAGAAGGGCGCGAGCGGCTTGGCCGTCAAGGCCGGTTACGGGGCGGTCAAGAAGGTCGGCCCGTCGTACATCGAGCGGGCCGTCGAACAGCTGTGGCCGGAGTTCGTGGACAAGTTGGAGCCGCTGTGGCAGTCGTACAATTCTGCTCCGGTGGGGTCGTTCTCGGACTATCTCGTCGCTAACTCCGATCAGGCATCCGACGCGCTGCTGGCGGTCACGGACGAGCGGATCGATGAGACGGACAAGAGCGTGGTGAAGAAGTTCTACGGGAGCCTTCGTGGCTCGGCGAAGAAGAACGTTGCCGAGGCGTTGCCGCGCGTCGGTGACCTGGTCACCAAGTACGCAGGCTAGGCGACTTCGTTTCGGGTGAAGGGGATACGTTCGCATTGTTGTATCCCCTTCACCTGGTTGCGAGGCGACCGTTCTTGATCGCCTGCAGTAGCAGCGCATGATCAGCCTCGGTCTGATCGGCGTACAGCCGCGCGAATCTGGAAAGCGCCACATCGAGAACGTCGGATTTACCCACGTAGCCGGCGATCATCGAGGCCCCGCTGGTTCGGGCGTGACCTTTCGCCAGCAGTCTGCCGACAACACCCGCGTAGTCGACGAGCGCAGGGGCGTCGATCGAGGACAGGTCGATGGTGCCCTTCATATTGCGGAACTGTCGGACGTAGTACTGGCGCCCGTCGATGGTCGTCCACCCCAGCAGTGGATCGCTCACGGTCTGCAGATCCTGCTGGTACTCCACGACGCGTTGGCCCTGATGTGCGTGCCACGCGGACTCACCGTGAACATAGGGGGCCAGGACCGAGCGTCGTGCCTGCTTGAGTTGGAGGAACACGACGTCGTCGGGACTGCTGCCTTCCAGGAGCGCCACGTAGGCGCGTAGGCCGACACTGCCGACACCGACGACGCGGTGCGCTACGTCGATCAACGTGTAGCCACCGAGCACGCGGCGCCAGTGCGGGGACAAGGTGGCCAGGTACTCGTCGAGTCCTTGGGCGAGAAGTTCTTCGTCACGGGCCGGGATGCGTGTGGTGATCGGCGGTTCCTCGACCAGGCGGCGCTGCCCCTCGTGTTCGACGGTGAATCTGGGGAGCGCACGGTCGCTGGTACTTCGCCGAGCCTTCTTCGATGCCCGTTTGATTTCCTTGCGCAACGACCCTTCGGTG
This sequence comes from Rhodococcus sp. PAMC28707, assembly GCF_004795915.1. Classification (NCBI taxonomy): domain Bacteria; kingdom Bacillati; phylum Actinomycetota; class Actinomycetes; order Mycobacteriales; family Nocardiaceae; genus Rhodococcus; species Rhodococcus sp. PAMC28707. The sequence goes on from NZ_CP039253.1 coordinate 3,083,333, forward strand.
ACGTCTGCCTCCAGTTTCTCGGCGGTCAGGCGTTGGAAGGACCGCGACATCAGTGGTTCGTCGGCCAGTCTCGACACTTCGAGTCGGTAGGAGCGGACGCAGGCAGCTACCGCTTCCTCGCATTGGGATTCGCTGCGGCCGTTCTGCCGCCCTGCCACCCAGATGCTCGCGGCGAGGCGTCGTAGATCCCATTCCCAACCGCCCGGGTGTGCCTCGTCGAAATCGTTGAGATCGATCACCAGGTCGCGTTCGGGGGAAGCATAGAACCCGAAATTGCCCAGGTGCGAGTCCCCGCTGATGATCGGCGTGATTCCCGTGGACGGCAACAGTGCGACGTCTCGTGCCATGACGATCGCAGTCCCGCGGAGGAACCCGTACGGAGACTCGGCCATCCGCTCGACGCGCACCGGTATCAGCCAGTCGATGCGACCGGCGTGCGAGAACTCGATCTGCCGGATCGGATCCGGTCGGTCGGGGGGCGCGGTCCAGTCGCCCATCGATTCGCGGGAGACCTTCTCGCGCAGGCTTCGACCGAGCTCGTATCGCTCGGCCCTCGGCGTCGGACGAACCCTCAACGTCGCAAAAGACCGTTTGTCGTCCTCGCCGATACCGGCGACGACGGCGTGGCCATGGGGAGCGTTGGGCATAGGTGAACTCTAGGACCTGGCTGTCTCGAAGTTGGGTCAGGTCGTGCAGCGGGCGGCGGCGTCAGGGGCGCGTGGGGCGATCGAGCGAGCGAACCCGAGGTGGGAGCCCCCATTCGGTTCTGCCGAGCCTGCTCAGTGGGGCGATGTCGGCGAACGACGGTAGGCCGTCTTCGGCGAGAAATTCGGGGCGAACGGCGACTGCGACGACGTTGCCCATGACGACGAAGGAGTCACCGACTTCGATGATCCGATGCAGGGTCGCCTCGATGGCTATCGGTGATTCGGCGACGCGCGGGGGCGAGACTTTCTCGCTTGGCTCGTGCGAGATGCCGAGTTCGTCCAGTTCACTGACGCCGTGTTCGTAGTCGGCGGACGACGCATTCACCTGTTCCATGAGCGGTTCGGTTGCGAGATTGATCACGAACTCGCCCGTAGCCTCGATGTTCCGCAGGCTGTCTTTTCGGCCTACCGAGGTGAATTGCACCACCGGCGGGTTGGCCGAGGACACCGAAAAGAAGCTGTAGGGAGCGAGGTTCGCCACGCCTTCCGACGACAGTGTCGACACCCAGGCGATGGGTCGCGGCACGACCGAGGCGGTGAGTACGCGATAGAAGCCGCTCGGGGGCATTTCGGACGGATGGAAGACGGTGCGCATCGGTTCATCGTGTCAAAGAACTTCGGCGCAGACGGCATCGGTTGTTCGAAAGACCGGCCTGGGATTCGAAGACTGGGCCGAATACGCCGCGCCGCGTCGAATCTGACAACCTTGGAGATGTGAATCCGTCCAGTGCTCAGGCCACCGCCGTCGTCGACGAGCTGGTTCGGGGTGGTGTTCGTGAGGTCGTGCTGTGCCCGGGCTCGCGTAATGCTCCGCTCGCGTTCGCGCTACAGGAAGCCGACGCTGCAGGCGTGCTGCGGCTGCACATGCGGATCGACGAGAGAACCGCGGGATTCCTTGCGATCGGGTTGATTTTGGGCGGGGGGCGTCCTGTTCCGGTGGTCATGACGTCCGGAACCGCTGTCGCCAATCTGGGGCCAGCCGTTCTCGAAGCGAACTATGCGCGGATGCCGCTGATCGTGCTGAGTGCGAACCGGCCCTACGAGATGCTCGGCACCGGCGCGAATCAGACCATCGAGCAGTTGGGGCTTTTCGGCAGCCAGGTGCGAGCGACTGTCAGCCTGGGTCTGGCGGAGGATGGGTCCGGACAGAACAGTCAGTGGCGCAGCGCGGTGTGCCGGGTGCTGGCGGCGGCGCGTGGAACTCGATCGGGCAATGCCGGTCCGGTGCATTTCGACATTCCGCTGCGGGAACCTTTGGTGCCCGATATCGGCGACCGTGAGCCCGCTGCTCTCGGACGGCCCGACGGGACAGCCTGGACGACGACCCAGCAGGCGACCCTCGACGTGCCGGTCGACATCGATCTCACCGTGGACACGATCGTCGTCTCCGGTCACGGTGCGGCCCTACGGCCCGAACTGGCGGGCCTGCCGACGGTCGCGGAACCGACGGCGCCGTTGCATGGCGTCCCTCTGCATCCGATGGCTCTGTCGCAGCTGAAGCCGCGTCAGGTGATCATCACCGGGCGTCCGACACTGCATCGGACCGTCTCGAAAGTGCTGGCCGATCCGGCTGTCGACGTCTTCGCTTTGACGACGGGTCCGCGGTGGCCCGACGTGTCCGGCAACGTCCTTGCCACCGGCACCCGCGCGCTCGTGTCGGGGACGCCGAGGGCAGCCTGGTTGGAGCGGTGCGCGACGCTGTCCGAGAAGGCGGACCACGCCGTCCGCGATCAGCTCGATGCGCATCCCAAGCCGACGGGACTCCACGTCGCGGCAACGGTGATGTCCTCGCTGCGCGTCGGCGATCGGTTGCTGTTGGGAGCTTCGAACCCGGTTCGCGACGCGGCCTTGGTGAGTTATCCGAGCGAAGGTATTTCCGTGTTGTCCAACCGTGGGGTCGCGGGAATCGACGGCACCGTCTCGACGGCCGTCGGTGCGGCGCTGGCAGGTGGGGGTCGCACGATTGCTCTTCTCGGCGACCTGACGTTTCTTCACGACGCCTCGGGCCTGCTCATCGGTACGGGGGAGCCGCGGCCGAGTGATCTGACGATCGTCGTCGCCAACGACGACGGCGGTGGCATTTTCGAACTTCTCGAGCAGGGGGATCCGCAGTACGCCGGTGCGTTCGAGCGAGTGTTCGGAACTCCTCACGGCATGGATCTGGCGGCGTTGTGTGCGGCGTACCGCATCCCGCATCTCAGTGTCGACACGGCGGAGCTCGCCGTTCTGCTGGAGGGCAATGCCGATGGCATACGCGTCCTCGAGGTCACCACCGAGCGGTCGGGGCTACGGGAGTTGCACGCAGGGATTCGTGCACGCCTCTAGGGAGCGTCGTTCGTATCTTTTTGTGCGGCAACCCAATCGATGGTTTCCTGGGTTTCGGTGTCGATGATGTCCTTGATCATGTCGTTGACGAGTGACTCGATCTTGCCGCCGATGAGTGGAATCTTGACCGTCGAGCTTCCCTTGACAGTCAGTTTCGCCCCGGTGCCTGCAGGCCGTAGAGCAAACGTGCCTGCGACCTTGGCTGGGAGCGAGGACGATCCGCCCGTCAAGGTGCCGTCCGCGTGGTCGCCCTGCAGCGGACCCCAACGGTCGGACCGGGTGATCAGCAGGGTGCCCTTGATGACTTTCTTGACCAATGCAGGCAGTTCGGTCACGCCGACTTCTTCCGAGATGTCCACCGTCAGACCGCCGTCCTCGTGACTGGTCAGCCGGTATCCCTCGGTCTTCTCGGCCTTGGCGAACCTGGCCATCCACTGCTCCTCGCTGGTCAGTGCCTGGTAGACCTGTGCGGGAGTGTGCTCGGAGGAAATGGTGAACTCGAAGTCGCGGGACATGTCAGCAGAGGCTACCGTCAGGCGCCCACCTGTGCGCCGAACTCGGGAAGTAACCTCTATCGACGTGGACGCCCCCGACAGTGCCGACGGACCGAACAAGGGGTTGGCTCGTACGAGGATGTCGGTTCTCATCGCCGCAATCGGAATTTCGGTGTTGGCGTTTCTTCTGGTCGTAGCGGCGTGGCAGAACGATCGAACGATCACCTCCGACGAGGGAACCGCGACGGCCGAGGTCCTCTCAGCAGGCAGACTTCGCTCTGCGGTCAGCTTCATCACCCCCGACGGGGTTACCCACAATCCGCAACTGGGTGTGCTCTATCCGACCAATCTGATAGCCGGACAACGAATCGACGTCGAATACAACAAGGCCGACCCCGATCTTGTGCGCGTATCCGGTCGCGATGCGAGCGTGGCGATCATCCCGGCCGCGTCCGTCATCGTCGTGACCTGGCTGATTGCCGGTCCGGTACAACTGATCCTTCGTAGGCGTGAGCAAGCCCATCGGTAACCGTTCGGACGAACTTCGCTCGCCCGTAACGTCTACGCTCCCTGACAGTCGAAGACACTCCCCACACTGAGGATCGTGCGAGTAGCCATCGTTGCGGAATCGTTCCTACCCAACATGAACGGCGTCACCAACTCGGTACTCAGAGTGCTCGAGCATCTCGAACGAAACGGCCACGACGCCATGGTCATTGCGCCGGACAACCCGTCGGGCAGCCCCCGGGCAGCCACCCTGCACGGGCGAATCCCGGTCCACCGGGCGCCGGCCGTCATGGTGCCCAGGGTGAGCTCGCTCCCCGTCGGGGTGCCGGGGCCTTCCCTGACGGCGGCTCTGCGCGGGTTCGGCCCCGACATCGTGCATCTCGCGTCGCCGTTCGTCCTCGGCGCGGGCGGGATGGCGGCCGCCAAACGGCTCGGAGTTCCCTCGGTCGCGGTCTACCAGACCGATGTGGCAGGGTTCGCCGAAAGCTACGGGCTCGGCCTGACGTCGAAAGCTGTGTGGCGGTGGACGCGTCGGGTTCACCGCGGTGCGGCGCGGACGCTTGCGCCGTCCTCGTCCGCGGTCCAGGCTTTGGAGCAACACGGCGTTCCGCGGGTGTATCGATGGGCCCGAGGCGTCGACGCTGTCCGATTCGCGCCGTCCGCCCGCCGAGAATCATTGCGCAGACAATGGGCACCGAGCGGCAAGCTCATCGTCGGGTTCGTCGGACGGCTTGCACCCGAAAAGCACCTCGAGCGGCTCGCCTCGCTGAGCGAGTCCGCCCAACTCGTGATCGTCGGTGACGGTCCGGAGCGGGGTGCGCTGGCGAAGCTGATGCCGTCGGCGATCTTCACCGGGCAGCTCGGTGGCGAAGAGCTCGCCCAGGCGTTCGCGAGCTTCGACATCTTCGTTCACCCCGGCGAACACGAGACGTTCTGCCAGGCCGTCCAGGAAGCCCTCGCCAGTGGAATTCCCGTCATCGGACCCGACGCAGGTGGACCACGAGACCTGATCACGCACTGCCGCAACGGATATCTGCTGCCGGTGGACCGATTCGCGGAACTCCTCCCCAGCGCGGTGTCGGCACTCGCGTCGCCGAAGGTGCGAGCCCGGTTCGGTGAGGCAGCGCGGAGGTCCGTGCTGCACCGTACCTGGCCCGTGATCTGCGAAGAACTTCTCGAGCACTACTACGAGGTCCTCGGTTGGGAAAACCGCGCCGCGCTCCGAACGGCGTGACCCGTAAGCTCGAGACGTGCCTACAAGTTCGCGTGCAACGCTCGACAAGGACCCACACGAGGTCGCATCGATGTTCGACGGCGTCGCCCGTCGCTACGACATCACCAACACCGTGCTGTCCTTCGGCCAGGACCGCAGCTGGCGGAAGGCCACGCGCGCCGCGCTGAATCTGAAAGCGGGCGAGAAAGTTCTCGATCTCGCCGCCGGGACCGGGGTGTCGACGGTAGAACTCGCTCGCAGTGGTGCGTGGTGCGTTGCCACCGACTTCTCGAAGGGGATGCTGCAGGCAGGTTCCGGTCGCCCCGTCCCGATGGTGGCGGGTGACGCGATGCACCTGCCGTACGCCGATGCGAGCTTCGACGCCGCAACTATTTCCTTCGGGCTGCGCAACGTCTCGGATTTCGAGGCCGGACTACGTGAGATCGCCCGCGTCACCAAGCCAGGCGGAAGGCTGGTCGTCTGCGAATTCTCGACGCCGGTCTTTCGGCCGTTCCGCACGGTCTACATGGAATACCTGATGAAAGCGCTTCCCGCAGTCGCTCGTGCGGTTTCGAGCAACCCTGACGCGTATGTGTACCTGGCCGAGTCGATTCGGGCATGGCCCACGCAGGATGAACTCGCGACGCGCATCGCCGACAGCGGTTGGTCGGACGTGCAGTGGCGGAACCTGACCGGTGGGGTCGTGGCTCTGCACCGTGCCGTTCGCTGATCACCTCAGCTGAACGGCGGTCGGGAATCGGCTTTCAGTGACGCGCTGCCCGATGCACGCCATGCGCGTGCAACGAGGTCCGAATCGGCTTCGGTGACGAGGTTTCCCATCACCCTCACCGCGATCTTCATCAGAGCTGTCGAACGCATGCCGATAGGTCCCGTTGCGGGTAGGAACCGGGGGACGGTGAGTAGGCCTGCGAGTCGGCGGGCTATGGAAAATGCCTGCCCGTAATGCTCGCGTAGCAGCGCGGGCCACGCCTCGCTCAGGTCGTTCTCGTCGAGCATGTCCGCGATCAAGCGGCCACCCTCGAGTCCGTAGTCGATTCCTTCACCGTTGAGCGGATTCACGCAGGCAGCGGCGTCGCCGATGATCGCCCAGTTCTTTCCTGCAACGTTGGACACCGCGCCACCCATCGGCAGCAGGGCCGACGCCACCGCCCGAAGGTCGCCGGTCAATCCCCAGTCTGCGCGACGCTGCTCGGTGTAGAGGTCCAGCAGCGGACGCAGTGCGCCCGGACCAGGCCGCTTGGCCGTCGCAAGCGTGCCGACGCCGATGTTGACCTCGCCGGTACCCAGGGGGAAGATCCAGCCATAGCCCGGTTGCAGCACTCCCTCGCCGTCACGCAGCTCGAGATGTGAGGAAATCCACGGGTCCTCGCTTCGGCCGGAGGAGACGTAGGCGCGAGCGGCGACCCCGAACGTGGTGTCCCGATGCCACTCGCGCCCCAGCTTCCTACCGAGGGAGGACCGGACGCCGTCGGCGATGATCAGCGTTTTGCACCTGAGAGTGCGTTCCATACCGCCGTGCTCGAAGGTGACCGACTCGACACCGCGCTCGTTCCGCGCTACCGACACCGCCTTGGCGCCTTCGAACATCCGAGCGCCGGATTCCAGCGCAGTGCGACGGATTCTGTCGTCGAGCTCCGAGCGGGGGACCGCGCTGCCTACCGTCGGAAGGGAGCCGCCAGGCCACTCGAGCTGCAGTTCCTGACCGAACCCGGACAGTCGCAGACCACGGTTCTCGACGCGTCCGCGGACCCACTCGCCGAGGCCCAAGCGATCGAGCTCGGCGATGGCACGCGGGGTCAGGCCGTCGCCGCACGTCTTGTCACGCGGGAACCTCGCGGCATCGGCGAGAACTACCTGCCGACCGGCGCGCGCCGCCCAGGCCGCCGCCGCCGAACCTGCAGGGCCTGCGCCGATTACCAGCACTTCGGCTTCGGTGGGAAACTCCGCAGTAGTGGACACAGATCCAGTATGCAGTGGACCGCGGCGCTTCCCACCGCGCCCGGACGTGGGGTGAAGCACCTTGTGGGTACGGCGCGCACTAGATTCACTACGGTAGTAGCGGGTATCCGGGGGCGCCGACCAACAATCGAGATTTCAGATCCGATCAAGACACCGAGGACAGGACCAACAAACGTGAGCACAGACGACGCGGCCGGATCGACGGTCGTTGCCGGGGTGGATCTGGTCGATCCAGAGCTTGCACGAACCGTGGCCGCAGGTTTGGTCAGCGTCGAGAATCTGATGATCTCGGAACTGTCCGACGGCGAAGACTTCCTCACCGAGGCCGCGTTGCATCTCGCGCGGGCCGGTGGAAAGCGTTTCCGCCCGTTGTTCACCGTGCTGACTGCCCAGCTGGGACCCAATCCGACCGATGATGCAGTGGTGACCGCGGCGACGGTCGTCGAGCTCGTCCATTTGGCCACGCTCTACCACGACGACGTCATGGACGAAGCCTCGATGCGACGTGGCGCCGAGAGCGCCAACGCGCGATGGGGAAACAGCATCGCGATCCTGGCAGGCGACTACCTCTTCGCGCACGCGTCGCGGCTGGTCTCCACGCTCGGTCCCGAAGCAGTTCGAATCATCGCCGAGACGTTCGCAGAGCTGGTCACCGGCCAGATGCGCGAGACGATCGGCGTCAAAGCGGACCAGGATCCGGTCGCGCACTACCTCAAGGTCGTGTGGGAGAAGACCGGGTCTTTGATCGCCGCGTGCGGAAGGTTCGGCGGGACGTTCTCGGGCGGGGACAGCGAACATGTCGCCGGCCTCGAACGCCTGGGCGATGCCGTAGGCACGGCGTTCCAGATCTCCGACGACATCATCGACATCTCGTCGGAGTCCGAGCAGTCCGGTAAGACGCCCGGCACCGATCTGCGCGAAGGTGTCCACACTCTGCCTGTGCTCTACGCACTCGCCGAGCAGGGCGTCGACGGCGACCGCCTCCGAGTGCTACTCGACGGACCCGTCACCGACGACGCCGAATTGGCCGAAGCACTCCAACTGTTGGAGCGCTCGCCAGGAATGGCAAAGGCCAAAGCGACACTGGAAGAGTTCGCCGACAAGGCCTACGCCGAGCTGGCGAAGCTCCCACAGGGTGCCGCTAACGACGCGCTGGGACGCCTGGTCCACTACACCGTCGAGCGAGTGGGCTGACCGTAGGGAACCTTGTCGAGTGTCGTGGACGTTCTCACAGTGAACAACCACGACACTCGAGGAAGAGGCACCATTGCGGTTCGCAAACGGGGCAAAGACGTTCGGGTTGCTGGTCGCGATGTCCGCGCTGATCGTATTCGTCGGTGCACTGTTTCGGAGCCCGGTCGTACTCTTCGGCTCGGTCGTTTTTGCCATCGGAATGAACGGCTACGTCTATTTCAACAGTGCGAAGCTCGCGCTGCGATCGATGCATGCCCAGCCGGTGACTCAGCTCGAGGCACCTGCCATGTACAAGATCGTGCTCGAGCTGGCCACCATCGCGCATCAGCCCATGCCGGCGCTGTACATCAGCCCCACCAACAGTCCCAACGCGTTCGCCACGGGTCGCAACCCGAGGAACGCAGCTGTGTGCTGCACCACCGGCATCTTGGCGATCCTCGACGAACGTGAACTCCGAGCGGTTCTGGGACATGAGCTTTCTCACGTCTACAACCGGGACATCCTGATCTCTTCCGTCGCAGGGGCGATGGCCGCAGTGGTCAGCGGCCTCGCGAACTTTGCGCTGTACGCGTCCATGTTCGGTGGCCGCGGAAACGGGGGCGCCAATCCGGTCGCGCTCATTCTCGTTTCGTTGCTCGGACCCATCGCGGCAACCGTCGTCAAGCTCGCGGTGTCGCGGTCGCGGGAGTATCAAGCCGATCAGTCGGGCGCCGAGCTCACCGGTGATCCGTTGGCGTTGGCGTCGGCGCTGCGCAAGTTGGAGCGCGGCATTGCGGCCGCCCCATTGCCGCCTGAGCCGCGGATCGCCGCGGAGTCGCACCTGATGATCGCTAACCCGTTCAGAGCGGGAGAGAAGGTCGGACGGCTCTTCTCGACTCACCCGCCGATGGCTGAGCGGATCGAGCGTCTGGAGCGGATGGCGATGGGCGGCTGACGACGTAGGCGGAAAGTGAGCTTCAGCTCACGTCTTACCCACCTACGTCGTATCAAGCCAAGTCGTATCGAGCCGTCGTATCAAGCCCAGTCGATCACCTACCGGTAGTTGACGAACTGCAATGCGATGCCGAAGTCCTCGCCCTTGAGCATCGACTGAATGGCTTGCAGATCGTCACGCTTCTTGCTGCTGACGCGAAGTTCGTCCCCTTGAATCTGCGCTTTGACGCCCTTGGGGCCGTCGTCGCGAATCTTCTTGGTGATCTTCTTGGCGTTCTCGGTGGTGATTCCCTGTACCAGCTTGCCGGTGACCTTGTAGATCTTGCCGGATGGCGCCGGGTCGTTGGCCTCGAACGCTTTGAGTGAGACGTCGCGTCGGATCAACTTTTCCTTGAACACGTCGAGCGCGGCCTTGACTTTTTCTTCACTCTCGGACGTGATGACGATCACCTCTGCTTCGCCGCTGCCCGACCACTCGATCGTCGTGTCGGAGCCGCGAAAATCGAAGCGCGTCGACAGCTCCTTCGCCGCCTGTCCTACTGCGTTGTCGACCTCCTGACGGTCGACCTTGCTCACCACATCGAAGGACGAATCTGCCACTTGACTACTCCTGTGTCGAATCGAATTGCGCAAGGCACTTACCCCGACGTTAGCCCGTTTGCATGGCCTCTATGCACCCGGTTTGCGTTCGAGGGGCACGTTCGTTGTATTCTTCAAACCGCATCGAGGAGAGCGAATCTCTTCGGTGCAAGCACGGCAGATTGCCCGAGCGGCCAATGGGAGCGGACTGTAAATCCGTCGGCGTATGCCTACGTAGGTTCGAATCCTACATCTGCCACCCAGGAGCCCCGGCGAGTTTCTACTCGCTGGGGTTTCTACTTGAAGAGTTACGTTTCACCGGCGCTGAGCATGCAATTTGGTACTCGACGCTAGGAATGTGTAACCTCTTGAAGGCTTCAGTGCACGGCCAGCCGTGCTTGTCGCCACGCCCCCTTAGCTCAGTCGGTAGAGCGTTTCCATGGTAAGGAAAAGGTCAACGGTTCGATTCCGTTAGGGGGCTCGCTGGGTTGGATGGTTCGCGTCGGCACCCTTACTTTCGGTTACACACTCGGAAGTGAGAAGGTGTAGGGGTGAGCACCTGAGGCGGTGTAGCTCAGTTGGTAGAGCAAACGACTCATAATCGTTGCGTCGCCGGTTCAAGTCCGGTCACCGCTACACAAGAAGACCAGATACACGCAGCACCAGAAGTAAGCACAGTCCTGATTAACCGGATCAGATTTACCCGAAAGTAGGCGTCCAGTGGCCTCCTCCACCGATGTGCGGCCCAAGGTCACCTTGGCCTGCGAGGTTTGCAAGCACCGCAACTACATCACGAAGAAGAACCGTCGTAACGATCCCGATCGCCTCGAGCTGAAGAAATTCTGCCCGAACTGCGGCACGCACCGCTCACACCGCGAATCTCGTTAGGAAGCGGCCGGTTCGCCGGCCGCTCTTCTTCGTTCGGAGTCGATGCCACGCGTTGGGCTTACACTTCGAAACCTAACGTCTGTGGCGTCCTGGGTAGAAAAGGTTCGTATACCGCGTGACTGAGTCAGTTCAAGATCCCGCCGCGCATGCTGCCGGTATGGTCGGCCACCATTACAGGGTGGATCAGCCGTACGAGGTCGGTCGCGAAAAGGTGCGGGAGTATGCTCGCGCCGTTCAGGATCTCCATCCGGCGCACCATGACGAGGATGCCGCCAAGGCACTCGGCTACGACGGCCTGCTGGCGCCGCTGACCTTCATCTCCCTCGTCGGCATCATCGCGCAGTCGAAGATGTTCAAAGAGATCATCACCGGTTACGACCCGAGTCAGATTCTTCAGACCGATCAGCGTCTGCAGTTTCACAAGGCGATCCAGGTCGGCGACGAGCTCACTTGCGAAGTGCACCTCGAGTCTTTCCGTCAGATGAGTGGTAGCGACATCATCACGACGAAGAATATCGTCACGGACCAACACGGTGAACTCGTGCAGACCACCTGGACGACCCTGGTGGCCCGTACGGGGGGCGAAGTCGACGAGAACATCGCCCACGCAGTGAAGGACGTGATCATGCATGGCGCTTCGTAGATTTGCCGATGTCACGGTCGGTGAGGAACTTCCCGATCGTATCGTCAAACTCACTCGCGGCGACTTGGTCAACTACGCCGGGGTCTCCGGAGATCCCAACCCGATCCACTGGAGCGACGAGGTAGTCAAGCTTGCGGGCTTGGACAACGTGATCGCGCACGGCATGTTGACGATGGGTCTCGGGGCGGGCTTTGTGACAGCGTGGCTCGGCGATCCGGGTGCGGTGACCGAGTACAACGTTCGTTTCACCAGCTCGGTGTATGTTCCGGCAGATTCGGCCGCGTCCGTGGAATACACCGGCAAGGTCAAATCGGTCGATGTGGAGTCCAAGTCGGCAGTTGTCGCGATTACCGCGAAGTTCGAGGGCAAGAAGATCTTCGGACGGGCGACTGCGACCGTTCGTCTGGCGTAACCGGTCTGTCGATCCAGTGATCCCGCGTAGGGATTTCAGGGTTTACATGCCGTGCAGTACACTGAGTTTCTGGGGTTGCTCAGCCCTGCGCGCTGCCATGGCTATCATTTCGAAAGTCCAGGGTTGGCGCGTATGTTGTGTAACGCAGTGTTGTGTAATTCCAGAACGGTTCCACCCGCGTGCGGGTAGTGCCGAAGGGGCGTAGCTCAATTGGTAGAGCAACGGTCTCCAAAACCGTAGGTTGCAGGTTCAAGTCCTGTCGCCCCTGCCCATGTTGCTCGTCTCCCGCCATCGGCGGGGGCTGCAACGGTGTCAGCTACTGAGAGGAACGACGGTGAGCGAGGAGCGCGGAAAGCGCGACGACCAGTCCGAGGACTCGTCGACGCCCGACGACGCCGCGGCCCGCACCGCCGACCGAGCTGCCACCGAGGGTGCAGCCGATTCGACAGCAGCGGTCCGGCCGACCGGCAAACGAACAACTCGTCGGACGCGCACTGCGTCGGACGCAGAGTCTGCCGATGGAGCATCTACCGGCAAGGTCTCCGTCACCAAGTCGTCGACAGCCAAGATCTCGACTCGTGCTGACAGAACTCGTCAGCCGAAGCGCATGAATATTTTCAAGCGCTTGCGTAAGTTTCTCCGTGAGGTCATCACCGAGTTGCGTAAGGTCATTTGGCCGAACCGCAAGCAGATGGTCACATACACCTCGGTAGTGCTCGCGTTCGTGGTGTTCATGGTTGCGTTCATCAGCGGCTCGGATCTGGCGTTCATCAAGGGTGTCGGCTGGCTGTTCGGCTGAAACTTCACGACCACACTGCGACGACCAGGTCGACGACCGCCGACACGCACGAAACGAAAGAAAGGGTGCTGCTGTGAGCACGCCGCACAACGACGCCACCGAAGTGGCCGCATTCGACGCCGATGTCGAGGCGACCAAGCAGGGCCTCGAAGCGGAGCAGGCCGCTCAGGACCGCGAGACCGACGAAGCCATCAAGGCCGACGTCGCGGCCGCCGCCGGTGAGGACGTTCCGACCGAGGGTGACGACGCCGATTCAAGTGTCGATGCTGACATATCAGCCGAACCCGAGGATCCAGTTGCGGAGATGAAGGCTGCGCTGCGGCGCGCCCCCGGCGACTGGTACGTCATCCACTCGTACGCAGGGTACGAGAACAAGGTCAAGGCCAACCTCGAAACCCGAGTTCAGAACCTTGACGTCGGCGACTACATCTTCCAGGTCGAGGTTCCGATCGAAGAGGTCACCGAGATCAAGAACGGCCAGCGCAAGCAGGTCAACCGTAAGATTCTGCCGGGTTACATCTTGGTCCGCATGGAACTGAACGACGAGTCCTGGGGTGCGGTGCGCAACACTCCCGGTGTGACCGGGTTCGTCGGCGCTACCTCGCGCCCTTCCCCGTTGACCATCAACGAGGTCGTCAAGTTCCTGATGCCGCAGGAAGGCTCGAAGAAGGACGCCAAGGACTCGAAGATGTCCGGCGATCAGGGCGAGTCTTCTTCGAAGCCGACCGTCGAGGTCGACTTCGAGGTCGGAGAGTCGGTTACCGTCATGGACGGCCCGTTCGCGACCCTTCCGGCCAGTATCAGCGAGGTCAATGCCGAGCAGCAGAAGCTCAAGGTTCTGGTGTCGATCTTCGGTCGAGAGACTCCGGTCGAACTCGGCTTCACCCAGGTCGCCAAGATCTAGCCGGCCTCCTCACAACTTGCAGTAGCAACCGCAAGAAACCCGAGCGAATACAAGGAAAAAGAAATGCCCCCGAAGAAGAAGAAGAAGCTAGCCGGGATTATCAAGCTCCAGATCCAGGCAGGAATGGCCAACCCGGCCCCTCCCGTCGGTCCCGCGCTGGGTCAGCACGGCGTCAACATCATGGAGTTCTGCAAGGCGTACAACGCAGCGACGGAGTCGCAGCGCGGAAACGTCGTGCCGGTCGAGATCTCGGTCTACGAAGACCGCACGTTCGACTTCAAGCTCAAGACTCCGCCGGCAGCCAAGCTGCTCCTCAAAGCAGCAGGCGTAGCCAAGGGTTCGGGCGAGCCGCACAAGACCAAGGTCGCCAAGGTGACCATGGATCAGGTGCGCGAGATCGCCAAGACCAAGGCAGAAGACTTGAACGCCAACGACATCGATCAGGCCGCGAAGATCATCGCAGGCACTGCTCGCTCGATGGGTATCACCGTAGAGGGATGACCTCCTCGTCAGCTCCTACCCGGAGTTGACCACCGTACGACGTGGTAGGGCCGGCCAGGCCCGTCAACCACTTCTGAACCAACGATTGGACAGTAAACATGGCAAAGCGAAGTAAGGCGTACCTCGAGCAGGCAGCAAAAATCGACGCTGACAACCTGTACTCGCCGCTCGAAGCAGCACAGTTGGCCAAGGACACGGCGTCGACCAAGTTCGATCCGACCGTCGAGGTTGCTGTTCGTCTCGGTGTCGACCCTCGCAAGGCCGATCAGATGGTGCGCGGCACCGTCAACCTTCCCCACGGCACCGGCAAGACCGCTCGGGTTATTGTTTTTGCCGCTGGCGAGAAGGCCATCGAGGCGCAGGCAGCAGGAGCCGACGTTGTAGGCGCCGAGGATCTGATCGAGCGTATTCAGGGCGGATTCCTGGACTTCGACGCAGCGATCGCTACCCCCGACCAGATGGCCAAGGTCGGCCGCATCGCCCGCGTCCTCGGACCGCGTGGCCTGATGCCGAACCCGAAGACGGGCACAGTCACCAACGATGTGACCAAGGCCGTCAACGACATCAAGGGCGGCAAGATCAACTTCCGTGTCGACAAGCAGGCCAACCTGCACTTCGTCATCGGCAAGGCGTCGTTCGATCAGACCAAGCTGGTGGAGAACTACGGCGCTGCACTGGACGAGATCCTGCGCGCAAAGCCGTCTTCCGCCAAGGGCCGCTACGTCAAGAAGATCACCGTATCGACCACGACGGGCCCGGGCATTCAGGTCGACCCGACCCGCACGCGTAACCTTCTCGAGAACGATGTGACCGCGTAGTCACACCGCAACGACAAGAAAAGGCCGGCCCCCTGGATGGGGCCGGCCTTTTTGCGTCAGATAGTTGCGGCCTTCGCGAAGTTGGTGGACAACTCGCCGAGGATTTCGTCCCACAGTGGCTTTGGGAGGTCGTGCCCCATGCCCTCGATCAGATGCAGTTTCGAGCCTTCGATCGCACGCGCGACG
The DNA here is from genome assembly GCF_004795915.1 of Rhodococcus sp. PAMC28707. Classification (NCBI taxonomy): domain Bacteria; kingdom Bacillati; phylum Actinomycetota; class Actinomycetes; order Mycobacteriales; family Nocardiaceae; genus Rhodococcus; species Rhodococcus sp. PAMC28707. Next base: position 3,098,416 of record NZ_CP039253.1, read on the forward strand.
GCCCTCCCACCTGCCGGCCGCATCAGCCGGTCGGCGCGTCCATGGATCACGACGGCAGGGGAAGTGATCGATGCGGCAATCCGCCGCAGACTGCCGGTTCCGGTAACTGCAGCCATGTGGCGAAGTGCACCCGCGGGGTAATAGTTGCGGTCGTACATCTCACCGGCTGTCACGAGTAGTTCGGTGAGCGGTGTCGGGTACGCAGGGCTGCCGATGACCCGACGGGTATTGGCCGAGTGCGCGATGATCTGCTCGCGCGTTGCATCCGGTCCTGGGCCCTTCATGAGTGGGAGCAACGCCCGTGGATCAGGTGGCGGCAGGAAGGCCTCGTTGGTACTGGAGAAAATGATTGCGGTGCTCGATACTCGCTCCGGATACAGGCCGGAGAATACCTGCGCGATCATTCCGCCCATCGATGCGCCGATGACGTGCACCCGCGGAATTTCGAGGTAGTCGAGCAGTCCGAGCGCATCGAGTGCCATGTCCCTCAACGTGTATGGAACTTTGCTGGACGCACCGAGTTCGGTACGCAACAACCGCAGCAGCATCGAACCTTCGATACGGTGGCCGTCCATCTTGGTGGACAAGCCGATGTCGCGGTTGTCGAATCGGATGACTCGAAAGCCTTGCCGGACAATCCGTTCGCAGAACTCGCGTGGCCACAACGTCATCTGGGCGCTCAGGCCCATGATCATCAGAACCACAGGGTCGTTCGGATTGCCCATGTCCTCGTAGGCGATCTCGATCGAATTCGAGGGCGCGAAACCCGTTGTGGAGTGCATGGTTCTCCTTACCAGCCAGGTTCGCCGAGTAGCGGAACCACGAGGAAGCTCGGGTGCTCGGGGTCGAGGATCAGGTCTTGTCTTCGCCCCCGCGTGCGCAGCAGATCCGGGAGAATGGGCATGAATCGTGGTGCGTCCGTGGGGAAGACGTCGACCCGGAGACGGTGGCCCGCTGCGATCATCGCTTCGGTGGTCAGTAGATCGACATCGAGAGTCAACGGCCGACCGATGGGAACAGGCAGGAGAGTTGCTGCCGTGAGCGGGTGATGCGGGCGGGTGTAGTCACCGTTGGGTGCGTAGAGGGACAACTCGTCGTCCACCGCGCGACGTGTAGTCAACAGCGCGCCGTTGGTCAGGACGGTGGATCGCCCGTGCGGATCGACGTCGCACAGCATGATCGCCCATAGTGCTTCCGGGGCATGACACACCACTCGGAGGTGGAGGTTCATCGGACCCGAAAGGACGGTGTCGGAGTGGGCGACGGGCGTGGTGAAGGTCAGTGCCCCCCGCTCGGCGGTTCTGTTGTCATAGGTGAATCCACCACCGAGAACGGCGGGGATGCCTGCAAGAACCTGAGTGGTGTCGCGCGAGATGATCGACCACAACGACGGCCGCACTGTGAATTCACCGCATGTCCCATCGGGTGAGCTCCCGAGACTTCCATCGTCCACCGCATGTGGCGCCGTCCCCGACGTCGCAGCTGAGAGATACAGCCGCGTGGGGTGCGCCTGCGGTGCGGGGAATCTGCCGTGCGCGGTCCACTGTCCGCCTTGCTGGCGAAGGGTGACGGGTCCGTAGTTTTCGATTCCGTTGTCCTCGTCGCGAAGCCATTTGTCGAACCAGGCGCGCTCGAGCACATCGAGTCGTGGTGGAAACCCGGGTTCGCCGAATCCGATACCCGGGTTCCCGTGGTACCCGTCGCCGACGAGAAGTTGTTTGTCTCCGCGCGGTAGTGACAGCCGGTTGTAGATATCGGGCGCCGATCCGCCGAAGATGTCGTGCCAGCAGCCGTAAAGGAATGTCGGGGCGGTGATCTCCTCGATAGTCGCGTTGATCGTGTCGTAGTAGTCGACGTCGTAGATTCGCGGATCACCGCCAGTGACGAAACCCCTGGCCAGGTCGAGGAGATCGGTTGCGGGCGAGCGCATTCGGTCCCGTAGCCATTCCGTGAACTCGAGATCGCCGAGGGACGGTGCCCACTTGAGCGCATTGACTGCGGTGAGCCACAACGGAATGAACAGCGATGGAGCACCACCGGTCGCGAAGATTTCCCGAACTATGTCCACCGAGCCTTCCACTGCGAAAACTGCCTCGAGTCCGGCGGGTCGTTTCGAAGCAGACTGGAGCGCGTTGATCGCGGAGTACGAAATTCCTGCCATGCCGATTCGACCGTTGCACCACCCCTGGTTCCTTGCCCATTCGATGATCTCGAGCGAATCGAGTTGCTCACGGGTGCCGAGAACATCCCATGTTCCCGTCGATGACCCGGTTCCGCGAACGTCGACGATGATCTGCACGTATCCACTGCGCACCAGATGGCGATTGACCGACATCAGGTCGGCGGCTCCACCTGCGACGACCCTGGTTATCTCGGTGATGCCGTCGAATGGGCTGCCCAAGAGGTCGAATGATGCAGAGAACTTTCTGATCAGGGGACCGATCACCGGAGTGTCGAGGACCGAGTCGATCCCCTTGACGAGCAGTTTGTTGTAGGGCGTGATGTTGAGGACGGTAGGAAATTCGGCCTGCACAGCACGTCCCGATGCATCGGCAGGGCGAAAGACGTAGGCGCGCAGCACAGCGCCGTCGCTCATCGGGATTCGTACGTTCTTCGAGATGGCGATCTTCGGGTGGAGAGGGTGCTCGTCGATCAGTGCACGCCACCGCTGAGCTGCGGTACCCCCGCTGGGGTCGCGCTCGCTTCCCGACCCGGGAGCGCGGCCGGGGCGAAGCAATGGACGTAGTTGTGCTGCCGTCATGTATCTGATTGAACAGTCATCGACGCCGTTTGTCTTTCAACAGGGCAATATTGTCCCAACTGACAGTGTGTTCGGCGACTACTTGGTGTGTGGTCACAGGGCGCCGACCGTGCTCTGCGTGCACTTCTGTTCGAAACCAGGACTGCCGGTCACCGCTCGTTTTGGAGTTGGCGCCCCGGCTGAGGTAACCTGGGCGACGGTTCTGATCACGGTGACTTTCGAGTGACCGCGGGATGATCCGCCCAAATCAAGTTCTACCCAAGACCGTTGGTCACCGCCTTTCTCGAGGGCTTGTTCTGATTTCAGGACGTCCTGAGAGGTATGCGGTTGAAGGTCCGAGCATGTTCGGACGACCCACGCAGGAGAACGAGGTCAGGGACCTGCTGTACGGCCTCCGAGCCGTACGTATGTCTACGCCCCGTGTGCTTCTTGCGCCGGGGCGTTCGTCGTTTTCCGGCCCTCTCGCGATCGACAAAACCTCAACGAGAGGAGGCGAAGTATGGCAAAGCCCGAAAAGATCTCAGCAGTATCGGAGATCACCGAACAGTTCAAGGGATCGACGGCTGCTGTCGTCACGGAATACCGCGGTTTGTCGGTTTCCGGTCTGACGCAGCTCCGACGTGCACTTGGCGATGGTGCCACGTACTCCGTCGCCAAGAACACCCTGGTCAAGCGTGCAGCTGCCGAGGCCGGTATCACCGGGCTCGACCAATTGTTCGTCGGACCGACCGCCATTGCATTCATCAAGGGCGAGCCGGTCGACGCTGCGAAGGCCATCAAGGCCTTCGCTAAGGACAACAAGGCCTTGGTCATCAAGGGCGGCTACATGGACGGCGCAACGCTGTCCGTGGACGAGATCAACAAGATCGCCGACCTCGAGTCGCGCGAAATCCTGTTGGCAAAGCTCGCAGGTGCCATGAAGGGCAACTTGTCGAAGGCTGCAGGCCTGTTCAACGCTCCCGCATCGCAGTTCGCCCGCTTGGCGTTCGCATTGCAGGAGAAGAAGGCAGCAGGAGAACCCGCAGCTGCCGAGGCTCCTGTAGAAGCAGAAGCCCCGGCGGAAGCTCCCGCCGAAAGCTGATCCGCGCACCAGCGAACAGCTCAACCCGAAACACTTTCGTCGCGGATCAGCGACTGGAGTACTTATCAGGAAGGACCCGCCACCATGGCGAAGCTCAGCACCGAAGAATTGCTCGGCCAGTTCAAGGAGCTCACCCTCCTCGAGCTCAGTGAGTTCGTAAAGGCATTCGAGGAGACCTTCGAGGTCACCGCAGCCGCTCCCGTCGCAGTTGCCGCTGCAGGCGCAGCCGGCGCTCCGGCCGAGGCTGCAGAAGAGCAGGACGAGTTCGACGTCGTGCTCGAGTCGGCTGGCGACAAGAAGATCCAGGTCATCAAGGTCGTCCGCGAGGTCGTTTCCGGCCTCGGCCTGAAGGAAGCCAAGGATCTCGTCGAGAGCGCTCCGAAGGCCATCCTGGAGAAGGTCGCCAAGGATGCTGCCGAGGCAGCCAAGGAGAAGCTCGAAGCAGCAGGCGCGAAGATCTCCATCAAGTAATTCTTTGATGGGCCGCTTTGACGGTCTGTTCTGTTACTACGAAAGGGCCATCCCCACAACGGGGATGGCCCTTTTTGTGCTCTCTGAAATGAATTCTGTCGGAGCGTGCCTTCTGCTTTATGCGCCGAATGGTGACCGGATGATCTTTTCGACCCGCCGAAAACAGTGTTCGACGACATACCGGCGCTCGTTTGCAGCGCCGACACTCGGAGCTGAGCGGAAATTCGGCGAGTTGCCCGCGCGCCGCCCTGTGATAGGTCACACTGACTGCAGGATCCGGGCCCGGATCCGAGGATGTTGTTACTCGGCAGTAGGCTCCATTGTCGGTGCGGACACTTGCATGCGATAGAGTGACGCAACCCACATGAGGGTCGATGTCAATGAACTGTGGAGGTCAGCGTGGGAGTCGAGGTTTCGGTCGAGGGATTGACCAAGTCTTTCGGTGTACAGAAGATTTGGCAGGACGTCTCTTTGACGTTGCCGTCGGGTGAAGTCAGTGCGCTGTTGGGGCCGTCGGGTACGGGTAAGTCGGTGTTCTTGAAGTCGTTGATCGGTTTGCTCCGTCCTGAGCACGGCAAGATCTTCATCGATGGGACAGATATTTTGCAGTGCTCCTCGAGGGAGCTCTACGAGATCCGCAAGTTGTTCGGAGTGCTGTTCCAGGACGGCGCATTGTTCGGATCGATGAATCTCTACGACAATGTCGCGTTTCCGCTTCGTGAGCACACGAAGAAGTCCGAATCGGACGTCCGCAAGATCGTGATGGAGAAGCTGGAGCTGACGGGTCTGATCGGCGCGGAGGAAAAGCTTCCCGGTGAAATTTCCGGTGGTATGCGCAAGCGCGCCGGCCTGGCTCGTGCCCTGGTACTCGACCCGGAAATCATCCTCGTCGACGAGCCGGACTCCGGTTTGGACCCAGTGCGCACGACCTACATCTCGCAGACCTTGATCGATATCAACGCCGAGATCGATGCCACCATTCTGATCGTCTCGCACAACATCAACCTGGCGCGGACGGTCCCGGACAATATTGGGATGCTCTTCCGTCGTCAGCTGGTGATGTTCGGTCCCCGCGAGGTGCTGTTGACCTCCGACGAGCCGGTGGTGAAGCAGTTCTTGAACGGCACGATGATCGGACCGATCGGAATGTCGGAGGAGAAGGACGAAGCGCAGATGGCGCAGGAGCAGGCGATGGTCGATGCCGGTCACCACGCCGGCGGTGTCGAGGACGTCGAAGGCATTGTCCCGCAGATGAAGGCCACCCCAGGTACACCGGTGCGCAAGGCGGTGGGGCGTCGTCAGGAACGCGTACGCCAGATCATGCATACGCTCCCGCACAGCGCACAGGTCGCCATTCAGGAAAGCCTCGACACCACCGACCCAGGTGATCACACTCCGGCCTACAGTGGCGCGGGCTCGTACGAAGATGGCAATTACGCCGAAGCAGGGCAGGGTCAGGGCCAGGGCAATGCTGCTTACGGCAACGCTTCGTATGACAACGCTGCTTACGGCAACGCTGCTTATGACAACTCCGGTTACAGCAACCCGGGTCAGGACAGCGCCGGGTACGACAACTCTGGTTACGAGGCGGGCCACCACGATCCGGGCCACAGCCCATCGCAGGGGCGGGGACAGTAAGAGCTATGGGCAGTTCCAAAAAGTCCGTTTTCGCTCCGGCGGAAGCCGCAATTGCGCAAGCCGGAAACATTGTCGAACTGCTCGTAGACGTCGCACGGAACACATTCAGAAGGCCATTTCAGTTCCGCGAGTTCATCGAGCAGGCCTGGTTCATTGCCAGCGTCACGATTTTGCCGACGGCTCTGGTTGCCATTCCATTCGGTGCTGTCGTCTCACTTCAGACCGGGTCGCTGATCAAGCAGCTCGGTGCAGAGTCCTTCACCGGCGCCGCAAGTGTTCTCGCAGTCATTCAGCAGGGAAGTCCGATTGTCACGGCACTTCTCATTGCCGGCGCCGCCGGTTCTGCAGTGACCGCTGACCTCGGTTCGCGGACGATCCGCGAAGAGATCGACGCAATGCGTGTGTTGGGTATCGATCCGGTGCACCGACTGGTGGTCCCTCGGGTCCTCGCGATGATTCTTATCGCGTTGCTGCTCAACGGCCTCGTGTCGGTCGTCGGAATTACCGGCGGCTACTTCTTCAATGTCGTTCTACAAGGTGGTACCCCGGGCGCCTATCTTTCGTCTTTCTCGGCGCTCGCTCAGCTTCCGGATCTCTACGTTGCAGAATTGAAGGCGGCCATCTTCGGCCTCATCGCCGGAATCATCGCCTCCTACAAGGGCCTCAACCCGAACCCGGGTCCGAAGGGCGTGGGTGAAGCAGTGAATCAGACGGTGGTCATCACCTTCCTGTTGTTGTTCTTCGCCAACCTCATTCTGACCCTGGTGTACCTCCAGGTTGTTCCGGCGAAGGGAAGCTGACGCGCAATGACCATCTCGAAAGGTCGGGGCGACCGTACCCTGATGCGCGTGAAACGCGTTGCGAGTGCACCGCTGAACGTGCTCGACAAAGCCGGCGAGCAAATGTCGTTCTACGGCCGTGCGATCGGGTGGATACCCCGCACTCTGATTCATTACAAGAAGGAAGTTCTGCGTCTTCTTGCAGAGGTCACCTTCGGTAGCGGTGCGCTCGCCGTCATCGGCGGCACCATCGGTGTCATCGTGATGCTTTCCGGCGCAACAGGCGTCGTCGTCGGACTACAGGGCTATGCCGCACTGGAGCAGCTCGGCAGTTCGGTCCTCACCGGCTTTTTGTCCGCATACGTCAATACTCGCGAGATCGCCCCCATCGTCGCCGGTCTCGCGCTGTCCGCGACCGTAGGAGCCGGCTTCACAGCGCAGCTCGGGGCGATGCGCATCTCGGAGGAGATCGACGCGCTCGAGGTCATGGCAGTCCCCAGCGTTCCGTTCTTGGTGACGACCCGCATGATCGCCGGTTTCGTCGCCGTCATTCCGTTGTACATCGTAGGTCTGCTCGCGTCGTATATCGCTTCGCGGGGGATCAGCACGATCTTCAACGGCCAGTCCGGCGGATCGTACGACCATTACTTCAACCTCTTCCTACCGCCGGAAGACGTTCTGTATTCGTTCTTGAAGGTGTTGATCTTCGCCTTCGTATTGATCATGATCCATTGCTACTACGGATTCCATGCTTCGGGCGGTCCGGCGGGCGTGGGTGTCGCCGTGGGACGCGCTGTTCGAACTGCCATCGTGACGATTGCTGTTCTGGACTTCTTCCTCAGTCTCGCTATCTGGGGAACCACCACCACAGTGAGGGTTGCCGGATGATCGACTCGCCATCGCGATTGAGGCGACTTCTGCTCGGGCTTGCATTCTTCTTGATTCTCATCCTGTTCGTCGGGTGGTCGATCACCTCGTACAACAAGACGTTCAAGAAGGTTGTCAGTATCGATCTCGTGACTGATTCTGTCGGCAACGCCTTGCCTGCCAACGCAGACGTCAAGGTCCGCGGCCTCATCGTCGGTGAGGTGCGCTCGGCGTCTACCCAAGACGGAGTCGTCACTGCACATCTGGCGATCGATCCGGACAAGGCGGAGTTGATTCCGTCGAACACCACGGCTCGGCTTCTTCCGAAGACGTTGTTCGGTGAGCGGTACGTATCGCTGATAGTCCCGCCAGGTGATACGGCGTCGTCGATCACCAACGGCACTGTGTTGAAGCAGGACACCAGCGGCAATGCGATCGAGGTCGGTCAATTGCTCGACAATCTGCTGCCGTTGCTCGAAGCGATTCCGCCGCAGGACCTGGCGAGTACGCTCGGTGCGCTGGCGCAGGGGTTGAGCGGGCGCGGTGAGCAGCTCGGTTTCACGATCGATCGGTTGGACAATATCTTCAAAGGCTTGAACACCGAACTCCCGAACATCAAGCAGGGTCTGCGTGGTCTCGCTGACTTCTCCGAGACCTATTCCGATGCTGCTCCGCAGCTGATCGATGCTCTCGACAATCTCAGCGTCACCGGGAACACGTTGGTAGAACAGCGTCCTGCGGTGGATACGTTGATTTCGTCGTTGACGTCGACCAGTTCGAGTACTGCCGATTTCCTCCAGGCCAACTCGTCGAATCTGATCGCTATCGCTGCCGATTCGAGGGAGGCGCTGGGGTTGCTGGCAGAGTATTCACCGTCGTTCGGATGCACATTTGCGCAGTTCGCCCCCATTGTGGCGCGCGCGCAGGAGGTCATCGGCGTCGGTGACGAGTATCGGGGCATCAACGTCTCGGCGTCCTTCGTCAATCCCAAGGGGCGGTACCTGCCCAATCAGGATGAACCGCGCCTGTTCGACGATCGCGGTCCGCGCTGCTACACCCCGGCGGACACTGCCGCGGGAGAGTTCTTCCCCCAGTACCCGGGTGGTTCCGCGAACGACGGTTCCTACCAGGTTCCATCGAGAAACCCAGGACCGCAAGATGTTCCAGAGCTACCGTCCCCGCAGTACTCGGCAGTGCCCAGGGCTGCGACCGGTGATGCCGCACCGGCAAGCTACGAGGGTTCCGATTTCGAGCGCGACACCCTGGCCGTGATCTACGGCCAGGCAGGGGGAGTGGCCCCGAACGAGATTCCCTCGTGGACGACGTCGTTGGGAGCACCGGCACTGAGGGGAGCGGAGGTGACCATCAAATGAGGGGACTTCTTGCTCCACTCGTCAAGCTGATCGTGTTCGCAGTGGTGACTATCTTGGCCACCGCGACGCTCGCATTCTCGATTGCCAACATCAGTGGTGGTGGTGGCGAGACGTACAGCGCTGTGTTCAGCGATGTGGCGTCGCTGAACAAGGGCGACGAGGTCCGCATCGCCGGTGTCCGCGTCGGTGACGTCAAAAACATCAAGATCGTCAACGAGCGCGAGGCCGAAGTCGAGTTCTCGGTGTCGGGTCGAGACTGGCTGCCGGCCACCGTAACTGCGAATCTGCGGTACCGGAACCTGGTAGGCCAGCGCTACATCGCCCTCGAGCAGGGTGCCGGTGAACAGGGCCGAAAGATCAACCCGGGCAAGACGATTCCGCTCGCGCAGACGAAACCCGCGGTGAATCTGACGACGTTGTTCGACGGCTTCCGTCCACTGTTCACCACACTCAACGCCGACGACGTGAACAAGCTGTCGTACCAGATCATTCAGGTGTTCCAGGGTGAGTCGGGAACGATCTCGGAGTTGGTACGCAGCACCGCGAGCCTCACGAACACCGTTGCAGACAAGGACCAGGTAATCGGCGCCGTGATCACCAATCTCAATACGGTGCTGCAAACGGTCAATCAGCATGACAAGGAACTCGATTCGTTGATTGTCAATACTCAGCAACTTGTGTCGGGACTTTCTGCCGATCGTGAGGTGGTCGGTTCGGCCGTCACCTCGCTCGCAGGCCTGACCGATGCGACGGCTGGTTTGCTCGAACCGACGCGTCCGGCAATTCAGGGCTCGATCGCTGCGCTGAACACGTTGGCGACGACGTTGAACAACCGAGAAGGTGACCTGACGAAGGTGATCCAGACGCTGCCGAAGAAGCTCGACAAATTGGTTCGTACCGCACAGCAGGGATCGTGGTTCACCTTCTATCTGTGTGGTCTCGACATCAAGGCCGGGCCGGGTTCGTCACCCAATCTGAATTTGCCTACAGGACTTCCGACTGTGAATCAGCCGCTGTACACGAACTCGGCTTCGCGTTGCAAAGCTGGGGGGATCCAAGAATGACAAAGCGCAGCCCGCTGGTACTAGGCGCGCTCGGCATTTCGATCGTGCTGCTTGCGACAATTTCGGTCTTCTTTCTCGACAAGCTTCCCATTCTCGGAGCCGGCTCGACGTTCAGCGCCGAGTTCTCCGAAGCTGCAGGCCTGAAGCCCGGCAACGAAGTTCGCATCGCCGGGGTCAAGGTCGGAAAGGTCGACTCCGTGGAACTCGCGGGTGACCGCGTGGTCGTCGACTTCCGAGTCCAGGACGCATGGGTCGGGAACAACTCGTCCGCATCCATCCAGATCAAGACCGTGCTGGGTCAGAAGTACCTTGCCATCGATCCCCGCGGCGATGCGGTGCTCAAACCCAAGGACCCGATCCCGTTGGAGCGCACCACGTCCCCGTACGACGTCATCGACGCGTTCTCCGACGCGGCATCGACCATTACCGATATCGACACCCCGCAGCTGGCGTCGAGCTTCGAGGCGCTCTCGCAAGCGTTCTCCGAAACCCCCGGCGACGTTCGGGCGTCGCTGGACGGGGTGAGCCGCTTGTCGGAGACCATCGCCAGCCGCGATACAGACCTGAAAAAGCTCTTCGAGGCGACAGGGAAGACATCGAAGGTTCTGGCAGACCGAAACGAAGAGTTCAACCGCCTCATCACCGACGCCGGCCCATTGTTGGCCGAGCTCAACAATCGGCAGCAGTCGATCTCGCAGCTTCTGACCGGCGTGCAACGTCTTTCGGCGCAGCTCACAGGCCTGGTTCGTGACAACGAAGAGCAGATCAACCCGATGCTCCAGCAGTTGAACGGAGTCATCGACATTCTGAACAAGAACAACGACGCGCTCTCCCGTGGACTGGAGCTCTACGCACCCTTCGTGCGGCTCTACGCCAACGTCGTCGGTAACGGACGCTGGCTCGACATCACGTTGGCCAACCTCACGCCTCCCGGCCTGCCACTGATCCCTGGCTATCGTCAGCCTGCGCAAGACCTTGGGGGCAACTGATGAGTGACACCGGAGAATCCGTAAAGAAGGCCGGCGGGGGACGTGTGGTGATCATCGGCGTCGTCATCGTCGTCTTGGTCGTTGCAGTCGGCGGCTGGTGGCTGCTCACCCGTGCCGGTTCGACGAACATCACCGCCTACTTCGACAAGTCGGTCGGAATCTATTCCGGTTCCGATGTGCGCGTGCTGGGGGTAGAGGTTGGGAAAGTGACCTCCGTGGTGCCACAGGGGGACCAAGTCGAGGTGAAGATGCGCGTCCAGCGTGGTGTCGACATTCCCTCAGATGCCAAGGCCGCTCAGATCACGCCGTCGTTGGTGTCCGACCGATACGTCCAGCTTGCCCCCGCTTATACCGGCGGTGACACGATGTCCGACGGCGCGGTGATTCCGCGCGAACGCACCGCCACCCCGGTCGAGGTCGATCAGCTCTACGCCAGTATCGAGGAGCTCTCCAGTGCTCTCGGGCCGGACGGGGCGAACAAGAACGGTGCTCTCACCGATCTTGTCAACACCGGCGCAGCAAACCTCGAAGGTAACGGAGAAGCTCTGGGGGACACGATCACTCAGCTGTCCGAGGCATCGCGAACTCTCAGCGACTCACGTGCCGACTTGTTCGATACGGTAAAGAACCTGCAGACCTTCGTGTCGGCGCTTGCTGCCAACGATCAGCAGGTTCGGGAGTTCAACAATCAGCTCGCAGACCTGACGGGCTTCCTCAACGGAGAACGAGACGACCTCGGCGCTGCGTTGAATCAACTGTCGGTCTCGCTCGGTGACGTGGCTGTGTTCGTCGCAGACAACCGCGAACAGCTCGTCACAGCGGCCAACGGATTGGTGCAGCCGACGCAGACGCTTTCGGATCACAAGGAGTCGCTGGTCGAAACGCTGACGATTCTGCCGCTTGCGATCAGCAATCTGGTCAACTCGTACGACGCTGAGTCAGGCACTCTCGCATCCCGTGCGAACTTGCAGGGTGAGACTCAAGATCCGCTGGGAACCGTATGCAGGCTGATCGACCTCGGCAAGCTGGTTCCGGGGGACCCGCGATTCGAACAACTGGGTGCCCAGATTCAACCGATCATCGACCGGTGCGGTGAGTTCACCAAGCTGATCCAGGGACCAGTTCTCGACAATCCAGATCTCGTCCTTCCATTCGGGTTGCTCAGCGGTGAAAAGGAACAAAGAAATGCGGTTCCGGGTACCGTGCCGGGATCTATCTCACCGCGGTTCAGCAGCGGCACTCCATTGCCAGGTCTCGAGCGGTCGCTTGGAGGGGGACAGTGAGAACGTCGAAAATGGGTAGGCGCCCACTCGTCGCGATCGTCGGAGCTGCGGTGGTCGTATTGTCGGCTAGTTCATGCTCGCAGGGGGTCTATTCGATTCCGCTGCCAGGTGGCGCGGACACCGGCGGCGACCCGATGCACCTGACCATCCAATTCGAGGACGTCCTCGATCTGGTTCCGCAGTCGACGGTCAAGGTCGACGGCGTCCAGGTCGGTCGCGTCGACTCGATCTCAGTCGCGGACGGGGAATGGACAGCCAACGTAGGCGTAGTCGTCAACAACTCGGTAGATCTGCCTGCCAATGCTTTTGCCGCCGTGGATCAGACCTCGATCCTCGGTGAGAAGTTCATTCAGCTGACGGTGCCCAAGGGCGACGCGGATCCGCAGAAGCTCTCCGACGGTGACACGATTCCGCTGGATCGGACTCGTGCCACTACCAATATCGAGCAGGTGTTCGGCGCATTGTCGTTGCTGCTCAACGGCGGTGGTGTCGGTCAGCTAGCCCCGATCGTCAAGGAGCTCAACGCGGCCTTTTCCGGTCGAGAAGGGACGACCCGCAGTTTGCTGGAGCAGGCGAACACGTTGATCGGTGGGTTGGACGAGCAACGCAACGACATCACCAGAGCATTGGACGGACTCGACGTCCTGACGACCGAGGTAAGTGGTCAGACAGAGAAGATCGACAGGGTGCTGCAAGACCTGCCGATCGCTACGGCGACTTTGGAGCAACAGCGTCCGCAGCTCACCCAGATGCTGTCTCAGCTGGATCGTCTCGGCGCCGTCGGTACCGATGTCATCGATCAATCGAGGGACAATCTCATCGCCGATCTACGTGCGCTTCGGCCGACGCTGCAAGCGCTCGCGGGCGCGGCCGACGACATCGTCACCTCGGCGCCTCTGGTCCCGACGCTTCCGTTCCCCGACGGGATCGAAGAGGTGACTCAGGGGAACTCTGCCAATCTGTTCCTCTCTCTCGATCTGTCGATCGGGACCACTCTGCGTAACCTCGGTGTCGGGGAGGGCGATCCGGTCTACATCCCGCCGAAGTACGGTGACACCCTGCCTCTGGTCGACCCGACGAACCCGTACTACAACGGTAATGGGCCACGTCCAGGCTGGCCCACAGTCTCGTTGCTGCCGTTGCCGCCGATCACCCCTGCCCCTGCACCTGCTCCCGGTGTGCCGGTGGCACCAGGAACGCAGCCGGTTTCGGCGGTTGTGAACGGTGCGGCGAAGCCGGCCCCGTTCGGCCCGCTGAATGATCTGATCGAGCAATTCGGAGGTGGACAGTGAGGTCGAGGCTGGTCAAATTTCAGCTCATCGCGTTCGTCCTCGTCGCCGTGCTCGGTGTTCTCTACGTCGGCGGAAAGTATGTTCGTATCGACAACCTGCTCGGTTTCGGGCAGTACAGCGTCAACGCTCAATTCGCGGACTCCGGGGGAATCTTCAAGAACGCCGAAGTGACCTACCGCGGTGTACCAGTGGGAACTGTCGGCGCTTTGTCGCTGACCTCGGACGGCATCAACGTGGAGTTGCTGTTGAACGATGGCGGACCGAGCGTTCCGTCTTCGGCAAAGGCCGTGGTGGCCAACAGATCCGCTATCGGAGAGCAGTATGTCGATCTGCAGCCGACAAGCGACGAGGGACCGTATCTGGAAGACGGTTCGATCATCACCGAAGCGAACACGGCGACTCCTGTCCCGGTGGAAAAGGTGCTCGCCAGCACTGATCGATTGGTGAGTTCGGTTCCGACAAAAAATCTGACCACCGTAGTGAAGGAACTCGGAGCCGCATTCAATGGCAAGGGCGACGACCTGCAGTTACTGATCGATTCACTTGGAACGCTGACGGAGACCGGAAACGAGGCACTACCCCAGACGCTCGCGCTCGTTCGTGACACCCGAACGGTTCTGGACACGCAATCCGAACAGTCCTCGTCGATTCGGCAATTCAGCAACGATCTGAACAACGTGACAGCCCAGCTCCGAAGCAACGATCCGGACATCAGACGGCTCATCAATACCGGGACAGCGGCAAGCGATCAGGTGGGCGCGTTGATTGCGGAAGCCGGTCCGGCTCTGACGACGGATCTGACGAACATCAATTCGGTGACCTCTCTTGCCGCGCCGCGTGCATTGGCGCTGAAACCGTTGCTGATTTTTCTGCCGGCCTTGGCAGCGGGCGCGAGCACGATCACGCCAGGGGACGGGACCGTTCACCAGGGGTTGTTGCTGGAAGCGAACAATCCACCACCCTGCACAATCGGCTACGAGGGTTCGCAGGCGATCCTGGACGAGGAGAAGGCGAAGAACCCCAACTTCGATCTGACCCAGGAAAACTATCCGCTGAACTTGCAAGCGAATTGTGCAACACCACAGGGCAGTATCACCGGTGTGCGTAGCTCGAACCGCATCGTTTTCGCGGACCCAGCGATCCCCCAACCGTGGGATCTGAAGCCGAAGGTCGATCCGGACAAGCTCAACTTGAATCCGATCGCCACTCAGCTCGCGCCCCTGGTGGGAGCGTCACCGAAGTAAGTGTCGGTACCGTGGCCGGTGGCTGCGGTCCTACCGATGGAACCGAAGTTACTGAGTAGTAGGGTTGTGAGTGTGACGTCAAACACCGACAGCCAGGAGGCGACACCGTCGTCTCCTGGGTCGAAGAACAAAGCAAGGCCGGTCCTGATCGGCGTATCCATCGTTGCCGTCGCAGCTCTCGTCGCTGCGGTGTGGTTCGGAATAGGCTGGGGGCGAGCTCTCTTCGTCGACAAGCCCATCGCCGATACGCGTGATTCTGCGTTGACAGGTGCGCAGCAGGTGGCGATCAATCTCAACACCGTCGATGCTGCCAATATCGACCAGTCGTTCGAGGACATGAAGTCCTCTATCACCGGTGACTCGATGTTGAACGACCTGACTTCCACTCAGTCGACCATCTCCGACGCAGTACGCAATTCGGGTGCCAAAGGTTCAGCGGAATTGCTGCACGGGACCCTCACCGAACTCAGCGCCGATGAGGGAACCGCAACGGCGCTCGTGGTCATCGCCACGACCACGACCTGGCCGGATCGCCCCGCAGTCAAAAGCAAGCTGACCTTGCGCCTGTTCATGGAAGACGTGGACGGTACGTGGAAGGCCAACAAGGTCGACCCCGTAGGGACCGGAATCGCCCTCGACAACGGTGCTGGCGCCCAGAACGCCGCGCCGACGGATCCGACTGCAGTGCCGGTCGATCCGAACGCGGCACCGTCCACAATCGAAGGTCCCGCGGCGGTACCTGACGCAACCGGTGGACAGTAAGCCCGTCCGGATGTTTCGTCGAACCACGTGTGCGTCGGTCGAAGACCATATCTCACAAGGAGTTGTCCGCAGTGCCTCCTCAGCGCCGGAAAATAGTTCCACCCAACACCACCAGCAAGGCCCGTAAGAAGGTCGCCGGATCGAACCGACCTCCGAGCGGAGAACCTGCACATGTGCAGGATTCTGCTATTCACGAAGCGTCTCCAGCTGCGAATGCGTCCGGAGTAGGTCCCTCCGGCGGTACAGAAGCGGCCGACACGACGTCCCCTGCGACGCCGAAGGTGTCCACTGCGAAGGCTGAGAAAGCAGACCCGGCAGAGCCCGTCGATGCTCCGAAAGTCGGCGCTGTCACCACTTCGAAACGAACCAACTGGAAACCGGTGATCGTCGTCGGCATAGTCGCCGTCGTCCTGGCCGCCTTTGCAGTGGTTGCGGCGTTTCGGCCTGGTGCGACGATCGACAACCAGGCATGGGTGGATCAGGGCGCAACATCAGAGGCCACTCGTGCTGCGACGGACGCCGTCGTTACTTTGTACTCGTACAAAGATACGACCATCGACGAGGATTTCGACAGGGCGCGAACCTACCTCAATCCACAGATGCTCTCCGATTTCAACGAGGCGGCCGAGACGACGAAGTCGGCTGTTCAGCAGACTCGGACAGCGACAGAGGCCAGCTTGACCGACATCGGCGTCACGATCCTCGAGGACGACATGGCTGAACTGGTTGCGAACTTGAATGTCAGTGCGACTCGAGAAGGTGTAGCGCAAGGCAACGCCGAAGGACCGATCACCATCAACCTCGAGAAGGTCGACGGGAAGTGGCTGTTGTCGGCACTGTCGGACAAGTAGATCTTTCGTCGGATCGTGGCCGATCCGTGCATGTGATCGGATACACGCAGAAGAGCCGTCCAATCGGCGGTTAACATCGCGACTGCGTCCTGCAGTGGGGCGAGCTCTGGTTGCTCGAGGTCGCCGCAGGGGTGCGCGGGCGGCCAGGGGCGGGTTTCGCGAGATCACGGAGCAGTCATGACCGACACGACAATTGCACGAGTTTCAACGCAGTCCTCCGGGAGGATCGGATTTTCGAAGCGGGTGAACCCCGAGCTGATGCGGCTGTTGAGCGCCGTCGACCTGGACACCGAGTACGTCCGAGGCGACGGCACAGTCTTGTTCGACGCCGAAGGTCGAAGCTATCTCGATTTCGCGGGCGCTTATGGAGCCTTGCCTTTCGGGCACAATCCGCGAGCTGTGTGGCAGGCGATGGACGCCGTACGCAACAGCGGTGAGGCCATCTTCGTGCAACCGGCGGTGCTCTCCGCAGCCGGAGATCTTGCGTCGAGTCTGGTTTCTGTCGCGCCTGCAGGCCTGGGGCGGGTCACGTTTGTCAACAGTGGCGCCGAGGCGGTTGAGGTCGCCATCAAGATCGCACGATCAGCGACAGGGCGACTGGGAGTTCTCAGCACCCACAACAGCTTTCACGGAAAGACCCTCGGCGCACTGTCGGCCACCGGAAACGCCAAGTATCAGGCGGGCTTCGGCGCTCCGGCCCCCGGGTTTGCCGCTATTGCGTTCGGTGACAGTGACGCGCTGAGCGCAGCGCTCACCGACAATCCAGATCAATACGCGGTGTTCGTGGTCGAACCCATCCAGGGGGAGGGTGGGGTGATCACGCCACCGGAGGGATACCTGCGTCGCGTACGTGAAATCTGCTCTGCGCATGGAGTTCTCATGGCAGTGGACGAAGTGCAGACCGGCCTGGGGCGAACTGGAAGTCTGTTCGCGTGTGAACACGAATCGGTAGTTCCGGACATTCTGACGCTTGCCAAGGCTCTGGGCGGCGGCGTTCTGCCCAGTGGCGCAGTGCTGTGCAAGCCTGAGTTGGTTGGCGAAAGCTTTTCTCTCCGTCACACTTCGACGTTCGCCGGAAATGCCTTGACCGCTCGTGTCGGAGTGGCCGTGGTGAATGAATTGATTGCCGACAGTCAAGCGCTGGTCCGAAGAGTCCGGGACTGCGGTGAGGTGTTGAAGAGTGAATTGGAAAGGGTCGCACGGAAGTATCCGTCGGTCGTCACCGATGTTCGTGGGCGTGGACTTCTCCTCGGCGTCGAGCTGACGGGCGACATCAATTTCGTGGGTGTGCAGTCGCTCCTCGGCTCCATCGCACATCAGGAGAACCTTGCAGTGATGATCTCCTCCTACCTGTCACGGGTCGAAGGAATACGCCTCGCGCCGACGCTGTTCGGGGCGCGGGTACTTCGTGTCGAGCCACCACTGACCGTGTCGGACTCCGAATGCCGTCAGTTCGTGGAAGCTTTGGATCGCGCTCTCGCCTTCGTGGCAGAGGGTGATCTGGGCGGCCTGATCGGCCACCTCGTCGGACGGCCGGCCAAAGCGGAGCCGACGGTACATCCGACCGGGGGGCGGCGGATCCCACACATACCGGCACTGGAGAACGACCACCGATTCGGCTTCATCGCGCACCCCTTGAACTTGGAGGTATTCGGTGCGTTCGATCCGACTCTTGTCGAACTCACACACGCGGAACGAGCGGAACTGTTGAATCGTTTCGCTTCGGCAACCTCGGAATTGAATCCGTCACCGTTCGTCATCGGAAGTGGCCGAGTCGTTCCGACTTCAGGGGATGCCGCGCACGGGTACCTGATCGGATTGCCGTACACCTCGGCGGCTCTGCTCAAGCTGCCGCCCGAGGTAGCTGTGGCATCGGTAGCGGCGGCGGTGGAGTTGGCCTTCGACGCGGGAGCCGAAGTTGTGGGTTTGGGTGGTTATTCGTCTGTGGTCACCGCCAACGGTCTGGCGCTCGGTGAGATGTCGGGCGTCGTGACGACGGGAAATTCGTTCACCGCGGCAGCCAGTATCCGCGCGGTGCGACGTGTCTGCGCTGAGCGTGGGCTCGACCTTGCAGATCTTCGAGTGACCATCCTCGGTGCCGCGGGTGCGATCGGTCGGACGATTGCGCGAGCTCTGGCGCCCGACGTCGGCACCGTCACTTTGGTGGGCCGCCCCGGCGAACGAGGCCAGATTGCCCCGAAACTGTGGGATGCCGCAATCGAAATCGCAGCAGCCGCGCGTGGCGGGAGAGGTGCACTGGCCGATGCGGCAGAGCGGGCAGGTGGATCGGTCGACGACTTGATCGAATCAGGGCATCTGGAATTCTTCGACGACCCGGCGGCGGGCGTAGCGCACGCACATATCGTGATCGCGGCGACGTCGGCCCCCCACGCGCTGATCGAAGCAGCAGACCTGGCTCCGAACGCGATTGTGTGTGACGTCGCTCAGCCGCCGAACATTCCGTACGACGTCGGCCTCGTCCGCCCGGACGTGACCGTGTTCGACGGTGGGATCGTGCGTCTGCCCGAGGGCTCGGACTTCGGCCTTACTTTCGGCCTCGCACCTGGCCTGACTTATGCATGCTTCGCCGAGACGATGTTGTTGTCGCTGTCGCGGCAATTCGAACTTCGTAGCCTCGGTACCGCTCTGGACGGTGCGAATGTCGAACGGCTCGGAGAGCTGGCCAACCGCTACGGTTTCGAACTGGCAGAGGCGACTCGCTGGCGCGAGTCGAAGTAGGGACGAGCCGGTAGCGGTGGTGACGGGTGGGCGTGGTCGAGTGGCGACTGCCCGCCCGGCACGTCGCGACCCGATCGCTTGAATGGCGCACTCAAGTCATCTGATCGTATGAATGGCACATCGAAGCGATGGTGGGGTGAGGTGCGCCTCGGTTCGACCAAACCGGACTGCAAAGCGCATGGAACGCGCATGGAACTCGGACTTCCCGCCCGGCCCTCTTGACGCGCGGGCGCGCAGGGTCCAGTCTTGTCGTCAGTAAGCACCCCCGCGGTGAACGACCGGAGTGTTCGGTCGGAACGCACGGTCTGCGACACGCCGTTCTGAAGGCCTCGCAGGTTCGAATCCCGGGTGCTACTTTTGATGCCCCTGTTGCGCCGTGCGCACATATGGGGTACCTTTGGACGTTGCGCTGGGTGCCTCCTGTCCACCTCTCGATTGCTGTGCTGCGAAGTGATTACTTCGTCGGTGTTGTGATGGGGATTCGTTCGGGTTGTGACCAGCGAATTCGCCCCACATTAAGCAAGCAGATACAGCGGCGGTCGCACTGCACGAGCGGCCCGCGTGAGGTGCTGGAAGGACGCATCTTGGCAGTCTCTAGCCAGACCAAGGCAGTTGTCGGAACACCGGGAGCCCCGAGGAGGGTTTCGTTCGCGAATATTCGCGAGCCGTTGGAGGTACCCGGTCTCCTAGATGTACAGACGGACTCTTTCGAATGGCTGGTAGGTGCGCAGAGTTGGCGCGACCGTGCCGCCGCGCGCGGAGACAGTGGTGTCTCCGGCGGTCTCGAGGACATCCTGACCGAGCTGTCCCCGATCGAGGACTTCTCGGGATCTATGTCCCTTTCCTTCTCTGATCCACGGTTCGACGAGGTCAAAGCCTCGATGGACGAGTGCAAAGACAAGGACATGACGTACGCGGCGCCATTGTTCGTGACGGCCGAGTTCATCAACAACAACACCGGTGAGATCAAGAGCCAGACGGTCTTCATGGGTGATTTCCCCATGATGACCGGCAAGGGCACGTTCATCATCAACGGCACCGAGCGTGTCGTCGTCTCCCAGCTCGTCCGCTCTCCAGGCGTCTACTTCGATCATTCGGTCGACAAGACGACGGAGAAGGACCTGCACAGCGTCAAGGTTATTCCTGGTCGCGGTGCCTGGTTGGAGTTCGACGTCGACAAGCGCGACACCGTCGGTGTTCGTATCGACCGTAAGCGTCGCCAGCCCGTCACGGTGCTGCTGAAGGCTCTCGGCTGGTCCACGGAGCAGATCACGGAGCGCTTCGGCTTCTCCGAGATCCTCATGGCCACGCTGGAGAAGGACAACACAGCCGGTACCGACGAGGCGCTTCTCGATATCTACCGCAAGTTGCGTCCAGGCGAGCCTCCCACGAAGGAGAGCGCGCAGACGCTCCTGGAGAACTTGTTCTTCAAGGACAAGCGCTACGACCTCGCTCGCGTGGGTCGTTACAAGATCAACAAGAAGCTCGGCCTCAATGCAGGTCAGCCGATCGTCGCTTCGACGCTCACTGAAGAAGACATCGTCGCCACCATCGAGTACCTCGTGCGTTTGCACGCAGGTGACACCTCGATGACGGCACCGGATGGTGTCGAGGTTCCCGTGGAGGTCGACGATATCGACCACTTCGGTAATCGTCGTCTCCGTACCGTCGGTGAGCTGATTCAGAACCAGATCCGCGTGGGGCTTTCCCGCATGGAGCGCGTCGTTCGCGAGCGTATGACGACTCAGGATGTCGAGGCCATCACGCCGCAGACTCTGATCAACATCCGTCCCGTCGTCGCTGCGATCAAGGAGTTCTTCGGAACCTCCCAGCTGTCGCAGTTCATGGACCAGAACAACCCGCTGTCGGGTCTGACGCACAAGCGTCGCCTGTCGGCTCTCGGACCGGGTGGTCTCTCCCGTGAGCGTGCCGGCCTCGAGGTCCGTGACGTTCACCCGTCGCACTACGGCCGCATGTGCCCCATCGAGACCCCTGAAGGCCCGAACATCGGCCTGATCGGCTCGCTTTCGGTATATGCACGGGTCAACCCGTTCGGCTTCATCGAGACTCCGTACCGCAAGGTCGTCGACGGCCAGGTCACCGACGATGTCGATTACCTGACTGCCGATGAAGAGGATCGCCACACGCTCGCACAGGCCAACGCGCCTCTGGACGACAGCGACCATTTCGTCGAGGACAAGATCCTTGTTCGCCGTAAGGGTGGCGAAGTCGAGTTCGTGTCGTCTTCGGACATCGACTACATGGACGTTTCACCGCGCCAGATGGTCTCGGTCGCAACCGCGATGATTCCGTTCCTCGAGCACGACGATGCCAACCGTGCCCTGATGGGTGCGAACATGCAGCGTCAGGCTGTTCCGCTGGTACGCAGCGAATCGCCGATCGTCGGTACCGGCATGGAACTGCGCGCCGCAGTCGATGCAGGTGACGTCGTGATCAGCGAGATGACCGGTGTGGTCGAAGAGGTCTCCGCCGACTACGTCACGGTCATGGCCGACGACGGTAGCCGCAAGACCTACCGGATGCGTAAGTTTGCGCGTTCCAACCAGGGCACGTGTGCCAACCAGCGTCCGATCGTGGACGAGGGGCAGCGCGTCGAGTCCGGTCAGGTCCTCGCCGACGGCCCGTGCACCGAAGACGGTGAAATGGCGCTCGGCAAGAACCTGCTCGTGGCGATCATGCCGTGGGAAGGCCACAACTACGAGGACGCGATCATTCTTTCGCAGCGTCTCGTGGAAGAGGACGTTCTCACCTCGATTCACATCGAGGAGCACGAGATCGATGCTCGCGACACCAAGCTCGGTGCCGAGGAGATCACTCGCGACATTCCGAACGTGTCCGACGAGGTCCTTGCTGACCTGGACGAGCGTGGCATCATCCGTATCGGTGCAGAGGTTCGTGACGGCGACGTGCTGGTCGGAAAGGTCACGCCGAAGGGCGAGACCGAGCTGACCCCGGAAGAGCGTCTCCTGCGTGCCATCTTCGGTGAGAAGGCTCGCGAGGTTCGCGATACTTCCCTGAAGGTTCCGCACGGCGAGAACGGAAAGGTCATCGGCATTCGCGTGTTCTCACGCGACGACGACGACGATCTGCCTCCCGGCGTCAACGAGCTGGTTCGCGTGTACGTCGCCCAGAAGCGCAAGATTCAGGACGGCGACAAGCTCGCAGGCCGGCACGGTAACAAGGGCGTCATCGGCAAGATCCTCCCGCAGGAGGACATGCCTTTCCTGTCCGACGGCACCCCGATCGACATCATCCTCAACACTCACGGCGTTCCGCGTCGTATGAACATCGGTCAGATCTTGGAGACCCACCTCGGGTGGATCGGCAAGACCGGCTGGAATGTTCAAGTGGCCACGGACGGCACCCGGCCCGATTGGGCCGAGCGTCTTCCGGAGGAGATGCTCTCGGCACCCGCGGACAGCAATATCGCTACCCCGGTGTTCGACGGCGCCAAGGAGAATCAGCTGACCGGCCTGCTGGCCAGCACGATTCCCAACCGCGACGGCGAGCAGATGGTCGGACCGGACGGAAAGGCCACCTTGTTCGACGGCCGTTCCGGCGAGCCGTTCCCGTACCCGGTGTCCGTGGGCTACATGTACATCATCAAGCTGCACCACTTGGTCGACGACAAGATCCACGCTCGTTCGACCGGGCCGTACTCGATGATCACGCAGCAGCCCCTCGGCGGTAAAGCGCAGTTCGGTGGACAGCGCTTCGGTGAGATGGAGTGCTGGGCCATGCAGGCCTACGGCGCTGCGTACACGCTGCAGGAGCTTCTCACCATCAAGTCGGACGACGTTGTCGGCCGCGTGAAGGTGTACGAAGCGATCGTCAAGGGCGAGAACATTCCCGAGCCCGGTATCCCCGAGTCCTTCAAGGTGCTCCTCAAGGAGCTCCAGTCACTGTGCCTCAATGTGGAGGTGCTGTCCTCGGACGGCGCTGCCATCACGATGGCCGACGGTGACGACGAGGACCTCGAGCGTGCCGCGGCCAATCTGGGAATCAACCTCTCCCGCAACGAAGCTGCAACGGTCGACGACCTCGCTCAGTAGTTCTACGGTCCTCGGGCCTGCGGTTATCGCAGGCCCGAGGGCGCTCTTTCTCATATGACTGTTCTCAATGGCAGTTTGGTACAACACCCATAACGGGGAAAGGAAGTTACGTGCTCGACGTCAACTTCTTCGATGAACTTCGCATTGGCCTCGCCACTGCGGACGACATCCGTCAGTGGTCCTACGGTGAGGTCAAAAAGCCGGAGACTATCAACTACCGCACGCTCAAGCCCGAGAAGGACGGCCTCTTCTGCGAGAAGATCTTCGGCCCCACTCGGGACTGGGAGTGCTACTGCGGTAAGTACAAGCGTGTCCGGTTCAAGGGCATCATCTGTGAGCGTTGTGGCGTCGAGGTCACTCGCGCCAAGGTGCGTCGTGAGCGCATGGGTCACATCGAACTCGCCGCTCCCGTCACGCACATCTGGTACTTCAAGGGTGTGCCGTCACGTCTGGGCTACCTGCTCGACCTGGCTCCGAAAGATCTCGAAAAGATCATCTACTTCGCCGCCTACGTCATCACGACGGTCGACGACGAGCTCCGTCACAACGAGCTCTCGACTCTCGAGGCCGAGATGGAGGTCGAGAAGAAGTCTGTCGCCGATCAGCGTGACGCCGACCTCGAAGCTCGTGCGCAGAAGCTCGAGGCCGACATCGCCGAGCTCGAAGCAGAGGGTGCCAAGTCGGACGTACGTCGCAAGGTGAAGGACGGCGGCGAGCGCGAAATGCGTCAGCTGCGCGATCGTTCGCAGCGCGAGCTGGATCGTCTGGAAGAGATCTGGACTACGTTCACGAAGCTGACTCCGAAGCAGCTCATCGTCGACGAGCTCATCTACCGCGAGCTCATCGACAGGTACGGCGAGTACTTCACCGGCGCCATGGGTGCCGAGTCGATCCAGAAGCTCATGCAGACCTTCGACATCGACGCCGAGGCAGAGTCGCTGCGTGAAACCATTCGTAGCGGCAAGGGCCAGAAGAAGCTTCGCGCGCTCAAGCGTCTGAAGGTCGTCGCGGCCTTCCAGAACAACCGCAACTCGCCGATGGGCATGGTTCTCGATGCTGTTCCGGTCATCCCACCGGAGCTTCGCCCGATGGTTCAGCTCGACGGTGGACGTTTCGCGACGTCCGACCTCAACGACTTGTACCGCCGTGTCATCAACCGCAACAACCGCCTCAAGCGTCTGATCGATCTCGGTGCTCCCGAGATCATCGTCAACAACGAGAAGCGGATGCTGCAGGAGTCGGTCGACGCACTGTTCGACAACGGCCGACGTGGACGTCCGGTCACCGGACCGGGTAACCGTCCGCTGAAGTCGCTGTCCGACTTGCTCAAGGGCAAGCAGGGCCGCTTCCGCCAGAACCTCCTCGGCAAGCGCGTCGACTACTCTGGTCGTTCCGTGATCGTCGTCGGTCCTCAGCTCAAGCTGCACCAGTGTGGTCTGCCGAAGCTGATGGCACTCGAGCTGTTCAAGCCGTTCGTGATGAAGCGCCTGGTCGATCTCAACCACGCGCAGAACATCAAGTCGGCCAAGCGCATGGTCGAGCGTCAGCGTCCGCAGGTGTGGGATGTCCTCGAAGAGGTCATCGCAGAGCACCCGGTGCTGCTGAACCGTGCACCTACCCTGCACAGGTTGGGCATCCAGGCGTTCGAGCCACAGCTCGTCGAGGGCAAGGCAATCCAGCTGCACCCGCTCGTGTGTGAGGCGTTCAACGCCGACTTCGACGGTGACCAGATGGCTGTTCACCTGCCGCTGTCCGCAGAGGCTCAGGCCGAGGCACGCATCTTGATGCTGTCCTCGAACAACATCCTCTCGCCTGCGTCGGGTCGCCCGCTCGCCATGCCGCGTCTTGACATGGTCACGGGTCTGTTCCACCTGACTCGTCTCGACGACGGCGCCATCGGTGAACGTGCCGACGCCAAGACGGACCATGCCGAGTTCGGTGCGTACTCCAGCCCGGCCGAGGCTCAGATGGCCGTCGATCGTGGTTCGCTCACCGTGCAGTCGTTGATCAAGGTTCGGTTGACGCTGCAGCGTCCGCCGCGCGACATCGAGACCGAGCGTTTCCCCGACGGTTGGCGTCGTGGAGAGTCTTGGATCGCGGAAACGACATTGGGACGCGTTCTCTTCAACGAGCTGCTCCCGGCGGACTACCCGTTCGTCAACGAGCAGATGCCGAAGAAGCGTCAGGCGACGATCATCAACGATCTCGCTGAGCGTTACCCGATGATCGTTGTTGCGCAGACCGTCGACAAGCTGAAGGACACTGGCTTCTACTGGGCCACGCGTTCGGGTGTCACGATCTCCATCTCCGACGTCCTCGTGCCGCCGGAGAAGCCGGCGATCATGGAGACCTTCGAGGCGCAGGCCGATCAGATCGAGAAGAAGTACCAGCGTGGCGCACTCGACAAGATCGAGCGCAACTCTGCCTTGGTCAAGATCTGGCAGGACGCGACCGAGCAGGTCGGTAAGGCCATGGAGGCGCACTTCCCCGACGACAACCCCATCCCGATGATCGTGAAGTCCGGTGCAGCCGGAAACATGACTCAGGTGCGGTCGCTCGCCGGCATGAAGGGCCTGGTGACCAACCCGAAGGGTGAGTTCATCCCGCGTCCGATCAAGTCTTCCTTCAAGGAAGGCCTGACGGTCCTCGAGTACTTCATCAACACGCACGGTGCTCGTAAGGGTCTGGCGGACACGGCACTTCGTACCGCCGACTCGGGCTACCTGACCCGTCGTCTCGTCGACGTCTCGCAGGATGTCATCGTTCGGGAAACCGACTGTGGCACCGAGCGTGGCATCAACACGATCATCGCCGAGAAGCTCGCCGATGGCACGATGATCCGCGACGCTCACGTCGAGACCAGCACGTACGCCCGCACGTTGGCGAGCGATGCTGTCGACGCGAACGGCACGGTCATCGTCTCTCGTGGACATGACCTCGGCGATCCGGCCATCGACGCGTTGCTCGAAGCGGGCGTCACGTCGGTCAAGGTTCGTTCGGTCCTGACCTGCACCACCGGCACCGGCGTCTGCGCCACGTGCTACGGCCGTTCGATGGCCACCGGCAAGTTGGTCGACATCGGTGAAGCCGTCGGTATCGTCGCCGCACAGTCGATCGGTGAGCCCGGTACTCAGCTGACCATGCGTACCTTCCACCAGGGTGGTGTCGCCGGAGATGACATCACCGGTGGTCTGCCTCGCGTCCAGGAACTGTTCGAGGCACGTGTGCCGAAGGGCAAGGCTCCGATCGCGGACGTGTCGGGTCGCATCCAGCTCGAGGACGGCGATCGTTTCTACAAGATCACCATCGTCCCGGACGACGGCGGTGAGGAGGTTGTCTACGACAAGCTCTCCAAGCGTCAGCGTCTGCGTGCTTTCAAGCACGACGACGGCACCGAGCGACTTCTGTCGGACGGTGACCACGTCGAGGTCGGCCAGCAGCTCATGGAAGGTGCTGCCGATCCGCACGAGGTTCTGCGCGTGATGGGTCCTCGCCAGGTACAGATTCACCTGGTCAACGAGGTCCAGGAGGTGTACCGGTCGCAGGGTGTGTCGATTCACGACAAGCACATCGAGACGATCGTGCGCCAGATGCTCCGTCGTGTCACGATCATCGACTCCGGCTCCACCGAATTCCTGCCCGGTTCACTCACCGAGCGCAGCGAATTCGAGGCGTCGAACCGTCGCGTCGTGTCCGAAGGTGGCGAGCCCGCAGCCGGTCGTCCGGTCCTGATGGGTATCACCAAGGCCTCGCTGGCAACCGATTCGTGGCTGTCTGCAGCGTCCTTCCAGGAGACCACTCGTGTGCTTACCGATGCGGCTATCAACTGCCGTAGCGACAAGCTCATAGGTCTCAAGGAGAACGTCATCATCGGAAAGCTCATCCCGGCTGGTACCGGTATCAACCGGTACCGGAACATCCAGGTGCAGCCGACCGAAGAGGCGCGTGCCGCGGCATATGCGGTGCCGTCGTACGACGATCAGTACTACAGCCCGGATGGCTTCGGAGCCAACACCGGCGCAGCAGTGCCGCTCGACGACTACGGCTTCTCCAACGAGTACCGCTAGCCAGTAACGTAAAAGCCCCGCACTCCGACTTCGGTCGGGAGGCGGGGCTTTTTCGTACGGTAACGAATCAAGCCCCGCACCCCGACTTCGGTCGGGAGGCGGGGCTTTTTCGTGCGCGGGTGTGGCCGGGCTCCAGCGGAACTACCGCCCGTCGGCGATCACTTTCGCGATGTTCCGTTCGGCGAGTGCGGTGATGGTGAGCGAGGGGTTGGCTGCGCCCGTACTGCCGGGGATCAGGGCGCCGTCGACGACGTAGAGTCCGTCGTGCCCTTTGACGCGTCCGTATGAGTCGGTGACGTCGCCGAGGACCGCACCACCGAGTGGGTGGGCGGTGAAGGTGTCGTCGACGTCGCGGGTGAACGGTTCCGCGGAGACCACGGTGCCGCCGGCCTGAGCCATCTTGTTCTGTACTGCGCGTAGTGCTTCGACGGTGTCACGGCTGCCGCCCTTCGGCCAGTTGAGCGTCATCGAGTCGGTGGCGGCGTTGTAACGGAAGTCGGCCCGGAGTGGGTCGATGGTCATGCCGAGCGAGCCGATGAAGCCGAGATCGATGGGTACACCGGGGACATACCAGTTCTCGACGGTGAGGGGGAGTCCGGAGTCGTCGACGATTCGGGACGCGCATGGTGCGCCCTGCGGTACGCCTGCAGCAGGTCCGAGTGATCGCGTCATCGAGGCGTCACCGTTGGTGCCCCAGCCGCGACCGACGAACTCGTTCAGATTGTCCAAGGTGCCGGTGGCTTGTGCACGCACGAGAAGCTCTGTGGTGCCGATGGATCCGGCTCCGAGCACGAGTTTGTCGCACGTTAGGGTACGAGTTTCGAGAACGTTGCCTTCGGGGTCGAGGCGTCGTACCTCGACGCGGTAGCGGCCACCGGATTCACTGCCGATCGAGGCGACTTCGTGGCTGTGGCAGACGGTTGCTCGTCCAGTGTTTTCCGCCTGTGGGATGTAGTTCTGGGTCAGGTCGTGTTTGGCGCCGTTCGAGTTTCCGAAGGTGCTTGCTCCGACGGTTGCGGACGGGCGGGACCGTCCGGTCATTTCGTCGCGCAGGACGTTCCAGTTCCAGTTGCCGTCGACTCGTTCGGGTTGGTAACCGGCGCGTCGGGCGTGGTCGTCCCAGGTTCGAGAGTGCGCGAAATTTGCGCTGTTGTAGATGTCGTCGGGCATCTGCGACGGCATCAGCATCGATCGGGCCTTGGGGTACCAGGTTCCGGCCATGTCGTCGTAGCTGAGCCTGCCGCCGAAGGAGAGGTCGAAGAATCGGCGTTCCGGTGCGATCGTGACGCCGGTGTAGACGATGGATCCTCCGCCGACAGCGGCGCCGCGCCAGACGGAGAGGTTCTCGAAACGGGTCGTGTCGAGTACCCCGCCGAACCTGTCGACGGGCCCTACCGGTAGGCCGGTGATATTGGTGAAAGAGTCTTGTTGCCACAGGCCACGGCCGTCGGCTGTCATGTCGGCGGTGAAGATTTCGCGCCATGGGTCTCGTGGCCAGCGCAGACCGCGTTCGAGGACGGTGACCTGACTACCGGCCTGCGCGAGGCGCAACGCGGCCGCGCTGGCACCGAAGCCGGAACCGATGACGATGACCGACGAGTGCTCCGGCGGTCGTGGCGGTTCGGCGAAGAGTTCTGGGACGAGTGACCGGATGGAGCCGACGCCGATGGGGATCGCGTGTGCTCGTGTTCCGGAAAGAAGTGGAGGTGCGGTAAGTCCAACGAGCCCTGCTGCGGCCAGTTGAAGAAGTTGCCTGCGTTTCACGTGTGTTTGTCCCCTGAAGTCGATCGCGGCTCGTCGGCCATTGTTCCTCATCGGGCAGGGGAAAAGCGACTGGTCTTCCGGATTACGCGAGATTTGTCAGGAGCGGAGCTTGCGGAGTGACCGGGTTTGTCAGGAGCGGAGCTTGCGGAGTGACCGGGTTTGCCAGCTGTTCCACAGGTGTGCCTGGGACACTGGCGCGAATGATCATCGTTCTGGGGGCCGTACTGGTAGCTGTCGCATTGCTGGGCATTGCCGCGCATTTTCTTGATTCGACGGGTCAGCTCATGCTTGTTGTTGCCGCGCTTGCTCGTCTTCTGATGGTGTGGTCCGTTCCGGGTGCTGTGCTTCTCGGGGTGGGTGTCGGGTGGTGGGGCGTCGTGTTCGGGTCGTTGGTTGTCGCAGTTGCGTTCTCGACTCAGTTCCCATTGGTTCGGTCGCGGCTTCGTAAGCGCAGTGTTCAGGGCACGCCGTTCGGTGTGATGAGTGCCAACATCCTGCTCGGTGAGGCTGATGCGGGTGCTCTTGTGGCTGCGGTCGATACTCACGCGCCCGATGTGTTGACAGTGGTCGAGTTGACTCGTTCGGCGCACGAGGGGCTCGTTGCGGCTGGAATTCTCGAACGCCTTCCGTACACGTTTGTCAGCCCTGCGTCAGGTGGAAACGGAACCGGTATCTATTCGCGATATCCCATCGGTGACGAGACTCGGCACGATGGCTACATCACCGAATTGCTCTCGGCGCGCGTGCAGGTCCCGGACGGTCCGTGGCCGCTCGTGTTTGCGGTGCACCCGGTGCCGCCGTGGCCACGGCACCCATCGTCGTGGGTGCGCGAACTTGCCGCGCTACGGCAGCTGATGGAGAAGATCCCTCTCGATGATGGCCCGGTGGTGGTGTCGGGGGACTTCAATGCGACGTTCGACCACAAGCGGTACCGCGACTTGCTGAGCGATCGTTACCGTGACGCGGCGTTGGAGGTCGGCGCTGGTCATTTGGCTACGTATTCTGCGGATGCGTGGTACCCGCCGTTGATAGCGATCGACCATATTCTTGTCAGCGATGCCGCTGTGATCGACGTAGGAGTCGTCGAGCTCCCTGGCTCCGATCACCGTGGCATTCGCGCGGACTTGCGACTACGCGCGCCCTGAGGCGCTGCCGTCAGCCTTGTTGGGCGTAGTCCGGGAGTTCTTGGACGGCCCATTTGTTTCCGTCGGGATCGGCGAAGAACACGAACTTGCCCCATCCCAAGTCGACGACGGGGTCGATGTCGAGGCCTGCTGCGATGAGGGTATTGCGTGCATCCTCGGCGCTGGCGACGACGACCTGCATGCCCTCGACGCTTCCCGGTGCCGCTGTGGTGATGCCTTCGCCGATGGCGATGGAGCACGCCGATCCGGGTGGTGTCAGTTGTACGAAGCGGATTCCGTCCGTCGGCCGCTCGTCGTGGTCTGCGTGGAATCCGATTTTGACGTAGAAGTCCTTGGCTCGGTCGACGTCGCTCACCGGGATCATGACGAGTTCGAGTTTGATGTCCATGTTTCGTTCGCTCCCTTTCGTTGTGGTGACAGCAAGCCTGCCAAGTATTGCGGACAGTTTCGGTCCGCGATCCGAATTTTCGTTAGGTGAACACTGCTGGCCGGAGAAATATGCACGACCGATCGACTGTTGATGCTGGTGTGCTTCTGTCCATACTCGATCGCTCCCGCACGAGGACAGGTTTCGACGACGCTTCCGCTTCGGCCGACTCGATCGAGCGCGCTGTCCACGCCGAACAGCTTGGTTACCATAGGTTTTGGGTGGCAGAGCATCACGGGGTTCCCGGTATGGCCAGTGGTGCCCCGTCGGTGTTGCTGGCGGCAATCGGTGCTCACACCTCGCGGATTCGGCTCGGTTCCGGCGGTGTCATGTTGCCGAACCATCAGCCGTTCGTCGTCGCCGAGCAGTTCGCGATGCTCGCCGCTCTCTACCCGGGACGTGTCGACGTGGGTGTCGGGCGCTCGCTCGGCTTCACCGAACCTGTCCGCCGCGCGCTCCGAACCGGTCGTGAGGAAGCGGATACGTTTGCCGACGATCTCGCCGAACTCTCGGGATTTCTCGACGGGACGGGCCCGGTGACGGTCAGGCCGGCGGTGCCTGCCCCACCGATGTACGTCCTGGCAACAGGGAAGGGCTTGGCGATAGCAGCGAAAGCGGGATTGCCCGTGGTGGTCGGCGGCCCGATTCTCTGGGGCGACGGTGCCGAGATCGCAGCCTATCGACGTCAGTTCCGTGCGACCGAGCTCACGCCGAACCCCCGCGTCATCGTCTCGCTCGACGTCATGATCGCTGACTCGGCGGCCCGCGCTCGCGAGTTGATGCTGCCCGAGGCCTGGGCAATGGCTCAATCGAGGAATACCGGAGAGTTTCCACCGCTCGTTCCGACCCGAGAAATCGATCTCGACGCTGCGCCCACTCGAACGAGGGAGCGGGTGGAACGTTCGATCGACTCGTCGGTGCACGGCACCGCTCACGAGGTTGCCATTCGGCTCGAGGAGTTGATCGAGCGCACCGACGCCGACGAGATTCTGGCGTCGACGTCGACGTTCGACCGAACCGCGCTGGCAGTCGCCGACGCCGAATTGCGGCAGCTGTTTGCTCCTTCGCTGTCGAGCTGAGCCATCGCCGAGTGAAGGTGTTGCGCAGTACAGTGAGAAAGAGCCGAAATCAGCCACCGGAGAGGTCGTCATGGCAGGCAAGAAGCTGGACAGAGTTCATGCACAATCCGCGCTCGAGACCGTGCGTGAGAACCCGCTTATCGCGGTGATCGCTGCGGCGCCTGCTCTGGTCGTATTCGGGCTCGTGTGGTGGCTCGCCGGATTCGGAACCGCAGTGGTTCTACTTCTGGCGATCGGCGTCGTCGGCCTGGTCGTTGCCAAGTTGCGCGGCTAGTCCGTCGTTTCTCGGGGGACATGGAACTGCGTGAGCGTGCCCATGCCCGGCCCCAGGTCGGCCCATGGCGCTGTGGTGGTCAACACAGCGATGGCTGACGTCGGGAACTTCATGGTGATGGCGTCGATTGCCGAGGACTTGTTTTCCGACGCCAGTTCCAGTGCTGTCCAGGGGATTCCGGGTGCGTGTCCAACGATGAGCAGGGTCGAAATGGCAGCTTCGGTCAGCGTGGCTTCCTCGAAAATTTCTTCGGGAGAGCCGCCGTAGATCCGTTGTTCGAATCGCACCGGTGCATCGATGCCCGTCGCGAGCAAGGTTTCTCGGGTGCGGGTGGCCGTGGAGCATATGACGGTGTCGATGTTGCCGACGTTCTCGGCGATCCAGCGGCCTGCGAGTGCCGCCTCGCGCTGACCGCGTTCTGCGAGGGGGCGATCGTGATCCGGCGTCCCTTCCGGGTAGCCGGATTTACCATGTCGCATGAGTACGAGGGTGCGCAGTTCGGCCATCGATCCACCGTATCGGGCCGGGGCCACCACTTCCATATGCTCGTGCAGTGGAGGTCGCGATGCAGACCGCAGGGTGCGCACCTGCTATCTTGAACGCCGTTCAAGTTTGCGCTCACAAGGAGTCGTCATGGCAGGTCTCGAAGGTGCACAGGGCTCGGCAGCGTCCAGTTCCGAATCAGTGTCAGGTTCCGAATCAGTGTCAGGTTCCGAAGCAGTGTCCGGTTCCAAGGTAAGGATTTCGGCACGGGACATGGCGCAGATAGCCGTCTTCGCCGCGCTGCTGGCCGCCCTGGGACTCCCCGGCGCAATCACGGTGGGTTTCAGTGGCGTTCCCATCACGCTCCAGACCCTCGGCGTCATCCTCGCCGGTGCGATCCTCGGTGCCCGCAAAGGCACGGCCGCCGTCGTGGTGTTCATCGCGCTGACCCTCATCGGGCTGCCTTTGCTGTCCGGTGGACGCACCGGCCTGACAGCACTCGCCGGCCCCAGTGCCGGATATCTCATCGGGTGGATCCCGGCGGCATTCGTCACCGGCCTGCTGACGGCTCTCATCCTCCCGAAATATCCGATAGCGCTCGGTTTGGCGATCAATGCACTCGGCGCAATCGTGATCATCTACATTTTCGGCACGATCGGCCTGTTGCTGCGCACCGACATCGGCGTGTGGGGCGCGATCTCCACCAACTTCGCATTCATCCCTGGTGACCTGGTCAAGGTTGTCATCGGCGCCGTCGTCGCCAAAAGTGTGCACCGAGCGTATCCCGGTTTGATTCGTTCGTGAGTCTGCTTCTGGGCGGGCGCGGGTCACGGCTCGCGATCGACTGGAACGGGCGAGCACTCACCTACGAACAGCTCGACGCCGCCATCGATCGATGGCCGCAGTCCCGAATGCACGACGCGTCGGAGTTGGATCTTCCCGATGCCCTGATCTGTGTGTTCGCCGCAGCGCGTCAGGGAGCAGCGGTGCGAGTGGAGAATCAGGCCGCCAGGCCGGTCCACGGGAACGCGGATCCCGCCGCGTTCCTGCTCGTTGCGACGTCGGGTTCGACCGGCAGGCCGCGCGCGCTGGCTCGCACTGCTGCGTCGTGGACCGACAGCTTCGCCGAGTTCTCGTCGATCACGGGCATCACCGCTGCTGATCGAGTGTTGATCACCGGACCTTTGCACGCCACGATGCATCTGTTCGCGGCCGTTCATGCTCTGTGGATCGGTGCCTGTGTCACGGACGATCGTGCGAGTGCGACAGTGGCTCACGCCGTCCCAGCGGTCCTTCGCGATCTTCTCGATCGAGCACCGGCGCTCCGCCTCGCCGTTGTGGCAGGTACGGCCCTGGATGCGGGAGCACAGGAACGCGCGCACGGCATCGAACTCGTCGAGTACTACGGGGCAGCAGAGCTGTCCCTGGTCGCCGCGCGTCGGGTGCCGGAACCGTTGACGTTGCTGGCGGGCCTCGAAGCGGAGGTTCGCGACGGGCTTCTGTTCGTGCGGTCGCCGTACCGGGTCCTCGGAGCTCCTGAGTGGTTCGGTGTCGGGGACCTGGCCGAGCTCGGGCCGAATCGGCAGCTCGTCGTGCGCGGTCGCGGTGATGCCGCAGTCAACGTGGGCGGAACTACGGTGATCGCGGAGGATGTCGAGCTGGTGCTGGATTCGATCGACGGTGTCCGGGCTTCGGCTGTCGTCGGAACTCCGCATTCGGTGCTCGGTGCGACGGTGACTGCTGTTGTGGAGCTTCACGACGGGGCGGATGTGGATTACGTCAAGGCCGAGGCCCGTGGACGCTTGTTCCGTGAGGCCGTGCCCAGGCGCTGGATCGTCGTCCCGGCTCTGCCGCGTACCGGTAGCGGCAAGATCGCTCGTGCGCGGGTGACAGACTCGATCTCATGACCTCCGCTCCAGTTCTCGTCGCTCCGTGGCGGACCCCGATCGGTACGGCCGGTCACGGATTTGCCGATCTGACGACGACCGACCTCGCTGCGCCGGTGTTGCGTGCGTGTTTGGCGTCGTTGCGTGAATCGGGGTGCGAGGACGCAGTGGACGACGTGGTTCTCGGCAATTGTCTGGGGCCCGGTGGCGATCCGGCCCGTATTGCTGCACTGAGCGCCGGACTCGGCGTCGAGGTGCCGGGAGTGACGGTCGATCGGCAGTGCGGTTCGGGACTCGATGCGGTGATGCAGGCCGCGATGCGGGTGCGCAGCGGGGACGAGAGCGTGATCCTTGCGGGCGGAGTCGAATCGGCGAGTACCGCACCGTGGCGGTTCTGGCCACCGCAGGCAGGATCGGAACCAGTTCGCTACACCCGCGCACCCTTTGCACCCGACAGCTTTCCGGACCCGGACATGGGCGTCGCTGCCGACGATCTTGCTCGCCGTCGAGGTATCGACCGTGTTCGCCTGGACGCATATGCCGCACGGTCACACCGGCTTGCCGCCGAATCGGATTTCACGTCCGAGATCGTGCCGATCGCCGGGATCGAGCGAGATCAGCGCATCAGATCGAATATGACCGCCGAACGGCTGGCGCGGCTTCGCCCGAGTTTCTCGCAGTCGGGTACCGGTACAGCCGGCAACTCGTGCGGAATCTCCGACGGCGCAGCGGCGCTCGCGATCACCACCGAATCGCGCGCGAAAGGCCTTCCAGCGCTGCGTGTTCTGGGCGCGGCTGTCGCCGGCTCGGATCCGGCATTGCCCGGCCTCGGGCCGGTTCCCGCTATCGAGAAGGTGTTGCGTCGAACGGGCGTCGCCCTGTCCGATGTGGGAGTTGTGGAGATCACCGAGGCTTTCGCGGCGGTGGTACTCGCGGTGTCGGACGAACTGGGGCTCGACGAAAACCTGCTGTGCCCGCAGGGTGGAGCCATTGCGATGGGTCACCCGTGGGGGGCTTCGGGCGCGATCCTGTTGGTGCGCTTGGCCTCTCAGATGCTGGCTGACGGTGGCCCCGAGTTGGGGTTGGCTGCGTGCGCCATCGGCGGCGGACAAGGGATTGCGATGATCGTGGAGCGTGCATGGTGAGTGAAGTGGTGTTCGAGGGTGTCAAGCACGCGTTCGGTGATCGTGAGGTGTTGCGCGGCATCGACCTTCGGTTCAGTGAGCGGCGTGTGGGGATCATCGGTTCCAACGGCTCGGGTAAGTCCACACTGGCTCGGATGATCAACGGTCTGTTGGCGCCGACGTCGGGGACCGTGACCGTCGACGGTGTGGACGCATCCAGGAAGGGCGCGCAGGTCCGTAAGAAGGTCGGCTTCGTCTTCACCGATCCCGATACGCAGATCGTCATGCCTACAGTCTCGGAGGATCTCGCGTTCTCGCTGCGCCGTTCGGGACTGAGCAAGGCCGAGATCGCCGAACGTGTGCACGAGATCCTGGCGCGATTCCGCCTCGACCACCACGCAGAGCATCCGTCCCATCTGTTGTCCGGCGGGCAGAAGCAGCTCCTGGCAATCGGAGCCGTCCTCATCCGGCGCCCCGAGGTCGTCATTGCCGACGAGCCGACGACGCTCCTCGATCTGCGCAACGCCCGCGTCGTTGCCGAGGCACTCGATTCGATGGATCAGCAAGTGATCGTCGTGACGCATCATCTAGCGCTGCTGGACAGCTTCGAGCGCGTCATCGTCATCGACGACGGGCTCGTCGCGTTCGACGGCACCCCGGAAGATGCGGTTCCCGCGTATCGGGAACTCGTCGAATGATCGGCTTGTATCGGCCGGGGACGTCGTTCCTGCACCGATTGCCCGCGGGGGTGAAGCTGCTCTTGCTCATCACCTCGATCGTGACCGCTACCGTCGTAGTCCGGACGCCGATTCAGGTAGGCATCGTCGCTGCGCTGGTCGCGGCACTGTTCTTCCTTGCTCGTATACCTGTGAAAGTTGCTCTCGCCCAATTGCGCCCGATCATCTGGATGCTGCTGATCATCGGCGTCTTCCAAGTGATAATCACCTCTCCCGCTCGTGCGGTCGTGGTGTGCGGCGTTCTGCTGATCTCGGTGGCATTGGCCGCACTGGTCACGCTCACCACGCGGGTGACCGACATGCTCGATACCGTCACCCGCGCTCTGGGGCCGCTGCGCAGATTCGGCGTCGACCCCGACCGGATCGGCCTCATGCTCGTCCTGGCGATCAGATGCATACCTATTCTCGCGACGATCGTGCACGAGGTCGCCGAGGCACGGAAAGCGCGAGGCCTGCAATGGTCCATGACCGCACTCGTGACGCCCGTGCTGGTCCGTGCGCTGCGAACCGCGGACGCGATGGGCGATGCCCTCGTCGCGCGGGGTGTCGACGATGACTGAGGTTCTCCAGTGAGCGAACTGCTGCCCGATCGGATCGCGCGGCATATCCGCGACAAGCCTTCCTCTCTCGCCGTCGTCGACCGGCGAAGCGCAGTGACGTACGGCGAGTTGGGTGAGCTGGTCACTGCCACGGCGGCAGGCATGTCGGGAATGCGAAGAGTGGCCGTGCTGCCGACGTCGGACATCGGGTCGCTCGTAGCCGTGACCGCGGCGATGGCGTCGGGAATCGGTGTGGTACTTCTGCATCGCCACCTGCTGCCCGAGCAGTTCGCCCGCGTGCTGTCTCTGACGCAACCCGATGTTGTTCTGGCAGCACCGAATCAGCACGCGCGGCTGCGGAGGATGGGTGCCGAGGCCCCGACTTGTGTCGACAGCATCCAGATCGAGGGTGTTCGGACCGGGGGCGCTGCCGATGACGACAGTGAACTCCTCATCGGAATCACCTCGGGCACCACGGGGGAACCCAAACTGTTCGTTCGTGATCAACGCTCCTGGGCCCGAACCCTCGACCGTTCCGATTCGACGTTCGACATCCGTGCGGGTGATCGCGTGGCGACGCCGGGGGTGCTCGATCACACGCACTTCCTCTACGGTGCGCTGCACGGACTCACCCGAGGCGCGATCGTCGACCTCCGGCCGGTGGGCAAGTCGCTTCCCAGCGGCACGACACACCTGTATTCGGTTCCAACAATTGCCTGGGATGTGGTGCGATCCGGGATCGGACCGGTGCCGAGCGTGCGCGAAGTGCTCTCCAGCGCAGCGCGGTGGCCGTCCTCCGGCAGATCGGCGCTGCAGGAGGCACTCCCGAATGCCTCGATCGTGCACTTCTACGGAGCGTCGGAGTTGAGTTTCGTCTCCTTCGACCGCGGCATCGCCCCAGGGCCGGGGACATTGTTCGACGGCGTCGACGTCGAGATCAGGGACGCGATCGTGCATGTGCGCAGTGGCATGCTGTTCGACGGCTACCTCACCGAGGACGGTGTGGCCGGCGGCCCCGTCGACGGATGGATGACCGTGGGGGACCGGGGAAGACTCGGAAGCGGTGAAAATCTGGACGGCGGTGAAAATCTGGAGCGCTGTCAAAGTCTCGAGGGCCGCACGGGCAGTCTCGGGAGCAGGCAGTTGACGTTACTCGGCAGGGACACCGACATTCTGATTCGGGCGGGCCTGAATGTGGAGTTGGCTCCCATCGAGGCCGCGTTCACTGCGATTCCGGGAATTGTGGAGGCAGCGTGCGTCGGAGTCCCGGACGCCCGCATGGGTCAAGTTCCCGCAGTGGTGATCGTGAAAGGGGCGAACCCGCCGTCGAACGCCGACATCTGGCGGCACCTGCGCCGAGAGCTACCGAGCCCTAGCATTCCGGTTCGGATTCTGACGCTCGAACAGTTGCCGCGGACGCCGCGGGGCAAGGTCGATCTTCAGGAGATCGGGGCAATCTTCGCGACCGTCCGGACTGCGCCGTCGACGACGAACCAGACTGTGAGCGAACCACTTTCGTAGCGGTGCCGAATGGCAACCTGTTCTTTACCGAGAACCGGGTACAGGTACTCGATGACGGCCCGGTGTGGTCCGGCGACGAGATCGGGGTAATCGACCAGGAACTCCTCGACGGCATGCCAGTATGCCGCATTGTTGACGTGATCGAACGAGTCGATGTCGGTGGCGCGCAACGGAAACTGGATATCGGTGGCCGCCTCGGACGGAACCGGCTCGGTGAGCCATGCCTTCCATTTGAGTCGGTGCTGATCGGTGGTGCGTGCAAGCATGTCGAGGGCATCGTCGCTAATCCGTGTCGGCATACCGGTCTTCGCGCTGATGCTTATCCAGAAGCCCTCGGTTTCGATGGAACCGCCCTTGCCGGTCGACATCGAGACCCGCATGTTGGACCAACGAGTCGACATCGACGAACACCAGCGCCGCAGGTGAATGTGGTCGGGAAACTGTACGGGTTCATGGACGTCGATGACCGTACGTCGAACGATCCAGAAAGGATCGGTGAGACCGAGAGGTGTCGCTGCGAGATTGTCCGAGCCGATGTCCTGCAGGTAGCGAGCGATTCCGTCGAAGCGCAAGCGGCCGGCTGGGGCGACATCACCGGTACGTATCGGCCAATCGGTTTCGAACCCTTCACCTTCGGCAGGTAGTGGTGCCAGGGCGTCGTCGAAGCCCGCTGGCTCTACGGTTCCGGCATTGTCCACGTGTGTCGCTCCTTGTTACCGGTGGGTTCGAGCTCGAACCGAACCTACCCGGTTGCGGGTCAGAGAACTCGACGAGCCTTCATCCCGTCGAAGACCGGAGCGACGCGGACGACGTCGCCGGTGGTGGGGGCGTGGACCATCTGACCGTTGCCGATGTAGATCGCCACGTGCCCCGGCCCACCGGATTGCCAGTTCCCGAACAGTAGATCCCCTGGCTGAGCCATCGACAACGGAACCTCGGTGCCGACACCCCATTGGGTCTCGGAGGTTCGGGGGAGTGTCACCGTGCCGCCGGAGGCCTTGAACACCGCGTACGACGTCAAGCCCGAGCAGTCGAACCCACCTCCGGACGGCCCGTTGATGTTTCCGCCGCCCCACACGTACGGCAGGCCGAGGTAGTCCATGGCGAGTTGCACTGCTCGTCCACCGATACCGGCAATATCGATGCCGGCGAACGGTGTCAGGATTGCGGCAAACTGCGTTTCGGTCGCGCGAATCTTGGCCACGTACGGCTTTGTTTGATTTTCGTAATCGGGTGTTCCCGACGGCATTCCGCCGGACTTCAGGACCGCGCCTGCGCCGGCGTTGTAACCGGCGATGGTCAGGTCGAGACTGTCACCCTTGACCAATCCGGCCGACTTCCATTTCTCGACCTGACTGTTGATGTCGCAGAGCAGGTTTCCCGATGCCATCACCGAATCGGCGATGCCGTTGATGTCGGCTACGCCGTCGCCGTCGGCATCTTTGCCGTAGGTGCGCCAGGTAGCGGGCATGAACTGGCCTGGCCCACGGGCGCCGGACACCGATACCGGTGCGGTCGGCCCGTACCGGAATCCGTTCTCCGCTGCGTACAACGCTGCGATGGTCGGTGCTTTGACTCCGCCACAGATCGATCCTGCGCGGGTCAGCCACGGAACGAACGCGGTGATCGCACCTATCGGTGACAGCGAAACCCCGGTGAAAGTCGCAGGTAGACCGGGGAACAGCGCCCGCCGGAGTGCTTCGGCGGCAGGCATGAACGCGGTTTGGTTGGTGATCTGCCCGAGCGAGTACGTCAATCCGCCGAACTGGACCGATCCTGCGTTGGTGGGGAACACCGAGGGCGCGAAAGCGCTTGGTGTAGTGGTCGTATCGGTTGTCGTCGACATCGCGGCGGCAACAGGCGCCGGAACGTCGGCGGCGGGAGCAGTTTCCGGCTTGGCGGGTTCCGCTGGCTTCGGGGGCAACATCGGTTCGGCTGCATCTTCGACGGCGGTCGCTGCGTTGTCGAGAGCCGTGCCCGCGACAACGGCTGCCGGCGTGGGCAATGTACCGAGCAGGTCATCGAGTTGCTTCTGCAACGTTGGACCGGTGTCCTCCGCAGCCGCCGCGACGCTGTGGGCGCCGTCTTTGACCTGTGGGGGTAGGTCCGTCGCCGCCACCGCTCCTGCAGCGGACACGATTACGGCAACGATGACTGCGATTGGATCGCCTGCCATGTAACAACTCCTGGTGCTCGAGCTCTCCCCGACGTTCCATGTCAACCCATCCATGTGAGGTGACTCACACATCATGCACGTTGGAATCGAATCGCGGAGCGAAATAGAACACGTTCTAGTGTCTGTCGACAAAAAAATCACCTCTGGCCCACACGTTGCACCGACCCGAGCTGGTGTTTCGCGTAAGTTGGCGGTGAGAAATCACTATCGACAATCCGAGCATGGGAGCGAAGATCATCGACAAATACGTGCTGTCGCCCGAGACCGTGTGGGATCCCGGTGCACAGCTACTGTCGCAGTGCGTAGTCGTGGAGAACGCGGACCGCACGCTGTATCTGTCCGGCCAGACGTCGATCACCGCAGATGGTCGGTTCGCGGGTATCGGTGACGTCTCGGCTCAAATCCGGTTGGCGTTCGAGAACATTCGTCTCATTCTCGACGCTGCCGGCGGCACCTTGGCCAACGTCGTCAAGGTGACCGTGTACTTCACCGACCTCGGTGACTTGGACACCTACACCGGCATTTTGGGCGAGCTGTTCGCCGAGAGCAGGCCTGCGCAGACCGTCGTCGAAATCAGCAGGCTAGCGATGGACGAGTTGCTGATCGAGATCGATGCGATCGCGGTGCTCTAGACGAGCGTCGACCAGTAGTCGGAGAACTCGATCCCGATCGCGGCGATGACGATTGCGTACCAGACGGCCAAGATGGTCCAGCGCCATTCGAGGAGAGCTCGGGTGATGTTGCCTGCGCGGTCGCGGTCGCGGTCGACGAGTTGGGACAGTGAGACGATGAAGATCGGCATCGTCACTGCCCACACGACCATGCAGTACGGGCACAGCGCATGGATCTCGTAGAGGCTCTGGTAGATAAGCCAGTGCACGAACACCACACCGAGCGCGGTGCCGGTGCTGAGACCCAGCCAATACCAGTGCGGCAGTTCGATTCGGCCGAGCGTCAGAATCCCCGTCATCAGCACCACGGTGAATGCCACGATTCCGATGATCGGATTGGGGAACCCGAACAAGGCAGCCTGCTCGGTCGTCATGACCGAACCGCAGGACAGCACCGGATTGAGATTGCAGGACGGCACGTACGCGCTGTCTTCGAGCAACATGATTCGCTCGATGGTCAGGGTCAGCGCCCCGAGGAGACCGAGAAGACCGCCGATCGTGAGGACCCAGGCGGTGGCTCTAGCCGCTCTCACTTCGCACCTGTCCTCTCACATCGCTCCTGTCACTGTGCAGCGGTGATCGCGGCGCGCAAAGCGTCCGGAGTCGGGTTCGACACGACCGTGCCGTTGACGGAGACAGTCGGTGTGCTCGAGATGCCCTCGTCGAGCGCGGCCTTGGTCTGGCTCGTCACGTAATCGGTGTAGGTGCCGCCGGTGATGCAGCTCGACAGTTCTGGACTTTCGATGCCTGCCTGCTGGGCGATGGCCACGAGTTCGTCGTCGCTGAGGCCTGCAGCGCCCTCGGCGGGCTGCTGATCGAACATCGCCTTGTGCCAGACCGGCCACGCCGAGACATCGGCTTCGGCGACGCACAGGCTCGCGTTCGCGGCACGCGTGGAGTAATTGGTCGAGGACATGCGATCGAGGATCGCGATCGGGCGATAGTCGACGGCAATGGTGTTGTCCGCGACAAGTTCGGCGAGGGTGTCTCCGCTTATCGTTTCGAACTGCTTGCACGCCGGGCACTGGAAGTCCTCGACGACGCTGACGACGACAGCCGCGTTTGGATCACCGATTCGGATCGCCCCGTTGTCCTGAGTCGACGAGGGGGCAGCAGCAGGTGCGTCGGAGTCGGAGTTCTTCGACGCGATGGAGAATCCGATCGCGGCGATCAAGGCGATGAGTACGACGGCGATCCCGATCTGGATCAGCGTGCGTCGCTTCTTGTCGTTTCCTTGCATGCCTGCTGCGGCAGCCTGTGCCTTCTTCTTGCTCTCGTTGCTCACTGCAGATCCCTTGCTCGCCCGACCAATGAAGTCCGGAACAATCATAGGCGGGTGAACCTGAGGTCAGGCTGAGCACTCGACGGTCAGGTCAGGCTGATGATTCGTTCGACGGCGAATCCGTAGCCCGCCACTCCGAGGCCCGCGATGACGCCGCTGGCTATGGCGGAAACGAACGAGTGGTGACGAAAGTCCTCGCGAGCGTGCACATTGCTGATGTGCACCTCGATGATGGGCACTTCGGGAATGACAAGTGCGTCGCGCAGTGCCACGGAGGTGTGCGTCAGACCGCCGGGATTGATGACGATTCCCGACGCGGTGCCGCGTGCTTGATGTATCCAGTCGATGAGCTGTCCCTCGTGGTTGGACTGCTCGGCCCGGATGTTGCGGCTGTGCGCAGCGGCGGTTTTCTCGCACAGTGCGACGACGTCGGCAAGGGTTTCGTGGCCGTACACCTTAGGTTGGCGAGTGCCGAGCATGTTCAGGTTCGGTCCGTTGAGCACGAGGATGTGTCCTTGGGCTGCGCTCGAGTCGCCGACCATGTGATTGCTCACTTTCATTCAGGGCGCGTACCACCGAATGAGATCATTTCACAGGTCGTTGGCGCACCGTCCTGGTGAAAGCTGTGTGGCTGGTCAGGGGTGTAGGCGTCTTCGCGCACATCGTCGCCGTCCGGCACCGCACCGCGTTCGGAGTGGCAGGCCTGAACGCGGCCGATAAGTGCTCGGTCAACCCGTCGCTGCCGACTCGTTCTTCCGGTCGTCTACGTCGATGCGCGAGACTCTCGTCACGATCGGGCAGGTGTGGCGCCGCCCGGGTGATGCTCGTCGTCGTCATTTCGGTCGGGGGACCGGGGTCGGTCATCGGATACGACTACGCCCGCAGGTTCGATCCGAGCGCAATCTCGATACTGCCCACGGGATGGTGAACATCGGTGGATTGCTGGTTTCGCTGCTCGTGATCGCATCTATCGGGGCGATTCTGCAAGCGAACGGCGGTACACCTTCGAGGGATTCCGGTTGGCGTTTCTCGCGCAGTGTCCGGCGTGGGTGGTTGCGATCACCGGAGTCTTGCTGACGCGACGCAAAACTCGACGGCAGTTGGCAGCGGAAGGGGTCCACCCGCGCACGGTGCGGGAGATTCTCGAGTCGCGTCGAAAATCGCAAATGGACGCTGCGGTGGCAGGGCTGCGCGTCTGACAAATCGGATTGCAATCTTGCGTTCCCGAGAGCATGCTGGTGTTCCCAATTTACTTGTGTGTTGCAAGCAAACATATCGTAAAGGTGTGACCAAGCGGTGGTAACCGAACAAGAAGTGACGCAGCCCGCGTCCGGCGAACTCTCGCACCGACAGATCATGACGATCCTGTCGGGGCTGATGATGGGCATGTTCCTCGCAGCGCTCGATCAGACGATCGTGGCGACGTCGGTCCGCACGATCGCCGACGACCTCAACGGGTTTTCGGTGCTCGCGTGGGTCACCACGGCGTACCTGATCACCTCGACGATCTCGACGCCGCTGTACGGAAAGCTCTCCGACCTCTATGGCCGCAAACCGTTCTTCATGACGGCGATTTCGATCTTCGTCATCGGCTCGATGCTGTGCGGAATCTCGACGTCGATGTACGAGCTCGCTGCATTCCGTGCGGTGCAGGGGCTCGGTGCGGGTGGTTTGATGTCGATGGCGCTCGCCATCATCGGCGACATCGTTCCGCCGCGTGAGCG
Source organism: Rhodococcus sp. PAMC28707 (assembly GCF_004795915.1). NCBI lineage: Bacteria > Bacillati > Actinomycetota > Actinomycetes > Mycobacteriales > Nocardiaceae > Rhodococcus > Rhodococcus sp. PAMC28707. The sequence goes on from NZ_CP039253.1 coordinate 3,142,582, forward strand.
TGCGAAGTACCAGGGCTACTTTCTTGCCGTGTTCGGTACTTCGAGTGTGCTCGGTCCCGTCATCGGCGGGCTGCTCGCAGGCCAGTCGTCCATTCTCGGCATCACGGGTTGGCGATGGGTGTTCTACATCAACGTCCCGCTGGGCATCATCGCGCTCATCGTCGTGTGGCGAGTGCTCAATCTTCCGGTGTTCCGACGCGAGGCGCGCGTCGACTGGTGGGGTGCACTGCTGCTGGCGATCGGTCTCGTGCCATTGCTCATCATTGCCGAACAGGGCCGTGTCTGGGGCTGGACTTCACCTCTCGCGTTGATGTGTTTTGCGATCGGTATCGTCGGCGTCCTCGCATTCATTTTGGTGGAAATTAAGATGGGCGACGACGCGCTCATCCCGATGCGGTTCTTCCGTAATCGATTGTTCGCGCTGTGCATTGCGGTCAGCGTCATCGCTGGTGCAGCAATGTTCGGTGGCATTTCGTTGTTGCCGCAGTACTTGCAGGTAGTCAAGGGATCGTCGCCGACGCTCGCCGGTTATCAGACGCTTCCAATGGTTGGGGCCCTCATGATTTCGTCGATCGTGTCGGGGCGCATGATCTCGAAAACTGGCCGCTACAAGATCTTCCCGGTAGTTGGCACAGCGCTGATGGCGATCGGAATGTTCCTCTTCCACTATGTGCACGCGGATACTCCGCTGTGGCAGACCATGCTGATCATGGCCTTGTTCGGTATCGGTCTCGGTTCCATGATGCAGCCGCTGACACTGGCAATTCAGAATGCGATGCCGCCCAAGGACATGGGAGTGTCTACTGCTGCTGCGACCTTCTTCCGTCAGATCGGTGCGACGCTCGGCGTTGCGGTCTTCCTGTCGATGCTGTTTACACAGCTCACACCGAAGACCACTGATGCGCTGGTAGCGGCCAGTACGACGCCGGAGTTCCAGCAAGCCGTCCAATCGGCGTCGACGAGTGCCGACCCACTGGAAAAGGGCTTCGCCGACGCGATCATTGCGCAGGACTCGTCGATCGCCGGCAGTGCATTGGTCGACAGTTCTTTCATGCAAAAGCTCGACAGTGCGCTGGCCGAACCTTTCCGCGTCGGATTCTCCGACGCCATGGACTATGTCTTCCTTGCCGTCTCCATCCTGATGGTTATCGGATTCGTGTTGGTCATCTTCGTCAAGGAAGTGCCGCTGCGGACGATGTCCGGCCTCGCGGCTGCCCAGCAGGAACGTGACGAAGCTGCGAAGGACGAAGCTGCCAGGGGTGAGGCGGCAAAGGTGGAGGCTGCCAGGGGTGAGGCGGCAAAGGTCGAGGCTGCAAGAGCAGGCGGGGATCTTTAGCGAACGCAGCGCTCGGAAAGAGATCGATCCCTCGGAACACTCTCAGGTCCATCGTAACTTTCGATGGTTACGAGGGACCTCCTGTTTCACAGTTCAGAACGGCGCAGGACCATCTGCATCCTCCGTACTCCCGGGACTCCCCGGACCGTTGGGACCGCTGGTGCTCGCGGAAGTCTTATTGCTGCACGCTGCGCCGCGCTGGCCTCCGCTGTGCCGGCCCGATTGCGGGGACGGGCGATCGGTGAACGGTGTGCCTGGTCCGTCAGGTCTGGCGAGTTCGGTGTCCGTCGTGTTCGTGTTCGCAGGCGGCGGGCTGCAATGGGTGCGTCGCTTGCGCGGAATGTGGGGGATCAGGCGGCAGTCGGACAGACCGGTCGTCCCGACTGTGCCCCCAGGCAGAGTTATCGCTGTTGATCCTGAACTCGAGGTCCAGTAGTCGATACCCCGCGGAAGCATGACAGGAACCCAGACGCCCATTGTCTTGAGCATGTGGTGATAGCGGCAAAGGCAATGGAGATTGGTCAGTACCGTCCATCCGCCATGTTTCGGGTCGTAGTGGCGATAGGACACCACATGGTCGATTTCGCAGGCTGCGGCCGGAACATCACATCCTGGATGGCGGCAGGTGCGATCCCGTTGTCGAACGCATTTGGCCAGTTCGCTACTCGGGCGATAAGTGAGCGCACCGTCGGGTGGTTCGAGGAATCCGCCGTGACCATCGGGGTGCAGCGCCTCGGCCCGCGCCGGGTTAGCTGCAACAGCCTCTTCGATGTGCGCTATCAGCGTGTAGGACCCGGTGTAATCGGTAGCGGACTCAGTTGCGTTCGGCGCTGTGGTGCACGGCTGTGACTTTGCCGGACGCTTTGGAAATGCGAGTCCGAGCCTGCGGCGCCCATGACCCAACGGATTGAGCACCGTGTGCGTACCGAGATTGATTCCAGTGCCAGTACCTGCGGAGTCGCCGGGCCCGTCACTCTGGGCATCTGGACCGGCACCTGCATCTGGACCGGCACCGGCACCCTCGCCCGTCCGCTTGTCACCCTTGCCACGCTCTGACCGAACATCGACATCCTGATCAGGGATCACATCTATAAGACCGAGTGAGGCTGCGAGGTCCGCCGCTTCGGTCAGCAGTAGCTGCCAGTCTCCGTTTGCAGCAAGTTCGCGGGCATAGTCCGCATCGATCAATCCGTGTCCTGCGAGGTATCCGGGTAGGTCGGCGAGTCCGGCAAGCGTCGGCAGATCGATCGTCACTGTGGTCAGTGGGCTACGGCGTGCAGGCAATTCCCGCCGGGCGGTGCACGGATTGTCCTCGTCCTGTTCGCACGTGCACGAAACAAATGTCTCTTGATGCACGAGCGCCACGTACGCGGCCGCGAGTCGCTGGCCACGAGTGCGCGGATCACGGCGGCACAGGGTGTTCGCCATTTCGTTGACCAGTTGCCAGCACGCCGCGGCGTCACCTGCTTCGAGGTCGGCCTCGATGGTGGCGATCATGTCTCTGTCGCGGTATCGAACGCGGGTGAGCTTGACGAGATCTTTGCGAAGCGCAGCGGCCTCCTCCGGTGCAACACGCTGCACGATTTCACAGATCTCGGTCGCGAGTGGCCCGGGGGATAGGCGGTGCGCTGCATGGAGTACTTCGGATTCGATGCGGACGGCAACTTCCAGTGGGAGCGGGTTGGTGTTTCGATAGATCGCCCGCACCCGTGCGAGATCCAACTCGCCGGCGTCGAATGCTGCTCTGACCCTGGGCAACCGGAGTCGGAGATCCATACCGATCTCTGCATAAGTGTCCGCCACAGTCTTGGAGCATCCCAGCGCCTTCGCTGTCTCCGATGCCGCATAGCTCCCCGCATCCATGATCACGTCACCGACTTGGACACTCTGATGAATGCAGGAATCCCAGATCGACGCTGCAAGAAAGACTTTGCGTGCGCAGGCCTGGTTCTCGATCACCGCCGCGTCGGAGAGCTTCTGAAGTACTGATCGATCGATGACCGGCGTGTGCTGCGGACCTACGTACGAAGCGAATGCACTCCTGCGACTCGAACTCATGAATCGAAGCCCCCCGGCATGTCGATGTTAGAACGTATGTTCGATAATATCGACTTTCGTGGTCGTCGTCAAGGGTTTCATTCTCCGATCCTCCTGTAGCGCAGTTGAATACGAAACGCAGGTGCCTACACCATTCCACCGACATTTCAGCCGAAAGTCCCCGCCCGGGGTCGGTCCGTTACGGCGTGTGACCGCCCTCTGGTCAAGTGGTCAGTCCTCTGTGCTGCACTCGCACCCTTTGGCCCGCGGGTCAGCCCACTCGTGCTCTGCGTCAGGCCTCTCGCAGCGCGTGGCAGCCCAGGCGTCCGATCAGCCCGGACTCCGCGTGTCGCCAGCCCCCTCTCCTCCTCCGGCCGGCCTCGACGTTCACTACCGGCGTGCCGCGTAGTCCGGGCCGGTCGTGGGAGAGTGCTCGCCCGACGACGGGCATTCCAGCCGCCGGGAAGTCGGCCGAGCCATTAAAAAGCAAGCGTGCTTGCTTTTTTATCGATCAGATGTGAAACTTCCTCCATGGCCGACCTCGACTCGATCGTCGATGACCTCCGCGCCGAGGGTGATGCGCTCGACACTCTCGTGGCTGGACTGACCGAAGACCAGTGGGCGACGCTCACACCTGCGCCGGGCTGGACCGTCGCGCATCAGATCGCGCATCTGTCCTGGACCGACAATGTTGCCGAACGCACCACCTCGGGGGCATCGGGGGACGCGAACGCTGCCGCAGAGTTCGACGGCGTTTTGAAGGCTGCTTGGTCCGATCCCGCTGGTTTCGTCGACAGCGCCGCTGAGGAGGAAGCTGCAAGTGCTGATCTCCTCGCTGTCTGGCGCACCCGTCGGCATGCCATGACCGACGCGCTGAAACGGGTCCCTCCCGGGGTCAAGATTGCGTGGTTCGGACCACCCATGAGCGCTGCTTCGATGGCTACCGCTCGCCTCATGGAGACATGGGCCCATGGTCAGGATGTCGCCGATGCACTCGGAGTCACCCGCGAGCCGACGGAGCGGATCGAAGCTGTTGCGCATATCGGCGTCCGTACCCGTGATTTTGCCTATGTGATCAACCAACAGACTCCGCCGTCCGAGCCGTTCCGAGTCGAGCTGACCTCCCCCTTGGGTGAGCTTTGGACCTGGGGCCCCGGTGGCGCTGCTCAACGCGTCACCGGCTCGGCGGTGGATTTCTGTCTGCTGGTGACGCAGCGGGCGCACCCCGAGAATCTCGATATCGAGGCCGTCGGACCCGACGCTCAGCACTGGCTGACCATCGCTCAAGCCTTCGCAGGCCCTCCAGGACCAGGACGACCCAAAAGATGACAGTCAGAATCGGAAATTGTTCCGGCTTCTACGGCGACCGACTCTCGGCGATGCGCGAGATGCTCGAGGGCGGCGAACTCGACTATCTCACCGGCGATTACCTCGCGGAGCTGACGATGCTCATCTTGGGCCGTGACCGGGCGAAGGATCAGTCTCGAGGCTACGCAAAGACTTTCCTCCGCCAGGCCGAGGACTGCCTGGGGCTCGCGCTCGACAAGGGCGTCAAAATCGTCTCGAATGCTGGTGGCCTCAATCCGAGCGGACTGGTCGAGGCACTCGACAAGCTCGGCACCGGTGCCGAAATCGCCTATGTGCACGGCGACGACTTGCTGCCGCGAGCCCACGAACTCGGCCTCGGTAGTCCGCTCACCGCCAACGCGTACCTCGGGGCCTGGGGCATCGTCGAGGCCCTGAACGCAGGCGCCGACGTCGTCGTCACCGGGCGCGTCACCGACGCTTCCGTCATCGTCGGACCAGCAGCTGCCCATTTCGGTTGGAGCAGAACCGATTACGACGCCCTCGCCGGAGCGGTGGTTGCCGGGCACATCATCGAATGTGGTACGCAGGCTACGGGTGGCAACTACTCGTTCTTCACCGAGATCGCCGATATGTCGCGGCCAGGATTCCCGATTGCCGAGATCGAGGCGGACGGATCGAGCGTCATCACCAAACATGAAGGCACGTCGGGTGCGGTGAGCGTCGGTACCGTCACAGCTCAACTGCTGTACGAGATCACCGGTGGCCGCTACGCGAACCCCGATGTCACCGCTCGAATCGACACCGCGTCGGTGTCGCAGGCGGGAGCGGACCGCGTGCTGGTCAGCGGTGTGAAGGGTGAAGCGCCCCCGCCCACTGCCAAGGTTTCTCTCAACGCACTCGGCGGATTCCGCAACGAGTTCACCCTGATCCTGACCGGCCTCGACATCGAGGCCAAAGCCGCACTGGCGCAGCAGCAGTTCGAGTCGTGGCTTCCGTCGCGGCCGACCGAACTCGACTGGACGCTCGTGCGTACCGACAAGACCGACGCCGAGACAGAGGAAACCGCGAGTGCCTTGCTCCGGTGCGTCGTTCGCGACAGCGATCCGAATGTTGTCGGGCGGCAGTTCTCCTCGGTGGCGGTCGAACTGGCACTGGCCAGCTATCCGGGGCTTTCGGTGACGGCGCCTCCCGGGAACGGAGCGCCGTACGGGGTGTTCACCGCCGGTTATGTGCCGATCGGCGAAGTGCCCCACGTGGTCGTACTGCCGGACGGGACGCAACGGGAGATCGAACCCGCGACCGAAACGCTCGAACTCGAACCGCTGACCGAACCGGAACTACCACCGGCGCGAGAGCCGGAACCGACCATTCGCGTTCCACTCGGCACCATTGCCGCCGCACGCAGCGGAGACAAGGGTGGGAATGCGAACGTCGGCGTCTGGGTTCGCACGGACGACGAATTTGCTTGGCTGGCACACGCTCTGACGGTCGAGCAGATCGCACTCATGCTGCCGGAGACCGCGGATCTCGTCGTCACCAGACACCTTCTTCCGAAACTTCGGGCCGTCAACTTCGTCATCGAAGGAATCCTCGGAGAGGGCGTCGCGTCGCAGGCTCGTTTCGATCCACAGGCCAAGGGGCTCGGTGAATGGCTGCGTTCGCGGCACATCGACATCCCCGAAACTCTCGTCTTCACAGGGGCACTCTCATGACAATATGGAACACTCCGGAGCGCGAACAACTCCGAAAGACCGTGCGTAGCTTCGTCGAACACGACATCGCACCACACATGAACGACTGGGAGCGCGACGGCGAAATACCCCGCGACCTGCACAAGAAAGCCGCGGCTCTCGGACTGCTCGGAGCGGGGTTCGAAGAATCGGTCGGCGGTGAGGGCGGGGATCTCGCCGACGCCATCGTCATCTGCGAGGAGATGCATCAAGCAGGCGCGTCGGGTGGGCTCTTCGCCTCGCTGTTCACCAACGGAATCGCACTGCCGCACATTGTCGCAGCCGGTGATCCCGACCAGATCGACAAGTGGGTACGCCCGACCCTCGCCGGCGAGAAGATCGGTTCGCTCGCCATCACCGAGCCCGGTGGCGGCTCCGATGTCGGGCACCTACGTACCAGGGCAGTGAAGGACGGCGACCACTACGTCGTCAACGGCTCCAAGACCTACATCACGTCGGGATGTCGAGCAGACTTCGTCGTCACCGCGGTCCGCACCGGCGGCGACGGTGCCGGTGGAGTCTCGCTGCTCGTCGTCGAGAAGGGCACACCAGGGTTCGAGGTGACCGGCAAGCTCGACAAGATGGGTTGGCGGGCGTCGGATACCGCCGAGCTCTCCTTCGTCGACGCCCGAGTCCCGGTCAGCAACCTCGTCGGAGCGGAGAACAGTGGATTCGCCCAGATCGCGCAGGCCTTCTTGACCGAGCGTGTCGCGTTGGCTGCACAGGCCTACTCCAGCGCACAACGATGCCTGGACCTGACCTTGCAGTGGGTTCGAGACCGCGAGACATTCGGAAAGCCCCTTATCGCAAGGCAATCCGTGCAGAACACCGTCACCGAGATGGCCCGCAAGATCGACATCGCCCGCGTGTATACCCGCAGCATCGTCGAGCGTTCGATGCAGGAGAACAACGACTTCATCGCCGAGGTGTGTTTCGCGAAGAACACTGCCGTCGAGTCCGGTGAATGGGTGGCCAACCAGGCGGTTCAGCTGTTCGGCGGCCTGGGCTACATGTGCGAAAGCGAAGTTGAGCGGCAATACCGCGACATGCGCATCCTCGGCATCGGCGGCGGCACGACCGAAATTCTGACCGGACTCGCAGCAAAACGATTGGGGTATCAGGCATGAGCGTGTTGAAATCCACTCTCGACACTGCGTCCGCGCAGTATGTCGAGGCAACCGAGGCGATGAACACCAAACTCGCCGAGATCGATGCCGAGCACACCAAGGCGCTGCTCGGCGGAGGCGAGAAGTACATCGAGCGTCATCGCAAGCGGGGCAAACTCCTTGCCCGCGAACGCATCGAGCTGCTCGTCGACGAGGACTCTGCTTTCCTCGAACTTTGCCCACTTGCAGCCTGGGGCAGTGATTTTCCGGTCGGCGCCAGCACCGTGGTAGGCATCGGCGTCGTCTGCGGCGTCGAATGCCTGATCGTGGCAAACGACCCGACGGTCCGCGGCGGCGCCAGCAATCCCTGGACACTGAAGAAGGGATTCCGCGCGAACGACATCGCCACCCAGAACCGTCTGCCGGTCATCTCGCTCGTCGAGTCCGGCGGTGCCGATCTGCCGACGCAGAAGGAAGTCTTCATACCTGGCGGTCGCATGTTCCGTGATCTCACACAACTGTCCGCTGCGGGAATCCCCACCATCGCCCTCGTTTTCGGTAACTCCACCGCGGGTGGTGCGTACATTCCCGGCCTCTCTGACCACGTGGTCATGATCAAGGAACAGTCCAAGGTATTCCTGGCCGGACCGCCCCTGGTCAAGATGGCTACCGGCGAGGACTCCGACGACGAGTCACTCGGGGGTGCCGAAATGCACGCCCGAAAGTCCGGTCTCGCAGATTATTTCGCCGTCGACGAGCAGGATGCCATCCGCATCGGTCGCAGTATCGTCGAGCGTTTGAATTGGAAGAAGAAGGGTCCTGAGCCGCGCACAGACGTCATCGAGCCCCTGGTGGATCCCGAGGAACTCCTCGGCATAGTTCCCACGGACCTGAAAATTCCGTTCGACCCGCGCGAGGTCATCGCTCGCATCGTCGACGGCTCCGACTTCGACGAGTTCAAGCCGATGTACGGATCTTCACTCGTCACCGGCTGGGCCGAACTACACGGCTACCCGATCGGCATTCTCGCCAACGCACGAGGCGTCCTGTTCAGCGAGGAATCGCAGAAGGCGACGCAGTTCATTCAACTCGCCAATCGTTCGAACACGGCACTTCTCTTCCTGCACAACACCACCGGTTATATGGTCGGCAAGGAGTACGAGGAAGGCGGCATGATCAAGCATGGTTCGATGATGATCAACGCCGTCTCCAATTCCACCGTCCCGCACATCTCCATCCTGCTGGGCGCGTCCTACGGCGCGGGCCACTACGGCATGTGTGGGCGAGCCTTCGACCCACGCTTTCTGTTCGCCTGGCCGTCGAGCAAGTCCGCGGTCATGGGTGGTGCCCAACTCGCGGGTGTCATCTCCATCGTCGGACGCGCTGCTGCCGAAGGGCGCGGCCAGGTGTTCGACGAAGCAGCAGACGCCGGCATGCGCGCGATGATCGAGAAGCAGATCGACGCGGAGTCGCTGCCGCTGTTCCTCTCCGGACGCCTGTACGACGACGGAGTGATCGACCCCCGTGACACCCGTACGGTAGTGGGAATGTGCCTCTCGGCCATCGCCTCTGCCCCTATCGAAGGCACCGCAAACTTCGGTGTCTTCCGGATGTGACGCACATGACTGTCAACTCGATCCTGGTCGCCAACCGCGGCGAAATTGCACGACGCGTCTTCGCCACCTGCCGCAGCGAGGGCATCGACACGGTCGCCGTCTTCTCCGACGCCGACGCAGATTCGCCGCACGCGCGGGAAGCCGACACCGCGGTACGTCTGCCGGGAAATTCCTCGGCCGAGACGTACCTGCGCGGCGAACTCGTCATCGCTGCTGCAGTGCAGGCTGGTGCCGACGCAATCCACCCCGGTTACGGATTCCTCTCGGAGAATGCGGAATTCGCGCGGCAGGTGCAGGACGCCGGTTTGATCTGGATAGGACCGCCTGCCGAGGCCATCGAACTGATGGGCAGCAAAGTCGAGTCCAAGAAGATGATGGCCGACGCCGGGGTACCGGTGCTGACGCAGCTCGATCCCGCGACGATAGGCGAGGACGAGCTTCCGGTTCTCGTCAAGGCATCTGCGGGTGGGGGTGGACGAGGCATGCGGATCGTGCGTGAACTCGCCGCGCTGCCTGCAGAAATCGAAGCGGCACAGCGGGAAGCGCTGTCGGCATTCGGTGACTCGACGGTGTTCTGTGAGCGATACATCGAAACCGGTCGCCATATCGAGGTACAGGTCATGGCCGACCGTCAGGGCAACGTGTGGACCGTCGGCGAGCGAGAGTGCTCGCTGCAGCGGCGGCACCAGAAGGTCGTAGAGGAGGCGCCGTCGCCCCTCGTCGAGCGGGTTCCGGGTATGCGCAAGCGACTCTTCGACGCGGCCCGGTTGGCCACCGAGGCCATTCGGTACGAGGGAGCCGGAACCGTCGAATTCCTGGCGGACGAAAGTGGGAACTTCTTCTTCCTCGAGATGAACACCCGCCTGCAGGTGGAGCACCCGGTTACCGAATGTACGACGGGATTGGATCTGGTTGCGTTGCAGATCCATGTTGCCGGAGGCGGTTCGTTGCCCGCAGATCAGCCTGTCGCCGCGGGTCATTCGATCGAAGTTCGGCTCTATGCGGAGGACCCGTCGCAGGGTTGGCAACCACAGAGTGGCCCGGTTCACCGGTTCGAGATTCCTGGTGCACACTTCACTGTCCTCGAGAAGGCAGGTATCAGGGTCGATTCGGGTATCGAGAGTGGCACTGTCGTCGGCGTTCATTACGATCCGATGCTGGCCAAGGTCATCTCCTATGCACCCACCCGTGAGCAGGCCTCGAAGCTGCTGGCGAAAGCGTTGCAGAATGCGCAGATTCACGGATTGAAGACCAACCGTGACCTCCTGGTCAATGTCCTGCGTCATCCGGCTTTCGTGGCGGGAGACACCGACACGGCGTTTTTCGACACCCATGGCCTCGATACACTCGCTCGTCCGGTAGGAGGCACCCACGCAGTGCAGCTGTCGGCACTTGCTGCTGCGCTTGCCGATGCCGCCGCCAATCGCAGTACGGCACGTGTCGGACAGGGGCTGCCGAGCGGGTGGCGCAACCTGCCCTCCCAGCCGCAGCGGAAATTCTATCGAACCGACGCGTCGTTGGGTGAGGTCGAGTCCGGTGATATTTCCGTCGAATACACGCTCGGCCGGTACGGGCTCGCGACAAGCCTGGACGGCGTCGGGTTGGTGTCCACTTCGCCTACGCAAGTAGTGCTCGACGAGAACGGTATTCGTCGGTTCTTCGACGTTGCACGATACGGCGACGATATCTTCGTCGACTCTTCCCTCGGGCCCGTTCGGTTGGTCAGGGCGCCGCGCTTCACCGACCCGAGCGAGGAAGTGGCGGCGGGATCATTGCTTGCTCCGATGCCGGGCAACGTCGTTCGCGTCGGCGCGGCCGCAGGTGACACGGTGACGGCCGGTCAGCCGATTCTGTGGCTCGAAGCGATGAAGATGGAACACACGGTTACCGCTCCAGCAGCGGGTGTACTCACCGAGCTGAATGTCGAAGTGGGACAGCAGGTAGAAGTCGGCGCTTTACTCGCCGTGGTCACCGAAGCCGAAGTCACCGAAGCAGTAGTCACCGAAGCAGTAGTCACCGAAGAAGTAGTGAACGAAGGGGAGAACACATGAGCTTCATCGAAACCGAGGAACAGAAGGCGCTGCGTACGGCAGTCTCTTCTCTCGGCAAGCGCTTCAACTACATCGACTACGTGCTCCCCAAAGCGCGGCGCGGTGAACCGCTGACCGAATTGTGGAACGAAGCAGGCAAGCTCGGATTCCTGGGGGTGAATCTTCCCGAGGAGTACGGCGGTGGCGGAGCAGGCATCTACGAACTCGCGCTCGTGCAGGAAGAACTCTCTGCCCATGGTGCAGGTCTGCTCCTGGTGGTGGTGAGCCCAGCGATCTGCGGCACCATCATCGGTAAGTACGGCACCGAGGACCAGAAGCAGACATGGTTGACCGCGCTTGCCGACGGGTCGAAAATCATGGCCTTCGGGATCACCGAGCCCGACGCCGGTTCGAACTCGCATCAGATCACGACCACGGCCAGAAGAGATGGCGACGACTGGATCGTCAACGGCAGCAAGATCTACATCTCCGGGGTCGATCAGGCCGACGCCGTGCTCATTGTCGCGAGAACCGAAGACAGTAAGAGCGGCAAGCTGAAGCCGGCTTTGTTCGTTGTGCCGACGGACACCGAGGGCTTCCAGAAAACTCGGATGCAAATGGACATCATCGAGCCGGATCATCAGTTCACGTTGTTCCTCGATGATGTCCGGTTGCCGGCCGATGCCCTCGTCGGTGAAGCCGATGCCGCGCTCATGCAACTGTTCGCCGGGCTCAATCCCGAACGCATCCTCGGTGCGGCGATGGCGGTCGGCATGGGCCGCTACGCGATCGACAAAGCGGTCAAATATGCAAACGAACGCACCGTGTGGAAGACGCCGATCGGAGCACACCAGGGCATTGCGCATCCTCTCGCTCAGGTCAAGATAGAGCTCGAACTGGCCAAGCTGATGATGCAGAAGGCCGCAGTTCTGTATGACAGTGGTGATGACTTCGGCGCTGCGGAGGCCGCGAACATGGCCAAATACGCTGCAGCAGAGGCGAGCATCAAGGCGCTCGATCAGGCCATTCAGACCCATGGTGGCGCGGGCCTGACCGAGGAGTACGGACTGGCTTCGATGCTCGGTCAGGCCCGCATCGGTCGCGTGGCGCCGGTCAGCCGGGAGATGATTCTGAACTTCGTATCCCAACATTCGCTGGGCTTGCCGAGGTCGTACTGATGGCAGTACAGGTTCACACCGAAGATGCAGTCACCACGCTGACGCTGGACACGCCACATAATCGAAACGCGTTGTCCACCGTTCTGGTGGACGAACTCACCGCCGGACTTGTCGATGCCGGCAAGGACACCGGTATCCGTGCAGTCGTACTCGCGCACACGGGCAATACTTTCTGTGCCGGAGCCGACATGTCCGAGGCGGGCGGTTCGGTCGAGGGTAGAACTGCCCAGATGCTCGGACTACTACGTTTGATCCTCGAGACACCCAAGCCGGTCATCGGGAAGATCGACGGCCATGTGCGCGCGGGAGGAATGGGACTCGTCGGTGCCTGTGACATCGTCGTGGCCGGGCCTGGCAGTACGTTTGCGCTGACCGAGGCGCGGCTCGGGCTAGCGCCGTCCGTCATCTCGCTCACTGTCCTTCCTCGACTCGGTTCGCGAGCGGCGAGCCGATACTTTCTGACCGGTGAGAAGTTCGGGGCCCCCGAAGCCGAGGCCATCGGGTTGATCAGTGCAGCCGGCTCGGATCCGGAGTCGATGATCGAGGAACTGGTGGCATCGATTTCTCAGGCGTCACCGCAAGGGTTGGCGGAGTCGAAATGGTTGACCACCTCCTCGATGCTTGCCGAATTCGATCGCCGCGGCGAGGAGCTCGCCGCACATTCGGCGAGGCTGTTCGAATCGGAGGAGGCGCGAGAAGGGATGATGTCCTTTCTACAGAAGCGTCCACCGAGTTGGGCGATACCGAACACAGGGGAGAAGTAGGGAAGATGGCGTCGCCGCGTGAACCCAAACAGGACCGTAGTAGGGCCACGCGGTTGCGGCTGCTCGAGGCAACCATCGACTCTCTCGCCGAGCAGGGCTGGGGCGCCACGACGGTGAGCGTCGTGGCAGAACGAGCAGGGGTGTCACGCGGTGCTACGCAGCATCACTTCCCGACGCGCGAAGACCTGATCACTGCTGCCCTCGAGTACATGTTCGATACCCGCATGGAGCACGCCGGACGCGAAGCGGTGGCACTGCCCGTCGGTCCGGCCAGAACCGAGGCGGTGGTGGATCGGCTAGTGAACTACTACACCGGGCCACTGTTCAAAGCAGCGCTGCAGGTGTGGACCGCGGCCGCGGCGGATCCGGAGATGCGCGCCAGGGTCTTGCCACTGGAGGACAAGTTCGGTCGCGTCGCACATCGCACTGCCGTCGCTCATCTCGGTGCCGATGATCGCGATCCGCAGACCCACCGGTTGGTACAGGCGACGCTGGACCTGGCCCGGGGGTTGGGGTTGGCAGATGTGCTCAGCGACGACTCGCGAAGACGAGCGGAGATCGTTCGGGCCTGGTCAGGCGTGCTCGACGCGTCCCTTCGGATTCGTCAGGACGACGCCGTTACCGCCCTGCACAAGGGTTAATTCTTCCGACGGACATTCAGTAGAGTCCTGGGCATGCGGGGGAGAGTGGCCATTGGCCTGGCGGTGTGCGGCATGCTGCTGGGCGGCTGCGGAACCGGTGACGACGCTGCGCCGTCGAGCCAGGATTCGGCCGAAGCCTCCGCCGCTGACCCTGGACCGTTCTTCGGCCAGTGCGGTTCTGTCGCGGACGAGGAAGTGCGGGGAGCGTTCGCGGTAACGGCATTCACGATGATCACTCGCAACTCGGTGGGATGCGAGTGGGAGGTCGCCGGTTTCTCCGGGCCGTCGGTCAGCTTCTCCTGGTATCGGGGCAGCCCCATCGACCGTGAGCGCTCCGGATCGGAACTGATCGGCAGGCCGGCCGAGGGCATCGAGATCGACGGACACCCTGGATTCTCCGCCGACGCGGGCGGCTATCTGTGCGAAGTCGGCGTGCAATTCGGCAAGGACTTCATACATTGGTCCGTCTCGTACGGGGACCTGCGACCGTCGGCGGATCCGTGCGGTGTCGCCGAACAACTCGCGACCTTGACCGTGGAGAGGGCCCAGTGAAAAAAGCGTCGATTCTGGCAGCGGCTCTCCTTCTCGCAGGCTGCGGCACAACCGTGCAGGGGACTCCGCGGGCGGCAGGTTTCGACGGTTCGGGAGGTGGAGACCTGCCCAACCTGTTGACCGAATGCGATTGGGTACTCGACGACCAGATCGCGGCAACCGTTGGCGGCGACGCCATCGCGCGTGGATTCTTCGGAGCAATCTGCCGCTGGGACGTCAGTGGCCCCAATGGCATCGTGAAGGTCACGTCCAACTGGTTCGAGAACGGATCGTTGGCCACCGAACGTGAAACCAACGAGAAGATGATGTACAGCGTTACCGACATTTCGGTGAAGGGACGCAACGCAATTCGCAGTCAGCCGCCCAATGATCCCGACTCGTGCGGTGTCAGCGCAGGCGGGCCCGACGCAGGCATCGTGGGGTGGTGGGTCCAGTACCTGCCAGGGTCGGGCCATCCGGACCCTTGTGCGGCGGCGGCCGAGTTGATGGAACTGACTCTCGACCTGAGTCAGTAGATGTCCAAGCCCAGCCGGTAGCACAGCGGGGGTCGTTTTGACCCGAGGCAACGCCGCCGGGTATCGTAAAGCGTCGTGTCCGGCATGCCCGGGCCGTCTGTGTGCCTATGCGAGGTACAGCCGTGCTCATGTTCGGATTCGAGCAAGCGATACGGCTGCCGTGTGGGGGTATGCGACACACCCGACCGCGGGGTGCAAGAGACCCGCGGAGGTAGTAAGGGTGAGGAGCAGTGTTCTCTTGCTCCAACTGCTAGATCCCTGAGTCTCGATCAAGATGAGACTCGTAACACGAAGAAAGCCGGTTCATGCCAACTATCAACCAGCTGGTCCGTAAGGGTCGCACCGATAAGGTGCGGAAGCTCAAGACCGCTGCCCTCAAGGGAAGCCCACAGCGTCGTGGCGTGTGCACTCGCGTGTACACCACCACTCCGAAGAAGCCGAACTCCGCTCTCCGTAAGGTCGCGCGCGTGCGCTTGACCAGTGCGGTCGAGGTCACTGCCTACATCCCCGGTGAAGGCCACAACCTGCAGGAGCACTCCATGGTGCTCGTTCGCGGTGGTCGTGTGAAGGACCTCCCGGGTGTGCGCTACAAGATCATCCGCGGCTCGCTCGATACCCAGGGCGTCAAGAACCGCAAGCAGGCTCGTAGCCGCTACGGCGCCAAGAAGGAGAAGAGCTAATGCCACGCAAGGGCCCAGCACCCAAGCGGCCGCTGATCAACGACCCGGTTTACGGCTCCCCGTTGGTCACGCAGCTCGTCAACAAGATCCTCATCGACGGCAAGAAGTCGACCGCTGAGCGCATCGTCTACCAGGCACTCGAGCAGGCGCGCGAGAAGACTGGCACCGACCCCGTCGTCACGCTCAAGCGTGCACTCGACAACGTCAAGCCGGCCCTTGAGGTTCGCAGCCGTCGCGTCGGTGGCGCCACCTACCAGGTGCCCGTCGAGGTTCGCCCCGGCCGTTCCACCACGTTGGCTTTGCGCTGGCTGGTCACCTTCTCGCGTGCTCGTCGTGAGAAGACAATGGTCGAGCGTCTTGCCAACGAGTTGCTCGACGCCAGCAACGGCCTCGGTGCCGCTGTGAAGCGTCGCGAGGACACGCACAAGATGGCAGAAGCCAACAAGGCGTTCGCGCATTACCGCTGGTGATGCTTGTCGGGAGGGCGCGGAGCTTCACAGTCCGCGCACTTCACCGGCGCTTTACCTAGTACCTGGCCCCGTGCGAGAAATGCAGCGCTGGACCAGCCCCACCTCTTCGACTTATAAGACGGGATGAATTCCGTGGCACAGGAAGTGCTGACCGACCTTAACAAGGTCCGCAACATCGGCATCATGGCCCACATCGATGCCGGTAAAACCACTACCACCGAGCGCATCCTGTTCTACACCGGGGTGAACTACAAGATCGGTGAGACGCACGACGGTGCGTCGACGACAGACTGGATGGAGCAGGAGCAGGAGCGTGGCATCACGATCACGTCCGCTGCTGTCACGTGCTTCTGGAACAAAAACCAGATCAACATCATCGATACGCCCGGCCACGTCGACTTCACGGTCGAGGTCGAGCGTTCACTCCGCGTGTTGGATGGCGCCGTAGCCGTTTTCGACGGCAAAGAGGGCGTCGAGCCTCAGTCGGAGCAGGTGTGGCGTCAGGCAGACAAGTACGACGTTCCGCGTATCTGCTTCGTCAACAAGATGGACAAGCTCGGTGCAGATTTCTACTACACCGTGCAGACCATCAAGGATCGGCTCGGTGCCACGCCTTTGGTCATCCAGCTGCCGATCGGTTCAGAGAGTGAGTTCGAAGGCGTCGTCGACCTCGTAGAAATGCGGGCACTGGTCTGGAGTGGCGAGACCAAGCTCGGCGAGGAGTACGAGGTTCGCGAGATCCCCGCTGACCTCAAAGAGCGCGCAGACGAGTACCGCACGTTGCTGCTCGAGACCGTAGCCGAGTCCGACGAGGCGCTTCTGGAGAAGCACTTCGGCGGCGAAGAGCTGACAGTCGAAGAGATCAAGGGCGCCATCCGCAAGATGACGGTCAACAGCGAGCTGTATCCGATTCTGTGTGGATCCGCGTTTAAGAACAAGGGCGTTCAGCCCATGCTCGACGCGGTCATCGACTACCTGCCGTCACCGCTGGACGTCGAGTCCATCACCGGCCAGGCAGTCGGCGACGAAGAAAAGTTGCTCACTCGCAAGCCTGCAGCCGACGAGCCGTTCGCGGCTCTCGCATTCAAGATTGCGACGCA
This sequence comes from Rhodococcus sp. PAMC28707, assembly GCF_004795915.1. Taxonomy (NCBI): domain Bacteria; kingdom Bacillati; phylum Actinomycetota; class Actinomycetes; order Mycobacteriales; family Nocardiaceae; genus Rhodococcus; species Rhodococcus sp. PAMC28707. The sequence continues at coordinate 3,159,645 of NZ_CP039253.1, forward strand.
CCCGTTCTTCGGCAAGCTGACCTACATCCGGGTTTACTCCGGTCACGTCGAATCCGGAGCTCAGGTCGTCAACTCGACCAAGGGCAAGAAGGAGCGTCTGGGCAAGATCTTCCAGATGCACTCCAACAAGGAAAACCCGGTGCCTTCTGCCAGCGTCGGTCACATCTACGCCGTGATCGGTCTGAAAGATACGACGACGGGTGACACCCTCTGCGATCCGCAGAACCAGATCATTCTCGAATCCATGAGCTTCCCGGATCCGGTCATCCAGGTCTCGATCGAGCCCAAGACCAAGTCCGACCAGGAACGTCTGGGAATGGCTATCCAGAAGCTCGCCGAAGAGGATCCGACCTTCTCCGTCAAGCTGGACGAGGACACCGGTCAGACCGTTATCGGCGGAATGGGCGAGCTGCATCTCGATATCCTCGTCGACCGCATGAAGCGCGAATTCAAGGTCGAGGCCAATGTGGGTAAGCCCCAGGTCGCGTACCGCGAGACCATCCGCAAGACGGTCGAGAAGCACGATTACACCCACAAGAAGCAGACCGGTGGCTCCGGCCAGTTCGCGAAGGTCGTCATCAAGCTCGAGCCTTTCGAAGGCGAAGACGGCGCGACGTACGAGTTCGAGAACAAGGTCAGTGGTGGGCGTGTGCCGAAGGAGTACATCGGTTCGGTCGACGCCGGAGCGCAGGACGCCATGCAGTACGGCGTTCTTGCCGGGTACCCCCTGGTCAACGTCAAGCTCACGCTCCTCGACGGTGCGTACCACGACGTCGACTCGTCGGAAATGGCCTTCAAGGTCGCCGGCTCACAAGCGTTCAAGGAAGCCGCTCGCAAGGCCGGCCCCGTCATTCTCGAGCCCGTCATGGCCGTAGAGGTCATCACGCCCGAGGATTACATGGGTGAGGTCATCGGCGACTTGAACTCCCGCCGTGGTCAGATTCAGGCCATGGAGGAACGCAGCGGTGCCCGTATCGTCAAGGCACAGGTTCCGCTGTCGGAGATGTTCGGCTACATCGGAGACCTTCGGTCGAAGACTCAGGGCCGCGCTAACTACTCCATGGTGTTCGATTCCTACGCTGAAGTTCCTGTGAACGTCGCGAAGGAAATCATCGCGAAGGCAATGGGAGAATAATTTCTTTCCAGCTGGGCACGCTGTATCTGTTCCACCGCACGACCCCTGCAGTTCACAAGAGCTGTACGAGACAACCGCACTGCTGCATTAACGCAAGCACCAATCAGTCCAGGAGGACATAGTGGCGAAGGCGAAGTTCGAGCGGACGAAGCCGCACGTCAACATCGGAACCATCGGTCACGTTGACCACGGCAAAACGACGCTGACGGCAGCAATCACCAAGGTTCTGCACGACAAGTACCCGGACCTCAACGAGGCCTCGGCCTTCGATGAGATCGACAAGGCTCCGGAGGAGAAGGCTCGTGGTATCACGATCAACATCTCCCACGTCGAGTACCAGACCGAAAAGCGCCACTACGCACACGTAGACGCGCCCGGCCACGCCGACTACATCAAGAACATGATCACCGGTGCTGCGCAGATGGACGGCGCAATCCTGGTGGTAGCGGCAACCGACGGCCCGATGCCGCAGACGCGTGAGCATGTGCTCCTCGCCAAGCAGGTCGGCGTTCCGTACATCCTCGTCGCACTGAACAAGTCCGACATGGTCGACGACGAAGAGATCATCGAGCTCGTCGAGATGGAGGTCCGCGAGCTTCTCGCTGCGCAGGACTTCGACGAGGATGCACCGGTTATCAAGGTGTCCGCACTCAAGGCACTCGAGGGTGACCCCAAGTGGGCCGAGAGCGTTCTCGAGCTCATGCAGGCCGTCGACGATTCCGTCCCGGACCCGGTCCGCGAGACGGATAAGCCGTTCCTCATGCCAGTCGAGGACGTTTTCACCATCACCGGCCGTGGCACGGTTGTGACCGGACGTATCGAGCGCGGCTCGGTCAACGTCAACGAAGAGGTCGAGATCGTCGGCATCCGCCCCGGCTCGACCAAGACCACGGTCACCGGTATCGAGATGTTCCGTAAGCTGCTCGACTCGGGCCAGGCCGGCGACAACGTCGGACTGCTCGTTCGTGGCATCAAGCGTGAAGATGTCGAGCGTGGACAGGTTGTCATCAAGCCGGGCACCACGACTCCCCACACGGAGTTCGAGGGCAACGCTTACATCCTGTCCAAGGACGAGGGCGGCCGTCACACGCCGTTCTTCAACAACTACCGCCCGCAGTTCTACTTCCGTACCACGGACGTAACGGGCGTCGTGACCCTTCCCGAGGGCACCGAGATGGTTATGCCCGGTGACAACACCGAGATGACTGTCGTGCTGATCCAGCCGGTCGCCATGGACGAGGGCCTGCGTTTCGCTATCCGCGAGGGCGGTCGTACCGTCGGCGCCGGTCGCGTCACGAAGATCATCAAGTGATCTAGCTTCACTCGAAAAGAGGCGTCCATCTCCGTAAGGAGGTGGACGCCTCTTTTTTTGTGTTCTCGTACCCGCTGACATCCCGCTTGAATGGTCCACTCATACGATCAGATAGCTACAAGGAATCACTCGTGCACATCGAGCTACTTGGACGGCACCGCAGCGTTCACATGCATCTGGATTCGAAGAGCGACTGCTCCGCCTTCGACGGACTCGGCAACGAACTCCGCCTTCTTCTCGGCGGCCCGTGTGAAGGCGTCGATGTCGATGGCAGGGGATGCCGACACGGTGACCGCTAGCGTCGCGGTACCTCGGTCGTCGATAGCTCGGCCCCTGGAGGATTCGACTTCGGGGAACGTCGAGAGATCAGTGGCGATCCCGCGTGCCAGGGCGCCGAGGTCGACTCGGACCGCGAGGGCTTCCTCGGCGTAGATCTGCATCGTCCCGGTGCGCCGCGGCGACAGGTTGCCGATAATCAGTGCAATTGCACCGATGGCGCTGACGATGGCAGTCGCGGCGAGTGCTGCTTCCCACCAGTCTTGCGCCGGTAGTTCCGCGATCGTGGCCCGATCGAATCGAGACAGAGTGCGCACCGCGAGCGGAAGGTCGAAGTACCAGGCGAGCGCGAATGCGCCGGCCCCGAGCAGCGCGACGCCGAGTAGAACGACGAGCAGACGGTCGACGACTGCAGTTGCGCGCTTCATCTGCGTGCCTGGTGGAGTCGGATTCGGGTGTCTCTGGCGTCGGCCAGTACCGACAGCGTCGGTGCTACAGCATCACGGACGGCTTCGGTGAGAGCTTCGTCTTCGCCTGCTTCGGTTCGGTGTACCTCGACGGTGATGCGCTTCTTCGTGACCGTCGTGCAAGCGGATTCGACTCCGGGTACCTCCCCTGCGTGATCGCTGCACATGCGTGCGACGTCGGTCGGTCGCATCCATACCATCGGCGAAGGCGATGTCGGCGAGGTAACCCCGGTGTGTGTCTGCGTGCGGGGCTTGGCTCCGATGACGAGAAGTGACAGTCCGGCAATCATCGCTGCCCCCGATGCGGTGATCATCCATGGCGCCCAATGTAATTCGGAAATCCAGTCGACCGCGTTGCGGATCCAGGGAGCCCCGCCGATCGTGTCGTGCACGATCAAGAATTCGCGACCTGCGACGAAGGCCAGTGCCAGCATGCCGAAGGCGAGCGCAACGGCGACGGGGAGTGCGCCCGGACTTGCCGTCGGTGGGCGCGGTCTCGGTGCCGCAACGGCCGTGTCGTCCGAAACCGGGTGTTCCACAGGTTCTCCGGCGGATGTTGCGGCAACCATGACATTGAGCCGATACAAGGGCAGGCCCACGATATTGTCGAGGGCGCGGGCGACCTCGGTGTAGACGGCCTCGGAGACGTCGGCGATTCGGCACGGCCACGTCAGGCTCACGTAGAGGTTGATCGAGACCGAGTACTCGCCGACCGATGCATCGGCGCGCGGCAGGTCCCGGCCGGTCAAGCGTGATATTCCACCGACGCTACGGACGACGGCAGGCACTGTCAGGGCCGCTGCGACGGCCACGCGTTCGATAGCACGCTCCTTGATGACGAGGGTTCCTCGCCCGCCAGTGTCGGCCGTTGCGGCGCGGTCTGTATCAACCACGGCCGCGACCGCGGCTACGCAGCAACGTAGTGAGGTCGAGGCGGCCATCGAAGTGAGCACCGATCGCGACCCCTACGGCCCCGAGGAACAGTGCGAGTACGAATCCACTGAACCCGCCGATGATTCCAGCAAGCGCCAGCAGCAAGCCCGTGAGCAACCCCGCGAGTGTGTACGTCATCGATGACTCCCTGTCGGTTGTATTGCGACGTCTTCGACGGTGACCACGATCGGTACCGACACGTGTGGCCCGACGGCATCACGCACTCCGCGTGCAACCTCGTGCACGTCGCTGGGGTATTCGACGCTGATGTGGATCTCGCAGACTTCGGCGTCGTTGCGGATTCCGACGATCCTACGACCGGGCAGGTATGTCGCGATCTCACCGAACTCGCCCGGATGCAGTGCGCTGACACCCGCAACACTCAGCGTGATCGACGCGATGGTGTCAGCGAGTTCGATCTCCTGTGGCGCGCTCACTGCACACGCGGTCGGAGGTCCGGATCAGGTCCGGTTTCGGTGTCGTCGAAGAGCATGACGTCGTAGACGGTGACGTTGACCTCGGTGACCTCGAGGCCCGTCATCCGTTCGACGGCGGTGATGATGTTGCGGCGAATACCTGCGGCCAGTTCGTGCAGCGCTACGCCGTATTCGGCGACGATGCCGATGTCGATCGCGGCTTGCTTCTCGCCCACCTCCACGGCCACTCCCTGGCTGTGGTTGACCCGGGCACCCGGTATCCGATCGCGGAGAGCTCCGACCGCTCTGGCTGTGCCGCCACCGACGTCGTAGACGCCGTCGATCTCGCGGGTCGCGATGCCGGCGATCTTTGCGACGACGGCATCGGCGATGATCGTTCGCCCCTGCGTGGTGGTCAGTGCTGCCGAACCCGCTGCAGCGAACCTGGGGTCTGTGGTCATACCTCTGATCGTAGTGATGCTGCCCCGGCGCGGCTACACAAAGTACAACCGGATACGCAGGTTGTCTGCGACAGCCGAAGCGGCCGGCCGGCGCCGAAATACTCGCCGTCTGGTAAAGATCAGTCATGGCAATTGTGATCGTTGGAGCAGGGTTGGCGGGTCTGCGGACCGCCCAGGAACTACGCAAACTCGAGTACGGCGGCGACATCGTGCTCGTCGGTGACGAGAACCATTTGCCGTACGACAGACCTCCACTGTCGAAGGAGGTCATTCGCGGCGAACGTGAGGACACCACCTTCGAACCCGCCGAATACTTCCTCGAACACAACATCGAACTACGCCTGGGCTCGGCTGCAGTAGCCGTGGATACCGCCGCGCAGACTGTGGAATTGGCAGACGGATCGACGCTGGCCTACGACGAACTCGTGCTTGCGACGGGCTTGCACCCTCGACGGATTGCTTCGCTACCGGACCTGGCGGGCGTGCACGTGCTGCGGTCGCGAGACGACGCCGCGGCGCTACGCAAAGACGTCGAATCCAGCAGCCGTGCTCTTGTCGTCGGTGCAGGTTTCATCGGATGTGAACTCGCGGCAGGATTCCGGCATGCGGGGGCCGACGTCGTGATCGTCGAACCGCAACAAACACCGCTCGGTTCGGTGCTCGGCGCCGAGGTGGGCGAGCTCGTCGCTCGATTGCACCGGGAGGAGGGCGTCGACCTCAGGACCGGCATCGGCATCAAGACCCTCCGCGGATCCGATCGAGTAACCCATGCCGTGCTCACCGATGACACCGAGATCGAGGTCGACACCGTAGTGATCGGTGTGGGATCGACACCCGTCACAGGCTTCCTGGCGAGCTCGGGAATCGAGATCGCCGACGGTATCTCCGCGGACGCCGTCGGCCGCACGAGCGATCCGCATGTGTGGACGGTCGGCGATGTCGCTGCGTGGACCGTCGGTGAAGCGAAGAAGCGGGTCGAGCATTGGAGCAACGTCGGCGATCAGGTTCGGGTCATGGTGCCCGCGATCCTCGGTCACGAGGCGGCCCCGGCGCGTCCGCAGGTGCCGTACTTCTGGAGCGACCAATACGATCTGAAGATTCAGGCTCTCGGAACGCCTTCTGCCGATGATTCTGTCAAGATTGTCGACGATGACGGCAGAAAATTCTTGGCCTACTACTTCCGTGACGGAATTCTTACCGCTGTTGTCGGTGCCGGGAAAGCTGGGGGAGTGATGAAGATGCGTGCGAAGATCGGGCTGCCTCTTGAGTGAACTTCTCACGGCTGGGGACATCTCCGACGCGGAGGACGTTCTCGAGCCTGTCATGCGGCGGACGCCTGTCGTGGCGTCGCGGATACTCTCCGACCTGACCGGTCACGAGGTGCGTCTCAAGTGCGAGAATTTGCAACGCACCGGCTCCTTCAAGCCGCGAGGGGCCTACAACCGGATCTCCCGGCTCACCGCATCCGAGCGCGCCAACGGAGTCGTCGCTGCGAGCGCAGGTAATCATGCGCAGGGAGTCGCCTGGGCTGCAACCGAATTGAACATCGCCTCGACGGTGTTCATGCCGACCGGCGCCTCGCTACCGAAGCTCGTCGCCACCAAGGCCTACGGAGCCACGGTGAACCTCGTCGGCGATACCGTCGACGAGGCACTGACCCACGCCCGCGAGTTCGCGGAGCGGACCGGTGCCGTCCTGATACATCCGTTCGATCATCCCGACATCGTTGCCGGGCAGGCGACACTCGGAACCGAACTGCTCGGGCAGATGCCGGAGGTCGGCACCGTCCTCGTTCCGACCGGCGGCGGCGGTCTGCTGGCCGGCGTCGCCGCCGCATTTCATTTTCACAAACCCGATGTGCGGATCATCGGCATCCAGGCCGAGGGCGCGGCTGCGTGGCCGGCCTCGTTGAGAGCGGGCCATCCGATCGCAGCGGCATCGATGTCGACAATGGCCGACGGCATCGCGGTGGGGTTACCGGGGGCAGTTCCGTTCGCTCACGTGGCCGGTTGGGTCGACGACGTCGTCACCGTCAGCGAGGACGCACTATCGCGTGCCTTGCTGCTCTGCATCGAGCGGGCCAAACTCATCGTCGAGCCTGCAGGTGCAGCCGCCGTGGCCGCCCTGATGAGCCGCGACGACCTCGAACTTCGGGGTCCTGTCTGCGCGATCCTGTCCGGCGGCAACATCGATCCGCTGTTGCTGACCCATGTCATCACCCACGGGCTGCGCGCTGCAGGCCGATACTTGGCTGTCCGCGTCACGATTTCGGATCGACCGGGCGGGCTGTTGTCTCTGCTCGAGGTCGTCAAAAATCTTGGTGCGAGCGTCGTCGACGTCGTGCACTCGAGGACCGGAGGCCAGCTCGGCCTGGAGGAGGTCGAAGTCCTGCTCACCGTCGAAACCCGAGGCCCGATTCACCGTCAGGAGATTCTCGACGCTCTCGACGCATCGGCATTCGGGGTCGGAACGCTGTAGGTGCGCGATCGCGCACCTACAGCGTAAGAGTTCGTGGCCAAATCTGCGGAGCGGTACGTGTTCCCCGGATACTTGTCGGTGACTGCCCGTACGATCCGAGCGTGCCCTCAGGTTGCGGCGAACGTGCCCGATTAATTTTCGACGCCACGAGAGTCTGCAGTATTCGAGACCTCAGTGTCTGCAGTAACGAGAAGTACGTGTTCATGACAAAGACAGGGGAGGGTATGTCGTGGCAAATGCCGTCGAAGTAGACAATCTCGTACTCGAGTACGGGAAGAACGTCGCGCTCAACGGGATCAGCTTCTCGGTGCCGGAGGGAACGGTTCTCGGAGTTCTGGGACCGAACGGCGCAGGCAAGACGACGGCGGTTCGCATCTTGGCGACGTTATTGAAGGCGACGTCTGGAACCGCGAAAGTATTCGGCCTCGACGTCGGAAAGCAAGCAGACGAGGTCCGGTCCACCATCGGGTTGACCGGCCAGTTCGCGGCGGTCGACGAGTATCTCACCGGTTACGAGAATCTAGAGATGGTCGGTCGCCTGTTCGGGCTGAAGAAGGCCGAGGCGCGCTCGCGCGCGGACACTCTGCTGGAACGGTTCGATCTGCTCGATGCTCGTGACCGCACAGCCAAGCAGTATTCGGGCGGTATGCGTAGACGCCTCGACATCGCTGCCAGTCTCATCGGTCGGCCGCAGGTGCTGTTTCTCGACGAGCCTACAACCGGTCTCGATCCGCGAAGCCGAATCGGCATGTGGGACTTCATCTCCGATCTGGTCAAGGATGGCACGACCATTCTGTTGACCACGCAGTACTTGGAGGAAGCAGACCGGTTGGCAGACAAGATCATCGTCCTCGACAAGGGGTCGATCATCGCCGAGGGTACCGCTGATCAGCTGAAGGCGCAGGTCGGCGGCGAGCGTCTCGAGTTCGTACTCACCGACCCTGACGATCGGGCACGCGCTCATGAATTGCTGGCTCCGATCGGTGTCGACGAACCGCAGTGGGACGCGCAGGCCCGCCGAATCGTCATGTCGGTAGACGGTGGCGCGGACGACTTGACGACGGCACTGTTGAAGCTGCGCGAAGCCGCTATCTCCGTGGTCGACGTCGGCTTGCGGCGCCCCAACCTGGACGACGTATTCCTCAGTCTCACCGGCCATGCGACCGTGTCGGACGCGGCAGTGGAGGTAGACAAATGAGTGTTGTGCGCGATTCACTGATCATCGGCAAACGCAATCTGATCAAGATCAAGCGGGTTCCGGATCTGCTGGTCTTCGCGACGCTGTCACCCATCATGTTCGTGCTGCTGTTCGCGTACGTGTTCGGCAGTGCCGTCGACATTCCAGGCGGCGGCGACTACAAGAGCTTCCTGATGGGCGGCATCTTCGTTCAGACGATGATCTTCGGTGCCACGATCACCGGATCTTCGCTGGCAGAGGATCTGCAAAAGGGTGTGATGGACAGATTCCGTTCGCTGCCGATGGCACGCTCGGCCGTGGTCATCGGACGAACTGCCGCCGACGTGGGCAACAACTTGGTGACCATCACGATCATGTCCATCACCGGTTTGATCGTTGGCTGGCGCATTACGACGTCGTTCTTCGAGGCTTTGGCGGGGTACGTACTGCTGCTGTTGTTCGCTTACTCGATCTCGTGGGTGATGGCGTTCGTCGGGCTGTCGGTGAGGTCACCGGAAATCTTCAACAATGCGTCGTTCATCGTCATATTCCCCGTCACCTTCATCGCGAACACATTCGTGCCTATCGACGGCTTCCCACCGGTGCTCAAAGCGATCGCCGAATGGAATCCGATCTCCTCGACCGTCCAGGCGGTACGCGAGTTGTTCGGCAACACAAGTCCTTTGGCACCGCCGCCGGATGTGTGGCCACTGCAGAACCCAGTGCTCTATACCCTCATTTGGGTGGTCGTGCTACTGGTGGTCTTCGTGCCGTTGTCGGTGCGTAAGTACGAGAGAACGCTTACTGCTTGAGGCTGGTCTCGAGGAAATCCAGAACCTCGGTCCACATCCGACGCTGCGCCTTCGCGGTGCCTGCGGGCGTTCCACCGGACACAGTGTTGTAGTTACGGTCGACGGTCGTGGGCGTTGCGGGGGGACGCAGAACGTGACCGGCATTCGGCAGGATCAGCAACCTATCCGTATTGCGTTTGCGTCTGGCGATCAACGCGCGCGCCATCCGGTCGGACGGGTACGCCGCGTCGTCATCGCCGGCGATCGCAAGCAGCGGAGCGTCGATCCTCTCGACGGGGATGGTCGCGTCGTATACGTCTTTGTCGTTTTTCAATCCGGCAGCGTATGCGGGTCGTAGCGACAGGGCTTTCGAGGTCGGTCCGGTCGAGAAGACCCTTCGGGCCGCCGTCTTGATCAGCTGCCCGATGAGCCGTTCGCTTCGAATAGGCATGTACGGCAACGGTTGACCGCCGACGGTCAGCGAAGACGTGCGGGGTGGAGGTCCACTGTTGGACCGGGCTTGGAGGACCACGTGGGAGGGCGCCATGGCGATGACGCCGCGGACCGGGAGGCTCGGAGTGCGGGCCAAAGCGGACAACGCCACCGATACCCCGACCGAGCAGGAGTAGACCGCAATGCGATGTGAGTCGACGCGTTCGTGGCCGGCAAAAGCTGCCATTCCTGCGGCGATCGCTTCCACCGGAATCTCCTCGAACTGCTCGGGGAGGCCGGTGTCGTCCATATAGGACAGCACGGCTGCCACGTATCCATGTGAAGCGAGCAGTGCTGCGGTGGGCGCTGCCATTCTTGCGCCCGTGGTGCCGGGGAGAACGATGACCCCGGCGAGCACATGGTCGCCGGTATCGGGCAGGTAGATCCGCAGTCGCCACCCGACACCCGCGAGATCCTCGCGAACCAGGTCTCCGCCCCAGGTGCGACGCACTGTGGTGCTGGACGACCCCTCCACTGCGTGCACCGAGATTCGATAGTCGAGTCCGCCGTCCGATCCGGCGAAGGTGACGGGTACGACGCCTTCGTCGACGAAGAACATGTTCCACCACGGTCGATCGGGGTCGGTGATCAACAGCCGACCGTCGGCATCGATGTTGTAGTCCTGATGTGACACCCAGTGGTGGTTGTTCGCATCCACCGTCGCTATATCGAGATGGACCGGGAGGCCGGGTGCAACACCCAGAACACGGAAGGTGGTGGGGCCGTCGATAGGACCTTCGACTGGGTCGACCTGCAGGGACACGGCATCCATAGTCCAAGTGTGCGCCGTGACCGCGTTCGGTGTCGGTCATATAACGCAAGTTTCCCCGGTCGGATGACTACCGGCCGGGGAAACTCGACTGAATCGAGACCAATGTCTACGAGTGGTAAGGCTCTGCGCTGACGAGCGTGACCTTCATGATCTTGCCGTTCGGCAGCGTGTACTGGCGGGTGTCGCCGACTTTGGCGTTGATGAGTGAACCACCCAGCGGAGAGCTAGGGGAGTAGACCTCGAGCTTGGAGTCGGTGGAACCCTCTTCGCGGGTGGCGATGAGGAAAGTCTCGGCGTCGGACTCGTCACCGTCGTAGTAGACCTTCACCACGGACCCGGGGAGAGCTACACCGGACTGGGTGGGCGCCTCGCCGACCTTGGCGGAGTTCAACAGTTCCTGCAGCTGGCGAATACGGGCTTCCTGCTGACCCTGGTCCTCGCGTGCCGCGTGGTAGCCGCCGTTCTCTTTCAGATCGCCCTCTTCGCGTCGCTCGTTGATTTCGGCGGCGATGATCGGACGATTGGAAATGAGTTGGTCGAGTTCGCTCTTGAGCCTGTCGTGGGACTCCTGGGTAAGCCAGGTCACCTGGGTCTCGGTCATCTCGATCACTCCCTTGTAGTAGAAGTCGCGGTGGACTCCCCGTTTTATGCGGACGGCGCACGCGGCAACCCTGGGGATTGCAGTGTGCAGATTCCCAGGCGTTGTAGGCCCGTTTTTTGAGCCACTGGAGCGCAGCGTCAGCCGCGGGCCACAGTGCCGCCCTGGCCGTCAATGCAGCAATACACGGCTCCAAAGCGGAACCGTGTACCGGCCGATCTTACCACGAGCAGGCGCTAGGTCAGCCTGCACGCAAATAATCGGGGACTTTCAGGCTGCATCCGTAGATGTCGCCGACGGCGGGCGGTCGAGAAGTACGTATCTCAGACTTTACCTCGACTTCGCGTGCGTCCGAGCCGGGTACGAGTACCTCTCGACGTCCGGTTTCCGATCCGTCACGCGAACGCGCCCGCACGATACAGACCGCGTCGTCCTGCGGATCTGCGCGCGTGACGCTGAAACGAATGGAGACGGTGGAATCGTCGAGCAGGTCGAACGCGAGGGCTGTTCCCTCGATGTCTTTCACCGAAAACTTCACATACCCGATGTATGCGATCCCCAGGCCGGCGAGGAGAACCACGATAAGCAGCAGGTTCTTGGTGCGGCGGGAGACCGAACGTGACGTCGACGCGGGATATCGGCCTTCGGGGAGCGTGGAAGTCATGCATGCTTTCGTCGTGAAGGTCGGGGGAACTCGGTGTTCGCTGTGGATCTACGGCAGCCGGTGCGCGTTGTGTCAGCGCCAAGTGGAACTATATGTGTAGGGAAGAAGCAGGCGAAGCTGAGGTGAGGAAAGAACGTGTCCGGACTACGGCTCATGGCGGTGCACGCCCATCCCGACGACGAATCGAGCAAGGGCGCAGCTACGACCGCTCGGTATGCCGCCGAGAACAACGATGTCCTGGTCGTGACGTTGACCGGTGGTGAGCGAGGAGACATCCTCAATCCAGCGATGGACATCCCCGGTGTGAACGATCGCATCGAGGAAGTGCGACGGGAAGAGATGGCGGAGGCTGCCCGCATTCTCGGGGTACGCCAACACTGGCTCGGTTTCGTCGATTCGGGTTTGCCCGAGGGCGACCCGCTGCCCCCACTGCCCGAGGGGTGCTTTGCGCTGGTTCCCCTCGAAGAGTCCACCGAGGCCCTGGTCAGAGTTGTTCGCGAATTCAAACCGCACGTGATGACTACGTACGACGAAAAGGGCGGATACCCGCACCCGGACCACATCAGGTGTCACGAGGTATCGGTTGCGGCCTACGAAGCCGCAGGTGATCCCACGAAGTTCCCCGACGCCGGGGAACCGTGGACGCCACTCAAGCTCTATTACTCGCACGGTTTCCTCCGTAAAAGGATGCAACTGTTCAACGACTGGTTCGTCGATCGCGGCGAAGAGAGCCCTTTCGCCGACTGGTTGAAACGGTGGACTACGGATCGCGACGAAATCATGGAGAGAATCACCACGCAGGTCACTGCTGACGAATATTTCGAGCAACGCGACGACGCTTTGCGGGCGCATGCGACGCAGATCGATCCGAACGGGGTGTTCTTTGCCGTACCCGTCGATGTGCAGCGCAAACTCTGGCCCACCGAAGAGTTCGAACTGGCGCAGACGCGGGTCAAGACGTCGTTGCCCGAAACCGATCTGTTCGCCGGCATCGAAACGAAGGACGTCTGAGTGATCATCTCGCTATTGGCCCAGCAGCCGACCGGCCCGGAGTTCGGTAAATCCTCGCCCGTCGGGCTGGTGATCATCGTTGCGCTTCTCGTCGGTACGGCTCTGCTGATCTGGTCGATGAACAAAAAGATCAAGAAGTTGCCCGCAACTTTCGAGAAGGAAGACCCGAGGCCCGATCAAGAACTCGACGAGGGGACCGATCGCGGCGCGCTGACGGTAAACCCGCTCGAGACGTCGACCGCGGACAAGTCTTCGACCACGGACAAGCGGGCCGACAAGGACGAGACTTAGCCGTGCTCGGTGCCAACGCACTCGGAGTATCGACCAGCCCTTACTTGCTTCAGCACGCGGACAATCCGGTGCATTGGCAGCAGTGGTCGCCCGAGGCGTTGCATTCTGCAGTCGAACGCGATGTTCCGATCCTGCTCTCGATCGGTTATTCGGCCTGTCATTGGTGTCACGTGATGGCGCACGAATCGTTCGAGGACGAGACGGTCGCGGCGCTGATGAACGCCAACTTCGTGTGCATCAAGGTCGATCGTGAGGAACGGCCCGACCTCGACGCCGTCTACATGAACGCGACGGTGGCAATGACGGGTCAGGGCGGCTGGCCGATGACGTGCTTGCTGACACCCGACGCCGAACCGTTCTACTGCGGCACTTACTTCCCGCCCAGACCGCGCGGTGGTATGCCCTCGTTCGAGCAGTTGCTGACCGCGATATCGGACACCTGGAGTACGCGTCGGGAAGAAGTGTTCGACGCATCCGCTGCGATCGTTGCTGCCCTCAGAAACAACTCCGGACAGATGCCGACATCGCAGCGTCCGATCGACTCCGACCTGATGGCAGACGCCGTGGCCTCGGTACTCGAGGACGAAGACGTCGATCGTGGTGGCTTCGGCGGGGCACCCAAGTTTCCGCCGGGTGCACTGTTGGAGGGCCTACTGCGTCATTACGAGCGCACGGGCTCGGCCGCGGCACTCGAGACGGTCGAACGCACCGCGGCCGCAATGGCTCGCGGCGGAATCTATGACCAGCTCGGTGGCGGGTTCGCGCGCTACTCGGTCGACGCGGAATGGGTCGTGCCGCACTTCGAGAAAATGCTCTATGACAACGCGATTCTACTTCGGTTGTACGGGCACCTCGCCCGGGTGACGGGGGATCCGCTGGCCGTTCGCGTAGCCGAGGCGACCGCGGGCTTCCTGCTACGCGAACTGCGAACCGACAATGGGTGTTTCGCCTCCGCTCTCGATGCCGACACCGACGGTGTGGAGGGATCGACCTACGCGTGGACGCCGGAACAGCTCGTGGACGTTCTCGGATTCGAAGATGGTGTCTGGGCGGCAGGCCTGTTCGTCGTCGACAGCGCCGGGACATTCGAAGCCGGCATGTCGGTTCTGCAGTTGCCCGAGGATCCTGACGATCTCGAGCGGTACCGGCGCGTGGCCGAACTGCTGCTTTCGGTTCGAGATCAACGCCCGCAGCCAGGCCGCGATGACAAGGTGGTCACCGCCTGGAACGGCCTGGCAATCACAGCACTCGCCGAAGTGGGTGCGGGACTGGGACGGCCGGAGTGGGTCGATGCCGCTGTCACCTGCGGTGAACAGATCTTCGCGACACACTTCGAGAACGGACGACTGCGACGCGCCTCACTCGGCACGCACGTCGGCGTCGCAACTGGCGTGCTCGAGGACTACTCCTGCCTCGCTGTCGGCTCGCTGGCGCTTCTCCAGGCCACCGGCGAGGAGATCTGGTCGATTCGGGCGCAGGCGATTCTCGACGCTGCGATCGAACACTTCGCCGACCCGGATCATTCAGGCAGTTGGTTCGATACCGCCGATGACGCCGAAGTATTGGTGACGAGGCCGCGAGACCCACTCGACAATGCAACCCCGTCGGGAGCATCGACGGTGACGGAGGCTCTTCTGACGGCAGAGGCGCTTGTGCCGCCCGAAATGTCGGCGCGATACGGAGAGCTCGCCTCGGCCGGGCTCGCCCGTGCGGCTCTGATTCTGGAGCGGGCACCACGATCGGGAGGGCACTGGCTCACCGTCGCCGAGGCGTCGGTGCGGGGACCACTGCAGGTGGCCGTGTCGAGCGTCGGGAAAAGTAGGCTGCTCGCCGTTGCTCGGGCGCACGCTCCCGGAGGTACGACGATCATGGCCGGAGCGGAGAACTCCAGCGCGCTGCTGACGGATCGACCCATGGTCGACGGTAACGAGGCGGCGTACGTGTGTCGCGGATTCGTGTGTGATCGCCCCGCCACTACCGAGGCCGAGCTCATCGCAGCATTGCAGCGCTGACCCTGGCTAGAACAGCACCAACCACACGGCGACGAGGTGGCAGATCGCGGCAAGCACAGTGGCCGCGTGGAAGAACTCGTGATGCCCGAACGTAGTGGGCCAAGGATTTGGCCACTTCGTCGCATACAGGATGGCTCCGATGCTGTACAGGATACCGCCGACAAGCAAAAGAATGAACGGTGCGAAGCCCACTTGCTCGATCAGCGTCGGTGCGACCGGCACGATGGCCCAGCCGAGAATCAGGTACAGCGGTACGCCCACCCAGACGGGTGCGAGAGGCCACAGCATCTTGAGTGCGACGCCGCTGAGTGCACCGATCCAGACGACGATCAGCAGGGTTCTGCCGGTTGCTGCCGGGAGTCCGAGTACCGCGAACGGCGTGTAGCTGCCGGCGATGAACAGAAAGATCATCGAGTGATCGGCACGCTTCATCCACGTGCGAGTGGCAGGAGTCTTCCAGTGAATTCGGTGGTAAGTAGCGCTCACTCCGAAGACACCGCAGACGGTGCTCGCGTAGACCGCCGTCGCGATTCCGGCACTGACGGAGACCAAGCTGAAGGCCAACGTCACGAGGACGATGCCTGCCACGACGGAGACCGCGAAAGCGTAGAGATGAATCCACCCGCGCATCCGAGGTTTCGCGGGTAGTTGGTCGATCCCGAACATCGTCATGCGATCACTTCCTCTCGACTCCGAACCTACGCAACCGTAGGTTCGGTCCGTACTCTACCGGCGAGTAGCTTCGTTGCGTCGGCGTAAGGTTGTGCTCCGTGGTGATCCGACTGTGGTGATGTCTCGGTGAAAATTCTCCCGACGAACGTACGTAACGTGCTGTACAACGTGTACGAGCGGCGCTTGCTCATGCAGCTCGACGGCATGCGCCATCCGCGTCACGTTGCAGTGATGTGTGATGGAAATCGCCGATGGGCACGTGAGAACGGCTTCACCGACGTCGCGCACGGTCATCGCATGGGTGCACTGAAGATCGCTGAGATGCTCGGTTGGTGCGACGCCGCGGGAATCGAGATGGCCACCATCTATCTACTCTCCACCGAAAATCTGTCCCGCGACCCCGACGAGCTCGATTCACTGCTCGAGATCATCACCGACGTCGTCGAGGAGATCTGCGGACCCGAGCAGAACTGGGGTGTCAAGATCGTCGGCACCCTCGAGCTACTTCCACCGTCGACGGCGCGCAGGCTCGAAGAGGCCGCCGCTCGTACCGCGGGGCGAAGCGGAACGCATGTCAACGTCGCAGTGGGCTACGGCGGTCGTCAGGAAATCGCCGACGCAGTCCAGTTATTGGTAAGAGAGAAGATCGCCGAGGGACTCACCGGAGACGACTTGGTGAAATCCATCGACGTCGACGGCATCGATACTCACCTCTACACCTCCGGTCAGCCAGATCCAGATCTGGTGATTCGCACTTCGGGTGAACAACGGCTCTCCGGATTTCTGCTGTGGCAGAGCGCGTACTCGGAAATCTGGTTCACCGAGGCGTACTGGCCCGAATTCCGCCGAGTCGACTTCCTTCGAGCGCTGCGTGATTATGCAGCCAGGCATCGTCGATTCGGAATCTGAAGACCGATCTACAATTTGCGTAATCGGAGCCTGTTGATGGCGTGATCGCTGTCCTTGCGCAGCACCATCGTGGCCCGAGGACGCGTCGGCAGAATGTTCTCGACGAGGTTCGGCAGATTGATCGAGTGCCAGAGATCTTCGGCGGCCATACGTGCGTGCTCGTCGGGCAGATTCGCGTAGTGATGAAAGTGCGCGTCGGGATCGGCGAACGACGTCTTACGCAGCGCGAGAAAGCGCTTCACGTACCAGCGTTCGATGTCCTCGATTCTGGCGTCGACGTAGATCGAGAAGTCGAACAGATCCGAGACCATCAAACGTGACCCGGTCTGCAGCACGTTGAGGCCTTCGACGATGAGAATGTCCGGCTGACGAACCATGTGGAACTGGCCCTTCAGAATGTCGTAGGATACGTGCGAATAGACCGGTGCGGCAACCTCTTCGGCTCCCGACTTCACCTCGGTGACGAAGCGGAGCAGCTTGCGCCGATCGTAGCTCTCGGGAAATCCCTTACGGTGCAGGATCCCGCGACGCATCAACTCTGTCGTCGAATACAGGAAACCGTCGGTGGTGACCAGATCGACGCGCGGATGGTGGTCCCACCGCGCGAGGAGTGCTTGCAGAACTCGGGCTGTCGTCGACTTTCCGACCGCGACACTGCCGGCGACTCCGATGACGAAGGGCACCTGACGATCCGGGTGCTTCTCTCCGAGAAATGTTGCAGTGGCCGCGAACAGCCGTTGCCGTGCAGCGACCTGGAGGTGAATGAGTCGGGCCAGAGGGAGATACACCTCGGCGACTTCTTCGAGATCGATCTGCTCACCCAAGCCGCGGAGGCCGACGAGTTCTTCCTCGGTGAGCACCAGTGGCGTCGACTGCCGAAGAGTGCGCCACTGGGCGCGATCGAATTCGACGTAGGGGCTGGGTTCGCTCATTCGGAGGTACACACCTCGTGTGCCTGGTGCGTACCTGGAAGTACGCACCAGGCGCACGAGGGACACTGAAGTCGCATGGCTTCAGATTGTGCTTGGTGCCACTGATACTCACACGGGCGGGGTAGTTCACTGTTCGTTCATCTCGCTGCGGCCACTATCGTCGGATCTTATGAACGCCGATTCCCTCGTCCGTGAGTATCTACAACTCGGTCTGAAATTCGACCGACTCGAAAAGGGCTTCGTCGACGCGTACACCGGTGATCCCGAGTTGCGTCGACAGACCGAGAATGCGCCTGCTCCCGATCCGGCTGCCCTAGCGCGGCAGGCCGTCGCATTGCGGGCCGAGCTCGCTAATGCCGACCTTTCGGCGCAACGTGCCGAGTTCATCGATGTCCACTTGCGTGCGCTGGAATGCTCGGGCCGCAAGTTCGCAGGAGAAGACATCGGTTTCGTCGACGAGGTCTTCGCATACTTCGATGTCCGCATCGAACCCGGGGATCAGGATCACTACGCGCAGGCACACCGAAAGATGGATGAGGTGTTGTCGGGTCCGGGTTCGCTCGCCGAGCGACTGGCTGCTCACCGCGCCGGAGACATAATCCCGGCCGATCGACTCCAGGACTGCGTCGACGCCTTTTCGAGTGCTTTGCGTGATCGTGTGCGAGCAGAGTATTCACTGCCCGAGACCGAACAGGTGCGTTATGAGGTGGTGGGAGACAAGCCGTGGTCGGGATTCAACTATTACCTCGGTGACTTCAAGTCCACCGTGGCCATCAACTCCGATCTCGAACAGCACATGGCGAACCTCCCGCACCTCATCGCGCATGAGGCCTACCCCGGCCACCACACCGAGCATTGCCGGAAAGAGATGGGCCTCGTCGGTGCCGGGCAGCAGGAACAGACCCTGTTTCTCGTCAACACTCCGCAATGCCTGATGGCGGAGGGCCTTGCCGATCTGGCGCTCGAGTCGATCGTCGGACCGGGGTGGGGAGCATGGGCGCAGGAAATCTACGCTGACCTCGGCCTGCGATTCGACGGGGACAAGGCCGAGCGGCTGTCGACGGCGTCGGGCCAGCTGCTCGGGGTGCGGCAGGACGCGGCATTGTTGCTGCACGATCGACACAAGAGCCAGGATGACGTCGCGGCGTACCTGGAGAAATGGGGCCTCGCATCGCCCAAGCGTGCTAGGCAAAGTCTGAAGTTCTTGTCCTCGCCGTTGTGGCGTGCCTACAGCAGCACATACGTCGAGGGATACAAACTTCTCGGTGGTTGGTTGGCTCAGGGCAAGACCGTCAGCGAGCGATCGGCGTTGTTCGGGCGCCTCCTCGACGAGCCGCTGACACCGGGGCAATTACGCATCTCGTAAACTAAGGACGCCCACATTGCTGCCCTCATTTGGAGACCCCTCTTATGGCTGACGTCAACAACCTGTCCCTTGCCGAACTCGATCCTGAGGTCGCCGAGGCCATGGCAGGCGAACTGGGGCGTCAGCGTGACACGCTCGAGATGATCGCATCGGAGAACTTCGTTCCCCGTGCCGTCCTGCAAGCACAGGGCAGCGTGCTGACGAACAAGTACGCCGAGGGCTACCCGGGCCGTCGCTACTACGGCGGCTGCGAGCACGTCGACGTCATCGAGGACCTCGCTCGTAATCGTGCCAAGGAACTCTTCGGCGCCGAGTTCGCCAACGTCCAGCCGCACGCCGGTGCGCAGGCCAACGCGGCAGTGCTGATGGCACTGATCAACCCGGGTGACAAGATCATGGGCCTCGATCTCGCACACGGCGGCCACCTCACGCACGGTATGAAGCTGAACTTCTCCGGCAAGCTGTACGAGGTCGAGTCCTACGGCGTCAGCAAAGAAGACCACCGCATCGATATGGATCAGGTGCGCAAGCAGGCCATCGCGGCCAAGCCGCAGGTCCTGATCGCCGGCTGGTCGGCCTACCCGCGATTCCAGGACTTCGAAGCCTTCCGTTCCATCGCTGACGAGGTCGGCGCATTGCTGTGGGTCGATATGGCGCACTTCGCCGGACTCGTCGCAGCAGGGCTGCATCCCTCGCCCGTGCCCTACGCCGACGTCGTCTCCTCGACCGTGCACAAAACTCTCGGCGGACCCCGGTCCGGCTTGATCCTCGCGAAGAAGGAATGGGCGAAGAAGCTCAACTCGGCAGTGTTCCCCGGCCAGCAGGGTGGCCCACTCATGCATGCGATCGCCGCCAAGGCCGTCGCTTTCAAGATCGCTGCGACGCCGGAGTTCAAGGAGCGCCAGGAGCGCACCCTCCTCGGAGCTGCACTCCTCGCGGATCGCCTGAACGGCAAAGACATCGCGGACAAGGGAATCTCGGTTCTCACCGGCGGCACCGATGTGCACCTCGCTCTGGTGGACCTGCGTAACAGCCAGCTCGACGGCCAACAGGCCGAGGACCTCCTCCACGAGGTCGGCATCACCGTCAACCGCAACGCCGTGCCGTTCGATCCGCGCCCGCCGATGGTCACCTCCGGCCTGCGCATCGGCACCTCGGCACTCGCGACGCGTGGCTTCGGCGAAGCAGAGTTCACCGAGGTCGCCGACATCATCGGCACCACACTCGCCACCGGCGAAGCCAGCGATTCATTGAAAGAGCGCGTCGTCAAGGTCGCGCAGAGCAAGCCGCTCTACGACGGCCTCGAAGACTGGGGCCTGATCGGCTGATTGCCACCTCTTCGCCGAGTAGGCAGGTCGGCCTGTTCGACTAGCAGGCCTGTTCAACTCGCCCGACCTGCTTGAATGGTCCATTCATACGAATCGGGCGGTTTCAAGTGGTTGTTGCAACGACCACTTGAGATTGCCTCGATCGTACGAATGGACTATTTGAGCGGGGGGACAGGGACCCCTCCGACACGGTGCGATGGGTTAACGCGGTGTTCACCGACACGCACCCTGCTACCCGCGCCAATCCTCGGAATCGGCGGTACCGTCGGCAGTAACAGACAGCGGGGAAGCTGACTGTGCGGGAGGTTCTGATACGTGACTGAGCTAGTGAGTGCGAGAGGTCCGGCACCCGGTCCTCGTGTCAGCTGACACGTCAGGACCGACCGGCCGAGCGACAAGCGTTCGTGTGGCGTCGCGCGAACAATAGGAGCCCCACGTGACCACTTCACGCTCCGTTTCCGCCCCTCTTCGGACATTCGTGCTGGACACCTCGGTTCTACTGTCGGATCCTTGGGCTGTTATTCGCTTCGCCGAGCACAATGTGGTGCTGCCGCTCGTGGTCATCAGCGAGTTGGAGGGTAAACGCCATCACCACGAGCTGGGATGGTTCGCGCGGGAGTCATTGCGCATGCTCGACGACCTTCGCGTCGAACATGGTCGGCTCGATCTACCTGTTCCGATCGGCACGCAGGGCGGCACACTGCAGGTCGAGCTCAATCACACCGACGCAGCCGTTCTGCCTGTCGGTTTTCGTACCGACTCCAACGATTCGCGAATCCTGGCGTGCGCACTCAACCTGGCGGCCGAGGGCAAAGAAGTAGTGCTTGTCAGCAAGGACATCCCGCTGCGAGTGAAAGCCGGTGCGGTGGGATTGCCCGCCGACGAGTATCACGCCCACGACGTCGTGCCTTCGGGTTGGACCGGGATGGCCGAACTGGAAGTGCAGCCGGCCGACATCGATCGGTTGTTCGCGGACGGTGTCATCGACCTGGACGACGCACGAGAAATGCCGTGTCACACAGGAGTTCGCTTGCTCGGGGGCCGTTCGAGTGCATTGGGACGTGTCACAGCGGACAAGCAGGTGCAGCTTGTGCGCGGCGAACGCGAAGCATTCGGCTTGCACGGACGCTCCGCCGAACAGCGGGTCGCGCTCGACTTGCTGCTCGACGAGAGCATCGGCATCGTCTCGCTCGGCGGCAAGGCCGGAACGGGAAAGTCTGCGCTGGCACTGACCGCAGGTCTGGAGGCCGTCCTCGAGCGTCGTACTCATCGGAAAGTGGTTGTCTTTCGCCCTCTGTACGCGGTCGGCGGTCAGGAGCTCGGGTACCTACCCGGCAGTGAGAGCGAAAAAATGGGCCCCTGGGGGCAGGCCGTGTTCGACACCTTGGAAGGGCTCGTAAGCCCAGAGGTGATGGAGGAGGTCATTGCACGCGGAATGCTGGAAGTATTGCCGCTCACCCATATTCGTGGACGATCACTGCACGATTCCTTCGTGATCGTCGACGAGGCTCAATCACTCGAACGCAATGTTCTGCTCACTGTTCTGTCCAGGCTCGGCAGTGGCTCCCGCGTCGTTCTCACCCACGACGTGGCGCAGCGTGACAATCTCCGCGTAGGACGGCACGACGGCGTCGCAGCGGTGATCGAAAAGCTCAAGGGCCACCCGCTTTTCGCGCACATCACCCTCACCCGAAGCGAGCGTTCGCCGATCGCGGCACTGGTTACGGAGATGCTGGAAGAGTTCGGGCCTTCAGGGGCGTAGATGCATGGAGTGGAAATGCGTTCCTCGGGACGCATTTCCACTCATGGGCGCAGCCGCCACAGCCCACGCACCAACGCCTTCGCGAAGTCGAGATTGTCGAAATAGTCCCGCCACACGAGGATCTTGCCGTCACGCAGCTCGAAAGTGCCACACACCCAGAACTCGATACGCAATCGGCGCCAGATCAGTACGTCGGTGCGTTCGGTGAGCACCACGTCGCCGCTGGGGTC
The DNA here is from genome assembly GCF_004795915.1 of Rhodococcus sp. PAMC28707. Lineage (NCBI taxonomy): Bacteria > Bacillati > Actinomycetota > Actinomycetes > Mycobacteriales > Nocardiaceae > Rhodococcus > Rhodococcus sp. PAMC28707. The sequence goes on from NZ_CP039253.1 coordinate 3,182,130, forward strand.
TGCCGCAATGTTGTGGATGGTGACGTCGAATCCGTAGTTCGGCTTCGCCATGACCGCGAGCGCTTTGCGGACTCGGGCTATGCCACGCACTTTCGGAAATCCGACGTTGTGCCAGATGATCGCGTCGTCGAGCAGTGCCGCCGCGCGATCGACGTCGCGCTCCGCCAGAGCCCGCAGCATGTCCTCGACAGTCTTGGTCGAATGCAGTAGATCTGTCACTTGGTGAACCTCCCCAGTCCGTTCCCGTCGAAGTACTCGAGCGTGACGGTGTTTCCGTTGAACGTCGCCTGCGACACGGTGCCGTCGGGAGCGTTCTCGCTCCGCACATCGAAGGCGAACGTATCACCATCCAAGGGCGTCAGGGTGCCGTTGTCTTCGGTGACCGTCGCAGGACCCCAGAACGAATTTCGATATACCCCGGCGTAGGCCGTGAGCGGCTGTGCGGGACCCGGATCGGTGGGCGGTGTCTTGCCGACGAGTTCTCCCATCGGTTCGTCCAGTATTGGGACGAGCGTAAACACTGCTCGCGTGGGATTTGGGAGAATTCACAGAGGTCAGGGGCGCGAGGCTTGACGTTCGGGGCGAGGCGCTACGGTATTCGGATGCCTACGAACTTCACTGACGGTGACCTGTTGCTCCGACTGGAGCCCGCCGTGGAAGAGAATCTGCGCCGACACATCGAAGAAGCAGAGGACTGGCACCCCCACGATTTCGCGCCGTGGGACGACGGCAAGAACTTCGCGTTCCTCGGTGGCGAGGACTGGTCGGCCGAACAATCCCACCTCAGCGAGGTCGAGATTCTCTCTGCCACGGTCAGTGTCCTCGTTGCCGATAATCTGCCCGCCTACCACCGTGAACTGGCCCGTGCACTGACCGGCCAGGGCGCATGGTGGAAGTGGACCGGGCGGTGGACGTCGGAAGAGAATCGTCAGTCGATAGCGCTGCGCGACTTCTTGGTCTTGACTCGCGCTGTCGATCCAGTCGCTCTCGAACGCGTTCGGATGGAAGAGATGACGAAAGGCTACGACGCGCCCAGCCTTCACGTTCTCGATATCCTCGCGCATTTTGCCGTGGACGAGTCGGCGGCTGTGTTGCGAAACAACAATACGATCGCACTCGGTGGCGACCCCGTTCTGGTCAAGATTTTGTCGAAGATCGCCCAGGACGACGCGCTGCAGTCGAAGTTCTACGCGAATATGGTCACCGAAGCACTCGGCGTTGCCCCGGATCAGACCGTGCGCGCTATCGCCGACCGCATCAATGGGTACTCGATCCCCGTGGTAGATCTGCCGGGTAAGGGCAGCAGCACCGAATTGCTCGCCGCCGCCGGTATCTACACGGTGGAACAGCAGAGCGAGAAGGTGTTCAAGCCATTGCTGGCGGAGTGGAACATCTTCGGCCGCGACGACCTCGGCGACGAGGGCAACAAGGCGCGCGACGAGCTGAGCGCATTCGCCTGAGCTGGGTTTACTACCCCTGAACGCGTGAATGGCTCGTTCATACGAAGCAATCGTATGAACGAGCCATTCACGCCGATGCAGGGCGGCTACCGCCGATGCCGGCAACCAACGGTGAAGTCAGTCCTTGACCTTCGCCATGGCCAGCACGTCGAGCCGCTTGTCGAGTTCTTCCTCGCTGAGCTTGTCGCCGATCAGCCCACGGTCGATGACCGTCTGACGGATCGTCTTCTTCTCCTTGAGCGCCTGCTTGGCGACGGCCGCGGCCTCCTCGTAACCGATGGCGGAGTTCAGCGGCGTCACGATGGACGGCGAGGACTCGGCGAGGGTCTTGAGGTGCTCGACGTTGGCGGTCAGCCCGCTGATGCACTTGTCGGCGAACAGTACCGAGACATTGGCGAGCAAGGTGAAGGACTCGAGCACGTTGCGTGCCATCACCGGGATGTAGACGTTGAGCTCGAAGGCACCCGAGGCGCCACCGAATGCGACGGCTGCATCGTTGCCGACGACCTGCACGGCGACCTGTGTAACCGCTTCGGGCAGAACAGGATTGACCTTGCCTGGCATGATCGAGCTACCCGGCTGCAGGTCGGGAAGTGACAGCTCGCCAAGTCCGGTGAGTGGTCCCGAACCCATCCAACGAATGTCGTTGGCGATCTTGGTCAGCGACACCGCGATGGTGCGCAGTGCGCCGGATGCCTCGACGAGTCCGTCCCGAGCTGCCTGCGCCTCGAAGGCGTTCTTGGCTGCGGTCAGGGCTTCGATTCCGGTCGACTCGACCAGTGCTGCAACAACTTTCGGTCCGAAACCGTCGGGAGCGTTGAGGCCGGTGCCCACCGCAGTGCCGCCGATCGGGAGTTCACCCAAACGTGGCAGGGTCGCCTCGACGCGCTCGATACCGGCTTCGATCTGACGGGCGTACCCGCCGAACTCCTGGCCGAGAGTGACCGGAACAGCATCCATGAGGTGCGTGCGTCCGGACTTGACCACTGTCTTCCACTCGACGGCCTTCGCGGCCAGGGCGGAATGCAGGTGCTTCAGTGCAGGCACAAGCGAAGTGACCGCTGCCTCGGTCGCGGCGACGTGGGTAGCCGTCGGGAAAGTATCGTTCGACGACTGCGACATGTTGACGTGGTCGTTGGGGTGCACCTCCACGCCCTTCGCCTTGGCGATCGACGCGATGACCTCGTTGGCGTTCATGTTGGAGCTGGTTCCCGAACCGGTCTGAAAGACGTCGATGGGGAACTGGTCGTCGTGCAGACCGTCGGCGATTTCGTTCGCAGCCGCGATGATCGCGTCGGCAAGCGTTCCGTCGAGCAGTCCGAGATCCCTGTTGACCTGCGCGCAGGCTGCCTTGAGCAGGCCCATCGCGCGGATCTGAGTGCGCTCGAGCGGACGGCCGGAGATGGGAAAGTTCTCGACCGCTCGCTGCGTCTGGGCGCGCCAGAGTGCATCGATCGGTACGCGAACCTCTCCCATGGTGTCGTGCTCGATCCGGAATTGCTGTTCGTCTGTCTGCGTCATGAGCCTTACTTTGCCAGTTGGGTACGGGTAATTGTCGTGCTGGGTCAGAGCGCTGGCAGAACCGTCAGAAAGAAGGAGCCTGACCGCTCGTGTCGCCGTCGAAATCGACCGAGGAGTACTCGCGCAGCTTCTCGAGGCGGTGGTACGCGTCGATCATTCGAACGGTGCCGGACTTGGAGCGCATCACGATGGACTGAGTGTGCGCACCGCCGCCCGCGTAGCGCACGCCGCGCAGCAGATCGCCGTCGGTGACGCCGGTAGCGGTGAAGAATACGTTTTCACCCGACACCAAGTCGATGGTGTTGAGGACACGGTCGAGGTCGTGACCGGCGTCGATCGCTTTCTGCTTCTCTTCGTCGTCCATGGGGGCGAGGCGGCCCTGCAGGGCGCCGTCCATGCAACGCATCGCAGCGGCAGCGATGATGCCCTCGGGGGTGCCGCCGATGCCGATCAGCAGATCCGTGCCGGAATCGGGACGTGCGGCTGCGATCGCGCCTGCGACGTCACCGTCGGAGATGAGCCGGATGCGTGACCCTGCGTCGCGAACGGCCTGAATCAGTTCTGCGTGACGGGGGCGATCCAGGATGCACACGGTGACATCGGATGCGGATCCCTTCTTGACCTTGGCGATCCGAGCGATGTTCTCGGCAACCGGAGCTGTGATGTCGATGACATCGGCGTAGTCGGGCCCGACGGCAATCTTCTCCATGTAGAACACCGCCGAGGGGTCGAACATGGCGCCGCGCTCGGCGACGGCCAGCACGGAGATCGCGTTCGGCATGCCCTTGGCCATCAGCGTGGTTCCGTCGACGGGGTCGACGGCGAAGTCGACCTCCGGCCCGTTGCCGTTGCCGACCTGCTCGCCGTTGTAGAGCATCGGCGCTTCGTCCTTCTCGCCTTCGCCGATCACGACGACGCCGCGCATGGAGACCGAGCTGACCAGCTGACGCATAGCGTCCACCGCTGCTCCGTCGCCGCCTTCCTTGTCGCCACGTCCTACCCAGCGGCCCGAGGCGAGTGCGCCGGCCTCGGTGACTCGTACGAGTTCTAGGGCGAGATTGCGATCTGGCGCCATGGCGCGGGTGGACTCGGTGCTGGTCGTCATCGGTTTGTAGCCTCCTGGTAGGTGGGGGTCTTACCCAGCGCGATTATCTCATTCAGCGCCGTTGTTCGCCGAGGAGGGCATGCGCCGACCCGGCATCGACGTCCTGCGGGGATACTGGAGGCGTGGCGAACAGTAAACCCCGGATCCTGAACAACAACCGTGACATGGTCTGGTCCCTCATTCCGCTAGTGATCGCCTGTCTGTTGATTGCCGGAATTGCCAGTCAGTGCACGTTGAGCCCAGGCGGGCCGACGCAGGGACCGATCCCGAACTTCGACGTCGCCGCGGCAATGCAGTACGACGCGTCCGAGGTCGACTTCCCGATCCGCAACCCCAAGGTTCCCGACGACTGGACGCCTAACTCGGGAAGCCGCGGATCCATCGCAGGCGATCAGGGTGGGGACACCAGCACTGTCGGATACATCTCCGGTGCCGGGCGCTACAACCGGCTCACGCAATCGAACGCAAGTGAAGACGTGCTCGTGCCGTTCGCTGTCGGCGAGCCTCGATTCGCCTCGGGAACTCAGTCGATCGACGGCAAGGAGTGGGTCGTCTACACGCAACAGAGCGAAGAGCCGGTGTGGGTGACGGACCTGGGTGACGTGCGGCTGCTCATCACCGGTAGCGGATCTTCCGAGGAATTCACCACGCTCGCCGCTGCGACTACCCAAGCGACACCCCTGACACCTTGAACTCGAGCCTTGGCGAGCGTCAGTCCTGGTCCTTCACGTGTGCGAGGGCATTCTCGACGCGCTTGCGTGCGCCGGCGAGGTGCTCCTCGCAGCGGGTCGCGAGCAATTCGCCTCGTTCCCACAAGGCGAGCGATGCGTCGAGATCGAGGCCACCCTGTTCGAGAACCTTCACCACGTCGACCAGTTCGTCTCGGGCAGCCTCGTAGCCCATTTCTTCGATCGGTGTTTCAGTCAAGAGTTTTCTCCTATCGAACTTTGCCCATGACCGCGGCAGTCACTGCGCCGTCGGCCACTCGTACTCGGATCTGTGTTCCCGGTGGTGCGTCATCGACCGAACGCAACACCTCGGGATCGCCGCCGGCGACCATGCGTTGCACGACGGCGTAGCCACGCGCCAGCGTCGCTGCGGGCCCGAGGGCTTGCGATCGATTTCGTAAGTGTTCGACGAGGGTTTCCTGTTTCGCGAGTTCGCGCAGAACGTCGCGTCGGGTTGCCTCGCGCAGTCGCGTGATCTCCTCGCGGCGACGCTCGATACCTGCGATCGGGTCGGCAAGGACCGGTCGATGTCGGATCATCTCGAGCCCACGCGCTTCTCTGGCGACCCAGTTCCGGAGCGCAGCAGCAGTTCTGGACCTCAGGTCGGCGACGAGATTCTGCTCGGCTACGGCGTCGGGCACCACCAGCTTGGCGGCGTCGGTCGGAGTCGCGGCACGTAGGTCGGCGACGTGATCGCTGAGCGGGCTGTCCGGTTCGTGTCCGATGGCGCTGACGATCGGTGTGGTCGCGGCCGAGATCGCGCGGCACAGTGCCTCGTCGGAGAACGGCAGCAGATCTTCGACGCTACCGCCTCCGCGGGCCAGGATGATGACGTCGACGTCGCTGTTGTCGTTGAGTTCTTTCAATGCGCCGAGGATCGCGGGCACTGCCTGCGGGCCCTGTACAGGAGTGTGTCTGACTTCGAATCGTACTGCCGGCCAACGCCTTTGCGCAACGGTCAGAACGTCCTTCTCGGCGGCACTTGCGCGCGCGGTGATCAGGCCGATCGTGCTGGGAAGAAATGGAAGTGGCCGTTTGAGGCGCGGATCGAACAGGCCTTCGGCAGCCAGGAGGCTGCGTAGACGTTCGACTCGGGCAAGGAGTTCGCCGACACCGACGGCCCGAATGTCGGTGGCACGCAATGAGACTGTGCCTCGGCCGGTGTAGAAAGACAGCTTGCCGTACAGGATGACCTGCGCGCCTTCGGTCAGTGGGACCGGTGACCGCTCCAGCAGTTGCGGCGAGCAGGTGACCGACAGTGACATGTCGGCCGACGGATCACGCAGGACGAGAAACGCGGTCCGTGTACCTGGCCTGGCATTGATCTGGGTCAGTTGGCCCTCGACCCAGACGCTCCCGAGTCGGTCGATCCACCCGGCGACTTTCATCGCTACGGTGCGGACCGGCCACGGCTCTTCGGCGCTGCTCGGACCGGGGCCCGACGTCTGATTGGTTGCGCTCACTTGGCTTTCGCTGTGGTGATTCGGTTCTCGAGCATCGTCAGGAACGGAGCACGTGCGCGCGAATCGGCCTCGTAGTCGAGGAGCGTCTCCAAGTCCTCGAGGGACAGGGTGCGCAGACGAGCACGTAATTGTGCGAGCGCTAGGGCGTCGTAATCGACGAGGTCGACGATCTCCGGTCGCTCGGTGGACGTCACGGCCTGCACTTCTTCCTCGACCTCGGCCGGCGGAGTGGAGTACAACGCGAAACGACCGGTCGCAGCGACAGGCTCGTGGTCCGGGACGTCGAGCTCTTCGTTCTCGTTCAGCGAGGGCGGGGCATGGTCGTCGTCGAACACAGCCCAAGACGGCTGGTCCTGAGCGGGGGTTCCGACGAGAGGCAACAACGAGATGACCTCGTCGCCCTTGATCGCGAGAGCGGTGACCTGCTGTTGAAGGCGCATCGAGCTGGCCAGTATTTCGCTGACGACCGTCATTGGAAAGGTGACCGCGGTACCGGGGAGCTTGCGCGCCTCTTCGACGACGGTCACCACCACGCCCGCGGCCACACGTGCAGCAAAAGGGACACGAGTCATATTCACAGCCTGCCTGAAGTCCAGGCATTTGGGTAGCCGACAGGCGGGTCGCCCACTAGTCGGAATCGCGGCGCCCTGCTCACGTACCCTGTAGTCATGTCTTCGGCTGTTCCACTGAACCTGGGTATCGCACGTCCATCGGGCGCTGATTCCGCCCCTTACACCGGAGGAAAACGAGTACTCCTGGCAGAGCCACGCGGCTACTGCGCCGGCGTCGATCGCGCGGTCGAGACCGTGGAGAAGGCGCTGGAGCAGCATGGTGCTCCGGTGTACGTCCGTAAGGAGATCGTGCACAACCGGCATGTCGTCGAGACGTTGGCCGATCGCGGGGCCGTCTTCGTCGAGGAGACCGACGAGGTGCCTGAAGGCGCACTGTTGGTGTTTTCCGCGCACGGCGTATCGCCCGCGGTACACGCTTCGGCTGCGGAGCGTCAGCTCCGCACCATCGACGCCACCTGCCCCCTCGTCACCAAGGTTCACCAGGAAGCCAAACGGTTCGCCCGCGACGACTACGACATTCTGTTGATCGGCCACGAAGGGCACGAGGAAGTGGAAGGCACTGCCGGTGAGGCGCCTGAACATGTGCAGCTCGTGGACGGCCCGGACTCTGTCGACGACGTCACCGTGCGTGATCCGAACAAGGTCATCTGGCTGTCGCAGACCACACTCAGCGTCGACGAGACGATGCTCACGGTCGCACGTCTACGTGAGCGCTTCCCGACATTGCAGGATCCGCCGAGCGACGACATTTGCTACGCGACACAGAACCGTCAGGTCGCGGTGAAGGTGATGGCACCCGAGTGCGATCTGGTGATCGTCGTCGGGTCGACGAACTCCTCCAACTCTGTCCGGCTGGTAGAAGTGGCACTTTCCGCCGGTGCGCGCGCCAGCTACCTCGTCGATTACGCGAAGGAGATCGACCTGGCCTGGCTGACCGGAGTGCAGACCGTCGGCATCACTTCGGGTGCGTCGGTGCCGGAGATTCTTGTACAGGGAGTCATCGATCTGCTGTCCGAGCACGGCTATGCCGATGTTCAGCCCGTGACCACGGCCAACGAAACTCTCGTCTTCTCACTGCCGCGCGAGCTTCGGCCGACCAAGGCCTGATCGGCTTCCGACGTTCGGGCGAGCCTAGTCAGGGTTCGGTGCGGTCCCGGTAGCGAACCTGCGGGAGCGGATGCGGCGGGACATGTGCGCTTGCCGGTGCCGAACGCGGATCCATACCGGTTTGGCGGGGCGCCAGTGGCTGCGGCGGTCGGGGTGCGGCCCGCCTCGGCGGGAGCGTCGACCGATCCGCGTCGACCGGTCCGGGTCGATACGGGTCGGCGCCATATGGGTCGGCGGCCGGGCTGTCATAGGACGGCTCGGCGCGTTCGCGCCGCGCTCGACGTCCCTCGGTGCTCGGACGGCTCTGGCGGTCTCCGGTGCTCTGGCGGCCTTCGGCACTTGGACGGCTCCTGCGGCCCTCGGCGCTCGGCCGGCGTGCGTCGGTACTTCGGCGTTCACCGTCTGTCGAGTGGCCGTCGGATGCGGGTCCCCGTCCGGAAACCCGATCCTCTGGACTGCGCGCTGAATCCGGTGCGTTCTTCGTCTTCGCCCTGGACGCCCTCGTACGGTCACGTGTTTGCTTGGCCCTGTCGCGGACCGAGCGAGTGGGGGCGTGAGTGGACTGCCTCTTGAGGTAGATGCGTGCACCGCCGATCCCGATTGCCAGAACGGTGCCCAGCAGCATCAACGGAAACCGATTGACCAGGGGAATAGCGGCATTCAGCAGAATGTCCTTCACGCCGGTTCCCGGATTCTCGGTGAAGTACTGATACGCCATGGGGACCGCGACGAACAGGATCAATGGAGCCTGGACCAGCGCCGTGAAGAGGCCGCGATATCGGACCAGGACAACTGCGGCAACGACACCGATGATGTAAAAGCAGGCGAAAGCAGAGGTCAGCTCGGTTCCGCGGGCTGCGTCGATGACGAAACCGAGAAAACTGGCACCGCCGGCGATTGCCACCGCCCCCCACGCTGGGACGCCGGGTACTGATGCGAGGGCTGAACGTTGATCCAGCGGAACCCCGGAACGGGCTCGTTGGGATGTAGACACCCACCGAGATTAGCGGCTGATCACCCGACTGCGTCGCTGACGTGACCGAACTGGTGCAACGGATGCGACGAATCGGACACTTTCGGTCGGCTGTCGACCCGGCGGACCTCGACGACTTCGGTATCGAAAAGCTCGAGCTCGGATAGTTTGCGTGCTGTCACTGTGACCCTGGAATCGACCGAAGACACGGTGGAGTTGAAGGAGTCGACTGCCTTGCCGAGATGCCCGCCGAGCTTGTCCAGGTGCGCGGCAACGACTCCGAGTCTGGAATACAGCTCTCGTCCGAGCATCTGAATTCGAGCGGCGTCCTCGGCGAGCGACTCCTGCTTCCACGTGTACGCAACCGTGCGTAGAAGGGCGACCAAAGTCGTGGGAGTGGCAAGTATCACATTCCTGGTGAATGCGTATTCCAGCAGCGACGAATCGGACGTGAGCGCGGCGTCGAGAAACGGGTCACCTGGGACGAATAGAATCACGAACTCGGGCGTCGGTTCGAACGAGCGCCAATATTCCTTGGCCGACAATTGATCAACATGTGTTCGCAGGTGCCGAGCATGCCGAGTCAACTGCTTGCTTCGAGCATCGGCGTCTTCCTCCTGCGCGGCGTCGAGATAGGCCGCGAACGGAACTTTGGCATCCACCACAATCTGCCGACCGCCTGCCAACCGGACGATCATGTCCGGGCGAACCCCGTCCCGGGTGACCTGGGTGTCGAAATCGCAGTGCTTGACCATGCCGGCGAGCTCGACGACCCGTTCGAGTTGTATCTCACCCCAACGTCCACGAATCTGCGGTGCGCGCAACGCGGTGACCAGTTGGGACGTCTGCGTTGACAGATGAACCGATGCGCGTTGCATCCCGGTCACCTGCTCGGTCAGACCGGCGTATGCCCGGATTCGACTGTGCTCTACCTGTCTTACCTGCTCGGTGAGCGCGTCTACGGCGTCGTGCAGCGGTTCCACCAGATGTGACACCTGTTGGCCGATTGCTCCTGAATGCCTGCGGGCCGAATCCTCGTTGACGGCATCGAGAGATCTTCGCAGCAGCGCCTCGTTGTCGCGGAGTGCCGCCAACTGTTCCTCGGCGCGCACCGCACGATCTCCGAACCTGCTCGAGTGCAACAACCATCCGAGGGCTGCCCCGAGAGCGAAGGCGAATGCCATTCCGACAGCGGTAAGTGCGTTCATGACGCAGATGATGCCCGAGGGCACCGACAGGCTTCTCGGATCAGCCCGAGGGCCTGTCTACCTCGCAGGGCGCAGGGGCCGACTGGCCGTAGCGGTTGAGCGCGTTTGTCGGTGGCCTCCGTTAGCGTCGTATTCATGAAGATCCTGCACACCTCGGACTGGCACATCGGCCGCACGTTCCACGGCGTCGACCTGCTTGCCGACCAGGCTGCTGCGCTGGCGGCCATTGCGGATCTGGTTGCCACACAAAGAATCGACGTGGTGGTCGTGCCGGGTGACATCTATGATCGCGCCGTGCCGAGCGCAGATGCGGTCCTCGTATGCAACAGGGGACTGGAAGCCATCCGTGCGGCTGGCGCTGTCATCGTGGCGACCTCGGGCAATCATGATTCGCCGGCGCGGCTCGGTGCGGGTGCAGCATTCGCCTCGGCAGGCGGTTTGCATCTGATGACCCGTGTGGGCGAGGTAGGCACTCCGGTGGTGATCGACGACGAGTTCGGTCCGGTCGCCTTCTACGGAATTCCTTATCTGGAGCCGGAAACCACGCGGATCGAACTCGACGTTCCCGGTGCGCGGTCGCACGCGGATGTGTTGGATGCGGCGATGGAGCGCATCACCGCAGATCTCGGCGGCCGACGGAGCGGTGCGGATCACGTGCGATCGGTGGTGCTGGCTCATGCGTTCGTCGTCGGTGGTGAAGCGACCGGTTCCGAGCGTTCGATCTCGGTAGGTGGGGTCGAGACCGTTGCAGCATCTGCATTCGACGGTGTCGACTATGTTGCGCTGGGCCACTTGCATTCTCCGCAGACGCTGACCGACCGTGTTCGTTATTCGGGCTCGCCGTTGCCGTATTCGTTCGGTGAGCGGTCTCACCGGAAAGCTGTGTGGATACTCCAACTCGATGCGGACGGTCTGGGCGCGGTCGAGAGAGTGGATTTGCCGGTCGTCCGTGGTTTGAGCCGGATCGAAGGCACCGTCGAAGAGCTGACCACTGCAAGCGAATTCGCCGACGCCGAAGAGCACTACGTGTCGGCCGTCCTGACCGATCCGATTCGTCCGGTCGATGCCATGCGCGCGCTGCGTGCCCGCTTCCCGCACGCTGTTCACCTCGAATGGTCGCGTCCTGCAGGCACTTCCGAGCTGCGGTATCGTGATCGCGTGCGCGGTCGCACCGATATCGACATTGCCACCTCGTTCGTCACCGACATGCGAACTACTCCCGAAGCGCGGGAGGTTTCGTTGCTCGAACGGGCATTGGCTGCGGTGCAGCGCGAGGACGTTTCCCGTGACGACGAGCGTGTCGAGCAGTACGAGTTGTCCGGACGCAGCGCATGAGCCGACCGGCATGAGACTGCATCGACTCGAGATCACTGCATTCGGTCCCTTCGCTCGAACCCAATCCGTCGACTTCGACGCCCTCGGTGCCGACGGACTGTTTCTGCTCCACGGTCAGACCGGTGCGGGCAAGACCACTGTTCTCGACGCCGTCGCCTTTGCCCTGTATGGAACGGTTCCGGGTGCGCGCAGGGAAGGCAAGCGCCTTCTGTCCGACCATGCTGCGCCCGGTGCGGTACCCAGAGTGGTGCTCGAGGCCACTCTCGGTGGCAGACGCGTCCGGATCGTTCGCTCTCCCGAGTACCTGCGGCCCAAGAAGGGCAAGAGGACGGGTACCACCAAGGAAAATTCGAAGGCCAGTCTGACGTGGCTCGACGGCGATGGGCAGAACTTGACCCGCCTCGACGAGATCGGTGAGGCAGTGGGCGCCGCACTCGGGATGAGTGCAGATCAGTTCTTTCAGGTCGTCCTCCTGCCTCAAGGTGAGTTCGCTCGGTTCCTGCGTGCGGACAGCGAAGAGCGTGGCAATCTCCTCGAGAGGCTGTTCGACACCAGCAGGTTCGGGGACGTGGAGCAGTGGTTTGCCAACGAAAGGCGTTCCAGCGCAGCGTTGATGGAGTCTTCGCGCATTGCCATCGACAAGTTGCGCGGTCGGATCGCCACGGCCTCGGGCGAGGACGAAGGACTCGACCGTGAACCGATGGAGTGGGCCACCGATGTTCTGGGGCGTGCTCGCGGTGCGCACGCCGCGGCGTCGACAGCGCTCGCAACTGCGCGAGGCAAGGCCGAGCTCGCCGCCTCGGCACTCGATCGCCACAAAACTCTCCTCGTGTTGAGGCAACGACGAGACCTCGCGCGGAAGCAGTTGGCCGAGTTCCACGGGGCAGCCCCCGAGCGGGACGTGATTCGCCGAGAAGTCGAACGGTCTGCTGCTGCAGGCCCTATCGCGACGCTCGCCGCCGAGTATGCGAAAACCGCACGGGCCTACGACCTCGCTGCGCGTGACGCAGAGTCGGTGCGCGGCTCGTTGGCGATGATCGATGGATCCGATATGGTCCTCGCCGCGTCGTCCTCGGATGCAGACGAAGCTCGGGCGGTCGTCGCCAACGCTGTGCGCGAGTGGACGACGGCGGTGGTCGGCCTCCAGGAGATGCGGAAGTTGGCTATTCGCGCCGATGCGGAGGAGGCCGTTGCGCGCGAGCTGACCTCCGAGTGCCTTGCCGTCGAGAAGGCTGTCGAAGCAGCACTCGTCCTCAGAGAACAGTTGCCTGCGGCGATCGCTGCAGCAGAACTCTCGGTGACCACTGCTGTGCACGCTGCCGCGAATGTGCCTGCGCTCGAGTCCGAATCTGCCGCTGTCTCCGATGCAGTCAAGGCGGCAATCGAACTCACGAAGACTCGAACCGCGCTCGCCTCGGCCGAGTCGGCTCGCGAAGCGGCACGCACGGCGCACAACGACACTCGGGAACATCTACTCGATCTGCGAGAACGACGTCTCACCGGAATGGCCGCGGAGCTGGCAACAGAGCTTGTCGACGGCAGCCCGTGCGGAGTCTGTGGATCCCGGTCGCACCCGGAGCCTGCGTCGGCCGCCGACTCGACGGTCACGAAGGCGGAGGAAGCCGAGGCGAGCAGTGCCGAGCGTAGAGCGGCCGCTGCCGAGAATCTTCGGACTGCGGAAGCGGCCGAGCTTGTTCGGGTGCTCGATGCACTCATTGCTCGTTCCGGTGGCCGCGGTAGCGATGAACTGGTGGTGGCCCTTGACGAGGTGACTACTCGATTGACGGCAGCAAGGACAGCTGCTGCTTCACTCGACGACCTTCGGGCGGGATTGGCTCACCTCAGGTCCGAGGATCACCGGCTCGCTTCCGTCATTGCCGAGCATCGATCCACTGCAGCGGGTCTCGCTGCACGGGCGGCTCAGGTTAGGAGCGCCGTCGAGGGGATGCGCGCACGTGTCGCCGCCGCTGTCGACGGTGAGGAGACACTCGATCAGCGTGTGGCGCGCCTCGAGAAGCTGATCGCACTCTCCACCGATCTTCAACACAAGAGGGTCGCTGCCGCTCGCGCGGCCGACATCAGCGGGGCGATCGCCGAGCGACTGGCAGCGCAGGTGTCGGAATCCGGCTTCGAGTCCGCCGAGGACGCAGCGGCCGTGGTGATCCCCGCCGAGCGAGTCCGGAGCATCGAGAAGCAACTCGCTGCAGCACACGACATTCGCGCTCATGCCGAGCAGGTTCTTGCCGAACCTGCGATCGCAGCCATCGGAGACACCGACACCGAACCGGTGGAGACAGCACCCTGGCAGGAGGCTGCCGACGCTGCAGCGGTCGAACTCGATGCTGCCGTTGCGCGCCAGGCCGAATGCAAGCGACGCTTCGAGCAAGTGGAAGAACTGACCGCCCAGTTGTGGGCCGCAGTCGACCGCGCGGCACCGATGCAGGCCAAACACGACCAGTTGGCTGCACTGACCGACGTCGTCGCAGGTCGAGGACAGAATGCTCGAAAGATGTCACTCCGGTCGTACGTGTTGGCCTCGCGCCTCGAGGACGTCGCCGAGTCGGCGTCGGCGAGGTTGCAGCGTATGTCAGCGGGACGATACGAGTTCGTTCATTCCGACGAGGCCGAATCTCGTGGGAGGCGTGGCGGATTGGGCCTCGACATCCGTGACGACTACACCGGAGTCGTCCGTTCGGCGAAGACGCTGTCGGGAGGAGAGTCGTTCCTGGCGTCGTTGGCGCTTGCTCTCGGGCTGGCGGACGTCGTGGCCGCAGAATCCGGCGGAGTCGTCCTCGACACGATGTTCATCGACGAAGGCTTCGGCACGCTGGACGCCGACACCTTGGAATCGGTCATGGGGGTTTTGGACGAACTCAGGGCCGGCGGGCGTGTGGTGGGAATCGTCTCCCACGTCGATGAGATGCGTCAACGAATACCGAGCCGGCTCCACGTCATTCGTGAGCGGGACGGGTCGAGGCTTCAGCTCTTTTCGGCGTCCTGAGCTGACTTTTCGTCCTCGTCCTCGTCTTTCTCGTCGGTCAGTAGTTCGTCCGGATCCGGCGCCGACTCCTCTAGTTCTGCCTGGCTGGCCTCGTTCGAGCGTTCGTCGGCTTGCTCGGAGACGTAGCGAATCAGGACCGCGGCTACGGCGGCGGCAGGTACAGCGAGGAAGGCACCGACTATGCCGAACACCGAACCGCCACCGGTGACGGCCAACAGCACGATCGCGGGATGCAGATTCATACTGCGACTCTGCAGAACCGGTTGCAGAACGTTTCCTTCGAGCTGCTGAACGGCGAAAATGATGGCCAACACGATCAGCGCGGTGGTCGGTCCGTTGGCGACAAGTGCGACCAAGACGGCCAAGGCGCCTGCAACGAATGCACCGACGATGGGGATGAATCCGCCGAGAAAGGTGATGGTGGCGAGGACGAGCGCCAGCGGCACATTGAGAACGATCAATCCGAGGCCGATGAAGAATGCGTCGATGAGGCTCACCACTGCCTGGGTTCGGATGAACCCACCGAGCGTCGCCCACATTCGTGCCAGGATCTCGGCGAGATGTCTTCCTGCACGACCACCGGCGAAGCCGTGCAGCCACGGAGTGAATTTGGGCCCGTCCTTGACGAAAAAGAACGTCAGTACGAGGACAAGTGCCAGGGTGATGAGAATCGAGCTCGCGGCGGTAACACCACTGAAAACACCGGAGGCAATGGCGGTTCCGCTTTCCTGCAACCGGGAGGTGATGGCCGAGACAGCATTGTCGATCTGCTCGTCCTGCAGGTTGATCGGCGGGCCCTTGAGCCAGTCCTGTACCTGGGACACGCCCTGCGTCGCTTTGTCTACGAGCTCGGGCGCCGAGTCCACGACGGACGGGACGATCAATGTGATCACGCCACCGATAACGAGGAAGAAGACGACGAGCGAAGTCGTGGCCGCGAGAGCGGCCGGGATACCTACGCGCATGAGCCACTTGGTCGGCGGCCATAGAACGGTTGCCACGATGATCGCGAGCAGCGAAGGGAGTATGACTACCCACAGCGCCGAGATGATCCAGCCGAGTACCCAGGCCCCAGCGGCTACCGATACGAGGATCAGCGACCACTTTGCCAGCCACACCCCACCGACACCGATGAGGTCGCCGCGATCGCGCCCAGGCTTACCGTTGGGCACTGTCTGTTCCGTCACGTCGGTTGTCCTTTTCGGTGGCTTCGGACTCGGGTACCCGAGTGACTCTAACGTCTCGATTGCCTGTACTACCCAACTGTCGACGCGCTCAATCCTCAGGCCACCTCGTGCGCCAGTAGCCAGGTCTTCGCAGGCAATCCCCATCTGAAACCGCCGAGTGCCCCACCGATGCGAAAGACCCGGTGACACGGAACGAACAGTGCCGCTGCGTTGCGCGCGCAGGCCGATGCCGCGCCGCGGATGGCGGCCGGACGGCCGGCCATATCCGCGAACTCCGAGTACGTCACCGGCGACCCGGCGGGAACGGTCCGAAGTACTTTCCACGCATACATCAGAAATTCTCCGGACTGTTGTGCGACGGGTATGTCGTCGATGACCGTGAGCTCGCCGCGGTGGTAGTCCTCGATTGCCGCGGTGATACTGCCGAGGTTCGATACCATCCGGATGTCGTTGGGCCGCAACGACTTGTGAATCAGCGGTTGCAGGTCTTCGGTAGTTGCAGTCCATCCGGACGCCAGCACGCAGCCTTCGGCGTCGACTATGGCGGTGAACGGTCCGATCGGGGTGTCGGTCGTGGCGGCAGTTGCAGTCATAGTCCTCTTCTTTCGAGCGCGATGTTCCACAGGTGCATCGAGACGTACGAGCGCCATGGCGCCCATCGGCTCGTATCGGTGAGGGGGATGCCGAGCGCTTCGGCGCCCTGACGGACAACGAGGTCGGTGTCGAGCAGCACGTCCGGGTCGGCCAGCAATCGCATCACCACGTATCGGGCGGTCCACGGGCCGATGCCTTTGAGCGCGAGAAGGTCTCGTTCGAGGTCTTCGGCCGATCGCGCGACGTGCAGCTCGATCTTGCCCGACGCGATCGCGTCGGCCACTCCGATGATCGCGCCTACTCGTGCCTTGGGGCCGGTGAGTACTTCGTGTCCGTGTTCGGCGACGGCGGACGCGTCGGGGAACAGTCGGGTGATGGTGCCGCCGCCCGGATCCTCGATCCGCTCGCCCAGCGCCTCGACCAGGCGCGCGGTATGCGTGGCAGCGGCACCCAGCGAGATCTGTTGGCCGATCATGGTCCGTAACAGCAACTCTGTGGCGTCGACATTTCCGACGACGCGTATGCCCGGGTGTGCCGCAACATTCGGTGCAAGAGCAGGATCTGCGGACAGGGCGGTATCCACGGCTTCCGGGTCCGCATCCAGATCGAGCAGGCGTCGGACCCGGGCCACGGCGGGGGCCAAGTCGCGCATATCGTGCAGGCTCAACGTCGTGTCGACGTAACCGTCCTCGATCCGAAGTCCGACGATGCCATGTCCGTGTGGGAGTCGAAGGGATCGGCGGTAGGTTCGATCGTCGAAGGACTCGACGCCGGGTACAGCATGACCGCGAAGGAACCATTCGAGCCAGGTTCGATCCAACGGTTGGCGGTAGGGGAGTCGTAGCGTGACGGTCCCGTTGCTGGACAGGGTCTTCGTTCGGGTGGCTTCGCCGCGCAACGTGGTGGGGTTCACTGCAAACACTTCAAGAATGGTCTCGTTGAACTGGCGAACGCTGGAAAACCCGGACGCGAATGCGATATCGGTCATCGTCATCGTCGTGGTCTGGATCAACGTCCGAGCCGTGTGCGCCCGATGCGCACGCGCCAATGCCAACGGGCCTGCACCGATCTCGGCGCTGAGAACCCGCGTGAGCTGGCGGGTGGAGTACCCGAGCGAATCGGCCAGCGAGTCCACGCCGCCACGCTCTACCGCGCCGTCGGAAATGAGCCGCATAGCGCGGGAGGCCAAGTCCGAGTTGATATTCCATTGTGGTGAGCCAGGGGTGGCGTCGGGTTGACAGCGTCGGCAGGCTCGAAACCCGGCCTGTTGCGCTGCCGCCGCCGTCGGAACGAACTGCACGTTCTTCGCTTTGGGCGTGACTGCCGGACACGACGGGCGGCAGTAGATACCCGTCGTGCGGACGGCCGTGAAGAACTGCCCGTCGAAGCGGGTGTCACGTGCAGATACGGCCCGATAGCACCGCTCGAAGTCCAACTCCATGCGATCCACTGTGTCACCGGCGGACACGCCGCGCTAGCGGGAATCAGCCATCGGCGTGTGGAGCTTCAACAACACCGTGCCCCGGGGTGTGCATCGGCCTCGGCGTAGCGGTCCCGCCAGAACTGGCGCTCCGATGGAACCGGCTCGTCCGGATGCACCCGTCGCATATGGGCAAGGTAGTGCTCGTAGTCCTTGTCACCCATCACCGAGGTGATCCACCACCACAGGCCGTGCATGTCAGTGCTGCCCGGCGTGTGCGGCGCCGGGTGCTCGGACGGTGCCGTCGGCGATCAGTTTGTCCCAATCCTGCTGGATCTCTTTCTCCGCGGCCGTCGGGATGAAGCCTGCGGGGGCGAAGATCTTCGAGGGAACTTCGGGATCCTCGTTGTTCGGAAGCCCTCCTGCCCGAATGGCTTTGATGCACACCACGAGGCCGGCCACGGCAACGATGAGGACCAACACCGCGAAGATGATCGACAGTGTGCCCTGGATAAAGGTGTTGCGGATGACGGCATCGATCGCCTCGGACGTCTTCGCACTCTGGAACTCGGTCAGCCCCTGAGCCTTAGCGTCGACGAAGATACTGTGCTGCTTCCAGTAACCGATGGCCGGGATGTCGGAGAAGATCTTCTGGTACGACGCGGTCATCGTGACGATGAGATCCCAGATCAACGGAACGCCGGGGATCCACGCCCATTTGTAGTATCCGCGCTTGACCACGATGGTCATCACGACGGTGAGAGCGATCGCGGCAAGAAGTTGGTTGGCGATACCGAACAATGGGAACAACGTATTGATACCGCCGAGTGGATCGGTGACACCCATGAGCAGGATTGCACCCCACGCCGCAACAACTACGAACGAGCACAGCCACGCGCCGGGACGCCACGACGGGTCTTTGAACTTCTTCGCCGACGCGCCGGGAAGGTTGCCGATGCTGTCGGAGAGCATGAAACGTGCCACGCGGGTTCCGGCGTCGACGGTGGTGAGGATGAAAAGTGCTTCGAACATGATGGCGAAGTGGTACCAGAACGACTTGAGGCTTGCGCCCCCGAAGACTTGGTGCAGGACCTCGGACATTCCGAACGCGAGGGTGGGTGCGCCGCCGGTGCGCGAAATGATCGATTCTTCGCCGACGGCTGCTGCGGCCTGGGTGAACTGATCGGGCGTGATGTCGGTACCACCAAGCCCGAGACCGTTCACATAGGTGGCCGCACTTTCGGCTGTTCCTCCGGTGAGTGCTTCTGGCGCATTGAGGGCGAAGTACAAATGCTGGTCGAGGATGCATGCGGTGACAAGGGCCATGATCGCGACGAACGATTCGGTGAGCATGCCGCCGTAGCCGATCATCCGCATCTGCTTTTCTTTCTCGAGCAGCTTCGGAGTCGTGCCGGAACAGATCAGCGCGTGGAAGCCGGAGAGAGCGCCGCAGGCAATGGTGATGAAGAGGAACGGGAAGAGTGAGCCAGAGAACGCCGGGCCGTTGCCTTCGGTCGCGAACGACGTCATGGCCGGCATCTGAATCTCCGGGCGGGCGATGAGGATACCGATCGCCAACAGGGCGATGGTGCCCACCTTCATGAAGGTCGACAGGTAGTCACGTGGGGCGAGGAGCAGCCACACCGGCAGGATCGATGCGGCGAGACCGTAGCCGATGAGGAGCCAGGCGACAGTGACCTTGGAGAGGGTGAACCAGTCGGTGCCCCAGCCGGTTTCGGCGACCCAGCCGCCTGAGATGATCGCGAACAGTAGGAGTACGACGCCGATGAGCGAGACCTCGGACACCTTTCCTGGGCGGAGAAATCGCAGGTAGACGCCCATGAAGAGCGCGATCGGGATGGTCAGTGCGATGGAGAACACTCCCCATGGACTCTCGGCCAACGCGTTGACAACGACGAGCGCGAGTACCGCAATGATGATGATCATGATGACGAAAACGCCGATCAGAGCGGCGATTCCGCCGACCATACCGAGTTCGTCGCGAGCCATCTGACCGAGGCTTCGTCCGCGACGACGCGTCGAGATCCACAGGACGAGGAAGTCCTGTACGGCTCCCGCGAACACGACTCCGATGATGATCCACATCGTGCCGGGGAGATAACCCATCTGGGCAGCGAGAACTGGGCCGACGAGCGGACCTGCTCCAGCGATCGCAGCGAAGTGGTGTCCGAACAACACCCGACGGTCCGTCGGCATGTAGTCCTTACCGTTTTCGAGAATCTCCGCGGGCGTCGCCCGATCGTCGCGTGGGTGGATGATCTTGTTCTCGATCAAACGCGCGTAGAAGCGAAAGGCAATGACGTAGGTGCACACGGCCGCAATCACGAACCACACGGCGTTGATGTTTTCGCCACGGATGAATGCGACGACGACCCAAGCAAGACCGCCCAGCAAGCCGACAACGACGAACATCACTCGCTTCGTCGCCGTCATCGGACTGGTGTCCACAACGCCCACCGGGGGGAGATCTGGATCCGTTTTCAACAACTCGACGTGTGGATTACCAGGCGGTTTCAGTGTCATGTGATGGACTCCATGCCTCGCGGATGTGACTATGATCACCCTAAGCATGTAGTCGGCTCGCGTCGGGGATTTCTGGCATGGATATGGGCCCGAAGGTCGCTAGTGCGCGCCGAACGGTACTGCCGGCGACTTGGTCGTATTATTCGTCTTTCATCGATCATCGGGGGATTTCGCAATGTCAGGTCCGTTCGAGCAGCCGCAGTACCAACAGCAGGCCTATCCGTCCGCGCAGCCCTACGCACAGCCCTATGTGCAGGCACCGCCGATGCCGCCGTCCAATGCAGGCTGGGCAGTGGTCGCTGTCATCTTCTTCTGGCCGCTGGCGATCTCGGCGTTCAACCATGCACTGAAGGTTCACCCACTGTGGTTGATCGGCGACATTCAGGGCGCGGAGTACTCCTCGAAGCGCGCCGGATTCTTCGGCAAGCTGTCACTCGGGCTCTTTTTCGGATTCTTCCTGCTGTACATCCTGTTCATCGCGCTGATCGTCGCCAATAGCTAGCTGTTGCAAGGGGTCTGACGGCTCCTGTTGGGCGCGAAGCGTTTTAGTATCGCTTGCATGGACACACTCGGACTCGGCAAAATTGGTTTCTCCATCGGCGTCTCTCACTCGTATCTCGAAGATGCTCGTGAATTGGAGTCGCTCGGTTACAGCGCCCTGTGGTTGCCCGGTGGCCAAATCGACCGGCTCGAGCGGCTCGCCGATCTCGTGCACGCGACCGAAACGGTGAAAGTGGTGCCCGGCATCGTCCCCGTCGACCGCTACAGCTCGTCGGCGACGGCCCAGCTGTACAGCGAACTGGAATCCTCGGGCCGGTTCGTTCTCGGGCTGGGTGGTCCACAGGCAGCCCGTCCACTTGTCGGATTGAATGCATACCTCGACGAACTCGACGTTCCTGCCGATCGCGTAATTCTCGCAGCGCTCGGTCCCAAGAAGCTGGAGATGGCTCGACGTCGAGCAGCCGGTGCGGTGGCGTTGTTGGTCACCCCGGAGTACACAGAGGCAGCGCGGGCACTCCTCGGGCCGGATCGAACGTTGGTGATCGACCAATTCGTCGTGCTGGAGAACGATCCCGGGCGTGCCCGCGCGATCGCCCGCGAGCCGCTGTCATTTCTGGCGACCGTGGACGGCTACCGCCAGAACTTTCTTCGCATGGGGTTCACCAGCGACGATGTCGATCAGCTCAGCGATAAGCTGGTCGATGCCGTAGTCGCGTGGGGGAGCGTCGAGGACATCGCTGAACGCGTCGATGCACACCTGCGGGCGGGTGCAGATCATGTCGTCTTGGCCCCGTTGGGCGGCTCGGCCGTCACCACTGGCCGGGCACTGTCGGGGCTGGTGATGCGTCCAAAGTAGACTCCATAGACCGTGAGCCTCACCCTCGGAATCGTCGGACTGCCCAACGTCGGCAAGTCCACCCTGTTCAATGCGCTGACCAACAACGATGTGCTGGCCGCGAACTACCCGTTCGCGACCATCGAGCCCAATGTCGGCGTCGTTGCGCTGCCTGACCCGCGGCTGGGCAAGCTCGCCGAGGTCTTCGGCTCGGAGAAGCTGGTGCCCGCGCTGGTGTCGTTCGTCGACATCGCAGGGATCGTCAAGGGGGCCTCCGAGGGCGCCGGGCTCGGCAACAAATTCCTTGCGAACATTCGCGAAGCCGACGCCATCTGCCAGGTCGTCCGAGTCTTCGCCGACGACGACGTGGTGCACGTCGACGGCCGTGTCGATCCGTCCGCCGACATCGAGGTCATCGAAACCGAACTGGCGATCGCCGACCTGCAGACCTTGGAGAAGGCAATCCCGCGCGTGGAGAAGGAGGCGCGGATCAAGAAGGATCGCAAGCCTGCGCTCGACGCCGCCATTGCCGCCCAGGCAGTGCTCAACGAGGGCAAAACACTGTTCTCGCAGAGGGACAAGCTGGACTTCGAGCTGCTCAAGGAATTCCAGCTCCTCACCACCAAGCCGTTCCTCTACGTCTTCAACGCCGACGAGAGTGTGCTCACCGACGACGCCAAGGTCGGCGAACTCGCCCGCCTCGTCGCACCCGCAGACGCCGTGTTCCTCGACGCGAAGATCGAGTCCGAACTGCTCGAACTCGACACCGAATCTGCCGCGGAACTGCTCGAATCCGTCGGCCAGACCGAGCCGGGCCTCGACGCCCTGGCTCGCGCCGGCTTCCACACCCTCGGATTGCAGACCTACCTCACCGCAGGCCCGAAAGAAGCTCGCGCGTGGACGATCAACAAGGGCGCCACCGCGCCTCAGGCTGCAGGAGTCATCCACACCGACTTCGAGCGCGGATTCATCAAGGCCGAGGTCGTCAGCTTCGAGGACCTCATCGAGGCCGGATCCATGGCCGCAGCCAAGGCTGCCGGCAAAGTCCGGATCGAAGGCAAGGAATACGTCATGGTCGACGGGGATGTCGTGGAGTTCCGCTTCAACGTCTGACCGAGGTTCACGTAGCGGTTCGAGTGGACCGTCCCGCGGACCTGTGACTCCGGGGTGTTCAGCAAGGACATCGGTTCACCCGCGAAGACGCAGGTCCTTGTGGATGTCACGAATCACCGCATGCGAATCCTCGCCGCCGACCGGCCAATCGGCATTCGGAATGTGCGTCATCGCTCAGTCGTCGAACGAGGTCAGATATCGCGTCAACGCAGGGCTCCTTTGGTGATGGTGTCCATTGGTCGAGAAGAGGCCTACCCGCGCCTGACTACATCGACCGATATCTCCACCGCCGAAACCTCTCCTCTGTTCTCGAGCCAGTGGAGCGTGTTCCGGTCTTCGGGCCAGCCCAGACCTGGCCCATACTCGGTGGTGATCCCGTCGCGATGGTCCGTGATGGTTCCCTGCAGCACGTAGACCGTTCCTGGCCTGCCCTTGTGGTCATGTACCGGGCCGAAAACAGCTCCCGGCTCCATGGTCACCATGCGTGTGCGCAACTGCCACCCGTCCATGCTCTGGATCTCGGAGCCGAGGTCAACCGTCGACAACAACTCGACCACGACCCCCTTCGTCTCTGGCCCCATCTGCTCTTCACTCATCGTCCTGTCCTCTCGTGCGCAGAACCCACAGAGACAACCTCAATCTGCTGACGTCGATGTGTATTCGCCAATTATCCCGCCCTTGTCCAGTCTGCAGCGGTCAGAGGACTTGCTAGCCGAATCGGCGTTCTCCGCCTTGTCTCCTCGCGGCGGTGACAATTGAAAGTAAAAGCGCGACAACTGTTTCTGCTTGGATCTGTAAGAAGCGTCCGCGCTGCGGCACAATCGACTACCCCGCGGACCACGACTGACTCAGTACAGTCGAAATATGCTCAGTCGAGAAGTGCAGTTGAAGTCGCTACCGGATGGAAATGTCCGCGCGGAGAACTTCGGCGTGTTCGACAAGGACGTCGCGTCGCCGACGAAGACGCAGGTCCTCGTGGGTGTCAGGCGCCTCGGCCTCAACGCGGGTCTTGCTCACCGTCTCGGCGGTGAAGGTACGGCCTACGGGCCGGGGATCGGCGTCGGTGATGTTCCGTCCAGTGATGCCGTCGTCGAGGTGCTCGAGTCCGGCGTCGAGGGTTTTCAGCCCGGAGATCTCGCCGTCGGCAAGGTTCCGTGGTGCACGGCCGCTGTCGTGGAGGCCGATGAGCTGCGCAAGATTCCCGGCACGGAGTCGAATGAGGGTCTCGACGCTCATCTCACGGTTCTCGGGCACGTCGGCTTCACCGCATACACCGGGTTGATTCACGTCGGTGATGTTCAGCCCGAGGACGTCGTCTACGTCTCCGGCGCGGCGGGCGGAGTGGGCAGCTGCGTCGTACAGTTCGCCAAAGCACGTGGGGCAACCGTCATCGGTGTCGCCGGTTCCAACGACAAGGTCGCGCTCCTCACGGACACACTCGGTGCGGACAAAGCCATCAATCGACATGACGGCCCTGCCGTCGATCTTCTGCGCGATGCTGCACCCGACGGCATCGACCTCTACTACGACAATGTTGGCGGCGAGCAACTCGAAGCCGCGCTCGAGGTACTGAACTTCGGTGGTCGAGCGGTGATCTGCGGTGCCGTGGGGGACGGCGGCGGTCCGGCAAACTACCGCAGGCTCATCTACCAGGAACTCACAATGAAGGGCTTCGCTGTCACGTCACACGAGGATCTCCGCGAACAGTTCGAAACCGAGGTGGGAGGTTGGCTGCGCGAAGGCAAAGTCTGCAGCCTGCACACGGTTTTCGAAGGCATCGATCGCGTTGCGGATGCGTTCGTGTCACTTCTGACCGGCGGCAGCTCGGGCCGGGTAATCGTGTCGGTGCCGTCACAACCTCGGAAGTGATCGCTACTTCTTCCCCCGAAGCCGCTTCTCCAGCGGCGTCGGGAAGCTCGGGACAACGGCGGTCCCGTCGAGCAGGTCGGTGATCCTTCCTGCCTCCGCGGCAATTGCCTCGACTCCCGAACCGACCTCCTCGAACAATTCGGTCACCACCTCACCGGCTGGCGTGACGGCCCAGCCGCCGACGATGCGGCCGTCCGACCAGATCGTCGGACCGATGTTGCCGTACGTGTCGAACAGTGGAGCTTTGTGTTCGCCGAGGTACCAACTGCGGTGCTTCCACCCCATGGGTGTGGGGTCGAGCGCGGGAAGCAGGATCACACCGGTCCGGCCCTTCTGCAAGACAGTGTCGGCCAGCATGATCCCGTCGCCGGCGTCGAGTTCAACTTCGACGGTGTCGAGGCCCGCAACTGCGGTTCGCGTCTGAGTTTTGTTCCAACCGGTCCACCACTGAACATCGTCGAGCGTTGCGGGCCCGAACACGTCGAGCCAGCGTCGTGCAAGCTCGCGGCGGCTCTCGGCCTCGTCGAGAGTCGGAATCCCGCCCGGCCACCACTGATCGATCGGCGCCCACGCGTGCCTGCGGGATGTCCACGAGCCGCGGGGTTCGACGCGCACCATGCGCCCTTCGGCGGCCATCATCGACAACACCTGCGAAGTCACATAACGCTTGACGTCGTACGCCTTGTCGGTCGTGGGAAGTAGCGCTGTTCTCAGTAGCGGCGCCGCGGCCGACAACTCTGCACCCGTTGCCGACCCGGCGGCCCTCAACGCGTCCTCCGCCTGCTTCTCGACGGCATCGAGCCAACCCGGCACATCCTCGATGACAGGTTCGGTCGGAAGCGTCGACACCTCTTTGATCAGTCTCGCGCGCATCGTTCGGGCCACCCCGACGCTTGCTGCCGCATGAATGATCGGGACGTCGTCGTGCGCGACTACGAACAGGGTGCGGCGCATCGCCATGAGCCGCAAAAGGTTTGGTCGGTCGTACATGGCGGTGCGGACATCTTCGATGGACAGCGATCGGGCGCGGGCGAGCACCGACAGATACACCGTCGCAGGGTCGGTAGCGTGCAAAGCCAGCAGTGAAGAGACGACGTCCTCGGCGGTGGGGGAGTCCGCGAAGTGGCGAGCGGCCAGATGGGCTCGGCGCTGGGCGTCGGTGATCTTCACTCGGACAGTGTGCCTCTCCGATCTCGAGGGCATCGACAGTACCGTCGTGCCATGATGCAGGCATGGTTGTCGCGCCGGCCCACTCCGCAGCTACGCTCCAGATTTTGGCGGGTCTCCCGGCCCATCGCCAAGAAACATTTCAGCTGCGGTACGAAATGTGGTGGCCCGATCTTCACGACGCCGTCACCGCGATCTATCCGGACCCCGACGCCGTAGTGTCGCGCCTGGTGGAAGCTGCTGCTGCCGGCTTTGCGCAGCGCCCGCCGGAGTTGCACCGGTTGGACGAACGCAGGCTTCTTCGGCCCGACTGGTTTCAACGGCCGGACATGTTCGGCTATGCCTGTTATGTCGATCGGTACGGCGACACATTGGCCGGTCTCGGGCAGCGACTCGATCATCTCGCCGACCTGGGCGTGACGTATCTGCACCTGATGCCGCTACTGGCGACACGGCCAGGAGACAACGACGGCGGCTATGCAGTCATGGACTACCGATCGGTCCGCCCCGACCTCGGAACCAATGAGGACCTGAGCGCACTGGCGACAACGCTGCGTGAGCGTGGCATCAGCCTCGTCGTCGATCTCGTCGTCAATCATGTTGCCCGCGAGCATGAGTGGGCAGAGAAAGCGCGTTCCGGCGACCAGAAGTTCCGTGACTACTTCCTGATCTACCCCGATCGGAGTACACCGGATTCGTTCGAACGCACGCTGCCCGAGGTGTTTCCCGACTTCGCGCCGGGCAGCTTCACGTTCGACGATCACATGGGGGAGTGGGTGTGGACCACTTTCAACGAGTGGCAATGGGACCTGAACTGGGCCAATCCGAATGTGCTGCTCGAGTTTGCAGACATCGTCATGCACCTTGCGAACCTCGGCGTCGAAGTACTTCGGTTGGACGCGATTGCGTTTCTGTGGAAGCGGCTCGGAACCAATTGTCAGAACCAGCCCGAGGTCCACGCCATCACCCAGGCCCTGCGGGCAACCGCTCGGCTCGCTGCACCGGCCGTGCTGTTCAAGGCCGAAGCGATCGTCGGGCCCCGAGATCTGATGCCCTACCTCGGTCTCGGTCAGCACACCGGTCGGGTCTCCGACATCGCGTACCACAACAGTCTGATGGTGCAGGTGTGGTCGATGCTGGCGACCGGCAGTACAGCGCTGGCCCGGCACGTCCTCGCGTCGCTACCCCCGACACCGCCGGGCGGCACCTGGGTGACGTACGTCCGATGCCACGACGACATCGGCTGGGCGATCGACGACGGCGACGCCACCGCACTGGGGTTGACGGGCGCCGGGCACCGTCTTTTTCTCGCCGAGTGGTATAGCGGTGAATTCGATGGTTCCTGGGCCGAAGGGCTCGTATTTCAACACAACGAAAAGACCGATGACCGGCGAATCAGCGGCACCTCAGCAGCATTGACCGGACTCGGCCCGTCGAGGCGCGATCCGGACGGAGCGTTCGCGCGCATCTTTCTCGCGCACGCCGTCATCTCGGTGTGGGGTGGCATCCCCGTCGTGTGGAGCGGCGACGAACTGGGATCCCCCGGTGACGCAGAGTGGGCCGCCGAACCGGGGCACGGCGAGGACAATCGCTGGGTCCACCGTCCCCGCATCACCGACGAAGACCGTGCACGACGCCTGATAGCCGGCACCGACGAGCAGCGGGTGTTCGACGGGATCGCGCGCATCGCCCGGGTGCGCGCGGGGCTACCAATGTTGCACGCCGAGGCGCCGGTGGACCTGCCGACCGACTTCGACGACGGCCTCTTGGTGGTCCGTCGACGCCACCCCAGTGGCACCCTCGTCGCATTCTTCAACATGACCGCCGAGCATCGGCCGTTTCCGTACTCGCATGTGCTCGATCTCGGCGTCGAACACCCTCGGGAAGTTCTCGCACAGCACGATGTGATGGCCGACGAGTTCGGTTCGGTATGGATGCCGCCCTACGCCGCATGGTGGATCATCTGACTGCGCGTATCACCGGAACCGCCGGCCTTCGGTCACTGGAGACGTTCTCTTCATTACGCTGTCACCCATGACACGACCTGCGATCGACATGGACTACATCGTCCTCGACTGCCCGGACACCGCAGCGCTGGCCGGATTCTACGGCAAGATGCTCGGGTGGAACATCGTCCGATCCGAGAAGGATTGGACGATTCTCCAAGGCCCGGGCAATCTCAAATTGGCGTTTCAGCTGGCCGAGAACTTCGTTCCGCTGGAATGGCCGTCGGAGGGGATCAAGACTCACTTGGATCTGGTCGTCGACGACATGGCCGCCTCCGAGGAATTCGTCGTGGGACTCGGCGCCACGAAAGTGACCGGGCCACTCGATCAGCCGAGTTTCACCGTCTTCCGTGATCCCGTCGGTCATCTCTTCTGTCTGTGCCTGCGCTGACCTAGACTCACGCTGCGTATGACGTCGGGGCCATCGTTGCCTGTACCTGCAGCCACTGCGCCAAGATTTGGCAACCGGTCAGACCGCTCGCATCGAGAGGCTCACTCGCATAGGCGATGTGGCGATCTCCGGACGGGTTGGATATTCGCCACCTCCGCCATACCAATGTCCGGGGCAGATATCCGCTGAGCTCGGTGGCGGCCACACGCAGGCGTCGTATGTCTCTCCGCCACTGTTTCGGCGACAGGCGGGTCTTGGCAGCATTTTGAAAACCATTGCTACGCAGCAGTATCCATAGCTGTTGCAGCCACACTTTCGGAGTGCGAAACGACATCCATCGGGTGAGGTCCGCGATGTCACGAATGTAGCTGTCTTCGCTTGCATTGCAGATCATATCCGCGGGTTGCCCGATCCAGATCACCGCGACCGAGTCCGGAAGCTTTGGTCCGTCCCCGGCAACCCCGCGTCCCGTGCAGGCTGGCACGGCGCCCGCAGGCTGCTGGGGATCGGAGATCAACCCGGCGGCGGCGACGGCAGGAAGGTGCACCTCCCCTCTTGCGAGAAGGCCCAACACTTCACGAATGACCGAGCAGCCCTGGGAATAACCGATGAGTGCAATCGGTCCTGGGGTTACCTGGATCGCCGAGATCAGACGTTGGACACCGAGCTCGGTGCTGTGCGAGAAGCTGAGGCCGCCGACTGCCACCGGCCCATACGACGCGGGGTAGCCGACCCACCTTCCGTGGAATCTTTCATCCAATTCGCCGGTGACGCTGCTCAGCAGCCCGGAGACCTCGGTGCGGTCGTCGTCCGGGTGAGATTCCCCGGTGCCACCGACCGCAAGAACCGTCATCTGAGTCATATCCAAGAGCATGCGCGATGAGTCTGAGGCCAGCACCCGCACAATGCTGAGAAGAGTCTGTCAAACAGGTCGGCTGAGGCGATCGGCCATTTCGTCGACCGCGTCGTGCACGAGCCCCGCGTAGAGATCTGGGTCGTCCACCGCCGAGGCGCT
Organism: Rhodococcus sp. PAMC28707; assembly: GCF_004795915.1. Taxonomy (NCBI): domain Bacteria; kingdom Bacillati; phylum Actinomycetota; class Actinomycetes; order Mycobacteriales; family Nocardiaceae; genus Rhodococcus; species Rhodococcus sp. PAMC28707. Next base: position 3,211,245 of record NZ_CP039253.1, read on the forward strand.
CGAGGAGACGCTGATGGTCACCACGTCGCCGATTCCGTGAACGCCGTGGGTGAGGCTCATGACCGGGGACAGCGCCGGAAATCCTGCGGTGAATCGGACGCGCCCACCGCCCAAGGTGAGGTCGGCGGATCCGCGATTCACACTCGATACGACGGTATTGCCGGTGACCGTATCGGGTATCACGGTGGGGTCGAACTGACGGATTCCCCATCGCAGTAGTACTGCGGGCACCATCTCGGACGCGAGAGCCTCTGCGGCCATAGCCGGATGATCGGCACGTGCGCGACGATCGCGCAGCGCTGCCGAAATGTGCTTCGCTCGCTCGAGCGGATCGATGATGCCCGGATAGAGATCGATACCTGCATTACGAAAGTGGTTGCGGGCCCGCCGCGGCCCGCTCTTTCCCAAGGTGACCTCTGCGCCGAGCAACTCCGGAATCGGGTCGCCGCAGCGTCTCAGGTAGTTCGACAGCGCTATGGACACTGCCGTGATAGCGCCGACCGTGACGGTAACCCCGGGACCGCTCAGCTCGGTACGGTCTCGGACCACGGTCCGGATGCTCGTCTCACCTGCTGGGGCAACGTTGACGCGGATCTTCTCCCTGCCGGGCGACTGCGGGGGTATCGACCCCGCAGCGGTGTCGGCTGCGAGGGTCCCTTCGAGTACCTGGGCGCGGCGGGATTGCCTGATGAACTCGACGGGACGGAAGCGTCCGCGTGGGTTGTGCAGCGGGGCGGAGAAATCACGCTCGCCGAAGAGCTGTCGTGCGAGCGAGGAGGCGACACGGCCGTCACCGAGGGCATGTGAAACCTGTAGCACTGCAACAAGTGCGGGCCCGATGCATCGTGGAGCGCCGGAGACAGAGTCGAAAAGATGTAGCAGCCAAGGAGTTTCGAGCGGATCGACGGGGCTGGCGAACAGGTCGGCGACGGCTCGCAGGCATCCTGTCCATGTTCCCTCGGGCAGCGTATGCGAGATGACGTGGTGTGGTCCGACGGTCATCGGAACGGTCCGTGGATAGCCGAAGGCGGCGGCGAAGCAGATGTCGAGTTCGGGTACACCGCGGGCAGTCGACACGAGTCCATCCACGACGTCGACGGCAGCGGTGCTCGTGTCGAAGCAATAAAGCAAAAATTGGTCGTTCGGAATTTTCGAAGACATCCAATAGGCCTGCGCGTCGGTCGGGTGTAAACGTCCGGACATCTGCACAGAATAGTCGAAATCTCAGCGAGAAACTGAAACACGTTCTAATGTCAATCGAATGGAACGGTTGAGCGGACTGGACGCGAGCTTTCTATACCTCGAAACCCCTGAGCAGCCACTGAATGTGTGCGGTCTCATCGAACTCGAAGCGGTGGGTGATGGCGTCGACTACGACGCCGATGCCCTGAAGGTCGAGCTGTTGCGTCGGCTGGAGGGCATTCCAACGCTCCGTAAGAAGCTCCACGACAGCGTCTTCAATCTCGACCACCCTGTCTGGGTCGAAGACGAGAACTTCGACATCGACAAGCATTTCCATCGTATGACCCTCCCCGCGCCCGCAGGCAAAGACGAAGTCGCGGCGGCATGTGCGCATTTCGCCGTGCAGCCCCTGGACCGCTCGAGGCCGCTGTGGGAGATGTGGGTGCTCGAAGGGGCGAAGAACGGCAAGACTCCCATTTTTCTGAAGATGCATCACTCGACGGTCGACGGAATCTCGGCAGCGAACATTATTTCGCTACTGTGCAGTATCGATCGGGATGCGGAACCACTCCCACCATCACCGGGGGTCGGATCGGTCAACAACTTCGACCTTGCGGTGGGAAGTGCAGTTTCCTTCGCGAGCAGGCCTTTGCAGGCACTCAGCATTCTTCCCGCCACGGTACGAACCCTCACCGGGTGGATCGGGCGAGCTCGAAGCGGGCGGGCCATGCCGCCGCCGTTCGTAGCACCGCGAACGCAATTCAACGGCACACTGAGTCGGCACCGCAGCGTCGCCTTCGAGCAACTGAAGCTTTCCGACGTCAAAGAAATCAAGAACGCATTCGACGCCAAGGTGAACGACGTCGTGCTGGCAATGTGTGCGGGTGCAATCCGCATCTACCTCGAAAAGACCGATGGTCTACCGGAAGAGTCGCTCATCGCAGTCGTCCCGGTGTCGGTGCACGAGAAAAGCAGCAGACCGGGGACCAATCAGGTATCGGCAATGTTCGCGTCGTTGGCCACCGACATAGACGACCCGGTCGAACGATTGCTCGCTATCTCTGCGAGCCATGAGGTCGGCAAGGAGCACAACAGGGAAATCGGTGCGACCCTGTTGCAGGACTGGGCTCAATTTGCCTCTCCAGCAACATTTGCCGCGGCCATGCGTGCCTACGCGGCACTCGATCTTGCCCAGCACCACCCCGTCGTGCACAACCTGGTGATGTCGAATGTCCCCGGTCCACCGATGCCGTTGTATTTCCTCGGGGCCAAGGTGACCGGAATGTTTCCTCTAGGACCGATCTTGCACGGTGCCGGTCTCAACATCACCGTCATGTCCGGCGACGGGCGACTCGACATCGGTCTCATCGCAGACCGCGAACAAACACCAGATCTGGATCGGCTCGCCGACGCGATGGGCGAGTCGCTCGCAGAGCTTCTCGAGGCAGCACAAACACGAACAAAGGAGAGCTGATGCGGGTGCTCGTCACCGGCGGTACCGGTTTCGTCGGGGCATGGACCGCGAAGGCAGCCGTCGACGCCAGACACGAAGTTCGTTTCCTGGTCAGAAATCCTGACAGATTGCAGACGAGCGCGGCCCAGATAGGCCTGGACGTCAGTGACTTTCGCCTCGGTGACATCACCGACGCCGACTCGATCTCGCGGGCCATGGATGGCTGCGACAGTGTCGTTCATGCTGCAGCGGTCGTCGCTACCGATCCATCTCGTGCCGAGGAGATGATCGCGACGAACATGCTGGGTGCCGAGAATGTGCTCGGGACTGCCGCAGCTCTCGGCTTGGATCCGATTGTGCACGTCTCGAGCTTCACGGCCCTGTTTCGGCCAGGTTTGGAGATGCTTCGCGCCGATCTTCCGGTCGTCGGTGGAACCGATGCATACGGACGCACCAAGTCCCAGGTCGACCTCTATGCACGCGGAATGCAAGACGGCGGTGCGCCGGTCGTCATCACCTACCCCGGGATGGTGCTCGGTCCTCCTGCGGGTGACCAGTTCGGTGAAGCCGCCGACGGCGTCGAATCCGCCCTGAAAATGCGAATGCTGCCGGGACGCAGCGCAGCCTGGACTGTCGTCGACGTCCGTGATCTCGCGGCGGTGCATTCGGCTTTACTCGAACCCGGGCGTGGGCCGCGTCGCTACATGGTGGGTGGCAAGCGGATACCGATCGGGTCGATTGCCGAGATGCTGCGTAAGATCACGGGTACGACAGTCCTCCCGGTGCCCGTTCCCGACGTCGCGTTGCGACTGCTGGGACGAGCATCCGACATCGTCGATTCGGTGTCACCGATCGAGACCCCCGTGTCTCGGTCACCGATTTCCGAGGCCGCGATGCAGTACTACACGCAGATGCCGCCTTCCGACGACTCGCCGAGCGAGAAAGATCTGGGAGTGCACTACCGCGGGTCTCTCGATACGCTCGATGCCACGGTCGCGGGCCTGCGCAGCGTCGGACGGTTGTGACCGAACTCCGCGTGACTTCAGTTCCACCCCAAGGGGATTCGTAGAAGCTCTTATCGAGACAAAATGCGGCGCCGCAAGAGCGGCGCCGCATTTTGTCGGTTCACGATCGGTGGAAAAGCGTCAGCCGACGTTTACCAAGCCCACGGTCGGGAAGTAGAAGCAGTTGTTGACGCCGTCGGCAGTCTTGTGTTCGACGTTGCCGAACACAGCTGCGAGAACGGTTCCCGAGCCGGTTTCCACCGGTGCGAGGCGCGCCCCGGCGGCAGGCAACTTGGCGATAGCCGTGGTCAACGCACCTCGTACCAACTGGGTAGTAATGGGGTCGAGCTTGGCATTGTCGAGTATCGAATCGACGAATGTCGTAGTGGCTCCGCCCATATCGGCGAATCCGCCCTTCAAGGTGTTGACGTTGAACCATGCCACCTGCATGCCCGCCTTGTTCGCCGAGTCATCGACGATACCGGCCGGGACGAAGGCAAACATCGTCTCGCCCTTCTCGACAGCGTTGAGTGGGGGAAGCAGCGGTACCTTCGCATTCGGCCATGGCCCTCCAGCTGCTCCCGCTACTGCCGGAGAGATGCCGAATGGTACGCCGGGAACCTCAGCGCAATTGATAGCCGCTGTCGGGTAGAAGAACGGCGTGATACCGAGTTCGGTAAGGATCTTGTTGGCGGTGTCGAGAGCCGCGAGAGGGTTGGCGTCGACGTCGTCGGCGACGGCAGTGCGGGCTCCCGAGATCGCGGTCGCTGCGGCCAGCGCAGGATCATTGGCTGAGGTGCCCTGCTGCTGAAGGGCCGTCACTGCCTGCGCCAGTGGATCCATTGGCGCCGGATCTGCCGTCGCGGTGGCGGGCAGCGCAAGCAACGCTGCGCAGGACAGTGCGACTGTTCCAGCTATTCGACCGAACCGAGACGACATGTGTTACTCCTGTGACTGATGAAACCAATGTTACGAATGTGGTGATCCGACCACACTCGCCCATGGATTCTCAAGCCCAGAGGTCGTCGGTTATTCAATCGATACCCGCAGCAGGCCGATGATTTCTGCGAATCAGCTAACCGACATTGATTCCGTAGTCGCGAACAATGCCCGTCAAACCGGACGCATAACCCTGTCCGATTGCCCGGAATTTCCATTCCTGACCTCGTCGGTACAACTCCCCGAACACCATGGCGGTTTCGGTCGACGCATCCTCGCTGAGATCGAAGCGAGCCAACTCGCGATTGTCGGCGCGATCGACCACCCGGATGAATGCATTGACGACCTGGCCGAAATTTTGCCCCAGAGAATCGGCGTCGTGAATCGAGACCGGGAACACGATCGATTCGACCTTCGGTGAGAGGGCCACGAGGTCGATGTTGATGCTCTCGTCATCGCCCTCGCCCTCGCCCGTCCGGTTGTCGCCGGTGTGCTCGATGGCACCGTCCGGCGAACGGAGATTGTTGTAGAACACGAAGAACAGATCGTCGACAGACTTCTTGTTCGAGTCCAGACCGATTGCGCTTGCGTCCAGATCGAAGTCGCCGCCCGTGGTGTCGCGGACGTCCCACCCCAGACCGACCGATACCGACGTGAGGTTGGGGGCCTCCTTGGTCAGTGACACATTTCCGCCCTTGGAAAGCGTTACGCCCATGAAAATCTCTCCTTCGATCGTCCTGAACCGATGACTCCACAGTAGGTTGTGCGCGCGCGGGCCGGCGAAGGCACGTGCTCGGAGCATCTGTGCAAAGAGAGGCAAATGATGCTGTGGAGTCTGGAGTGACTAGCGGTACCGGAGTGAGTGTGGTGCAATACGCAAACCGAGAAATGTAGCAGCGCCGACTTGAATCAGCGGTCTGACACGCCGAATCGAACTATCGATGTGGGGGGCTTGAAGTGCACGTTTCACGACGCGAGTTGTTCAAATACGCGGCGGTGGGATCGGCTACTGCCGTCGGATTGGCAACATTGGGGGCCCGTACTGCAGCGCACGCCGACGGGTTGGGCACGCTTGTCGACTATTCGGGCGGGGTCCCCTCGCCGGAGGCGATCAAAGCGGCAGGTCACCACGGGGCTGTCCGCTATGTTTCCGATCGCAGACCCGGTGCCGAATGGATGCTCGGCAAGCCGATGAAGCGCGACGAGGCCGATGCGCTGACCGAAGCAGGATTGGAAGTGGTGTCCAACTATCAGTTCGGCAAGGGTGCAACGTCCGACTGGAGAGGCGGATACGCGGCCGGAGTCAAGCATGCGAACCGGGGTGTGGAACTGCATCGAGCCGCCGGTGGACCCCAGAACCGGCCCATCTACGCATCTATCGACGACAATCCCACCGCGGTCGAGTTCGCCACGATGATCGCGCCGTACATCCTCGGTTGGCAATCTGTCGTCGGAGCCGAGAACACCGGGATCTACGCCAATTCGCCGACCATCGAATTGGCGTCCATTGCTGGGCTCGGCCGGTGGTATTGGCAGCACAATTGGGGTACGCCGAAAGGCTTCCGGCACCCCGCCGCGCATCTACATCAAGTGCAGATCGACAAAGGCAAGGTCGACGGGATCAGCGTCGACATCAATGTAATTCTCAAGCCTGATTACGGCCAATGGTCCCTAGCCTGATTCTCGAAGGAAAGACGATATGAATCTCATCGATGTAATTTATACGATCGCCGGATATATCTATCAGTTCTTGTCGGATTCCTTCGCTTCTTGATTCCAGTCTTCATCGCGAGATTCGAGTACCAGTAGAAGGAATGCGATGGCCGCGAGCGCAGCAACTGCGCCTGAGAACACCACACCAGCTGTGACGAGGCCCCAGGCATTCGCGGCTGCTCCTGCTCCGATCACGGGCACCGAGATGGCGATGTAGAGAACGACGAAGAATGTCGACGTCACTTCGGCGCGCCGATCCACCGGCAGTTCTGCGGTCACCGTCGCCATCCCCTTGCTGAACGTCACTCCCTGTCCGACTCCACTCACCACGGCGCTCAGAATCAGCAGGGGCAGCGAAGCCGTCAGCAGTGAGATTGCGAGTACTACGACGCCGGCGAACAGTACGACGCATCCGGCCCGCAGCGCGAACGAGGTGTCCAGGGCGCGGAGCCCGATCTGAGCGGCTGCGGACGAGGCGAACAACAGGAAGACGACTGCGCCTGTCACAGCGTGGTCGTCGATGCCGAGGACGCTGTTCATGAAGCCGGGAGAGACGCCGGTGAACAGGCCCAGAACAGCGAATCCGGCGAAGCCGGCAATCGATGCGCGGAGAAACGTGCCGCGAATAGGCGCCGGAATCGACAGTCTCTGCAGGTGTGGTCTGGCTCCGCGTGCAACTTTCACCGTCTCGGGGGAGAGGTACACCGCGACCGCCGCCAGGATCAGCAAACCGATGTCGACGATGAAGGTCAGCTGCATCGGGTGCGGCAGATACTGAACCAGTACACCGGCTAGTAGGGGCCCGAGACCGAGTCCGCCGATATTCGCCGCCGTCGCAATCGCCGGTGCGTGTGCGCGCCACTTGTCCGGCACCAATTCCACCAGTGTCACCGTTGCAGTTCCGACGAATATGCCCGCCGATAATCCAGAGAGCACCCGTCCGATCAGCAGAGCGGTGAGCGATCCGGCGAAAATGAACACCAGCGCGCTGACTATGCCGAAGGCGATCCCGGCAAGCAGCATCGGGCGACGACCCAGTGAGTCCGACCAACGACCGAACGCCAGGAGTGCAGTGAGCACTCCCAGCGCATAGGCGGCAAAAACTATCGTGACGACGAAAACGGAGAATCCGAACTCGACCTGGTATAGCGAGTAGACCGGCGTCGGCATCGTGGTGCCGATCATCGCTACCGCGAATGCATAGGTAATCGCAACGAATGCGAGAGGTCTGCTCACGAGCAGACCCTACTCACACGATGATCAGGCTACGTAGAAGGTGCCGATCGTGGGAAGGAATCCGCAGGTCCGTGCCGGTGCAGCGGGATCTTCGACGGACTTGGTCGTGATGGAACCGGATGCGACAGCGAGGACGCGTCCCGGTCCGGTATCAGCAATACCGGAGATCGTGGCAGGGCCGCCCGGATTGATGGCCGACGCTCCGGTCAACTCCTGGGTCCCGGTTCGACGGTTGTCGAGATTGAGCCACGTCACGGTGAACGGTGACTCCTGCTGAGCAGCAAGAGGTGCTGTGCCGAGGGCAGTGAAGACGAAGCCGGCGTGGCCTGCAGCAGGTCCGGGAGGCGGAAGCGTCGCGGGGCCGGGTACGGCCAGCGCGGTGCCGATGGAATCTGCCGTGTCCGAGATGCAGCCTTTACCGATGGTCGGGTAGAGGAACTGGGCGATGATCGGCCCGTCGGACGGAGGCAGTTCGGGTCCGCCGCCACCGGATCCGTCGAGGAACGTGATGACCCTTGTGAGAGTGGCTTTCACCGTCTCAGGAATGGCGGGATTGTCCAGCAGTTGACGTGCCTGGGCGAGGAGATCGCCCTGCGGGCCCGCTGCGACGTCGGTCGGGCCTGCGGCGGCACCCATGATGGCGGGGGCGAACGATGCAAGTGCTTCGATCTGCGCGTAGTCCGGCAGTGGCTGGTCCGGAGAGGGGAGGAACATCGGAGGCAGCTCGGCTGCAGGCGGTGCTGGCTCTGCAGAAGCAAAGGTCGGCAGCGCGAGCGCAGCGGCGCATGCCACCGCCGCAACAGTGACGACTTTGCGTGTTACCCCGGTACGAAGCACTTGATTTTCCCCATCCTGATCGTAAAACGGGCCATGAAGCGGTTGTTGGCTCGAGGGGTCACTCTATGTATCCGACCCTTGCTTGTACAGCCGGTACTTTCGGGCGTTGTCCGACTCTGGACGCGCGCAACTCGGCATCGACCGCCTACGGACATTAGCGTGTTACAGAAGTGAATAGTGTGATTGGTGATGCAAATGTTATTTGTGAACATCCACGATGATCGTCCGCAAATTCAGTGAACCGCGTGCGCGAAGCCTGATCGGGTTCCCTATAAAAGGCACAATCAGGCTCCCTATAAGCTCGGCTGTCGATCTCGAACCGAGACGACGAACACCACCGAGCGGGAGCGAGAGACAACAGGTGAACCGACTGGTTCGATACGCCCCCTTCCTGCTCGCACTGTCGGTCCTGGCCCGACTCGCCTGGGCCTTGGCCACGCCCAACGGAATGAACCTCGTCGACCTGCACGTCTACGTGGATGGTTCGGCAGCATTGCTGAAAGACGACCTCTACAACTTCACCTACTCGGTGAAGACTCCCGACTTTCCTCTTCCGTTCACCTATCCGCCGTTCGCAGCGTTGGTCTTCTTTCCGTTGCACTATCTGCCGTTCACCGTTGTCGGGATCGCCTGGCAGTTGGCGACGATGGCAGCGATGTTCCTGCTCATCAAGCTCAGCCTCGGCCTGATGCTCGGCGACGACGTGGCGGGCACCTCCCGCTGGACCCGCATCGCCATGGCATGGACAGCGCTGGCCCTGTGGACCGAACCCGTGCGCACCACTCTCGACTACGGACAGGTAAACGTCTTCCTCGCCCTGGGCGCGGTCGTGGCGATCCGCAGTACACGTTGGTGGGTTGCAGGTGGACTCATCGGTTTCGTCGCCGGAATCAAGCTCACGCCGGCGATAACCGGGCTCTACTTCCTGGCCACGAAGCGTTGGAAGGCAGCGATCTTCTCGGCTGTCGCCTTCGCTGCCACCGTCGCGCTCAGCTACCTGGTTCTCGGCCATCAAGCAGGAACCTACTTCACCACTCTGCTCGGGGACGCCGATCGAATCGGGCCGGTCGGCTCGGTGTGGAACCAGTCGCTGCGCGGAGCGATGAGCCGGATCGCCGGACACGATATCGAATCCGGGCCGCTGTGGATGGGCGGCGTCCTCGTAGTCTCCGCTCTCGCGGTTGCCGCGTGGCGCTCGCTACGACGCGACGATCGACTCGGCATACTCCTCGTCGTTCAACTGTTGGGGCTGCTCATCTCGCCGATCTCGTGGTCACACCACTGGGTATGGGTGATGCCGCTGCTCGTGTGGCTCGTACACGGACCGGATCGCGAGGCTGTGTTCACGCGGATCGTGGCCGGATACTGGCTGGTGACCAGCGTCATCGGCATCCCCTGGATCCTCAGCTTCTTCCAGGAGTCGATCTGGCTCGTATCCCGCCCAGGGATACTCGCCTGGCTCGGAACCGTCGACGTACTCGGCGCACTCCTCGTTTACATCCTGGCGATCTACCTGAAAAGACGACGGGTCAATCTCGAATCAGCAGATTCTCGATCTCGCGAGCCAGATCCACGTCCTTCGACGTGAGTCCGCCTTCGGAGTGCGTGGACAGCGTGAAGGTCAACTTTCGCCATCGGATATCGATGTCGGGATGGTGCCCCGCAGCCTCGGCAGCAGTCGCCACCCGTGAAACGAACTGGATCGCCGCCGGAAACGTCGGCAACTCGACCGTTCGGGTGATCGAGGAGCCATCGAGACTCCACTCCGGCAGACTGCTCAGTGCATCGTCGATCTCGGCGTTGGACAGTAGTTCACTCATGGAAACGATCCTGACATGACCGACGCCGAAAAATCAGCTGGTTCCGTCCCTGACATCACCGCTCCTGCCGTCGTGGTGGCCGGTGCCATCGTCGCCGAGGGGCTACTCCTACTCGCTCAGCGAGCCCGTCCGCCGGAGCTCGCGGGCCTGTGGGAGCTGCCGGGAGGAAAGGTCGAACCCGGCGAAAGCGACGCTCAGGCGTTGATGCGTGAACTACACGAGGAACTTGGCGTCGACACTGCTGTCGGTGCACAGCTGGCCGGTGATGTCCCCATCGGAGCCGGGCGAATTCTGCGGGCCTATCGCGTCGAGCTGGTCGCGGGATCGCCTGCTCCACTTGATCATTCAAATCTGCGGTGGGTCGACGCCGTCGGCCTTCGTCGGATGGATCTGGTCGATGCGGACCGCGAATGGGTAACCGAACTTGCGCTGATGCTCAGGTAGAGCGGGCCTTTTTCAGGCCCTTCTTCAGGTCCTTGCCGGAGGCGCCCTGATCTTCGAGCTTCTTCATCCTCATGATCACCACGGGGCACTTGATGCAGCGCGTCTTCTTGCGGCAACATTTTTTCTTCGGCTTGAGACCCGACACCTTCTTGGCCTTGATCTTGCCCATGTGAACGTCTCCGAAAATCTCGCATTTCAAGGTGAACTTGTGGAAAAGGGTACTGCGTGTCGCAGGTCACCCTGGGGTAGCGGGTAAACTTGTTCAGTCGCGAGATTCTCGCGGTGCAGCGCGCTTCTCTAGCGTCATAAAGCCGCTAGCGAACAAGAGCCCGCATTCAACCCAGGAGAACCTTTCGCGTGAGCGCCCCAAGCAGTGCAGATAACATCGACAGCACCACCACTTTTCGCAACGTAGCCATCGTTGCACACGTCGACCATGGCAAGACCACGCTGGTCGACGCCATGCTCCGGCAGTCGGGAGCGTTCGAGGAACGCGCCGAAGCGATCGATCGCGTGATGGACTCGGGTGACCTCGAGAGGGAAAAGGGCATCACGATTCTGGCCAAGAACACGGCCGTTCACCGACGTAACCCCGACGGCACCATGACCGTCATCAACGTCATCGACACCCCCGGGCACGCCGACTTCGGTGGCGAGGTCGAACGCGGCCTGTCCATGGTCGACGGTGTAGTCCTTCTCGTCGATGCATCCGAGGGCCCGCTACCGCAGACCCGCTTCGTGCTGCGCAAGGCGCTCGCTGCGTCTTTGCCCGTCATCTTGGTCGTGAACAAGACCGATCGACCCGACGCACGAATCGAAGAGGTCGTCTCCGAGAGTCACGACCTGCTTCTCGACCTCGCTTCCGACCTCGACGACGAAGCCTCCGAGGCTGCTGAGCTCGCCCTCGACCTTCCTGTCCTCTACGCCTCCGGCCGTGAGGGCAAGGCATCGAAGGTTCAGCCCGAGAATGGCAACGCTCCCGATGCGGAGAACCTCGACGAACTGTTCGACGTCCTGCTCAGCTACGTTCCTGCTCCCAAGGGAAGCGTCGACGCACCTCTGCAGGCACACGTCACCAACCTCGATGCTTCCGCATTCTTGGGTCGCCTCGCTCTGGTTCGCATCCACAACGGCCAGCTCAGCAAGGGCCAGACCGTGAGCTGGATGCGTGAGATCGACGGCGAGCCCGTCGTCCAGAAGACGAAGATCACCGAGCTGCTCAACACCATCGGTGTCGAGCGCGTACCGGGTGAGAAGGGCGTTGCAGGTGACATCGTCGCCGTTGCAGGCTTCCCTGACATCATGATCGGTGACACCCTCGCCGACCTCGAGAATCCTGTCGCATTGCCGCGGATCACCGTCGACCAGCCGGCGATCTCGGTCACCATCGGCACCAACACGAGCCCGCTCGTCGGCCGCGTAAGCGGTCACAAGCTGACCTCGCGCATGGTCAAGAGCCGTCTCGATCAGGAACTCGTCGGTAACGTCTCGTTGAAGGTTCTCGACATCGGCCGTCCTGATGCCTGGGAGGTCCAGGGTCGTGGTGAGTTGGCCCTTGCCATCCTCGTCGAGCAGATGCGTCGTGAAGGCTTCGAGCTGACCGTCGGCAAGCCCCAGGTGGTCACCCGCTTGGTCGACGGCAAGGTCCACGAGCCGTTCGAAGAGCTGACGGTCGACTCCCCGGAGGAATACCTCGGCGGTGTCACTCAGTTGCTTGCCGCGCGCAAGGGCAAGATGGTGCAGATGACGAACCACGGCGCAGGCTGGGTTCGTATGGAGTTCATCGTTCCCTCGCGTGGCCTGATCGGTTTCCGCACCGACTTCCTCACCGACACGCGTGGCACCGGTATCGCCAACGCTGTCTTCCACGGTTACGGACCGTGGTCGGGGGAGATTCGTGCACGCCACACCGGGTCGCTCGTCTCGGACCGCGCCGGCAGCGTCACTCCGTTCGCCATGATTCAGTTGGCAGACCGAGGCACGTTCTTCGTCGAGCCCGGTGTCGATACCTACGAGGGCATGGTCGTTGGCATCAACCCGCGTCAGGAAGACCTCGATATCAACGTCACGCGTGAGAAGAAGCTAACCAACATGCGTCAGTCTTCGGCAGACGTCATGGAGACTCTGGCCAAGCCGAAGAAGATGGACCTGGAAATGGCCATGGAGTTCTGTGCCGTCGACGAGTGCGTCGAAGTGACCCCCGAGGTCGTTCGGGTCCGTAAGGTGCACCTCGATTCCAACGAGCGCGCTCGTGAGCGTTCGCGCAGCAAGTCGCGTGACAAGGCTGCTCTGTAAAGAGCGGTAGCTTTCGTATATCGCGCTGGACGCCCGTGTCTGCGCAGTCGGTCTCGACATGAGACTGCGCAGACACGGGCTACGACGAAGGAGATGCATTTGCGGCGAGCGCGCCCCCTGGGCATCGGAACCATCGCGTTGGTTCTGCCCACTCTGGTTCTCGCAGCATGCACCGCCAACCCGCCGCCTCCGGTCGAGAGCGAACCGACACCCGTCATCACGACGACGGAAGTTCCCGTCGAGACCGGAGATCCTGTCGTCGTCGCGATCGACGATGTCGGCATCGGGTTCAATCCGCACCTTTTGTCCGACCAGTCGCCTGCCAACTCAGCAGTGAGCGCGCTCGTCCTACCGAGTCCGTTTCGGCCGGCCACCGATCCATCGAATCCCGCAGTGACCGTGTGGGTCCAGGACCCTTCGCTGTTGTTGTCGGCGGAGGTGACGTCGCAGAATCCGTTCACGGTCACCTATCAGCTCCGCAACGAAGCTCAGTGGTCCGACAGTGCGCCGATCGCCGCCGAGGACTTCCGGTATCTCTGGCAACAAATGATCTCGAAACCCGGAGTCATCGACCCGGCGGGCTACGGCCTCATCGATAACGTTGCCTCCTCCGGTGGCGGCAAGAGCGTCGCCGTGACATTCGTCGAGCCGTATCCGAATTGGCGACGACTCTTCTCCGATTTGCTCCCGAGTCATCTCCTCAAAGACTCCCCCGGTGGATTCGAAACCGGTTTCGTCGACAACGTGCCGGTCTCGGGCGGTCAGTTCAGTGTCAAGTCGATCGACCGAGGACGCGACGAAATCCTTCTCGAACGCAACGATCGATTCTGGGACGAACCGGCGAAGCCTGACCGAATCCTGCTTCGTCGAGGCGGGACTTCTGCCCAGTTGGCCGACTCGCTTCGGTCGAAAGACGCTCAGGTAGCCCAGGTTCGGGCAAGTACCGCGACGAGGGCGCAGCTGGCGGCAATACCAGGGGTTCGCACCGACGTCAGATTTCAGCCACGCGTTCTCGATCTGACCCTCAACGGCCGAACCGCGCTGCTGTCGGATCCAAACGTGCGAGCGGGAATCTTCGGCCTTCTCGATCCGGCACTGCTGTCGACGGTTGCAGCAGGGACAGGGTCGGCCGATCACCCAGCGCGCGCTCAACTGTCGAGCCCCTCCGAACTTGGTTATGCCCCAAGTGCTCCCGCTCCGATCGATCGCCAGAGTGCGCTCGCACTACTCGCCGGAGCCGGATTCGTGCCAGGTCCGGACGGGGCGCTCGAAAAAGACGGAGTACCAGTCGAATTCGTCATCGGAGCAGTAGAGGATGATTCCACCTCGCTCGCCGTCGCAAACACTGTTGCCGACCAACTGGGAGGCGTGGGCATCGATGCATCGGTGACCCCGCTTCCACCCGAAGAGTTGTACAGCACGGCACTCGTAGACGGCGGGATCGACGCACTGGTCGGATGGACAAGTGTAGGAAACGATCCCGCGACCGTGATGGCGTCGAGATTCGGGTGCCCACCGGCTCCGGCCCCGACTCGGTCGGGTGTCACCGACGAGGCCAAGGCGCGTCCGCCGAGCAACCTCTCCGGTTTATGTGTGCCGGAGTTGCAGAATTCGGTGAATCTGGCTCTACGCGGCGAACTTCCGGCGGACCGGCTGATCGCCGAAGCAGAGCCGAAATTGTGGGCGTTGGCCGCGGTTCTCCCGATCATGCAGGATTCGTCCGTTGTCGCCGTCGGTACCGGTGTCGAAGGTGTGTCGTTGGCAGGACCGATCGAGGTAGGCATCTTCGGTGATGCTGCGCAGTGGATGAGGACCAAGACCAAGTGAGACTTCTTCTCGTTCATGCGCATCCGGACGACGAAACCATCACCACCGGTGGAACTATCGCGCATTACGCGGGAGCAGGTGTAGAGGTTACGGTCCTCACCTGTTCACTGGGCGAAGAAGGCGAAGTCATCGGTGACCGGTGGGCGGGCCTCGTCGCAGACCGAGCCGATCAGCTCGGTGGATACCGAATTCACGAATTGCACAGGGCGCTGGCAGCTCTCGGTGTCCAGAGTCCGACATTCCTGGGCGGCGCCGGACGGTGGCGTGACTCCGGCATGGCGGGTACCTCGGCGGCGCTCAATCCGCGGGCGTTCGTCAACGCCGACCGTGACGAGGCTCTGTCGGCAATACTTTCGGTCATCCGCACAGTCCGGCCCCATGTCGTCGTCGCCTATGACCCGGAGGGTGGGTACGGACACCCCGACCACCAGCAAGTGCATTCGCTGGTGACGGAGGCTGTCGATATCGCAGACAGTGACCGCTACCCGGATGTGGGCGCACCGTGGGCGCCGCAGAAGCTCTACTGGACCGTCACCGGCGAAGAACAGCTGGTGCGTGGACTGGACTCGATCGCGAACATTCCCGACGGCTGGCGGATGCCCGAGCCCGGTGAACTGCCGAGCGTGCCCGAGTCGACCATCACCACCTCGCTCGATGTCAGCGGCGTCCTCGACAACAAACGCGCTGCACTCGAGGCACACGCCACCCAGGTGACCGTCGCGCCTTCGGGCACCGAGTACGCATTGTCGAACAACATCGCGCAGCCCATCCTGGCCGAAGAGCAGTTCGTTCTCGTTCGAGGCGATCGGGGAGAGCTCGATGGGTCGGGTAGGGAAAGCGACCTGTTTGCCGGCGTCGTAGAATATGATCTGGATCACTAGATCTTCTTCAGTGCGGTCGGCCGAGCAGGGGAACACACAAGATGTACAACTGGGTCGTGCAGGACGCCATCGTCGCGTTCGTCAATTCGCTGATACCTGATTTCCCCCGTCAGGAGATGCTGTATCAGTCCGGTCTCACCGATCTCGCGTCCGCACTGAGCAACCTGCTGACCTCTTTGGGATACCCGCCGGTCTCCTGACCGCGGGGAGTACGCCAGTATTGGCTACATGATCTCGAAGGCCGCATCCAATGCTGTCGTCCTCGTGTCGAGGGCAACGCTTGCAGTACTGATTTTCGACGGCTTTCTCTGCGGCGTACTGTCCGTATTCTTCCTCCCGGCATACCTCGGGCCGGTGCCCTTTCCAGTCAGCGCACTGCTGGCTGGAATTGCCAACGTCATGCTCCTCTACGCCGCGCGAAAAGTAGCAGAACGACCCCTCGCCATCGCGTCGCCGCTGATCGCTTGGGGTGTCGCAGTGCTGGTCTGCATGTTCGGCGGCCCCGGCGGCGATGTGCTGTTGCTTTCCGATTGGCGGACGGCATTGTTGCTGGTGGCAGGTATCGCCCCGGCCGGAGTTCTGTTGTTCACCTGGAGGCTGACAGCGCTCACATCAGGCCCGCATGGGAGCCGGCCGCCCGCAGCACATCCTCGATCATCTTCGTAGTCAACCGCCCGGTGAACGTGTTCTGCTGGCTGACGTGATAGCTACCGAACAGCCGGATCGACCCCAGATCGACTTCGACGCCATGACCGAATTTCGGGCGTGGACGCGGAATATCCCAGCCGTTCGCTGCCAGCACAGGTAGTAGTGCCTGCCAACCGAATCCGCCGAGCACGATCACGGATTTCAGCGTCGGCTTCAGCAAGCTCAATTCGATGTCGAGCCACGTGCGGCAACGATCACGCTCGGTGACGGTCGGCTTGTTGTCCGGTGGAGCGCAATGAACCGGCGCAGTGATTCTGACCCCTCGCAACGTCAGGCCGTCGCCGATGTGTGTGGCCGTCGGCTGATTGGCAAGTCCAACGGCATGAAGTGCCGCATAGAGAAAGTCACCGCTGCGGTCCCCGGTGAACATGCGCCCGGTGCGGTTGCCTCCGTGTGCGGCGGGTGCGAGGCCGACGATCAGGACCGACGCATCCGCAGGACCGAACCCGGGAACCGCTCTGCCCCAGTAGGTTTCGTCCCGAAATGCGGCTCGTTTCTCGGTCGCGACCTTTTCCCTCCAGGCGACCAGCCTGGGGCAAGCTCGGCAGGCGCTGACGGCCAGGTCGAGTTCGGCGATGGTGGCAGGAGTGGAGCCCGCGGAATGACCGGGGGGATCAGGAGTGGAGCCCGCGGAATGACCGGGGGGATCAGGAGTGGAGCCCGCGGAATGACTATTGGGGCCAGGTGCGTTCAGTGAGCCCATGCGTCACCGGCTCCCGGGGTGACGGCGTCGATGAGGACCCAGGCCTGGTCTGCTGGAATGTCGAGAACTTCGTAGTGTCCGACGCCGGCTGGTGTGGCAGCGACGATTGTCGCTACACCGGCGCGTCGTTGAAAGAATGTCTGTCTGACCGTCCATCCGATGATCCCGGCGGCCTCGAGCGAGTGCCGGGTGCGGTCGAGGGATCCGTGACGGGTGATCAACCAGCCCGGCAACACTGCGTGGCCGAGGCCTCGGTATCGATCCCTTGCGACGAATACGGCTCCGAGCAGCACCAGCACCACGACGGCCCACGCGATTGTCGGGATCGGAGCACCGAGTGCTTCGGCGATACCGAGCGCGGCGGCCACAACGAGTACGGGGACTACTGCACGGGTGTATCTGCGACGTTCGGCGGCCGGTCCGTGCGGTGTCAGCGGTTTCTGCGCGTTCTCGTGCAGCCCTGCGTCACCGAGCACCACCGTCATCATGCGGAGCGCTTCGCGTGCGGGTGCTTGCGGTAACAGCAGTGATGATTCTTTCTTCTCCGCGCTGACCCCCGTCATGATCGCGTCGAGCTTCGCGCCCTTGGCGATCCGCAGCAGCAGAGGTTCGGACAGTGAGGTGCCGCGAAGGCGTTTCCGGTCGAGCGTCGTCGAGCGAGTCTTGAGGAGTCCGTGGTTGACGTGGAGGCGGGCGCCGTCGTCGGTGACGGTCAGATTGCCGTACGCGATCAGGTAACGCGCGCATGCGAAGAGGCTGGCGACGACCAGCAGAACCAGCAGTCCGACGACGATCACCAGGGCGATACCGAAACGCTCCGCGGAGTCGATACTGCTGGAGACGAGGGAAGAATTTGCCACGCGCTCACCGAACCCGTATTGAAAGAGCACCCCGACCGCCGCCGCGATGGCCACGACGCCGGTGAACGAGAACGGTGCATATCGGACCCACTCGGTCTTCCAATGCGCAATCTCGGTTGCCGCGGGCGGCGCCTTCCTGAGTGCATCGGGGCCCCGCTCGGCTCGCTGCAACAGCTGTTCGCGCAACGCGGGGACAACCCTCGAATCGAGCGCGTTCAATTCGAATTTCTCACCCTTGCCTGCCTGCTGGCCGGTGCCGATCCGCAAAATCGACAGACCGAGAAGCCGGTGCATGACGCCCGCTTCGACATCGACCGAGCGAATTCGGCTGCGCGGCACGGACAGTAGCTTCTTCTGAAACACCCCTGTACGCAGTTGCACATGCACCGGGCCGATCCGATAGCTGGTGGTGAACCAGCGCAGTAACGCGAACAGCACCACCAGGGTCACGATGATCAACCCCCACAGATGATTACCGCTCCGACTGCCGATCACGAAAGACACGAACAGCACCGGTAGAACCTTGACCGCCTCGTTGACCGGATGAACCAACAGCATCCGCTTGTCCAGGCGCAGCCACGGTTGCTGCTCCTCAGCGACCAGAAGTTCGGTGTCGGTGCTCACGTCGCGTCACCCAACGTTCTACCCGCGATCTCGGTGAGCTGAGCGACAGTACGATCGGCCACCTCCTTGTCCAAAGCCGTGATCTTGACCGCCCCCGCCGAGGACGCAGTGGTGACGGTGACCGTGGACAAACCCAGCATGCGGTCGATCGGCCCACGCTCGGTATCGACCGTCTGCACCCGCGAAATCGGTGCGATGCGTCGTTCCTGGTCGAACCAGCCGGTCAGCGTGTACACCGCCGTGTCACTGATCTCCCAACGATGCACGCGATACCGCCACACCGGGACGACAACGATATGGACAGCTGCGAACACGACCGACGCGGCGAACACCGCCACATGGGGCCACGTCGTCCACTTGCCGTCGATCAAGGCCCAGACGAGCTGGGCGATGAACAGCGGAACCCACATCAACGACGCATTGATGGCCCACAATTGCCGCGCACGCGGACTCGGACGCCACGCTGGATCGGTCATTGTGATCATGCCCCAATCTATTCTGGTCGTTCCGCAGGCTCCACTCCTGCCTGGTCTGGTCGTTCCGCAGGCTCCACTCCTGCCCCGCCAGACCACCGCCGGTGGCACGCCGACCCGTCGGTGGCGCATGATCGACGGGTGACCATGCTGCCTGATCCTGTAACCGCCGCTGCTCCCGAACCAGAAAAGGTCCCCGCCCCCTCCGCAATGCGTCGCGTTCTACGGCGCGCCCGCGACGGGGTATCGCTCAACGTCGACGAAGCCACGGTGCTGCTGCACGCACGCGGTGACGACCTGGTTGACCTCTGCACTTCGGCGTCGCGGGTGCGGGATGCAGGTCTCGAGTCCGCGGGCCGCCCCAAAACGGTCTCGTATTCGCGCAAGGTGTTCATCCCGATTACTCGCCTGTGCCGCGACAAATGCCATTACTGCACGTTCGTGACGGTGCCGGGGAAGTTGCGCGCCGAGGGCCACGGACTGTTCATGGATCCCGACGAGATCATCGAGGTTGCGCGCAAAGGTGCGGAACTGGGATGCAAAGAAGCACTGTTCACCCTAGGAGACCGGCCGGAAGATCGCTGGCCCGAGGCCAAAGAGTGGCTCGATTCCCGGGGTTACGACTCCACGTTGGACTACGTCCGAGCCATGTCGATTCGAGTTCTCGAAGAAACCGGATTGCTTCCCCATCTCAATCCTGGAGTCATGAGCTGGCAGGAACTCTCTCGCCTCAAGCCCGTCGCGCCGTCGATGGGAATGATGCTCGAGACGACCTCTCGCCGACTGTTCGAGGAAAAGGGTCAGGCTCACTACGGCAGCCCGGACAAAGATCCCGAGGTTCGGCTACGAACTCTGACCGATGCAGGACGCCTCAACATCCCGTTCACCACCGGCATCCTCGTCGGAATCGGGGAAACAATCCGCGATCGCGCCGAGTCGATCATGGCTATTCGTAAGGTGCACAAGGCCTTCGGCCATGTGCAAGAAATCATCGTGCAAAACTTCCTTGCCAAGAACGACACCGTGATGCGAGATATGCCTGACGCAGGCATGGAGGAATTCCTCGCAACCATCGCGGTCACGCGGGTGCTGCTCGGGCCGTCGATGCGTATTCAAGCGCCGCCGAATCTCGTCGCGGTCGAAGAGACCGCTGCGTTGCTCGGCGCGGGCGTCGACGACTGGGGTGGCGTCTCTCCGCTGACTCCGGATCACGTGAACCCGGAACGGCCGTGGCCGAATCTCGACACCTTGGCTGAGCTGTCCGAGGCCGCCGGATACACGCTGACCGAGCGCACAGCAGCGCAACCGCAGTACGTTCTCGCGGGCGCGCCATGGATCGATCCGCGGATCTCCGCGCACGTGAACGCACTGGCAGATCCGAAGACCGGCATGGCGCGTGACGGCGTCCTCCCGACTGGGCTTCCGTGGCAGGAGCCGGACGAGGAGTGGGTGTCCTCGGGCCGAGTGGATCTCAACACCGAGATCGACACCGAGGGGCGTAACAGCGAAACCCGCAGCGACCTGGACAACGCATTCGGGGATTGGGAGTCCATCCGAGAACAAGTGCGCGATCTGGCCGGCCTCGAACGCGTAGACAGGGACCTGGTGGCCGCGCTCCGAGCGGCCGAAAAGGATCCCGCAGGTCTGTCCGATGAGCAGTACCTGGCGCTCGCGACGGCCGAGGGGACCGGCATGGACGCCGTCGCGGCCCTCGCCGACGACCTACGTAGGCAGGTCAACGGCGAGACCGTCACCTACGTCGTCAACCGGAACATCAACTTCACCAACATCTGCTACACTGGCTGCCGGTTCTGTGCTTTCGCGCAACGCAAGGGCGACGCGGATGCGTTCACGCTGTCCACGGCGGAAGTGGCGGACCGCGCCTGGGAGGCGCACGCTCTCGGTGCAACCGAGGTCTGCATGCAGGGCGGTATCGACCCGGAACTGCCGGTCACCGGCTACGCGGACCTGGTGCGCGCAGTGAAAGCGCGGGTGCCGTCGATGCACGTCCATGCGTTCTCTCCGATGGAGATCGTGAACGGGGCTTCGAGAGGTGGACAGTCGATTCGCGATTGGCTCGTCGAACTTCGCGCCGCGGGACTGGACACCATTCCCGGTACCGCAGCCGAAATCCTCGACGACGAGGTCCGCTGGGTGTTGACGAAGGGCAAGTTGCCTGCCGCGGAGTGGATCGAAGTTGTCACCACCGCCCACGAAATAGGCCTGCGATCGAGCTCGACGATGATGTACGGCCATGTCGACAATCCGTCGCACTGGGTCGGTCATCTGAACGTGCTCAAGGGAATCCAGGACAAGACAGGCGGATTCACCGAATTCGTGCCACTGCCGTTCGTGCACCAGTCCTCGCCGCTGTATCTAGCCGGAGCATCGCGTCCCGGCCCGACGAACCGTGACAATCGCGCAGTGCATGCATTGGCGCGGATCATGCTGCACGGACGTATCGACAGCATCCAGACGTCGTGGGTCAAGCTCGGCATCACCGGCACTCAGGCGATGCTCAACGGGGGCGCGAACGACCTCGGCGGCACGTTGATGGAAGAGACCATCTCGCGGATGGCGGGGAGCCAGAACGGATCGGAGAAGACCGTCGCCGAGCTCCACGAGATTGCCAATGGGATCGGTCGTCCTGCCCGTGAACGCACCACGACGTACGGTCTCGTCGACAAGTTCCCCGCGGTCGGACTCGTCTGAGCATGGACGATCGCACAGTCGTCACAGCCCTCGATCGGGCCGTGGCCATCATCGACCCTGTTCTCGACATTCTCGCCGAACGTGATCCGGTAGGCCTGAAGGCGAGAACGTTTCGAAAACCGACCGCCGAGGACACCGCCATCGACACCGTGCTCGACACGTTGGCGAAGACTCTGAACGCCACCGACTTCCCCGGGACCGCAGCATGGCTCGAGCTCGATGCGCCAGCTCGTTCACAGTGGTGGGTCGCGCGGATCGGCGCCCTCAACACTGTGGCTGTCGCATTCCCCAGTGTCTTCGGTGTACTGGTCAACAGGCTGCCGTTGCAGGATCTGCTCGGCTTCGCGAACCAGGCGATGGTTCTCGTTGCCGTCGCCAGAGAGAACGGCGTGACGGACCGGTCGGCGCACGTGAGCATGCTCGCGTCCGTGCTGTGCGGCCGTGAAGTCGACCTCGACGTCTCCGAGCCCGATTCGTCGCCGGCACCGACGCGTGAATGCGGGCCGTTCGCGCTACTGCATGCGATGTGGGACGTCGCAAGAGTGCTCAAGGACGTCTCGGGCGAGTTGGCCAAGCGACCGCACAGTCGTGGCATCTACCGTGTGCTATCGGTGATTCCGCTGGTCGGAGGCGTGGCTAGCTACTTCGGGGAGCGTGGTGCGCTGTCCCGTGCTGCAAAGCAGGGGATTGGTTGGGTTCAGGCGAACGCCGAAAAACCGAGCCACGTAGGCTCGGGGGGGCTTCTCGGATGATCCGAGTGCCACAGTGAGGACACCCTGCGCTGATTGTCGTAATTCTGCGGCGCGATACTAGGATTCTCAGGGCACTGCAAGCAATGAACAACGCTTTCAGTGCCGATTACTGGAAAGGGAGGGAGACCAGCAGTGACGTACACGATTGCGGAACCGTGCGTGGATGTACTCGACAAGGCATGCATCGAAGAATGCCCGGTGGACTGCATTTACGAAGGTGGCCGCATGCTGTACATCCACCCCGACGAGTGCGTCGACTGTGGTGCATGCGAACCGGTCTGCCCCGTCGAGGCGATCTTCTACGAGGACGATGTCCCGGAGCAGTGGAGTGGCTACGTGAGCGCGAACGTCGATTTCTTCGACGATCTAGGTTCACCTGGTGGGGCCGCGAAGCTCGGCAAGACCGATTTCGACCCACCGTTCATCAAGGCACTGCCTCCCATGGGTGAGAGCTGACATTGGCACGTATCTCCGTCGCGTCCGGCCTGCCGAACTTCCCCTGGGACTCACTGACTGCCGCGAAGGACAAGGCACAGTCGCACCCGGACGGGATCGTGGATCTGTCGGTAGGCACGCCCGTCGACCCGGTTGCACCGATCATTCGTGCAGCGCTGGCATCGGTATCCGACATCCCCGGTTACCCGACGACCGTCGGCACGCTTGCCTTACGTGAAGCAGCAGTTGCTGCGCTGGCGCGGCGGTACGGCGTAACGGGGATCGGTGTCGACGCCGTTCTGCCTGCTATCGGCACCAAGGAAATGATCGCCTGGTTACCGAGCCTTCTCGGTCTCGGTAACAGCGACCTCGTGGTCATCCCCGAACTGGCTTACCCGACTTACGAAGTCGGAGCTCTCCTTGCGGGTACACGCATCATTCGTGCCGACGGCTTGAATCGACTCGGGCCCGAGCGCGCATCGCTCGTGTTCGTGAACTCTCCTGCGAACCCGAGCGGCAAGGTGCTCGGCCTGGAGCACCTCCGCAAAGTAGTCTCGTGGGCCCGTGAGCGCGACGCCGTGGTCGTCTCCGACGAGTGCTACCTCGGCCTGACGTGGGAAGGTGAAGCACTCTCGATCCTCGACCCCCGTGTCAGCGACGGCGACCATACGAATCTCCTTGCCGTGCACTCACTTTCCAAGACATCCAATCTCGCGAGCTATCGTGCCGGCTTCGTCGTAGGCGACCAGAAATTGGTAACCGAACTGCTCGAAGTCCGCAAACACGCAGGAATGATCATGCCGTTGCCGATTCAAGCTGCGATGACTGCGGCACTGTCCGACGACGAGCACGAGAACATCCAGCGCGAGCGCTACCGTGCCCGGCGCACCACACTGCTCTCCGCCGTCAGGGCAGCCGGCTTCGAAGTAGACCACTCCGAAGCCGGGCTGTATCTCTGGGCCAGCCGTGGGGAACCCTGCCGGGACACCATCGACTGGCTCGCCGAGCGCGGCATCCTTGCCGCACCGGGTGAGTTCTACGGTCCCCGCGGATCCCAGCACGTCCGTATCGCGCTGACCGCCACCGACGAACGAATCCGCACTGCAGCGGAGCGTTTGACGGCCTAGTCTCGCGCGTATCCAGTTGCGCGTGGTCTGGCCTGGGTGTTTCCATTCAGTCCATGACCGTCAGTGTGCTGCTCAGCTTTGCAGGTGTGTGTTTTCTGCTGGCGATTCTTCCTGGACCGGATTCGTTCCTCGTGCTTCGATACAGCATCGGAGGGCAGCGACCCGGAATGGCAGCGGCCATGGGCGTTGCACTCGGTGGCTTGTTCTGGGCAGTTTTGGTTGCCGTCGGACTTGCAGCCATCGTCGAGCAGTCTGCGACCGTGTACCGAACAATCAAGATCCTCGGTGGCCTGTACCTGCTGTACCTCGGGGTACGTGCGTTCGCGGCGCGCAGGAAGACGAAGGTCGACGGGGAACCGATGGTGCCGGTCGTGGCCTCGGCTCGCTCCGCGTTCGGCGCCGGTGTCCTCTCGTGCGTGCTCAATCCCAAAGTCGGGCTGTTCTATCTCGCTGTCGTTCCCCAGTTCCTGACCGTCGTCACGTTCGCCGGAGCCATGACTCTCGGGGCCGTGGAGGTGGTGGTCGCCGCACTGGTCATGGGCTTCTTCTCGGTCGTCGCCGCGCGTGCCGTCGTGCTGCTGCGGCGACCCAAGGTGACCGACTGGCTCGATCGCATCAGCGCTGGAATCCTCGCCGCCCTCGGCATCGGCACAGTCGCGTCCTCGGTGTAGGGCACAGGTGACGTGATCGAACCCGATTCGAGGGTCAGGCGATGTCCCAACCACCCCGCCTGATGCGGAGGATGTAGACCAGTTCATTACTACCGAAAGCCTCGACCGTGGTGAACCGCTTGGACGCAGCGTTGACCGACGGATTGCGTGCATGCGCTTCCTCGTAGATCTGTGCCGCGCGCAAGTCGGCGAGTTCCACGCGTGTCCAGAAGTCATCGGACTGCACCGAATAGACCAGCCGAGGAGCGCCGTCGCTGATGTGCGCGACCTCGATGTCGTCCTCGTTGTCCAGGTCGTCGTCCAGATCTTCCTCGTCAGCGATTTCCTGGTCGGCATCGGTTCCGATCAAATAGACCCCGGGCTGCAGGTCTCCGGCGGGCACCGTCATGTACTCGGCGTAGTCACCGGTGTCGATTCCGTCGGCATCCATGTATGTACGGTAACCATGTGCTGCTCCGATCATTGAATCCACTCGCCGTCGCTCGCGGACACGATATTGCCGACGCTGTGACGATCGGCGGTGTCTCCCTCTCCCGCGGCGACATTCTCGGCGCCGCGACATCGGTCGCCGAGCGGATCTCGCGGGCGGAACGCCTGGCAGTTCTGGCGACTCCCAGCGTCAAGACGGTGCTTGCCGTAGTCGGTGCGCTGATTGCAGGTGTGACGGTGGTGCCGATCCCGCCCGATGCCGGGCATGCCGAACGCGAACACATGCTGCGGGACTCCGGTGCGCAGGCATGGCTGGGTGAGGCGCCCGAGGACACGGCGGGCCTCGAGGTCCTGCCGGTTCGTCAGCACGCAAGGTCCTGGCACAGCTACCCGGATCCACACCCGTCGTCCATCGCTTTCATTCTCTACACCTCCGGCACGACCGGCCCGCCGAAAGGCGTCCTGTTGTCGAGGGAAGCGATCGCGGCCGGCATCGACGCGGTAGCGCAGGCGTGGAACTGGACATCCCGGGACATCGTGGTGCACGGACTTCCGCTGTTCCATGTCCACGGACTGCTCCTCGGAGTACTGGGCCCGCTGCGCGTCGGAAGTCCGCTCGTACACACCGGTAAGCCGACTCCCGAGTTGTATGCCGCAGCCAAAGGGACGCTGTATTTCGGTGTCCCGACGGTGTGGTCCCGCATCGCTGCCGACGAGGCGTCCGCAAGAGCACTCGCACACGCCCGTCTGCTCGTCTCCGGTAGCGCGCCTCTGCCCGTGCCGGTGTTCGAGAAACTGAACGAACTCACCGGCCAGGCGCCCATCGAGCGTTACGGCATGAGCGAAACACTGATCACCATCAGCACCCGCTCCGACGGAGAACGTAGGCCCGGGTCCGTGGGACTGCCGGTGGATGGCGTCGAAACACGAATCGTGAGCGAGGTGGGGGAGGCGCTGCCACACGACGGCGAGTCGATCGGAGCGCTGCAGGTGCGCGGTCCAATGCTGTTCGCCGGCTACCTGAACAACCCGGAGGCGACGGCGAAGGTCTTCACCGAGGACGGGTGGTTCGACACCGGCGACGTGGCGGTCATCGGTCCGGACGGATTCCACCGCATCGTCGGACGCGCATCCACCGACCTGATCAAGACCGGTGGCTATCGCGTCGGTGCCGGTGAGATCGAGACCGTTCTGCTGGGGGACCCGAGCGTCGACGAGGTCGCCGTCGTGGGGCTTCCGGACGACGACCTCGGTCAGCGCATCGTCGCATTCGTCGTCGGCACCGGCGTCGAACCGTCGGCTCTGATCGATCTCGTCGCGAACGAACTCTCGATTCACAAGCGGCCGAGGGAAATTCGCGTCGTGGATTCACTGCCACGCAACGCGATGGGCAAGGTTCAGAAAAAGCAGCTCGGCTGAGCGGCTATTCGACGAGGCGCCCGAATCCGACGACGGCCGAATCGCCGGATACGTCGACGGTATGTACGCGGATCTTTCCGAGTTCGTTGCCACCCACCGTGGTGGCAGTGTTTCCGTCGATCGCGACGACGATGTTGGTGTGCTGACCTATCCAACTGCTGTTGTCGTAGAGTACGACGTCCCCGACCGACGGGATATATCCCTTCGGTTCGAATCTGCCCTCGTCTTGGTAGTACTCGGTCAGCGTGTACACACCGGGGATCCGCCAGCTACCGGAATTCGGATTGCTCAGTGGCTGTCCTGCCTCACGCATGATCCAGCTGACGAAGTTTGCGCACCACGCTTCTTCTACACCATCGGAGTAGAAGGTTCCCGGGTTCTGTCGGCTGTGTTCGGTGCGGAGAAGTTCGACCACCTCGGCCTGCTCCGAAGACAGTGCCGCAGCGTCGACATCGGGGAATGCCGTGGTGTCCCACGGTAAGTATCTACTCGGCGCCAACCACAACACGCCCGCTGCCAACAACACGGTGGCGGCAAGAACTCCGGCGACCCATCCCAACTTTCGACGGCTCGTGCGCGCGGCCGGTGAGGTACTAGCCGATTGCGCGCGCACGGGCGCGGTGTCGACCCCGTCGTTGCCCATCTGCGGAGTGTATCGGCCTGACGAGTTAAATGAGTGTGCAGGCAGAGCTGCTACTGTCGGCCCCGCGACGAAGCTGTTTCGGCCAAAAATTCTTCGGAAGGCTCTTGATGGAATACGACCTACAGCGATTCGTCGACGCGCAGGATCCGGTGTGGGACACCGTCCGCGCCGAACTGAAGGTCGGCCGCAAACGCACCCATTGGATGTGGTTCGTTTTTCCGCAACTCGCTGGGCTAGGACGGAGTGCGACGGCTCAGCATTTCGGAATCGCAGACCGCGTGGAAGCGCAGATGTACCTCTCCCACGAAGTGCTGGGACCTCGACTGCGCAAGGCCGCCGCGATGGTGGCGAAGATCGCCGACGGGACCGCCGCTGAAATCCTCGGATATCCGGACGATCTGAAGCTGCAGTCGTCGATGACCTTGTTCGCCGAAGTCGACCCTGGTATTCCGATTTTCGGCGAGGTGTTGGATAAGTACTACGACGGTAAGCCGGACGAGCGAACTATCGATCTGCTCGACGACTAACATCATCTTTCATGACGAACGAGCAACTCGGATCCATCGCTTTCATCCAAGCGACGTGGCACAGTGAGATAGTCGACCGGGCGCGCCAGGGATTCGTTTCCGAGTTGGCGGCGCAGGGTTATCCGGAAGCGTCGGTAGTCCAGTTCGCGGTCCCAGGCGCATTCGAGATTCCATTGCACGCCCAGCGTCTGGCGCGTACGGGTAAATATTCGGCAATCGTTGCTGCCGCGCTTGTCGTCGACGGCGGAATCTATCGGCACGAATTCGTCGAATCAGCGGTCATCGACGGCCTGATGCGAGTCCAGCTGGATACCGACGTACCCGTGTTCTCCGTAGTGCTGACGCCCCACCACTTCCACGAGCACGCCGATCACTCGGCGTTCTTCACCGCACATCTGGAGCGCAAGGGAGTCGAGGCGGCACGCGCAGTGGTGGCCACCCTCGACTCCCTTCGATCCATCTAGTCGTTGGCGTGCAGTGCGGCGTTCAGTTCGACGCCGGTGCCCTTCCACGGCACGACCTCGACGGCACCGGATACCGAATTTCGACGGAACAACAGATTGCTGTTTCCGTTGAGCGTCGCAGCCTTCACAACGGTGCCGTCCGGTCCGGTCACCTTGGTTCCCGCGGTGATGTAGAGGCCCGCCTCGACGACGCAGTCGTCGCCGAGGGAAATGCCGAGTCCGGAGTTGGCACCGAGCAGACAACGCTCGCCGACCGAGATGAC
This sequence comes from Rhodococcus sp. PAMC28707, assembly GCF_004795915.1. NCBI lineage: Bacteria > Bacillati > Actinomycetota > Actinomycetes > Mycobacteriales > Nocardiaceae > Rhodococcus > Rhodococcus sp. PAMC28707. The sequence continues at coordinate 3,239,686 of NZ_CP039253.1, forward strand.
GTTCTTGCCGCCGCCGGACAGTGTGCCCATGATCGACGCGCCACCGCCGACGTCGGAGCCGTCACCGACGACGACTCCGGCCGAGATTCGGCCTTCGACCATCGAGTTACCGAGCGTGCCCGCGTTGAAGTTGACGAATCCCTCGTGCATGACCGTCGTTCCGCTCGCCAGATACGCGCCCAGGCGGACACGATCGGCGTCGGCGATCCGGACGCCGGACGGCGCGACGTAGTCGACGAGACGGGGAAACTTGTCGATGCTGAGGACCGTGACGTGGCCGCGTGCACGGAGGCGAGTGCGGACTGTCTCGAAACCGTCGACTGCTGCCGGTCCGAAGTTGGTCCATACGACGTTGGCAAGAAAGCCGAACTGGCCGTCCAGGCTGAGCCCGTGCGGCTGAACGAGACGATGCGAAAGCAAATGCAGGCGCAGGTAGACGTCGTGCGCGTCGATCGGTGCGTCGTCGAGCGAGGCGATGGTCGTTCGGACGGCGACGACGTCGACTCCGCGAGCCTCGTCCGGGCCGACGAGGGCGGCGAACTCGGCGGGGATGTCCGACCCCTCGAGCCGCGTGGTGCCGACGGGCCCGTTACCGCCCAGTTCGGGGCTGGGGTACCAGGTGTCGAGGACGACTCCGCTGGTGGTGATGTTGGCAATGCCTATTGCTGATGCTCCCTGTGCGCTCACAGGTACCGAGGATACGGCGTGTGTCGTCGAAGGTAGAAGCGTGAGGGCGGCGGGCGTGCGTGCTAAACATGATTCATGACTTTGGGGGCACAATTCCGACGGTGGGGCACGGTTGCTGTATCGGCTGTATTGATGGCAGGTGGAACAGCGATCCTGCAGGCGCCGACGGCGTCCGCGGCGCCTGAGTGTGCTGCGGTGAGCGCACCGCCGGTGAAGGTCGCCCAGATCGACGGGGCGGCTCTCGAAGGCCTGGCGGTCGACGGGCAAGGCAGGCTCTACACAACCGACATCGTCACTGGCCGGGTCTACCGGATCGATGCGCCGGGCCAGGCTGCATACCCCATCGCGACGGTGCCCAGCGGCGGCGGTGGCGCTCTCGCCTGGATGCCGGACGGCACCTTGCTCGTCGGGTACGGCGCCGACCCCCGCGTGTTCGTCGGTGATCTCGTCAAGGCTGCGGGCATCGTTCGGCTGAACATCGATACGCTCGAACTCAGCCCATTTGCGTCGGGATTGAGTGCTGCCAACGGGCTCGCGGTCGCCGGCGATGGGACTGTGTATGCGACAAATGACTTCGGTGGTCTCATCGGGCAAGTTCGCCCCGACGGATCGGTGAATTCCGAGTGGGCAAGGTTCCCCAGCGCAAACGGCGCCGTGCTCGATCCTGGGGGTGAGTACCTGTATGTGTCTCGGACGTTCGTGAACTCCGGCGTGAGCAGAATCCCTGTCGCCGATCCATCGAGGCCGGAGAGCATTCTCGACTTCTCCGGTGTCGATGCGTTGAGCGCACCGGACGGTCTGACACTCGATTCCGCAGGCCGCCCCGTCGTCCCGCTCAACGCTCGCGGGCAAGTAGTTCGCATCGATGCACCCGGGCAGTACTGCGTCCTCGGCAGTGGCATTCCGTTGTCGAGTGTTCTGATCTACGGCCGTGGCGAACAGGGTTTCTCTGCTGGAAAGCTGTTCCGGGCAGGATTCGATGGCGCGGTGTACGAGATCCCCGGAGGCGCACTTTAGAGGCGGGAGTGGCGGGAGTTGTTGCTGCGGAACGATCTGGAAGTAGTCTCGTACGGTGAGTTCGCACCCGGCTTTGAATCTGCATTCCGACCCCATCGATCTGACAGCGGCGCTGGTGGACATACCCAGCGTTTCGCGGGAGGAGTCGGTGATCGCCGATGCGGTGGAGGTCGCGCTGCGTGAACAGACGGTCGGTTTCGAGATAATCCGGAGCGGGAATGCGGTTCTTGCGCGCACCGATCGTGGGCTTCCCAGTCGCGTGATGCTCGCCGGTCACCTCGATACCGTCCCGATCGCCGGCAATGTGCCGAGCAGACGTGAACGCGACAGTGTCGAGGGCGATGTCCTGCATGGTTGTGGCACGGTCGACATGAAGTCTGGTGACGCTGTCTTTCTTCATCTCGCCGCCACGATCGACGACCCTGCGCACGACATCACGCTGGTGTTCTACGACTGTGAAGAGATCGACGCGACGCTCAACGGCCTGGGCCGAATCGAACGTGAACTGCCGGAGTGGCTTGCGGCCGACGTGGCGATTCTCGGTGAGCCGTCCGGTGGATTCATCGAGGCGGGCTGCCAGGGCACGCTGCGAGTGCGACTTTCGGCGGGTGGAACGAGGGCGCACAGTGCGCGATCATGGCTGGGGGACAACGCAATTCACAAGTTCGGCGCTGTTCTCAACAGGTTGGCTGCATACAGTGCGCGAGAGGTGGATATCGATGGCTGCTTGTACCGCGAAGGTCTGCAGGCTGTCCGTATTTCCGGTGGCGTGGCAGGCAATGTCGTTCCCGACGCAGCCGAGCTGGATGTGAACTTCCGCTTCGCCCCCGATCGGAGTGTCGAGCAGGCTATCGAGCACGTTCGTGGCGTCGTCGACGGGCTCGATCTCGGTTTCGAGGTCACCGATTCTTCACCAGGTGCGTTGCCTGGACTCGCCGCACCTGCAGCGGCGGCGCTGATCGAGGCGGCCGGTGGGCGGTTTCGGGCCAAGTACGGCTGGACCGACGTGTCGCGGTTCTCGGCGCTCGGTATTCCGGCGGTCAACTACGGTCCTGGAGACCCGAACTTGGCGCACAAGCGCGACGAGCGGGTCCCTACCGATCAGATCACGAATGTCACGGCTGTTCTACGGGGATACCTGACCACTGGATAACCTGTGGTCCCGATGGTAGATCGGCCGGATAGCCTGTAAAACATGGAGACGCCAGCAAAACACATGGGGTCGGTGACGTTGCGTCGCGGACGCAACACCGAATCATCGACCTCCGATCAACGATTGCTCGATCAGCGCGGAACAGGAAACTGGACTCACACCGACCCGTGGCGGGTGCTACGAATTCAGAGTGAGTTCGTGGAGGGTTTCGGCGCTCTGGCCGAGGTGCCGAAGGCTGTCACGGTATTCGGTTCGGCTCGAACCCCGCGTGATCACGATGAGTACAAGGCAGCCCGCGAGCTCGGAAGTGCGTTGGCGGTAGCGGGATTTGCGGTCATCACCGGCGGCGGCCCTGGAATCATGGAAGCGGCGAACCGCGGAGCAAGTACTGTCGACGGCTACTCGATCGGGCTCGGCATCGAGTTGCCCTTCGAGCAAGGCCTCAACGACTGGGTAGATCTGGGTATCGACTTCCGGTACTTTTTCGTACGGAAGACGATGTTCGTGAAGTACTCCCAGGCATTCATCTGTCTCCCAGGCGGTTTCGGCACTCTCGACGAATTGTTCGAGGCTCTCACGCTGGTGCAGACGGGCAAAGTGACGCGCTTTCCGATTGTCCTGATCGGCACAGAGTTCTGGTCCGGTCTCATCAGTTGGATCAAGGACACACTGGTCGCACAAGGCAAGATCTCCTCGGCCGACCTGGACCTGATTCGTTGTACCGACAGCGTCGAGGAAGCAGTGCAGATCGTGAGCAGCGTTTGCGGAGAGTCGGAGTGAGCGAAGCTGTCGTAATCAGGGTGTGCGTCTACTGTGCGTCGGGGCCGGTGGATCCTTCGTTTCTCGAGCTGGCGCGTGAACTCGGTACCGCGATCGGTCAACGGGGATGGCAGTTGGTCTCCGGTGGCGGGAACGTCTCGATGATGGGAGCGGTAGCCGAATCTGCGCGGGCTGCAGGTGCTTTCACCGTCGGTGTGATCCCGAAAGCTCTCGTACATCGAGAAGTCGCCGACCTCGATGCCGATGAATTGATCGTCACCGACACCATGCGTGAGCGCAAGAAGATCATGGAAGACAGGGCCGACGCGTTCATCGCGCTACCCGGTGGCATCGGAACGCTGGAGGAACTGTTCGAAACCTGGACGGCCGGGTATTTGGGCATGCACGAGAAGCCAGTCGTACTACTGGATCCGACGGACCACTACGCGGGTCTGTTGCAGTGGCTCGACGGGCTGTCCTCGACGGGCTTCGTCCAACAACGGGCACTGGACAAGCTGATCAGGACAGCCACCGTGGCCGATGCGTTAGCCGCCTGTTCTCCTCGATGAAAGCTAAGGTTACTCTGGAGTAAGGTAATGGGGATCACATCGCTCGAAGGGGAGTACATGGCTGTCGATGCCCGTCAGAAGATTGGACTGACCGACCTCGCGGTCGCGTTGCCGAAAATGGTGACGGAGGTGCCGAGCATGCTGCGCGGTGTCCTGGGCTTTACTCGCAAACCTCATCACAAGGCCTCGATCGGCCTGGTGTTCCAGGATGCCGCTGCCAAGCGCGGAGACCGACCTTTCGTGCGATTCGAAGGTGAATCGGTGTCGTACGCCGACGCCAACGCGATCGTCAATCGGTATGCCCACGTGCTCACGGACCTGGGCGTAGAGCGCGGCGACGTGGTCGGTGTACTCAGCAAGAACAGGCCCGAGGCGCTCTTCGCGGCCCTTGCTGCCGTCAAGCTCGGCGCTACGGCAGGAATGCTCAACTACAACCAGCGCGGCAACGTCCTCGAACACAGCCTCGGTATCTTGTCGGCGACCGTTCTTGTCCTCGACGAGAACGCTCAGGAAGCGCTCGACTCGTTGGACAAAGCTCCCGAGGCGGGCGTGGTTCTGCCGATGCGCGAGCTTGCCGAACTCGCGGCGGATGCCAGCGCGGAAAACCCGTCGGTGACTGCGCAGATTCAGGCCAAAGAAAATGCTTTCTACATTTTCACCTCCGGCACCACCGGCCTGCCGAAGGCAAGTTTGATGAGCCATTTCCGCTGGCTCAAGTCGATGTCCGGGCTGGGCAACATGGGTGTGCGGCTGCGCGAAGACGACGTCATCTACTGCTGCCTGCCGCTCTATCACAACAATGCACTGACGGTGACGCTGTCATCGGTGCTCGCCGGCGGCGCGGCGATGGCCATCGGTAAACAGTTCTCGGTCAGCAACTTCTGGGAAGACGTCAAGGTCAACAAGGCGACCGCGTTCACCTACATCGGCGAATTATGCCGCTACCTGCTGACTCAGGAGAAGCGGCCGGAGGACCGAGACAACACGATCGAGCTCATCGTCGGCAACGGCTTACGCCCCGAGATCTGGGAAGAGTTCACCGAGCGTTTCGGAATCTCGCGCGTTGCGGAGTTCTATGGCGCGAGCGAATGCAACATCGCGTTCATCAACGCTCTGAACATGAAGAAGACTGCAGGCATCTGCCCACTTCCGTATGCCGTCGTCGAATACGACGAGGAGTCCGGCAAGGCGAAGCGCGGAAGCAACGGCCGGCTTAGCAAGGTCGCGAGCGGCGAGGTCGGTCTTTTGCTGTCCAAGGTCACCGACCGCGCGCCGTTCGACGGCTACTCGGACGAGAAGGCGACGGAGAAGAAGCTCGTTCGAGACGGTTTCAAAAATGGAGACTGCTGGTTCGACACCGGCGACCTGGTCCGGCATCAGGGTTGGATGCACGTCGCGTTCATCGACCGACTCGGTGACACTTTCCGGTGGAAGGGAGAGAACGTCGCCACGACGCAGGTCGAGGGCGCGCTCGGCGGACACCCATCGGTGGACGGTGTGGTCGTGTACGGCGTCGACATCGAAGGAACCGACGGCAAGGCAGGTATGGCTGCGGTGACGTTGCGTGACGGTGAGAGCTTCGATGGAAAATCGGTCGCCGAGCATCTCTACGACAAACTGCCCTCGTACGCGGTTCCGCTGTTCGTCCGTGTCGTGGACAGTCTCGAGCAGACCTCGACGTTCAAGAGCCAGAAGGTTGCCCTGCGCAAGCTCGGCTACGGCGACGACCCCGAGGCCGAACTGTACGTACTACGCGGTAAGTCCGGTGGGTACGACAAAGCGTACGACGGATACGTCGACGAGGTAGCTGCAGGCAAGGCCCCCAAAGGTTAGGGAAGAAGCGATGCGGTCAGTGTGACTTCCAGCCACTGGCCGAATCGGTCCGTCGACCAGCCCGAGCGGTCGCACAGCATGCGGTGCATCTCGGGGCTGGTCAGTGCCCAGATCGTGACGCCCGCCGTGTCGATGTCGACGGCCAGGGGGCCGCGTGCACCGATCCACGACGCCATCTGGGTCATCGCTGCCTTACGTTGGCGATCCTGGATGTCCGTGCGGAGAGCAGCAATGTCGGCATCTACCGCTGCGGCACCGAGGAGAATGTCGTCGATTTCGCGGATGCGGGCTACCTGCCCGGCAATTCCATGTGCGAAAAGCCGAATCTGCGCCCGCTGATCCGGCTCGTCTCGGACGGCGAGGGCGTGGCCGCGCTGCATGATCGGCTTCGGATCGTCGTCTCCGCCGATATCGAGGTCCACCAACACTTTCAGTAGCTCTCTTTTGCTTCTGAATATGTGGAAGACCGTGTCGGGTGAGACCTCGGCCGCCGCTGCGATGGCAGGCACCGAGGTTGTGGCGTACCCGCGTTCGAGGAAGAGCGCGCGCGCCGAATCGATGATGCGTAGGCGTGTCGCTGCGGCTCGGTCTCGACGAACTGCAGAGTTGTAGACCCTCTTGACTGCGTCGTTCATTGCTTCCACTATAGACATATTAATCCGAGTGCTACTGGAACGAATTGAGGACCTCATGGATATTCAGCAAGCCAAGCTGCGAGTCAGGAGTGTGTTCGAAGACGGATTCGGAAAAGGTGACTTGGCGGTGGTCGGTGTAGCACTGGCCCCTACCGCAGTGGATCGACATCCGTTCGGTGCAGACGAACCAGACATGGCGGCACATCTCGAAAATGCGATCGGCATGTTCAGATCGGCAATGCCGGATCTGCAGGTGTCCGTGATGGACCTGTTCGGTGAAGGTGACCGCCTGGCCGCAAGAGTCGAGATGCGCGGAACACATACCGGCACGCCGCTGTTCGGTATACCAGCAGAAGGGGTCCCGGTGGTGATCGAGCAGTTCCACATCATCGAGCTCGACGAACAGGGGTGCGGGGTTCGTCATTGGGCCAACGTGGGCGCTGACGCAGTCCTAGTTCAGCTGCGCGAAGGTGTCGGTGTGCGAAGGGATGCCACTATTGATTCATGAGCACCCTTTGCGGCAAACCGGTCGCCACCGACCGCGCACTCGTCATGGCGATTGTGAACCGCACCCCGGATTCGTTCTACGACAAAGGTGCGAATTTCACCGACGACGCGGCCATGGCGTCGGTGCACCGTGCTGTCGCGGAGGGCGCGGACATGGTCGATATCGGCGGCGTCAAAGCCGGACCCGGTGATGTGGTAGACGCGGCCGAGGAAATTCGCCGCGTGATTCCGTTCGTCGAAGCCATTCGAGGCGAATATCCCGATCTGCTGATCAGTGTCGATACCTGGCGTAGCGAGGTAGCAAAGCTCGCGTGCGGAGTCGGTGCAGATCTGATCAACGACACCTGGGCGGGGGCCGATCCCGATCTCGTTGGAGTCGCTGCAGAAGAGGGCGTCGGGATCGTGTGTTCACACACCGGAGGCGCGACGCCACGCACGCGTCCGCACCGCGTTCGATACACCGATGTGGTCGCCGACGTCGTCGCCGAAGTGACGAAAGCAGCAGAAGCGGCTTTTGCTGCCGGAGTTCGCCGCGACTCGATTCTGATCGATCCGACCCACGATTTCGGAAAAAACACCTATCACGGGCTCGAGTTGTTGCGGCGAGTGGACGTTCTTGTAAACACCGGATGGCCAGTGCTCATGGCGCTGAGCAACAAGGATTTCATAGGCGAGACTCTAGGTGTAGAACTCGCCGACCGGTTGGAGGGAACATTGGCAGCGACAGCGTTGGCCGCAGCAGGCGGAGCTCGCATGTTCCGAGTGCACGAGGTCGCATCGACCAGGAGAGTCGTGGACATGGTTGCCGCAATTCTGGGGACGAGGATTCCCGAACGAACCGTCAGGGGGCTCGCATGACGTTGGCCGACCGAACGGCTGTGAGGGAATCGTGGGCAGCCTCGCACAGTTGGGACGAACCGTCGTGGTCTCTGGCGGAGCTGGAAGCCGCGAAGAAGGGCCGAACCGTCTCGGTTGTTTTACCAGCCCTCAACGAAGAACGGACCGTGGCCGCGGTCATCGACACGATCCACCCCTTGCTGGGAGGTCTGGTCGACGAACTGATCGTCTTGGACTCCGGGTCCACCGACGCCACTGCCGAACGTGCAAGGGCAGCGGGTGCACGAGTAATCAGTCGAGAGGAAGCAATTCCGGGACTCGAACCCGTGCCCGGCAAAGGCGAAGTGCTGTGGCGCGCTGTCGCGGCGTCGAGCGGTGACCTCATTGCCTTCGTCGACTCCGACCTCATCAACCCCGACCCGGCCTTCGTTCCGAAGCTGCTGGGGCCGCTGTTGACGGTCGAGGGAATCCATCTGGTGAAGGGGTATTACCGGCGCCCGTTACGGGTGAGCGGCGGCGAGGACGCCAACGGTGGAGGGCGGGTCACCGAGCTCGTCGCCCGCCCCATGCTGGCAGCTATGCGTCCGGAATTGACCAGCGTGATCCAGCCGCTCGGTGGTGAGTACGCCGGCACCCGCGAGCTGTTGTCTGCCGTCCCGTTCGCGCCCGGCTACGGCGTCGAGATCGGACTGCTGCTCGATACCTACGACCGGCTCGGCCTCGACGCGATCGGCCAGGTCAATCTCGGTGTACGCAAGCACCGGAATCGTCCGCTCATCGAACTCGGTGCCATGAGTCGTCAGATCGTCGGCACCATGCTGGGGCGATGCGGAATCCTGGACTCGGGGGCCGGGCTCACACAGTTCCGCGTCGACGGGGACTCGTTCGTCCCGTTCTCGACGGCGGTCTCGTTGGAGGATCGACCGGCAATCAACACCTTGCACGTGTGACGGGCAGGGCTGCGTGAGACGATCGGTCCATGCTGACGCTCCTTCTCTACGTCGTCATCATCGCTGTGATCGCAGCCCTGCTCTTCTTCGTGGCAAGCCTCGTGTTCGGACGCGGTGAAGAACTCGGCCCGCTACCAGAGGGCACCACCGCCACGGTGCTGCCCGCAGAAGGTGTGACCGGCGACGATGTTCGAACGCTGAAATTTCAGCAAACGGTGCGTGGCTACAAGCAGAGCGAAGTCGATTGGGCCCTCGACCGGTTGGGTGCCGAGATCGATCTGCTGCGGTCTGCTCTGGCAGCAGCGAAGTCCGAGGAATGACGGCGGTACCCGGACCGGACGGTCTACTGCGCTGTCCATGGGGTGCTACGGCAGAGGACCTCTATCGGGAGTATCACGACACCGAATGGGGCCGGGAAGTTCACGGCCGGGACGCCCTGTACGAGCGACTGTGCCTCGAATCGTTCCAATCCGGCCTGTCGTGGATCACCATCTTGCGTAAACGCGAAAGCTTTCGGCGCGCGTTCGCGGGTTTCGACCCGGAGAAGGTCGCTCGCTTCGACGAGGACGACGTCGCCCGGCTGATGGCCGATGCCTCCATCGTCCGCAACAAGGCCAAGATCGCCGCAACGATATCCAACGCATGGGTCGTCCTCGAACTGGCTGGAACCGATCTCGACACTCTGCTGTGGTCGTTCGCGCCGGCGCCGCGGCCGAGCAGGCTCGTCGACGCCTCCGAGGTGCCGGCGGTGACCGCGGAGTCCACGGCGATGGCCGCCGACCTCAAGCGTCGTGGCCTGCGGTTCTTCGGACCGACAACGGCCTACGCGCTGATGCAGGCCACCGGAATGGTGGACGATCACCTGTCTGGTTGTCTGATGCCAGCCCTCAATACCGACTCCAGTTCCCGATATCGGGCTCGATAGGGAAGAATAGTGTTCAAGAACCTTTCTCGCCCTGCGGCGAGAAATCTTTTTTGGCCGAGGCGCAGTGCAGTGTGGCGCAGATCTGGAGGGAGCAGAGGATGGCGGCGATGAAGCCCCGGACCGGAGACGGTCCCCTCGAAGCAACCAAAGAGGGACGAGGAATCGTGATGAGGGTGCCGCTGGAAGGCGGTGGGCGCCTGGTCGTCGAACTCACCCCAGACGAGGCAGCAGCACTCGGTGAGGAATTGAGGGGCGTCACCGCATAGCTGCTGTTCTTTTCTACCCATAGCCCCGTGCGCGAAGTCGGCGAACGGGGCTTTGTGGTGATGCCAGTCCATACGGAGAGAACAAAAATGCTGAGCGAAGTGATGGATCTACTGGTCTGCCCGCACTGCACCTCGGATCTCGCGGCCATCGAGGACGGTCGCGTATTGCGGTGCGACCGTGGGCATACCTTCGATGTCGCACGGCAGGGCTACGTCAGTTTGCTGGCGGGAAACGCAGGCAAGATCGTCGGTGATTCCGCCGAGATGATCGAGGCGCGGTCGGAGTTTCTCGACCGCGGACACTTCGATCGGATCATCGCTGGCGTAGTAGCGGCCATGTCGGCACACGATCCCGCCACCGTTCTCGAGGTGGGCGCGGGTACCGGACACTATTTGGCGGCGGTACTCGAGACGTTCGAGCGCATGAGGGGTGTTGGACTCGACGTGTCCAAGCCGGCGGCCAGAAAAGTGGCTCGTGCGCATCCGCGACTGGGATCCATCGTGGCCGACGTGTGGCAACCACTGCCGGTGCGTACCGGATCGATCGATGCGGTCAGTTGCGTGTTTTCGCCGCGGAACGCCGCCGAGCTACGGCGCATTCTCGCTCCGAACGGAGTATTGGTCGTCGTCACGCCGACCGAACATCATCAGCAGGAACTGATCGAGACCCTCGGCCTCCTCAGCGTCGACGAGGACAAGGCGCGCCGCCTCGGAGAAGCTCTCGCCGGACGCTTCGAGCAGACGGATACCACCCGCATCGAGTTCACGATGGCCCTCGATCACCTGAGCATCGCAAGCCTTGTGGGGATGGGCCCGTCGGCGCGGCATTCCACTGATGCCGCGCGCCGCTCTGCAATCGCAGCTCTACCGGACACCGTCGAGGTGACTGCCTCGGTGACCGTCGGAACTTACCGGGCCCTGGCCGCCAGCGCTGCGTTGTAGACCTCGACCGTCTGCTGCGCGATAGCAGCCCACGAGAATTCGGCGATGGCCCGTGCTCGACCAGCTTTGCCCATCGCCGTCGCGGTCTTCGGGTCGAGCGCGACAGCGTTGACCATGTCAGCCAACGAGCGTTCGAACACCTGTGGCTCATAGGAGTTGTAGTGCACGAGGCGTCCGGTGACACCGTTGTCGACCACTTCGGGAATGCCGCCGACATCGGATGCGACGACGGCAGTTTCGGTGGCCATAGCTTCCAGATTGACGATCCCGAGAGGCTCGTACACCGACGGGCATACGAATACGTCTGCCGCTGAAAGTATTTCGCGGACCTTTTCGGTAGGTAGCATCTCGCGAACCCAGAACACATTCGATCGGGTCTCGGCGAGTTCGGCCACTGCTCGCTCGGTGTCGGCGGCAATCTCCGGGGTGTCCGGCGCGCCCGCGCACAGGACCAGTTGAATGGAGGGGTCGAAATGATGCGCTGCCGCAATGAGGTGGCCGACACCCTTTTGGCGGGTGATGCGTCCGACGAACGCCGCCATCGGCCTGTTCGGGTCGACGCCGATGTCGGCCAACGCGGAATCCTCGGGGTCTGCCGCTGGACCTGGATGCCAGTTCTCTGTGTCGATGCCGTTGCGCACCACATGAACTCGGCTGGGATCCAGGCGCGGATAGGCGTCGAGGACATCTTTGGCCATGCCCTCGCTGACCGCGATGACCGCATCCGCGTACTCGACGGCGTTGCGTTCGGACCAGGAGGAGATGCGATAACCGCCGCCCAGTTGCTCGGCCTTCCACGGCCTGCGAGGCTCGAGTGAATGGGCGGTGAGAATGTGCGGCACGCCGTACAGTTCGGCCGCGAGATGCCCGGCAAGCCCGGTGTACCAGGTGTGCGAGTGCACGACATCGGCGCCTGCCGCTGCGTTGGCCATCCGTAATTCGGCGGACAGTGTCGTCAGGGCGGCATTGGCCCCTGCCAATGCGGGATCGGGATCGTGAACCTGCGCGGTATCGCGCGGCGCCCCCATACAGTGAATGTCTACCTCGCACAGGGATCTCAACTGTGCCGATAGCTCGGTCACATGTACACCTGCGCCGCCGTAAACCTCAGGCGGAAATTCCCTTGTCATCATTGCCACGCGCACATCTGACAACCTACATTCCTCGCGCGAACCGCGTGTACTGCTGGCGAGGTTCATCCGGTGCGGATAGGTTGGGCACGTGAGGACACAACCGCACGTACTAGGCATTGTGCTGGCAGGCGGTGAGGGTAAACGTCTATACCCGATGACCGCCGATCGAGCCAAGCCCGCCGTCCCATTCGGTGGCGCATATCGACTGATCGACTTCGTGCTCAGTAATCTCGTCAACGCCGGATACCTCCGGCTGTGCGTGCTGACTCAGTACAAGTCCCATTCGCTGGACCGCCATATCTCGCAAACTTGGCGCCTGTCGGGTTTCGCGGGTGAATACATCACGCCGGTACCGGCGCAGCAACGGCTCGGCCCACGCTGGTACACCGGCAGCGCCGATGCGATCTTCCAGTCGCTCAACCTCGTCTACGACGAGGACCCCGAGTACATCGTCGTTTTCGGCGCCGATCACGTCTATCGCATGGATCCGGAACAGATGGTCCAGCAGCACATCGATTCGGGTGCAGGCGTCACCGTGGCGGGCATCAGGGTTCCGCGTAGCGAAGCGTATGCATTCGGCTGCATCGACTCCGACGAGAACGGCAACATCACCCAGTTTCTCGAGAAGCCGGCGCACCCACCGGGGACTCCCGACGACCCGAACGTCACCTATGCCTCGATGGGCAACTACGTGTTCACCACCAAGGTGCTCATCGACGCCATCAAAGCCGACGCCGAGAACTCCGACTCCGACCACGACATGGGCGGTGACATCATCCCGGCTCTCGTCGAGGCGGGCATGGCGTCGGTGTACGACTTCAACGACAACGTCGTTCCCGGTGCCACCGAACGCGACCGAGGCTACTGGCGTGATGTCGGCACCATCGACGCGTTCTACGACGCGCACATGGATCTGGTGTCCGTGCATCCGATCTTCAATCTCTACAACCGTCGCTGGCCCATTCGCAGTGCCGCCGAAAACCTTCCGCCCGCAAAATTCGTGCAGGGCGGGCTCGCCCAGGAATCCATTGTGGGCGCAGGTTCCATCCTGTCGGCGGCAACGGTTCGCAATTCGGTTCTGAGCTCGAACGTCATGATCGACAGTGGCGCGACCGTGGAGGGCAGCGTCCTGATGCCCGGGGTGAAAATCGGCAAGGGTGCGGTCGTTCGCCGGGCAATCCTGGACAAGAATGTCGTCGTCGGTGACGGCGAAATCGTCGGCGTCGACGTCGAGCGCGACAAGGAACGCTTCAACGTCTCCGCCGGCGGCATCGTCACCGTCGGCAAGGGCATCTGGATCTAGCAGCCCCGGATCGAGCTGCCCTGAAATCTAGCTCCGTGAGGCGCAGATCAGCCCGTCGCCGAGGGGGAGTAGGACGGTCGTGAGGCGGTCGTCCTCAGCGATGGCGCGAGCGGCAGCGCGGACGGCGACGGTAGTGGCGTCACGCTGCGTGAAGTCGGGAACCCGCCCGCCCAGCAAGGCGTTGTGCAACACCAGAACTCCGCCGGGGCGAAGTAGTCGCACGCTCTCCTGTACGAAATGCAGGTGGTCCACCGGACTGGTGTCGATGAACACCAAGTCGTAGGTGTCGTCGGCGAGGCGGGGGAGGACATCGAGCGCCCATCCGTTGATGAGGCGCGTCCGCGACGGCGCGATACCGCCGGCACGGAACGCTTCCTTCGCGGCGCGCTGATGTTCGGGTTCGGTGTCGATGGTGGTGAGCACGCCGTCCTCGCGCATCCCGTCGAGCAGCCATAGGCCGGACACTCCCGCACCCGTTCCGACCTCGACGACGGTCTTGGCGCTGAGCATCTGCGCGAAGATGCTCAGTACCGCGCCTACGGACGGCGGCACGGGTGCGGCACCGAGATCGTCAGCGCGTTCACGAGCATTGACGAGGATCTCGTCTTCCTGCACGGAGTCCTCGGCGTAGGTGAGCAACTTCTCGGCATTTGTCAGCACATGCCGAGGCTATCGTGGCAGGAGCGAAGCCTGCGGAGCGACTCGGTTGATCTGGAGCGAAGCCTGCGGAGCGACTCGGTTGATCTGCAGCGAAGCCTGCGGAGCGACTCGGTTGATCTGCAGCGAAGCCTGCGGAGCGACTCGGTTGATCTGCAGCGAAGCCTGCTGAGCGACTCGGTTGATCTGCGTGCCACTTTCTCAGCGGCACCTCAGCTTTTTCATACGGTGGGCACACCCGGATGCGACAAGCTACTGGAGATCGCTTGATCGAGAAGACACACGCGGGAACATCTCGGCGGAGCCGCAGGTTGTACACGGCACGGGAGCTACACCAACGTGGTCCTGAGCAGGAGGATCCAACTATCTACAAGATCAACGGAGATCGAGACACAGCTCGATTGCCCGAGCCCGCCGATTCTGCTGCTGTAGCGGATCTGAGCGGCACCGCCGTATTCGACGCAACCGGCGAAAAGAACACGATGCCGTCCTGGGACGAGCTCGTTCGCGAACACGGCGACCGCGTCTACCGTTTGGCATACCGGCTGTCCGGCAACGCGCAGGATGCCGAGGATCTCACACAGGACACGTTCATTCGTGTGTTCCGTTCGCTGTCGAACTATCAGCCCGGCACATTCGAGGGCTGGCTGCACCGCATCACCACCAACCTGTTTCTCGACATGGTCCGTCGACGCAATCGGATTAGAATGGAAGCGCTACCCGAGGACTACGACCGGGTCCCTTCCGAGCTCCCGAACCCGGAACAGATCTACCACGACGCACGCCTCGACCCTGATCTGCAGTCCGCGCTGGACTCGTTGGCGCCGGAGTTTCGCGCCGCGATCGTGCTGTGCGACATCGAAGGGCTGTCGTACGAAGAGATCGGTGCAACACTCGGTGTGAAGCTCGGAACCGTCCGAAGTCGAATCCACCGTGGACGCGCAGCGCTTCGCGAGTATCTTCGAGTGAACGGGAAGGTCGAGCCGGATCACGCAAGTGTCCAGTAGCTACGAGGAGGGTTGGATGACGCAGGCCCGCAAGCCACGACAGTTCAGCTCGACCGAGCATCTGGCCAGTGAAGCAGTTGCCGCCTTCGTCGACGGCGAACTTCGAATGACGGCCTACTTACGGGCCGCCCACCACATCGCCGAGTGCCATGAGTGCTCCGCCGAGGTGGATGCTCAGCAGCAGGCGCGTAGTGCTTTGCAAGGCGCGGGTGAGTTGTCCATGCCCCACTCGCTTCGCGGTCTGCTCAGCCAGATTCCGATGTGCGAACCAACCGAAGCCAAGGATGCGATCAGCCGCAGCAAACGGGCGATCGTCACCTCCGTTGTGGGTATCCGCAGGCGTCGTCGGTAGCCTGTGCGCGTGAGCACCCATACAGATCCCGAGGCCCCCAGACTGCCTCCAAGGCCGCTCTACCGGCCCGAGGTGGATCCGGCGTCTGCTGCGGCGTTCGGACGTCCGGAGGGCCACGAGGGGTCGTTCACACCTCCAGGCCGACGGGCAGAGCCGTCTCCCCGAATTGCGGTGCGCACGCCCGACCCAGTTCTCGCTGAGGCGTTCGGCCGCCCCACGGACGCTGCCGAGTCCTTACAACGCGACCCTGACCGAACATCCACCGAGGTGGTACCCGGGCCCGTACCAGAGGATCCGTGGCGTGACCCGCATTCCTCGGTGCGGCTGGGCAACGCCGCCGAACCGACACCGGAACCCCTGGTCGCGCCCGACGGACCCAAGCTCGGCGTACGGGAGGTGCTGTTCGGCGAGCGCGTCGCACCCAAGACTCTCGTGGTGCTCGGGGCCATCGCCCTGGCAATCGGCCTCGTCGGCGGGCTGGTGGGCCGTGAGACTGCTGAAGTGACGGGCGCATTGACCAGTCAGAAGGTAAACCTGACTCAATCGAGTGGCGAAGACCTCCCACAGGGTCAGGTCGCCAAGGTGGCCGACGCAGTCCTGCCGGCCGTCGTCTCGATTCAGGTGACTCTCGGCGAGAACGCAGGTACCGGATCCGGCGTCGTCATCGACGGAGCCGGGTACATCGTGACCAACAACCACGTCATCTCGATGGCGGCTACCAACCCGGACCGTGCGACGCTGCAAGTGACCTTCTCCGACGGCACCAAGGTGCCCGCGAAGATCGTCGGCCGCGACACCAAGACGGATCTGGCCGTACTCAAGACCGACGTCGGAAATCTGACGGTCGCACAATTGGGAAATTCTGCAGACGTCCAGGTCGGCGAGGACGTCGTAGCAGTCGGCTCGCCTCTCGGCTTGAGTAAGACAGTGACCCGGGGCATTGTGAGCGCGCTCGATCGTCCGGTTCGCCTGTCCGGTGAAGGTACCGACACCGATGCCGTCATCGATGCCGTGCAGACCGATGCCGCGATCAACCCGGGTAACTCCGGGGGACCCCTGATCGACGCCGAAGGTCGTGTCATCGGGATCAACTCGGCCATCCGAAGCGAAAGCGGCGGCTCGGTGGGGCTGGGATTTGCCATTCCGATCGATGACGTCACCAAGGTCGCCCAGTCGCTCATCGCCAACGGGAAGATGCAACACCCGGACATCGGCATCAACGCGCGCTCGGTCATCAACGATGCGACGTCCGGTGCCGAAGTCGCCAACGTGCGTGCCGGTGGGCCCGCTCAGCAAGCAGGCATCGTCGAGGGCGACGTGATCACCAAGGTCGGCGATCGCACTGTGACGAGCGCCGACGAACTGGTCGTCGCCGTGCAGTCGAGCCGGATCGGTGAGTCGACGCCGGTGCAGCTGATCCGGTCGGGTCGGTTGGTCGATGTCACCGTCACCCCAATTTCGGACTGAGGAAGTAGGCTGACGAGGTGTTCGGCAACATTGGCTGGGGAGAGCTCGTCGTGCTCCTGGTAGCAGCGCTCGTCATCCTTGGTCCTGACCGGCTTCCCGGCGCCATCAGTTGGGTCAGCAAGTCGATCCGTCAGGTCAAGGACTACGCGAACGGCGCGAGTCAGCAGCTCAAAGACGAGCTCGGCACGGACTTCGAGGATCTCCGTAAGCCCCTGGCAGACCTCAATCAGCTTCGCGGCATGACCCCGCGCGCGGTCATCACCAAGCACTTGCTCGACGGCGACGACTCGATCTTCACCGGCAACTTCGATTCCAAGAAGCCGACCACCGGGTCCTCGGCCAGCGGCTCTTCGACCAAGGGATCTGTGTCCACGCCGGAAAGTAAGCCGTCACTGGAGAAGAAACTTCCGGCCGGTAAGACTCCGCCGATCGATTCGGACGCCACCTAGGTCTTCTCGGCCCGAAAAACGGCCCGTTCGCGGTGCTGCTCGAACGGACCGTTCGCGCGTCGTCCGGTCAGAGCACCTTGTTCAGAAAGTCCTGTGTCCGCGGGTTCTGCGGGTTCCCGAAAAGTTGATCGGGCGTACCTTCTTCGACGATGACTCCTTCAGCCATGAAGATGATGCGGTCGGACACTTCGCGCGCAAACCCCATCTCATGGGTCACGACGACCATCGTCATGCCGCCCTTCGTCAGATCGCGCAGCACCTGGAGAACCTCGCCGACCATTTCGGGGTCGAGGGCCGAGGTCGCCTCGTCGAACAGCATGATCGACGGGCTCATCGCCAGGGCTCGGGCAATCGCGACGCGCTGCTTCTGCCCACCGGACAGGCTGGCAGGTTTGTAGTGGGCACGATCGGAGAGGCCGACCTGCTCGAGCAGTTCGAGCGCGGACTTCTTGGCCTCGGCCTTGGATTCCTTCTTGGTCTCCACGGGGGCAAGCATGACGTTCTCGAGGGCCGTCATGTGTGGGAAGAGATTGAAATGTTGGAACACCATGCCGATGTTCTGCCGGACCTTGTCGAGGTTCACGTTCTTGTCCGTGAGGTCGATGCCATCGACGACTACGTGGCCGCCGGTGATGTCCTCGAGCTTGTTGAGGCACCGAAGCAGCGTGCTCTTGCCGGATCCGGACGGCCCGATGATGCACACCACTTCACCGTTTGCGATATCGGCGTCGATGCCCTTGAGCACTTCGTTGTCACCGAATGCTTTGTGTAGGTCCTTGATGGCGATCTTGATGCCGGGCTTGCCTTCGACCGGCACAGCTTTGCTCAGGTCCGCGGTCATTTGTTGATCCTCTTCTCGATCCGGTTCGACAGCTTGGTGAGGGCCATGATGATGATGAAGTACATGACGCCGATGATCAGCCACATGTTGAAGGACTGGAAGTTGCGCGCGATGATGATTCGGCCGGTCTGGGTCAATTCGGCGAGGCCGATGACCGACAGGATCGAGGTGTCCTTGAGCGTGATCACGAACTGATTGATGTACGACGGGATCATCGTTCGAACTGCTTGCGGCATCACCACTTTGCGCATCGACTTCAGATAGCCGATACCGAGGCTCCGCGACGCTTCCATCTGGCCCTTGTCGACAGCGAGGATGCCGCCTCGCACGATCTCGGCCATGTAGGCGCCGGCATTGAGTGAGAGTGTGATGACGCCTGCGGTGAATGCCGACATCTGGAAATCCAGTGCAGCAGGGATACCGAAGTAGATGAAGAATGCCTGTACGAGAAGCGGTGTGCCACGAAAGACATCGACATAAGTCGTGCCGATACCGCGTAGGACGATGTTCGCCGATACTCGGAAGAGGCCGAAGACAGCGCCGAGTACCAGGGCGATCGCGATCGATATTGCAGTCAGCAGGATCGTCAGCCAGAGGCCTTCGAGCAGGAGCTTCCAGGTGCTCTTGATCAGTCCGAGAATCGAGTTGTCATCGGTGCTGGCAGCGGAATTGAGGTAGGTGTCGAGGATCTGGTCGTATTCGCCGCTGGCGCGCAGGTTCGCGAGGCCGGCGTTGAATTCCTCCAGCAGTTGCGCGTTCTGACCCTTCGCGACGGCGAAGCCATAGCTGGCGCCAGGCTCTTTTTCGGTGACGGTCTTGAAGCCGTTGCCCTGCTTGATGCCGTATGCCAGCACTGGGTAGTCCTCGAATACAGCGGCGGAGTTGCCGGTTCGGACCTCGTCGAACATCGACGAGGAATCGGCGAAATACCGAGTGCTGAATCCGTACTGGTCCTTGATGGATTCGGCGAAGGTGGCGCCTTCGGTGCCGTTCTTGACCGCGACGGTCTTACCGCGGAGGTCCTCGTACGACGTGACCGAATCGTTGGAGTCGAGGACACCCATCTGTACGCCGGAATCGAAGTACGGCTCGGAGAAGTCGAAGGTAGCCTTGCGGGCGTCCGTGATCGACATTCCGGCGATCATGCCGTTGAACTGGCCGCCGGTGACGCCCTGCAGTGCAGCGTCGAATCCGACTGGGCTGACGTCGTACTCGAATCCCTGGTCCTTTGCGATCGCCGCGAGCAGATCCATGTCGATGCCGACGAGTTTGCCGCTCTCGTCCTGGAATTCGAACGGAGCGAACGTGATATCGGTTGCGATCGAATAGTTCTGACCCGGCGGCGGAGCCGGCTGGGCGGCTGCGACGGCGGGTGCTAGAACTGATCCCAGTAGAACGGAGAACAGCACGAACGCCAACGCCACTGCGCCACGGCCGTTCGATTTCGGCGTTTTCATGGTTGCCACTCTCTACCGGATTGTGTCCGAGTGGCAAGTGTTTCGAGGTTACCGGCGGGTTGTATCGATGCTCAGCGACATGCCGACCAGCCCCCGCTCACGCACGGCGAGCTTCGCCGCGACGGCTTCGAGTGCCTTCGCGGCCGGAGTCTCGGGGTGACCCAGCACGATGGGAATCCCGTTGTCACCGCCTTCTCGTACCGCGGTATCCAGCGGAATCTGGCCCAGCAGAGGAACAGTGGCCCCGACAGCTTTGGTCAATCGTTCGGACACGTCCTGCCCGCCGCCCGATCCGAAGATGTCCATGCGGGTGCCGTCGGGCAGTTCGAGCCAGGACATGTTCTCCACGACTCCGGCAATACGTTGGCGGGTCTGCAGTGCGATGGCTCCTGCGCGCTCGGCTACCTCCGCTGCTGCCTGCTGCGGTGTGGTGACGACGAGGATCTCCGCGCTGGGAACCAATTGCGCCACCGAGATCGCGATGTCGCCGGTGCCGGGCGGAAGGTCTAGAAGAAGGACGTCGAGATCTCCCCAGAACACGTCCGCGAGGAATTGCTGCAAGGCGCGGTGCAACATAGGACCGCGCCAGACGACGGGGGTGTTTCCCTGGGTGAACTGGGCGATGGAAATGAACTTCACGCCGTAAGCCTGCGGCGGCATGATCATCTTCTCCACCTGGGTCGGCTTGGCATCGTTGCCGAACATCCGAGGAACCGAGTGGCCATAGATGTCGGCGTCGAGCACACCCACCGACAGGCCACGGGCTGCCAACGATGCGGCGAGGTTGACCGTGACGGAAGACTTTCCGACCCCACCCTTGCCCGATGCGACGGCGTACACGCGAGTCAGCGATCCGGGCTGGGCGAACGGAATGAGGGGTTCGGCGGAATCGCCTCGAAGGGATCTGCGGAGTTCGGTGCGCTGCTCGTCGTTCATCACATCGAGCTCGACGTTGATGATGCCGACTCCCGGGACGTCGGCGACGGCCTTCTTGACGCTCTCGCTGATCTCGCCCTTCATCGGGCATCCAGCGGTGGTGAGGTAGATGCCCACCTCGACTGCGCCGCCGTCGCCTATCTTGACGCTCTTGACCATGCCGAGATCGGTGATCGGTTTGTGAATTTCCGGATCGATGACCTTCGAAAGTGCTGTTCGGACGTCGGATTCCGTAAGGACTGCCATGACCCCATGCTATCGGGGCCCCGACGCTAGTGGATGCGGGGGAGCTCGTCCGATGTCGGGACGATTCCGGTTGCGTAGCCGGTGGACCAGGCGAGCACATTCGCGACGTATGCCATCGAATTGTTGTACCGCAGAATTGCCTTGGTCGTCTGGCCGAGATCACGCAGGTCCAGTCCACCGTCGCAGAGGTACTTGCCGGTGGCGAGAGCTGCGTCGTAGAGGTTCTGGGGGTCGGAGATGCCGTCGCCGTTACCGTCGGCGTGGTAGTGATTCCAGGTTTCCGGTAGGAACTGCATCGGTCCGACGGCGCGATCGAAATGTGGGTCGCCGTCGAGTGCGCCCCCGTCGGTGTCGGCGATGACGTTGTTTCCGGCGAGCGAGCCGTCCAATCGGGGGCCGAGGATCGGTTCGAACAATTCGCCCGCGTCATCTGCTTTGCCGTTGTTCGCATGCGTCGACTCGACGCGGCCGATACCGGCGATGACGGTCCAGCTGATACCGCAACCCGGGAGCTCGGTGGTCAGGATCTGCTCGGCGTTCTTGTATGCCGACACGTTGACCGTGGGGATGGCGATCGGGCTGGCCATCAGTGAGGTAGGTAGCTCGGGCGTCGGCGCGATAGCAGGCTGCGGGGCCTGGATTGCGACGGCCAGTGCGACCGGTGCCTCGGCTGCGGCGACGGGCTGAGCGTCGGTCTCGGATGCGAGGGGACGTGGAGTCTCGACGACGGGCTCCGACTGCTCGGTCGTCGACTCCGATGCCATGAACGGGAGGTACTCCGCTGCTCCTGCGCTGGAAGCCGCGGTGATGAGACCTGCGGGGACAAGGCCGGTCAGAGCGATCACCGAATTCCGTCGCATTGTGGAGTTCGATGCTCTTCTGTGACGTCCCACGCCTGGTACCTCCTCGTCGCCCCGTTGTTTCGAGGCTTTCCGTTTGAATTCCGGAGTCGAGGGTACCCGATTCGAGATGATTTCGTTACCGCGCCGTTATAGAGCGTGTCGTGCGAGGTCAAGCCGCCGCTGAAACGTTATTCGATGTGTTCCGTGCCGGACCCCCACGTCTCCCCGTCACTTTTCGACGCGGGACGTGAGGCTTTCTTTCTGGACTTCTTCACCGGCGTCGGCGAGTCGCCATTCAACTGTTCGAGAAGTTCCCTGATCTCGTCGAGTTCGCGGCGCAGATAGTCGCGGGTGGCGACCTCGCCGACGGCGATGCGCAGTGACGCGAGTTCGCGGGCGAGAAACTCGGTGTCCGCTTTGGTCTGCTGCGCGCGCGCGCGATCTTCCTCCAGCGACACGCGGTCGCGGTCGTCCTGACGGTTCTGCGCAAGCAGGATCAGCGGCGCCGCATACGCAGCCTGAGTGGAGAACGCGAGGTTGAGCAGGATGAACGGGTATGGATCCCAGCGCAGATTGACCGCAACGACGTTGAGGAAGATCCAGACGATGACGATGGCCGTCTGAATGATGAGGTAGCGCCCGGTGCCGAGGAACCGTGCAGCCTTCTCACCGGATCTGCCCACGTCGACGTCGAGGTGGAAGTTGAACAGCTTGGTCCCGCGTGGGGTGTCCATCCGTTGGCGGGCTGTTTCCTTCATCGGCCGGCCACCTCTTGCTCTCGCCAATCCTCCGGTAACAGGTGATCGAGAAGATCGTCCACCGTTACCGCACCCACCAGATGGTCCTCATCGTCGACTACCGGGCCGCAGACCAGGTTGTATGTCGCGAAATATCGCGTGACGGTCGTCAAACTGTCCTCGGTGGAGAGTCGGGGAAGCGCACTGTCGAGCACACCACCGATCAAGCTTGCGGGCGGTTCACGCAGCAATTGCTGCAAGTGAACGCATCCGAGATACGCCCCCGTAGGCGTCGCGGTCGGCGGTCGAACGACGAAAACCAACGAGGCCAACGCCGGAGTCAGATCCGGATTGCGCGCCCGTGCGAGTGCTTCGGCGACGGTAGTCGACGCCGTCAGGATGACCGGCTGGGGCGTCATCATTCCACCGGCCGTATCGGGAGAGTGCGCGAGCAAACGGCGAACCGGTGCCGAGTCCTCCGGGTCCATCAGTCGCAGTAGCGATTCCGCCTCGGTCTTCGGCAGCTCGCCCAGCAGGTCGGCGGCGTCGTCGGGGTCCATCGCTTCGAGCACGTCCACCCCACGGTCGACGCCCAGGTAATGCATCAACTCCACCTGATCGTCATCGGGTAGCTCCTGCACGATGTCGGCCAAGCGTTCGTCGTCGAGCGCCATCGCCACTTCCATGCGCCTTTTGACGGGGAGTTCGCGCATCGCGTGGGCCACGTCGGCGGCACGCAGGTCCTCGAACTGCATCAGAAGCTGTGCGACGCCCTGGCCGGGCAACGACAGCTCGTTCTGCGTCAACCCCTGCACGTGCTGCCAATCGACAACGTGGATCGCGCCGCGTCGGGCGAGCCGTTGACGCTGGCGCCGCACTGCGACACGAGCGACGAGCCAATCCCGGGTACGGGTCAGTTCGATCCCGAGATCCACCACGATCGAGTCGACATCGTGCATCTCTTCGAGCTCTGGGTCGTCGACGCGGACCTTGGAATCGAGAATCTGCGCGAAGACCAGAATCTCGTTCGCGCGCTGGGTGAATCGACGCAGACTCACGTTGCCGGTGTTGAGTTGCACGGAGTTCGGCTCGATACTCGTGACCCGAAGCATCGGCACGAAAATTCTTCGGCGCGTGGAAAGTTCGACGACCACACCCAGCACGCGCGGTTGGGCGCGTCCGATGCGCATGGTGATGACCAGATCGCGCACACGGCCGATCGACTCACCATCGGGACCGAGAACCACCAGGCCCGCCAGCCTGGCCGCAAATACCTTGCTCAGAGCTGCCATGATGTCAAGGTTAGAGCGTCAACGGATATTTCAGAGAATCAGACAGGGGTGGCGTGAACGTGACTTCGGTGGAGCGAGACCGTCCGCGTCGATCGGTTCTTGCCGTTCCCGGCAGTTCCGCGAAGATGATCGAGAAAGCCAAGACACTTCCCGCCGACGCGATCTTTCTCGACCTCGAGGACGCGGTCGCCGCGATCGCGAAGGTCGAAGCGCGCGGACGAATAGTGGAGGCGCTCAACTCCGACGGCTGGGGCGAACAGATCAAGGTCGTCCGCGTCAACGATTGGACCACGCCGTGGACGCACGGTGATGTGATCGAGGTCGTCTCCGGTGCAGGCAGCAACCTGGATGCGATCCTGCTCCCCAAGGTCGAGACCGCCTCGCACGTCCAGGCGCTCGATTTGTTGCTCACGCAGGTTGAAAAGCTCGCCGGTCTGCCGGTGGGCGCGATCGACATCGAACCACAGATCGAGAGTGCGAGAAGTCTGCGCAACATCGACGCGATCGCTACGGCGAGTCCTCGTGTTCGAACCCTCGTCTTCGGGCCTGCAGACCTGATGGCCAGCGTCAACATGCGCACACTCGTCGTCGGCGAACAACCGGAAGGCTACGACACCGGCGACGCCTATCACCACATTCTGATGACCATCCTGTTGGCCGCGCGCACGCACGGGCTACAAGCGATCGACGGACCGTACCTCCAGATTCGCGACCTCGACGCGTTCCGGCGCGCCGCGGGTCGCACCGCGGGCCTCGGCTTCGACGGGAAATGGGTACTGCACCCGACGCAGATCGACGCCGCCAACGAGATATTCAGCCCGCGTCAGTCCGACTTCGACAAGGCCGAGATGATTCTCGACGCCTACGAGTTCCACACCTCCGCAGCAGGCGGCGGCCGTGGTGCTGTCATGTTGGGGGACGAGATGATCGACGAAGCCAGCCGAAAGATGGCGCTTGTCGTGTCGGCGAAGGGGAGAGTCGCAGGCATGACACGGACGACCTCGTTCACGCCGCCGGCAACGTAATTCTGCCCGGCAACGCACAGGGCATGGTGAAACACCACAACGGGTATCTGTTGTGCCCGTTCCCAGGCACAATGGATACATGACGAATCCACTCTCGCAGTCCGGCCGCGGTGGCCAAGGACTTCCGACGCCTCCGTCAGGGTGGCCGATCGGCTCCTACCCCACCTACGCCGAGGCCCAGAAGGCTGTCGACTACCTCTCCGATCAGGAGTTCTCCGTTCAAGACGTCACGATCGTCGGCGTCGACCTCATGCAGGTCGAGCGAGTCCTCGGCAGACTCACGTGGGCCAAAGTGATTGGCGGAGGAATTGTTTCGGGCGCATGGCTGGGCGTATTCCTCGGCCTCGTGCTCGGGATCTTCACCAACGGCAACCTTTTCGGTGCTCTGGCCATCGGCATCGTCGGCGGCATCATCTTCGGTCTCATCTCCACCGCCATTCCGTACGCAGCAACGCGCGGTCAACGTGACTTCGCGTCGAGCATGCAGCTCGTCGCTGGTCGCTACGACGTCTTGTGCGAGCCCAAGAGTGCCGAAAAGGCTCGGGACATGCTCGCAAAACTATCGATCTGACCCGATAGTTATCTGTCGGACATTACGGAATAGTCCCAATTTCGCCTCGAGGACTGTGAGTTCGGTTACGTTTCTTTACGCGCAGGGTAGACCAGAGCAACTGCTGCGCGAGTAATCGAAAATACGGAGGCGAAAAGTGCCGAGACAACGTGGTCCGAGGCCGAGAAACGCAACCAGGATAGGGGTGTTGGCCGCAGCTGCTCTGGTCGTCACTCCGCTGTTGGCGGCATGTGGATCGTCGGACAGCAGCACTCCGGTGCTGAGTTTCTATACAGCCGCGGACGGTGCCGAGCAATATGCGGCTGCCGCGCAGGCCTGTTCGGCGGCGTCGGGGGGCCGCTACACCGTGGAGCAGAGAACACTCCCCAAGAGCGCCAACGATCAGCGGCTTCAGCTGGCTCGACGGTTGGCGGGCAACGACAGTTCACTCGACCTGATGACGCTCGACGTCGTCTGGACGGCGGAGTTCGCCGAAGCAGGTTGGGCGCTGCCGGTTCCCGAAGAGCTGTCCGCCAAACTGCGCGACGGGTCGACCCTCGAAGGTCCTCTGGCAACGGCAGAATGGCAGGACCAGCTGTACGCGGTTCCGCTCAACTCCAATACGCAGCTGCTCTGGTACCGCCCGGACCAGGTCCCAGGTGGCGTACCCCCGCAAACCTGGGATCAGCTGATCGACGTCGCCGAAGCGAATGCTGCAGAGGGCAAGCCGTCGTACATCGGGGTTCAGGCCAAGCAGTACGAGGGCCTGATGGTGTGGTTCAACAGCCTCCTGGTCAGCGCGGGCGGACAGGTTGTCGGTGATGACGGTACGACTGTCACCCTCAACGACACTCCGGAGCATCGCGCAGCTACCGAAAAAGCACTCGAAATCATGAAACGTGTTGCAACCGCGGATGGTGCAGATCCGTCCATTTCCCAGACCGACGAAGCGACGGCCCGACTCGGACTGGAAGCAGGTAGCTCCGCATTCGAGGTCAACTACCCGTTCGTCCTGCCCGGTCTGAAAGAGAATGCGGTCGCCGGTGCGGTTCCATTTCTCGATCTTTCGAATGTCCCTGCCGATCAACAGGATGCGGCAATCGACGAGGTCTTCCGAAGCGCTCCGTATCCAGCTGTCGAGGAAAACACGCCCGCCAAGGTCACGATCGGCGGATTCAACATCGGCGTCGCGAACACGACCCAACACGAGGACCTCGCCTGGGAAGCCGTCGCATGCTTGACGAACGAGGAGAACCAGCGCAACAACGCAGTCAACGGCGGCGTGCCGCCGGTCCTGCGGAAGCTTTACCAGGATCCTGAGTTCCAGGCGGTCTACCCAGCGTGGGAAGGCGTACTCAACTCGATCGAGAACGCTGCGGTCCGACCCGTTTCCCCGGCCTATCAGTCCATTTCGATTCTGCTCACCGACGCGCTGAATCCACCGCAGAACATCGACCCTGTCGCCGACGTGGACAAGCTCGCCGATCTCGTTTCCAAGGCCGTCAACTCGGAAGGGCTGATCCCATGAGCGCACCGACCACCGAGCCCGAATCCGGGTCCGTCGCGCCGGCCAGGCAGGATGCGCTGAAGCAGATATCAGACGGTAAGAAGGCCGAGCGTCGACTCGGGCTCATGCTGGTTGCGCCCGCCGCGATCATCATGGTGGCCGTCACCGGGTATCCGATCGTCTATGCATTCTGGCTCAGCTTGCAGAAGTACAACTTGGCCTTTCCCGACGACCGCGAGTTCGTGGGCTTCTCGAACTACCTCACCGTCTTGTCGGACAGTTACTGGTGGCAGGCGTTCGGTGTCACAGTGGGAATCACGATCGTGTCGGTGATCATCGAGTTCGTCCTCGGGTTGGCCGTGGCACTCGTCATGCACCGCACCATCTTCGGTCGCGGACTCGTTCGTACCGTGGTTCTGATTCCGTATGGCATCGTGACAGTCGCCGCGGCGTACAGCTGGTACTACGCGTGGACGCCGGGCACCGGGTATCTCGCCAACCTTCTTCCCGACGGCAGTGCACCGCTCACCGAACAGTTCCCGTCGTTGGCGATCATCGTGCTCGCCGAGGTCTGGAAGACCACGCCGTTCATGGCTCTCCTGCTGCTGGCTGGGCTCGCACTCGTGCCGGACGATCTGCTGAAGGCCGCCGAGGTCGATGGTGCCGGAGCCTGGACAAGATTGCTGCGCATCACAATTCCGCTCATGAAGCCGGCAATCCTTGTCGCAGTTCTCTTCCGCACCCTGGACGCGTTCCGCATCTTCGACAACATCTACGTACTGACCAAGGGCAGCAACGGCACCGGTTCGGTGTCGATTCTCGGTTACGACAACCTGTTCGGCGCTTTCAATCTCGGACTCGGTTCGGCGATCAGCGTTCTCATCTTCTTCTGCGTCGCCATCATCGCGTTCGTGTTCATCAAGCTGTTCGGGGCTTCGGCGCCGGGCTCGGACGACGGAGGCCGTAAATAATGACGACAGTGACGCCTCGTAAGAAGGTCGGCTGGACGGTCATCAATGTCCTCGTCCTGCTGTACGCGCTCGTTCCGTTGGCCTGGATCATCAGTTTGTCGTTCAAGTCGACGGCCACTATCACCGATGGCGCGTTCATTCCCCGGTCCTTCACGTTCGACAACTACAAGGGAATCTTCTCCACCAGTCAGTTCACCTCGGCTCTGATCAACTCGATCGGAATCGGTCTCATCACCACGGTCATCGCCGTCGTGATCGGCACGATGGCGGCATATGCCGTCGCAAGATTGGACTTCCCCGGCAAGAAGTTGCTCGTCGGTGTCGCATTGCTCATCGCGATGTTCCCGCAGATCTCGCTCGTCACTCCGCTGTTCGACATCGAGCGTGCTCTCGGCCTCTTCGACACCTGGCTGGGCCTGATCATCCCGTACACCACCTTCGCGTTGCCGCTGGCGATCTACACGCTCTCCGCGTTCTTCCGAGAGATTCCTTGGGAGCTGGAGAAAGCGGCGAAAATGGATGGTGCCACTCCAGCTCAGGCCTTCCGTAAGGTCATCGCTCCGCTGGCGGCTCCCGGCATCGTGACAGCCGCCATCTTGGTTTTCATCTTCGCCTGGAACGACTTGCTGCTGGCCATCTCGTTGACCGCAACCGAGCGGTCCATCACTGCCCCCGCGGCGATCGCGCAGTTCACCGGAAGCTCGCAGTTCGAGGAGCCGACAGGATCGATCGCTGCAGCAGCAGTAGTGATCACCATTCCGATCATCGTTTTCGTGCTCTTTTTCCAACGACGCATCGTGGCGGGCTTGACGTCCGGCGCAGTGAAGGGATAACCGTCATGTCCGAAATTGTTCTCGAAAACATCACCAAGCTCTTCCCGGACGGCGCC
Source organism: Rhodococcus sp. PAMC28707 (assembly GCF_004795915.1). Lineage (NCBI taxonomy): Bacteria > Bacillati > Actinomycetota > Actinomycetes > Mycobacteriales > Nocardiaceae > Rhodococcus > Rhodococcus sp. PAMC28707. Next base: position 3,268,427 of record NZ_CP039253.1, read on the forward strand.
GCTGCCGTCAGCGACGTGTCCATGACCATCGCGGACGGCGAGTTCATCATTCTCGTCGGGCCTTCGGGGTGTGGAAAGTCCACGACGCTGAATATGATCGCGGGCCTCGAGGACATCTCGTCCGGTGAGCTGCGTATCGCGGGGGAGCGCGTCAACGAGAAGGCTCCGAAAGATCGCGATATCGCGATGGTGTTCCAGTCCTACGCGTTGTACCCGCACATGACGGTTCGGCAGAACATCGCGTTCCCGTTGACTCTCGCCAAGCTCAGCAAGAACGAGATCAACGAGAAGGTGGAGGAGGCTGCGAAGATCCTCGATCTGACCCAGCACCTCGACCGTCGGCCGGCGAATCTCTCCGGCGGCCAGCGCCAGCGAGTTGCGATGGGACGCGCCATCGTTCGCACCCCCAAGGCATTCCTCATGGATGAGCCGTTGTCGAACCTCGACGCCAAGCTGCGCGTGCAGACGCGCGCAGAGATCTCCAGGCTGCAGAAGCGTTTGGGCACCACCACGGTGTACGTGACGCACGATCAGACCGAGGCCATGACGCTCGGCGATCGGGTCGTGGTGTTGCGTGGTGGACGCGTGCAGCAGATCGGCTCACCGCAGGAGCTCTACGACAAGCCCAAGAACCTGTTCGTGGGCGGCTTCATCGGATCTCCTTCGATGAACTTCGTGCCGGGACAGCTCACCGCGAACGGGGTGTCCACCGACCTCGGCGACATCGAGCTTCCATTGGACCGAATGGACTCGATCAAGTCGAAGAATCCGGGGCGTGAAGTTGTCGTCGGCATTCGCCCCGAACATTTCGAGGATGCTGCACTCATCGACGGGTACCAGAAGATCAGCGGCGCGGTCTTCACCGCGAAAGTCGACGTTCTCGAGTCGATGGGCAGTGACAAGTACGCTTACTTCACTCTCGCGGGTGCTCAGGTCGAGTCCGCGGAACTACAGGAATTGGCTGCCGATGCGGGTATCGGCAATCTCGGTGGTGCGCAGGTCGTTGCACGGTTGGCAGCCGAGTCCAAGGCAGCCGAGGGCAGCCAGATCGAGTTGTGGTTCGATCCCGCGAAGGTGTCTGTGTTCGACCATTCGTCGGGTGCAAACCTGACCCTGTAAGGCGGTTCAGGTGCGCGGAAATCTGTTGCTCACTAGGGATTTCCGCGCACCTGTGCGACCCCGCTGTCGCGCGCAACCTCGGTAACGGTTACAGGGATAGAGGGTTGCACTCGTATTGCGGTGGCAGCCAAGGCCACGATGGTGCACGCGATCGCTCCGGCGACGAATGCAAACGTATACACCGTTTCGCGTGGAATCGAGGTTCCCGCAATGGTGTAGGTGGCCAGCATGGTGGTGAGAAGTGCACTTGCAATGGACGTTCCGACGGTTCGGACGATCGAGTTGACGCTGTTCGCGACGCCGGTGTCAGAGGCGGAGACCTCGGCCATCAGCAGATTCGGTATCGCCGCGAATGCGAGGCTGACGAAGACGCTGACAATCGAAGTCGCGGCAACGACCTGCCAGGTGGCGGTGTGGAAGAAGACGAAGAACACGAAACCGAAGACTCCGATTCCACCGCTCGTGATCAGTACCGGTCGTGCACCGAAGCGTCGGATGAATGCCCCGCTGCAGGTTGCGGCGATGACGCCGACGACAGCTCCGGGCAGCAGGTACACGACGCTGGCCCCGAGCACGGTTGCGCTGAAGCCGTAACCGGCGAGTTCACGAGGTGTCTGCACGAAATACGAGCTGGCAAGGAAGTTGACGAACATTCCGATACCGACGAAGAGCGTTGCGATATTCGTCGCCAGCAGCGGTCCGTGCGTGAGCAGACGCGGTGCCACGAGGGGAGCCGGCGTCTTGTTTTCGAATATCCACCACAGTGCGAGCGTGATGGCTCCGATGATCGAGCAGGCAAGAGTGGTGACCGAGCCCCACCCCCATTCCCTGCCCTGTGTCAACGCGAGAAAAAGCAGGACCAGCGCGATTGCGAGGAGGACAGCGCCCCACCAGTCCACCGAGCCGAGGCCACTGCGCGCTCGCGCTGGAACGGCGAACCACGCGATCACGAGAGCCACGAGCACGAACACTGAGGTCAGCCAGAAGACACGGTGATAGTCGGCGCCGTCCGCGGTCAGCAATCCCGTCAGGACGAGCCCGAACCCGCCTCCGACGCCGAGGGTGCCGGAAAGAATGGCCATCGAGCCGACCAGTTTTCTGTGCGGCATTTCGTCGCGAAGGATTGCCAGGGCGATCGGAAACAGCGCGTACGACACACCTTGAAGTACCCGTCCGAAGATCAGAAGTGCGAGCGAATGAGTGCTTGCGGCGACGAGGGAACCTGCGAGCACGAGCAGCAGAACACCGATGAGGACGGGGCGTTTGCCGTGCAGGTCTGCCAATCTGCCGATTACCGGGGTCGCGACGACGGCGGCGAGGAGATTGGCAGTGATGACCCACCCGGCAGCGGTAGGGCTGACTTCGAGTTGCATCCCTATCGTTCCGACGATAGGGATGACCATCGTCTGCAGGACGGCAACCGTCATCACCACGAAGCACAGACCCGGCAGCAGTAGAACTCCCGGTCGTAGATCTTCCGTGCGAACCGCGGATGACATGCGGAAGAACCCCGTTTACATTTCGATGGAGCAAAGAGACATCAAAAAAACTTGATGTGTGCACCTAAATGCTTATCAGAGTTTCTTCGGAGGGGGAAGGCGCGCATGCCTCTCGCGACTGCGATGCGAGGTTCACGAACGTCGAGTGTCTCGCGCCCGCTCGCGGAGTTCGGAGACGATCTCGTCGTTCCAGATATGTTCGCGCACCAGGCGATACCGTTCGCGGATCATCCACAGATACGCCTCGGCGTCCGTCTTACCTTCCAAGATGTCGGCGGCGCGCACCATCCTGACGACGGGGAGATACTCTTCGCCGAACCAGCGTCGGGCAACGGTTGGGCGATCGACGAATTCGGATAGCTCCTGGATCAGCCGGAAACCCCAGGCCTCGACGCATTCGCTCAATTCCGCATACTCGAACGGATCGGTGACCTGCACCGCGTCGCGGGCCTTGCCGACCAAGGGCACGCGGGTGAGGAAGATGCGTCGGTGATCCTTGATGAGCAGATCACCGCGTCTGTTGATGCCCTCGGGGGAGATGCGCGTGATGATCTCGGTGACCAAAGCGTCGATCGTGGTTCGGTGCATGGCGAAAGCGATGGACACCCGATGGTGGCCGTCGATAACGAAATGCATCGAGCCGATGCGATACACCTGAATCGGCGGCATGGACTCGCCGCGTCGTTGGGCGGCGGCGAGGCGCTGCCACCGCTCCCGAACCCGTGCCGAGGTCGGTCGGAAGAATCGATCGAAGTCGCGTGTGCGGTCCACGCTTCCGACGATGGAGTCGACCCGGATGACCTGCAAGCCGAGTTGGCGTTCACCCACCTTGCCGAGAGCGGCGACGACCTCGTCGAACGGCAGGATGGTGTTGACGTCGTCAGGTTGTCGACGCAACCACCCGACCAATCGTGCGATGTCGGCGCGACGGCGCTGCCGTGTGAAGTCGTTCTCCGCATCGGCGGTGGGAAAGCCGGTGTCACGTGCCATGTCGTCGCCTCACGATCGTGGGTGCGTTCTCAGCTGCTCTGCCACCCGGTTCGATCTCGAGCAATGTGTATCCGACCGTGTTGAGGACGGTGGTCCCGTGCAACTCGAAGTCTTCCGGTGTCTGCCCGTGGGGGTGGATGTGGCCGTGCAGAAGCAGCTGGGGTTGCAGTGAACGGACGACGTCGTCCAGACATTCGAATCCGACGTGCGCGGGATCGGTGTCGTCGCCGACTCCGAACGGCGGGCTGTGCGTCAGGAGCACGTCCACACCGCGCAGGTCGCCGCGCACCGTACGTTTCCACGACTCGGTGCGGGTGAGGGACCTGGCTCGGCGACGCTGTTGACGTTGAGTCCACTGGTTCGGGCCATCGTTGTACCGAATCGATCCACCTAGGCCCGCGATGCGCAACCCCGCCGCCGACACGATCGTGCGGTCCGCATTCACCGCACCTACCGGCCCTGGCCAGGCGCTGGGCAGGCCCGCGCGCATCCATCCGACCCGCCCGGACGAGTATCCCGTCAAGTCCGCGTCGTGATTTCCGGGGACGAACACGCACGGCGCATTCAACGCTTCCGTCAGATATTCCAGATATTCGAAGGGTAGGTCGCCGGCCCCGAGAACGAGGTCGACATCGAGCGAGCGCACCTGTGTGCTCCACAGGGTCTCGATAGTTTCGTCGGAGACGGCTAGGACGGAGACCACGGGCCCGACGCTACCGACAACCACCTTTCGTGATGCACCGAACGCGTCGTTCGGACCGCGGTGGTGTTGGATGGCACTGTGAGCGACAGTGTCATTTCCTCGGTCCGCGCACACCTCGTCGCGCAGATCGGGGACGAGAATCCCCGCCCCTACTCGGTCACCTTCCTCGGTCTCGAATCGTTGGAAGTGCTGACATTTCTGCCGCGGCAGGATGCGTTCGCCAGATTCGCAACTCTGGGTTGCTCTCGATATCCCATGTCCGATCCCAGTGAGATGATCGCCGACGCGACCCGCGGTCCCCGAGCCGAACTCATTCTCATCACGAGAGTCTTCGACGGTATCGACACCTCGTTCCTGCAGAACATCGCCAAGTTGGCGGCGTCGCCGTCGGTGGAAGGGGTGGTTCTGCGCCCCGATCTTCTGCTCGATATCGGCGAACCGTTGTGGAAGGGCGCGCCCTTCACTGCGGTGTTGCTCGGAGACAGTGAGATCGAGGATCTGGTGCTGCCGGAGCCTGCAGAGCCGGTGAAATTTCTGCAGTTGGTTCCGATCACCAGTACCGAGGCGGCATGGGTACGACTGCGCGGTGCCGAAGCGCTTCGGGACGCATGGAAAGAAGCAGGTATCGACGTTCGCGACCCTGCCCGGTCGGCTGTGACCCTCTAGTCACACCGAGTTCGCCGCGGCTTGCCGGCGGTCAGAGCCAGTTGTTGCGCCGGAACGTCGCGAACAAGCTGATACAGACGACAGCAACTACTCCGATGACGCCGTAGTAACCGTATTTCCAATGCAGTTCCGGGATGTTGTCGAAGTTCATGCCGTAGATGCCTGCCACCATTGTCGGCACCGCGGCGATGGCCACCCACGCCGAGATCTTGCGCATGTCCATGTTCTGCTGCATCGTCACCCTCGCCAACGCAGCATCGACCAGCGAACTCAGCACCTCGTCGAATTCGGCCACCCGCTCCGCGACGAGCGTGTGGTGGTCCGCGACATCGCGCAGATACCGGCGTATCGCCTTCGGAACAGGAGTGTCCACACCCTGCACGAGCTGGCTCAACGGCGTCGAGAGAGGCGTGACCGAGCGTCGCAGCTCGACGACCTCGCGCTTGAGTAGATAGATGTTCTCGATCGGGACGTGATCGTCGGGGGAGAACACTTCCTCCTCCATCACGTCGACGTCACGTTCGATCGAAGACGTCACCGCCAGATACTCGTCGACGACGTGATCGGCGACGGCATGCAGAACCGCAGTCGGCCCCAACGCCAGGTGCTCCGGATTCTGCTCGAGTCGATGACGCACGCCGGAGAGCCCGGAATGTTCGCCGTGCCGGACGGTCACCACGAAGTCTCGACCGAGGAAGACCATGATCTCCCCGCTCTCGACCAACTCGTTGGCCGTCGTCGCCGATTCGTGCTCGACGTAGCTCACAGTTCGGAGAACGAGAAACGAAACGTCGTCGTATCGTTCGAGTTTGGGGCGCTGGTGGGCGTGAACTGCGTCCTCCGCCATCAACTCGTGCAGGCCGTAGCACGCGGCGACACTGTTCATCTGGCTTTCGTCCGGGGCATGCAGACCGACCCAGACGAATCCGTCGCCGCGCCTGCGTACCTCGGCGATGGCAGCGGAATGAGTGAACTTGCCATCCAGCCGGACACCATCGACGTACACGGCGCAGTCGACGATGGCGCGGGCGGTCGGCACCGGGACTTTCGGCGCGCGAGCAGCAGACCGAGTAGAGGGCCGCAGCGAATGCAGGGACGGCAGCGAAGGCCGTGGTGGTAGAGATGGCATGGCTGCACTCCTTCGTCGAGGGCGGGTTCTTCGAGGGCGGACTGTTCTGGGCGGCGAGCGACGCGCAACTGTACGCCTGAGAGACTTTCCCTCGTGCGCATCGATCTTCACACTCATTCTTCCGCGTCCGACGGCACCGATACGCCGGCGGAGTTGGTTCGTGCGGCGCGCGCGGCAGGTCTCGATGTCGTTGCGCTGACCGATCACGACACTACGGCCGGTTGGGACGCGGCGCTGGAGGCGGCACCTTCCGGTCTGACCGTGGTGCGCGGAATGGAAATGTCCTGCACCGGTCGAGGCGAGGACGGTGCTCCGGTTCCGGTGCACCTGCTGGCGTACTTGTTCGATCCCGAGAACGAAGCCTTCGCGCTCGAACGTGCGCGATTGCGCGAAGAACGCAGCACGAGGATCAGACGCATGGCCGAGTTACTGGCCGTCGACTATCCCAGCATCGATCCGGAGGGCATTCTGGCAGGGACCGGCCCGTCGGCCGGCCGGCCCCACCTGGCACGTGCACTGGTCGACGCCGGCGCCGCCCCGAGCGTGCAGGCAGCGTTCGACGGCCCCTTGAGTACCAGGAGCCAGTACTACGTCCCCAAGATCGATACCCCGCTCGATCGGGCCGTGGAGATGATCGCGGCAGCGGGAGGGGTCAGCGTGCTCGCGCACGGACGGGCCAGGACCCGGGGAAGACTGCTCGATCTCGCACAGATCCGTGAACTCGTCTCGCTCGAGCCCGGAGGAGTCGGAGGACTCGGGGGTATCGAGGTCGACCACGCCGATCACAACGCCGAGGACGCTCGGATACTCCGTGAGCTCGCCGCCGAGCTCGACCTGATCGTCACAGGCTCGTCCGACTATCACGGTGGAAACAAAGAATTGAAGCTCGGTCAGCACATGACGCACGTGGACGACTACGAGCGGCTGGTATCGCAGGCATCTGGACTGTCTGTATGAGCTTCGATACCACTCTTTACCTGACGGTCCTGATCACTCTGTTCGTCATCATGGACCCACCCGGTGCCATTCCCGTCTTTCTTTCTTTGGTTGGACGCAAAAGCAAAGAAGAGCGAAATCGTGCCGCCTGGCAAGCTCCTGCGGTCTCGCTGACGGTCATCACCGTCTTCGCCATCGGTGGCCAGGCCATTCTCGGCTACCTACACATCGGAATACCGGCGCTTCAGGGCGCAGGCGGTCTGCTGCTTCTGCTCATCGCACTGTCACTGCTCACCGGCAGAGGTGCAGGTAGTGGCACCGAGGCCGAGGAAGTCAACGTCGCGCTCGTCCCCCTCGGCACCCCGCTGATGGCGGGGCCGGGTGCGATCGCAGCCGTCATCGTCTATGTCAGCCAAGCCGACGGGCGGGTCGGGTCCCTCGCAGCCGTCGCGGTTGCCATCGTCACCATTCACATACTGTTCTTCGCAGTGCTCAGATTTTCGACGGTATTGATACGAATCCTGGGTGTCGGCGGCATCACCCTGCTCGCTCGCATCGCGGGCCTACTGCTGGCTGCAATTGCCGTCCAGCTCATTGCGGACTCCGTCCGCGGCTTCATCACAGGAGGTTGACGGGTGTGCTTAAAGCGTTGAGTGGGGCCGTCGCAGCAGGGCTCGTCGTCATGGCCATCCTGGTCGTGGGCGCCCAGTATCTTGGAAATCAACGTGCGTTTCCCGGGCCGGGCACGGTCTCGGTAGTGGCCCACATCGCAGCCGCAGTCGCCGCCATCGTCGTGCAGCACTTCGCCGATCATCGTCGTCGAGGTTCTTCGGCTCTCGCATCGACCGTCGTCCTTGTCATCGCAGGTGTGTTGCTCTGGACTCAGTGGTGGAGTTGACCTCACCTGTCGGTGGCGACGACCGACATGTTGCCAACCCGCGGACCGCAGTGGCACACTGACTACTGCAGTTTTGGCGCCACCGCGCCGTACCGACTGTGCAAATCGGTTCTCCCGCAGATGCAGCCGCACGATGGCGCGCTCGGTGACACCTCCCTCGAATTCCTGGACGGTATCGAAACCGGAGTCCATAGGAGCTAACGTGACCACCGTGACCGAACCGATCAGCAACACAGCAAACCTGTCCGCTATCACCGACGAGGAGATATTCCTCGGACACGTCGGTGGAAAGCTGTCCGTCGAACTGGCATCTCCACTCGAGACCCAGCGTGACCTTTCCATCGCGTACACCCCCGGGGTAGCTCAGGTAAGTCGCGCTATCGCGGAAGATGCCGCGCTTGCCAAGCAATACACATGGACCGACCGACTCGTCGCTGTCATCTCCGACGGTTCGGCTGTTCTCGGACTCGGTGACATCGGCCCCCGCGCATCGCTTCCGGTCATGGAGGGTAAGGCGGCTCTGTTCAAAAAATTCGCCGGCCTGAACTCCATCCCGATCGTCATCGACACCCAGGACGTCGACGAGATCGTCGACACCATCGTTCGTCTGCGCCATAGCTTCGGTGCAGTCAATCTCGAAGACATCTCGGCGCCGCGCTGCTTCGAAATCGAAAAGCGCGTCATCGACGCTCTGGACTGCCCGGTGATGCACGACGACCAACACGGCACCGCCATCGTCGTTCTCGCTGCCCTGAACGGCGCGGCGAAGGTCCAGGGGCGCACCACTGCAGGGTTGAAGGTGGTCATCTCCGGTGCCGGGGCAGCAGGTGTCGCCTGCGCCAACATTCTTTTGGCGGCAGGCACTCCGGATGTCGTCGTGCTCGATTCCAAGGGGATCGTGTCAGCCGATCGCAGTGACTTGAACTCGGTGAAAACAGACCTGGCCTCGCGGACCAATCCTCGCGGGCTGTCGGGAAGCGCTGCCGATGCGCTCGCTGGAGCCGACGTGTTTCTCGGAGTCTCCGCTGGACAGATCGACGAGTCCTGCATCGCGTCGATGGCACCGGAGTCGATCGTATTCGCCCTCTCGAACCCGGATCCCGAGATTCACCCTGAGCGAGCGAGCCTCTACGCCGCGATCGTCGCGACAGGTCGCAGTGACTTCCCGAATCAGATCAACAATGTGCTCGCCTTCCCCGGCGTGTTCAAAGGCGCACTCGACGCCGGAGCACGCCGCATCACCGAAGGCATGAAACTCGCCGCTGCCGAGGCAATCCTCTCGGTTCTCGGCGATGAGTTGGCTGCGGACAAAATCGTGCCGAGCCCGCTCGACCCTCGCGTAGCCCCGGCCGTTGCGGACGCAGTTGCGGCAGCAGCGCGAGCCGAGGGTGTCGCGTAGGACCGAATAGAAGAAGCACCCCGGACCTTGCCTCAACCAGGCATGGTGCGGGGTGCTTTTTCGTTCGTGTCCGAATCCCTCGTCAGCTAGACCTCGGCCACACGCGAAGGCATGCGCTTCAGCCGACCTGTACCCGGAACCGAAGCCCAGACGGCAAGGGCCAGCAGGCCGTCCACGATCAGGGTCAGCAACGCGACCAGGATCGCACCGACAAGCACCCGCCCGTAGTCGTAGAGGGCCAGGCCGTCGAAAATGTAGCGACCGAGCCCACCGAGGTTGACGTAGGCCGCAACGGTCGCGGTGGCGATGATCTGGAGCGTGGTGTTTCTGAGGCCACCGATTATCAGCGGCAGCGCGTTGGGGACTTCGACGCGGAAGAGCACTTGCAGTTCGGTCATGCCCATGGCTCTGGCGGCATCCACCACATCGGCGTCGACGTTCGCAATTCCGGAGTAGGTCCCGGCAAGGAGAGGTGGAATGCCGAGAAGAACCAGCGCGATGATCGGGGGCACCAGTCCAAGCCCGATGACCAGAACCAGGAACACCAGAATGCCGAGTGTCGGTAGCGATCGGAGCGCATTGACGAGTCCGACGACGAGGGCTTCCCCTCTCCTGAGGTGTCCGATCAGCAGGCCGATGGGTATCGCGATGGCCGCCGAGATCACCACGGCGAGCAGGCTGTACCAGATGTGCTCGATGATGCGGGCGCCGATTCCGGTGGGCCCGGCCCAGTTTCCGGAGTCGAAGATGTAGGAAAAGGCCTCCGAGAACAAGTTCATGCCGACCCCTCCTCCGAGACTGTGGCCCTTGGCGAGATGGTGGCTTTCTTCTTCGAGGCCGAGTTGAGGCGAGTCCACGGTGTGAGCCAACGACCGAGTAGATACAGCACCGCATCGAATACGAGCGCCAGGAAGACGATGGAGATGATGCCGGCCACTATCTGGTCCGGGTAGTCACGCTGATAGCCCTGGGTGAACAGTTGACCGAGGCCACCGATGCCGATCACCGAGCCGACCGACACCAGCGAAATATTCGTGACCGCCACGACCCTGACGTTCGCGATCAGCACCGGAAGCGACAGCGGCAACTCGACGGACACCGCGCGCCGAATCGGCGAGTAACCCATGGCCTCGGCAGAATCGACGACCGCGAACGGCACCGAGTCCAACGCTTCGGGAACGGCCCGAATCAGCAGAGCAATCGAGTACACCGCCAGCGCGATGACGACGTTGAGCGGATCGAGAATGGGGAGACCTACGATCGCTGGAATAGTGACGAACAGTGCCAGTGAGGGGATGGTGAAGGCAATGCTGGCCAGCGTCAGCGTGGTGCGCCGCACCCATCGTGTGTTCCGGATGAGCGTGCCGACGGGTATTGCAACGACCAGTCCGATGAGCAACGGAATAAGCGAAAGATAGAGGTGTGTCTTGGCGAGGCCGAGGACGACATCGAAGTTGTCGACCAGCCACTTCACTGCTTGTCGTCCTCGCTGTGTTGCCCCGACGCGTTGTGTTTGGAATCGAAGTGGTGGCGGTTTCGCTCTTCGTCCTCGGACTTGCGTTGCACAGCAAGGTTTTCGAGGATCTCTGCGGCGTCGACGCTTCCGACGGCTGCTCCGGTGTCGTCGACCGCGACCCCGATTCCCGACGGCGACGAGATTGCCGAGTCGAGCGCTTGGCGCAGATCCCCACCTTGGGTGAACAGTGACCCGCCCGCTGCGGTGCTGTCCTCCAGCGGCCGCCCGTCGCGGACCTTCTCGACCCCGGTGACATCGATCCAACCGAGTGGACGACGTGACGAGTCCACAACGAGAACCCACTGCCCCTGGTCCAGGCGCAGTGACTTCACTTCGCTCTCGGTTGCAGTGTCGATCGAGTGCAGGGTGACCGACTGAGCCGACCTGAACGAGAGTCCCCGATAGCCACGATCGCGACCGACGAACGAGGCCACGAAGGAAGTGGCCGGTGCAGACAAGATGGTCTCCGGCTTGTCGTACTGCTGCAGTCTCCCATGGGGCCCGAAAACGGCAATGTGGTCGCCGAGACGGACGGCTTCGTCGATGTCGTGAGTGACGAACACGATGGTCTTCTTCAAGTCCGCTTGTAGGCGGAGCATTTCGGTTTGCAGGTCCTCGCGGACCACCGGATCGACAGCACTGAAAGGCTCGTCCATCAACAGGATCGGCGGATCCGCGGCCAGTGCCCGGGCTACACCGACTCTTTGCTGCTGGCCGCCGGACAACTGCGCCGGGTACCGAGAGGCAAAAGCTGGATCGAGGCCTACTCGTTCGAGAACACCCAATGCTGCCTTACGCGCGGCGCGCCTCGTGGCGCCACGCAACACCGGCACGGTGGCGACGTTGTCCACGACCGTGCGGTGCGGCAGCAGGCCGGCGCTCTGAATGACATAACCGATGCCGCGCCGCAGTTTCACGGCGTCGGCGTCGGCGATGTTCTTGCCATCGACCGTGATCACTCCCGAAGTCGGAGTGATCATGCGATTGATCATCCGCATCGAGGTGGTCTTACCGCAGCCCGACGGCCCGACGAAGACCGTGAACGACTGGGGTTCGATCACCAGATCAAGCGAGTCGACGGCGGTCGTGCCATCCGGATATGTCTTGTTCACACTGTCGAAAGTGATCACTACAGGGGTGCCTCTCGTCGGTGCACCGGCAAACCGTCGGTGAAGTGCATTGCGTCGATAGACGAGTTATCAGCTGATCGGCTTGTCCAGTCCCTTCTGCGCTACCCAGGCCTTCGCCGCCGCGGCCGGTTCGACTTTGGCGTCACCGGAAACAGAGGTGTTGAGGGCGATCAGTTCTTCGGTAGTGATCTGCGCAGACACTGCGTCGAGGACCTTGGTGAGCTTGTCCGACTGCTTCGCGGTGTTGAGCACCGGAATGATGTTCTGTGCAGCGAAGTTGTTCTCCGGGTCCTCGAGTACCACGAGATCGTTCTGTGCGATCGCAGGCGAAGTGGTGAAGATATCGGCAGCAGTGACCTTGCCGGAGACCAGAGCTTCGACGGTCGCTGGGCCGCCCCCGTCGGAGATCGGAACGTAGTTTCCTGCCGCGATGTCGAGTCCGTATTTCGAACTCAACCCCGGTAGCCCACCGACGCGTTCCTGGAACTCGGGCGTGCCCGCGAAGGTGACGTCCGCGGAGAAGGGCGCTAGATCGCCGATCGTGGTCAACTTGCGTTCTGTGGCCGTCGAACGGCTGACGACGACGGCATCCTTGTCCTCACCGGGTGCCTGAGCCGTCACGGCCAAGTCCGAACCGAGTGCGTCGGGCAGGGCCGCCAGAACATCCTCGGACGAAGTCGCCGTTGCCGACTCGTCCAAGTACTGCAGGAGGTTGCCTGTGTAATCGGGGACCAGATCGATCGACCCGTCCTTGACTGCCGGTATGTAGGCTTCACGGCTGCCGATGTTGAATTTGGTACCCACATCGAAACCATTGGCGCGCAACGCTTCTGCGTAAATATTTGCCACCGTCTCGGACTCCGGGAAGTTGGCCGAGCCCACCACGATGGAGTTCGTGTCCCCGTTGCTCTCGCCGCCGCCACTGGACAGGGGATCGTCGTTGTTGCCGCATGCTGTCAGCGCGAGTGCCGAAATCGACAGTGCAGCGAGGACGCGTGTGGTTCGGGTGATGTTCATGTGGTCCTTCCATCGGTACCGGCGCGTCGACTGACCGGTTGTCTCGGCAGCTCGGGATGGTGATCCGAGCAAGTCTAGACATAGGGTTGCCCCGAAGAGCATCTCGTTGGCCTCAGTTCCCGTTGTGGTGGAACGATAAACCTTGCCACCGACATCGGCCGTGAACGGAGCTTGTGGAAAAGTGCGTGTGTCAGGCCTGCGGGTCGTAGTTCTAGCCCTCTTCTCGTGCGTCGCGATGTCGTGCGGGACAGCTGAGCAGCCATCCTCGACCCTCGTGGTGGGTTCCTCGGACACCGTGCAGGGTGAGCTGTTGGCGCAGATTTACGCCGGAGCGCTTCGCTCGACCGGAGCAGAGGTGCGCACCCAGTTGGACGAGGGTGACCGCGGTGACCCCCTGGCTGCACTCGATCGAGGCGACGTAGACGTAGCGCCGGAGCTGATGGGCGAACTCCTCGACACGTTCGATTCGACGTCCGAGGCTACCGAAGCGGACGATGTGTTCGCCGACCTCAACAAGTCGCTTCCGCAGGGGTTGTCCGTCGCGGACTATGCCGCCGCCGAAGACGGTCTGGCACTGGTCATCGCTGATGTCAACCCTTTTCCGGGAGCCGAGACGATCACCGACATCGCGTCGAGGTGTTCACAGGCCACGGTATCGGTCACCGTCGCGAACGCCGAAGCATTGAACAGAGTGCGGGATCGATACGGGTGCAGTTTTGCCTCGGTCCGGATCGAGGCCGACGAAGAGGCAGTCGTCGAAGCAGTAGAGGCGGGCGCGGTGACAGGGTCGGAGTTCGTGCCCGCCGGCGTCATTCGTACCGCGTCGTCAGGGCCGAGGGCCAAGGATCTGACCGCGCTCGACGACGACGAAGGCGCATTCCGGGCCCAGAACGTCGTACCACTCTTTCGAGACGGCGTGTTGAACGAGAACGAAATCAAAGCCTTCGGCGTGGTCGCCGGTGAATTGACGACCGCGGACCTCGCCGACATGATCGGCGAGGTCCGAGAGGGTGCGAAACTAGACGAGGTCGCGACTCGTTGGCTCGGGGAACACAACCTCTGAAGTCCGCACTCTCGTGCCGAGCAATGCGCCCATATGGTGCACGGCATCAGCTGCCTCTCGCAGTATCGACGCCTGCAGATGCGCGACGTGCCACAACTTTTCGTATTCGACATAGTCGACTTCGACGCCGGACAACAGGAGCTTGTCGTGAAAGGCGACGATCTGTGGATACAGCACCTCGGATGTTCCGACATGCATGACGATCGGCGGTAGCCCCGACAAATCCCCGTGCAGGGGAGCGAATCTCTGATCGAGTGGATCACCGCCGTGCAAATACGCATCGGCGGAGGAGAACGACCAAGCCGTATTGACGACCAAATCACGGTCGAACTGCGCGTCGCGAGCACCAGGGTCGACCCATGGGGAAATCAATCCGAGTGCGGCAGGCAGAATTCCGTCGTCCACGAGTCGACGAGCCGTAGCAACTGCCAGGCCACCCCCGGCCGAGTCGCCCGCAATCGCAACTCGATCAGCACTGAAGCCGTGCGAAGTCACCAACTCGCGGAAGGCGGCAACAGCGTCGTTCAATCCAGCGGGCAACGGATTTTCCGGTGCCAGTGAATAGTCGAGAACGTATACCGCGCTTGCTGACTCGCGAGCAAGGTGTGCCGCCAGCGAGCGGTGCGTAGCAATCGAACCGATGGTGTACGCGCCGCCGTGCAGGTAAAGCACTGCCGTCGTACGTTCCGTCGCGCCGACTGTGATGCGTTCTGCCTGGCGTCCGGCGAGGGTGAGCTTTTCGCTGACGGTTCCGTGCGGCAAGGTCTGCAGTGGAGATGCCGCTTCGAGAATTTTGCGTTGAACCGTGAACGGCAAGCGCGCATTCAACGCCAAGCGATAGAACGGCTTCAACGATGCAGCGACAAGGGGGAGTGGCAGATAAAAGGACCTCATGCGCTAAATCTTTCGCGGCATGACGCGGGCTGACACCGTGGCGATGACCCTCTGATACTTCGAACCGGTCACCCGCTGCAGCAGATCGAGCGCGATTGCATCGGCGCCTATGAGCACTCGGCCCTTCCCCTTCTCCACTCCCGCGAGAATGGTCTTGGCTGCCTTGTCGGGGGTGGTCTTTGCCAGCTTCGCATCGAAGAACTTCGCGACGGACGCTTGGTCGTAGTTCTCGGCGACGGTGGCGTTGCGCGCGATAGCGGTCTTGATGCCACCAGGGTGCACAACAGTCATCTTCACCGGAGCTTTCGAGATCAGCAGTTCTATCCGAAGTGCCTCGCTGAAACCGCGGACAGCGAATTTTGCGGCGTTGTATGCAGCTTGTGACGGCATTGCCAACAGCCCGAAGAGGCTCGAGATGTTCACGATGTGTCCGTCGCCGGAAGCTTGGATATGGGGAAGAAATGCCTTGGTGCCGTTGACAACTCCCCAGAAATCGACATCTACGATGCGCTCGATGTCCTTGAACGAGGAGCTCTCGACGTCGCCGTGGTAGGCGATGCCCGCATTGTTGTAGATCTGATTGATCTTCCCGAATCGGGTGGCAACCGCATCTGCGTAGTCGAGCACGGTCTCGCGCTGCGTGACGTCGAGGAAGTCGGACTTCACCTCGGCGCCGAGTGCCTCCGCCTGACGAACAGTCTCTTCGAGCCCGTTGACGTCGACGTCCGAGAGTGCGAGCTTTGCGCCGCGCTGGGCAAGATTAAGGGCGAGCGCACGGCCGATCCCCGAACCGGCGCCGGTGACGACTGCTACCTTGCCGGTAAATCCGTTCGCTGACTTCGAACTCACTGTGTCACTACCTTGGTGTCGGTGCCGGCAAGGGTGCTGCCGAGAGGGCTGGGAAGGTCGGATGCTGCAGTACTGCGGTACGCAGCGAGGTCGAACTTTCTGGTGATCTTTCGGAATCGAAAAGTGAAGTCCGGCCACAGAGTGGTGTTGTTGCCATGTTTGTCCAGGTACCAGCTGGCACAACCCCCGTTCATCCAGACACTGTCGGCCATTCGATTCTGAAGATCAGCGTTGTAGTCGTCCTGGACGTCCTTTCGAACCTCGATGACACCGATGTCGTGCTTGTCGATCGTGTCGATGGCGTCGATGACGTAGTTGAGCTGTGATTCGATCATGAAGACCATCGACGTGTGTCCCAAACCGGTATTCGGGCCTACGAGAAAGAACATGTTGGGGAAGTTCGAGATGGCCGCGCCCTTGTACCCTTGCTGACCTTCCTTTTCGAAGGTCTGCGCGAGCGACTCACCGTTCTTGCCGTAGATGCCCTGGTAAGCAGGCGAATCCGTGACATGGAAACCGGTGGCCACGATCAGCGCGTCGATCGGGCGTTCGGTTCCGTCCGCGCTGACGATCGAGTGGGCGCGAACCTCGCGGATGCCGTCGGCGACGAGGTCGACGTGTCCACGGTCCAGAGCGGGGTAATACGTATTGGAGATGAGCATGCGCTTGCATCCGATACGGAAGTTCGGCGTCACCTTCCTACGCAACGACTTGTCCTTGATGCCCTTGACGATCTGTCGCCGCGCCACCAACTCCAAAATTTTCATCAGCTTCGGCTGCTTGGCCAGGCCGAGGACCTGAGTCTCGCGAGCTGCGTAGATTCCGGTGCGCGAGAGGCGCTGGAATCCGGGAATGTGCTTGAACGCGAAGCGCTCGAACCGCGTGTACGGACGGTCCGCGCGAGGAAGAATCCAGGGCGCGGTTCGCTGATAGACGTCGAGATGCGACACCGTATCCGCGATCGCAGGGACAATCTGAATGGCGGAAGCGCCGGTTCCGATGACCGCGACGCGTTTGCCGTCGAGCTTCGCGTCGTGATTCCACTGTGCCGAATGGAAAATTTCACCCTCGAAGCCTTCGATTCCCTTTATGGGTGGAAGGTTCGGCTCGCACAGTGCGCCGACGGCAGTGACGACGATCTTTGCCGAATATTCGCCGGTGCTGGCGCTGATGTCCCACCGTGAAGTGTCTGCATTCCACCGGACCGAGGTGACGTCCGAACCGAATACATGTCGGTCCATGACGCCGTACTTGCGAGCGACCGATTCGATGTACTTCTGGATTTCGGGTTGTGTGGAGAACGAGCGAGTCCACGCCGGGTTCAGAGCGAACGAGTACGAGTAAAGGTGCGAGGGAACATCGCATGCAGCTCCCGGGTAAGTGTTGTCGCGCCACGTCCCACCGACGTCGCTTCCGCGCTCGAGGACGAGAAAGTTCCTCTTGCCCTCCTGCGTCAGCTTGATCGCAGCCCCCAGGCCTGCGAACCCGCTACCGATGATGACAGTGTCGACCTGACGCGGTGTGCTCACGCGCGCCGAAGTGTCCGTTACCGAGAGACTCATGTAAGCGAGCGTAGAAGCTTGTTGAGTGTGAGTCAACAGTTATTGACTGTTGATCAGTAGGCTGATGTGATGGCCAGTGTGAAGCACGGAGCGCAGGCTGCGAAACCGGCAGCAGGAAAACGGACCCGCCTGAGTCCGGAAGACCGTCGAGCGCAATTGATCGCACTCGGAACCGACATGCTCTCCGAACGTCCACTCGAGCAGATTTCGGTCG
The DNA here is from genome assembly GCF_004795915.1 of Rhodococcus sp. PAMC28707. Taxonomy (NCBI): domain Bacteria; kingdom Bacillati; phylum Actinomycetota; class Actinomycetes; order Mycobacteriales; family Nocardiaceae; genus Rhodococcus; species Rhodococcus sp. PAMC28707. The sequence goes on from NZ_CP039253.1 coordinate 3,286,011, forward strand.
AAGACATTGCCGACCAAGCAGGCGTCTCCCGCGGTCTGCTGTTCCACTACTTCGCCTCGAAACGGGACTTTCACCTCGCCATCGTCCGCGAGACCAGCAACGCGATGCTCGAACGCACGGCGCCGGACACCAGCCTCGAACCATTGGATCTGCTCCGCGAATCGGTGGCCAACTACGTCGACTACGTCACCGAGAATCGAGACACCTACATTTCGCTACTCCGCGGAACGGTAGGGGGAGACGCCGATATGCGAGAGGTGTTCGAGCAAACCCGGACCACCATGGCCGACCGAACCGTCACCCAGCTCTACAAACTCGATATCGAGCCCACCGCGACCATCCGTCTTGCCGTACGCGGCTGGATCGCGTTCGTCGAAGAAGCGACCATCTCCTGGCTCCGCGACCCCGAAGTAAGCCGCGAAGAAGTCATCGCGCTCAACGTCGCGGCCCTGCCTGCGGTTGCCCTCACACCCGACATGAGCGCCGCGCTGTTCGGAGCGGACGTCGAGTAGCTTTTGCCGCCGTGCGCCCTCGCTTGAATGGCGCTCCGAAGCTATCTGATCGTATGAGTGGACCATTGAAGCGATGGGGCGGGCGCATACAGTCCCGCAACGCCGAATGGCGCACCCGGTCGCTCGAAAGTGACCGAATGCGCCATCAGGCCTGAAGTGAACTACTCGCCGACGCCAGAGAAGGCCTCGTCGATGATTTCGAGCTGCTCGACGGCGTGCACCTTGCTCGAACCCGAGGAAGGTGCCGACATCGCACGACGCGAAACCCGCTTGATGCCGCTGAGAACGTCCGGCATCAATTCCGGGAACGCCAGACCGAAGAACGGCCATGCACCCTGGTTGGCAGGCTCCTCTTGGACCCAGCGGAACTCGGTTGCGTTGGGGTAACTGTTGATCGCTTCGGTGATCCGGTGGACCGGGACCGGGTAGAGCTGTTCGATCCGGACGATCGCCACATCTTCGCGGTTGTCCTTCTGCTTGCGTGCGAGAAGCTCGTAGTAGAGCTTGCCGCTCACCATCAGGACGCGCTTGACCTTGCTGCGATCACCGGTACCGGAGTCGTAGGTCGGCTCGTCGAACACGGAGTGGAACTTGCCGTCGGTGAAGTCCTCGATATTGGACACCGCGGCCTTGTTCCTCAGCATCGACTTCGGTGTGAAGACGATCAGCGGGCGACGGATTCCGTCCCGTGCGTGGCGACGCAGGAGATGGAAGTAGTTCGCCGGCGTGGACGGAACCGAGACGGTCATCGAACCCTCGGCGCAGAGCGTGAGGAATCGTTCGATGCGGCCCGAGGTGTGGTCCGGACCCTGTCCTTCGTGACCGTGCGGCAACAGCAGCACGACGTCGGCCAGCTGTCCCCACTTCGCCTCACCGGAGGAGATGAACTCGTCGATGATGGACTGCGCACCGTTGACGAAGTCGCCGAACTGCGCTTCCCACATGACGAGTGCATCGGGGTCACCGACGGAGTAGCCGTACTCGAAGCCGACGGCTGCGAATTCGCTGAGTGCGGAGTCGTAGACCATGAACTTGCCGGGATTCTCGCTGCCGATGTTGTGCAACGGGGTGTACTCGGCACCGGTCTTGCGGTCGATGATGACCGAGTGCCGCTGGGAGAACGTTCCGCGACGGGTGTCCTGGCCGGAGAAACGAACGTTGCGTCCCTCGTCCACGAGGCTGCCGAGAGCCAGAAGCTCACCGAATGCCCAGTCGACCTTGCCTTCGTACGACATTTCGCGACGCTTTTCGAGTACCGGCTTGACGCGCGGGTGCACGCTGAAACCGTCCGGAACCTCGAGGTGCGCGTCACCGATGCGGTGCAGAACCGACTTGTCGACCGCCGTCGTGAGCTTGGCGGGCAACTGCTGGTCGAGTTCGACCGACTCGCTGGGCTCCGGGGTGTACTTCTCCAGTTCGCGAACCTCGTTGAAGACGCGTTCGAGCTGGCCCTGGTAGTCGCGAAGCGCGTCCTCGGCCTCCTTGAGGGAGATGTCGCCACGGCCGATCAGCGATTCGGTGTAGCTCTTGCGAACGCTGCGCTTGGTGTCGATGAGGTCGTACATCGCCGGCTGGGTCATCGAAGGGTCGTCGCCTTCGTTGTGTCCACGCCTGCGGTAGCAGATCATGTCGATGACGACGTCCTTGTGGAACTTCTGCCGGAAGTCGACGGCGAGATGCGCAACGCGTACGCAGGCCTCGGGGTCGTCTCCGTTGACGTGGAAGATCGGCGCGCCGATCATCTTCGCGACGTCGGTGCAGTACTCGGACGAGCGGGAGTGCTCGGGTGCGGTGGTGAAGCCGACCTGGTTGTTGACCACGATGTGCACGGTTCCGCCCGTGCGGTAGCCGCGCAGCAGCGCAAGGTTCAGCGTTTCTGCGACCACGCCCTGGCCCGCGAAGGCTGCGTCGCCGTGGAGCATCAGCGGTAGAACCGAGAATCCGCCTTCGCCTGCACCCTTGTCGAGTAGATCCTGCTTGGCGCGGACCAGCCCTTCGAGGACAGGGTCGACTGCTTCGAGATGAGAGGGGTTCGCGGTAAGCGAGACCTTGATGTCGTTCTCGCCGAACATCTGGATGTATGTGCCCTCGGCACCTAGGTGGTACTTCACATCGCCCGAGCCATGTGCGGCTGCGGGGTTCATGTTGCCCTCGAACTCGGTGAAGATCTTCGAGTACGGCTTGCCCACGATATTGGCGAGGACGTTGAGACGACCGCGGTGCGGCATGCCGATGACGACCTCGTCGAGTGCATACTCTGCACTCTGATCGATGACCGCATCCATCATGGGGATGACGGACTCGGCGCCTTCGAGCGAGAAGCGCTTCTGGCCGACGTACTTCGTCTGCAGGAACGTCTCGAATGCCTCGGCTGCATTGAGCTTGCTCAATGTGTACTTCTGCTGTGCCACGGTCGGTTTGACGAGTGTCGTCTCGACGCGGTCCTGAAGCCAGGCGACCTGATCCGTCTCGAGGATGTGGGTGTATTCCACACCTACGTGGCGGCAGTAGGAGTCACGTAGGACGCTGAGTACGTCGCGAAGACGCATCTTGTCCTTGCCGTGGAATCCGCCGACCTTGAACTCTCGATCGAGGTCCCACAGCGTGAGGTCGTGGCTGATGACATCGAGGTCCGGATGCATCCGGAACTTGTCCTTGGTGAACTGCAGCGGATCGGTGTCGGCCATCAGGTGACCGCGGTTGCGGTACGCGGCGATCAGTTCGAGAACGCGAGTGTTCTTGTCGACCGTTCCCTCGGGCAGATCCTTGCGCCAGCGAATCGGCTCGTACGGGATCTTGAGTGAGTGGAACAGTTCGTCGTAGAACTCGTCGCTGATCAGCAAGTTGTGGATCGTGCGAAGGAAGTCGCCAGATTCTGCACCCTGGATGATTCGATGGTCGTACGTCGAGGTGAGGGTCATCAGCTTGCCGACGCCCAGCTCCGCGAGACGCTCGTCGCTCGCGCCTTGGAACTCCGCGGGATATTCCATCGCGCCGGCACCGATGATCGTTCCCTGGCCGTTCATCAGGCGTGGAACCGAGTGCACGGTTCCGATTCCGCCGGGGTTGGTCAGCGAGATCGTGACGCCTTGGAAGTCCTCGCCCGTCAGTTTGCCGTCACGCGCACGACGGACTACGTCCTCGTATGCGTTGTAGAACTGGGCGAAGGTGTGATCCTGTGTGCCCTTGATCGCGGCGACGACGAGGGTGCGGTTGCCGTCCTTGCCGGGTAGGTCGATGGCGAGACCGAGGTTGGTAGCACTGGGTGAGACCGCGTTCGGCTTGCCGTCGATCTCGGCGAAGTGGGTATTCATGGTCGGGAACGACTTGATCGCCTGGACGATCGCAAATCCGAGGATGTGCGTGAACGAAATCTTGCCGCCGCGTGTACGCGCGAGATGGTTGTTGATCACCAACCGGTTGTCGACCATCAGCTTCGCCGGGATCGCGCGAACGCTGGTCGCTGTCGGGATCTGCAGAGAAGCCGTCATGTTCCGCGCGACGGCTGCTGCAGCTCCGCGAAGAATTTTGTTGGTCGGTTCGCCGGCGTCGCTTGTGGACGCAGGAGCGGGCTTTGCGGCAGCAGCGGTCAAGGTTCCACCTGCGGCTTTCGACGTCGCGGGCTTGGAGGTCGGCGCAGGCTTGACTGCGGCGGCCTTGGGCGATTCGGTTTTCACCGGTGCACTTCGGGGAGCTGGAGCGGTGCCGTTCGATCCGGAAGCGCCCGTCTCGGATGCGTTGCTCTTCGAAGCAGCGGCGCTGGTGGAGGCGGGCTTCGCTGTACTGCCATTCGGGACAGACGCAGTGTCACCTGCCGGAGCGTCCGGGTCGTAATCGGTGAGGAATTCGTGCCAGCTCGCATCCACAGACGCTGGGTCTTCCTTGAATCGCTGGTACATCTCATCGACCAGCCATTGGTTTTGTCCGAATTGGGTAGTAGAGCTGCTGCTCACGGCAGTAGTTCGCCTCGTCTCTTCTCTTCGTTCCCGATCAACGCGCGTACATAGCCAGGCTAACCCGCTCCCGGTACGTGCTAGCGCCCGGGACGGAGCCGTGATAAGTACTCACGAGTAACTATCGGCTTCATTGCTGATGACTGCTCGGTCTATCGGTGTATTCCCTCCGCGTGTTTCGGCCGCATTCCACAGCTGTGTGTAGAAGCCGCCGTGAGTGCGTAACCGATCGTGTGTACCTACCTCGACGATACGTCCGGAGTCCACGACGACGATCATGTCGGCGCGTGCCGCAGTCGCCAGCCGGTGCGCAACGACGACCGAGGTCCGCTTGCGGAGCACGGCGTCACTCGCCGTGAGAACTATGCGCTCGGTAGCCGGGTCGAGCGTGGCTGTCGCCTCGTCGAGGAGCAACAGGTCGGGGTCGACCAACTCGGCTCTGGCCAGCGCGATCAACTGTCTTTGGCCGGCGGACAAGCCCTGTCCGCGCTCACCGACCGGCTGGTACATGCCACCGCGAAGTCCGGCGATGATGTCCAAAGCCCCGACTGCGCGGGCGGCGGATTCGATGTCGGCGCGGCTCGCATCGGGGCGTCCGAAGGCGATGTTGCTTGCTACATCGCCGGTGAACAGGTGCGCTTCCTGCGGTACGACTCCGAGTCGGCGACGGTATTCGGAGAGTCGATATCGACGCAGATCGGTGCCTCCCACACGAACCGAACCTGACGTCGGATCGTAGAAACGGGCCAGCAATTTGATGACCGTCGACTTGCCGGCGCCGGTTTGGCCGACGAGTGCAACTGTGGTTCCCAGTGGAATTGTGAGATTGACCTCAGTGAGTGCATCGGTCTCGGCACCTGCGTAGCGAAAGCTCACATTGTCGAGATGAACATCGCTTCGCAACTGACCGCCCTCGATCGGGACGGTGTCGGTGTCCGAACCGGCCTCGATGGAACTCGGCGTACGCAACAGGTCGCCGATCCGGCTCACACCCACACTGGCCTGTTGGTAACCGTCGAAAACCTGGGACAGCTGCTGGATCGGTCCGAAGAGTAGACCGAGGTAGAGCACGAACGCGACGAAGGTGCCTGCCGAAGTCGAACCGGTCGCGACCTGATGGGCCCCGACGAAGACGACGAAGGCCAATGCCACGTCCGAGAGCAGAGTGATGAAAGGGAAGAACACCGAGATCGCTCGCTGAGAGCGCATCCGGCTCCGACGGTATCGATCGGCACGTTCGGCGAACTGCAGTGCGGCGAACTCTTCGCGACGGTAGGCCTGTGCGGACCGAAGCCCGGCGACGTTTTCCTGGAAGTCGGCGTTGACGGTAGAGATTCGCTCGCGGGATTGGGAGTACGCGACGGCGGAGACCTTGCGGAAGATGATCGTCGCGAGTATCAGCGGTGGGACCACCGCGAGTGCGACGAGTCCGAGCGTCAGATCGGTGACCAGGAGTGCAGCAGCGATGCCGATCACGGTGAGCAGTGAGACGACGGCGGTGGATGCACCGGTCTGGATGAACGACGACAGCGCGTCCACGTCGGTCGTCATCCGAGTCATGATGCGGCCGGAGAGTTCGCGTTCGTAGTAGTCCAAGCCGAGTCTTTGGATGTGCGCGTAGCTCTTGACCCGTAAACCGAACAGGACTCGTTCTCCGGCCCGTGCGGTGATCATGGTGGTCGCGGCGATGACGAACCATCCCACTGCTGCGAGTACGACGCCGAGTGCTGTCGCGGCCCACAGTGCACCCGCATTCCCACGGCTGACTCCGTCGTCGACGGCGAAACGCACGATCGACGGAAAAGCAATCGCCGAAAGTGAGTCGAGCGCCAGTAACACCACGACTGTGGCAAGAAGGAGTCGGACGGGTTTCAGTAGACGCGAGAGTCGAAATTGTGGGTCCGCGGCTCGTATCTCCGCATCGGAGGCATGCGGATCCTCGGTTGCCTGTGGTAACGCATCAACTGCAGCTTGCAGCTGTGGCGTCGATGCGACCTGGCCGAGTGAGCCCGATGTCGGCCGGCCCCTGCCCGCGGGTGCGGTCGGGGTGCGGTGGGAGACGGAATCGACCGACTTTTCGAGTTCGGGCCACAGCATCGACTCGGTCGGCTCGGCACTTCGTTCGATGGTGGGTATGTCTCGAGGGCCTTCTCCGTCTGCGAGCAGCAGGCGGAACAGTGGGCAGCGCTCGTCCAATTCGGCGACCGTCCCGAAATCGATGATGCGGCCGTCGTCGAGTACTGCCACTCGGTCTGCCAGGGTCAGCGTCGAGCGTCGGTGCGCGAGTATCAGGGTTGTTCTCTCACGCCCAGCGCGAAGTGCATCGAATATCGCTGCCTCGGTGGTCGCATCGACTGCCGAAGTTGCGTCGTCCAGGACGAGGATCCGCGGATCGGTCAGGAGCGCTCTGGCCAGTGCGATCCGTTGCCGCTGCCCGCCGGACAGGGTGAGGCCACGTTCGCCGACGACCGAGTCGTACCCGTCTGGCAAGGCGTCGATGAACGAGGATGCTTCGGCCAGAGTTGCCGCGCGGGTGATGTCCTCGGCAGTGGCGTCGGGTCGGCCGAGCGCGATATTCGCGGCAATGGTGTCCGAGAAAAGAAACGGTTCGTCGAAGACGAGACCGACGGCTCCGCGGAGTTGCTCGGCGCTGATGTCGGCGACGTCGAATCTTCTCCCGTGCGACGTCAGCGCAACCGAGCCGATTCGGGGGCTGTAGAAGCGGGGGAGCAGTAGCGACAGTGCGGTCTTTCCTGAGCCCGCGTGCCCGACTATCGCGACGCTTTCTCCCGGCGCGACGGTGAGATCGAAGGATCGAAGCACGTCGCGTTCTTCCTCGAAGCCGAAGGTCACGGCGGAGAGGTCCACTCCCAGTGGCCCGTCGGGGAGGTGGGTGGGATTCTCAGGCTCGGGGACCGAAGGCTCGGTGTCGATGACCTCGTAGACGCGCTCGACGGCGGCTCGGGAGAGTTGCGCCATGATGATGACCGAGGACAGCGTGCGGGTTACCGCCGACAGCGTTGCCACGTACGTCGCGAAGGCGAGGAAGGTGCCGATAGTGATGTGGTCGGTCATGGCGAGGTAGCCGCCGAGTGCGATGACGCCGACGAGTCCCAGTTGGGGGATTGCCGCCATCGACGGAGTGAATCGGGAGTTGATTCTGGCCGAGCGCATTCGTTCGGCGAAGAGTGTGCGGCTCAGGTTCTCGAGCCGGTCGACCGCTCGGGCTTCCTGCCCGAAACCTTTGACGACGCGTACTCCGGTCACGGTTTCCTCGACGTGCTGGGCAAGGTCGCCCGCTCGTTGTTGCGCCGACCATGTTGCCGCATACAGCGTGGGCCGAATGCGATAGACGACGATCGATACTGCAGGAACGATCAACAGTGCTACGACGGTCAAGAGTGGCGACAGATAGGCCATCACGACCAGGGCGAGGACGAACTGCAGCAATGCCCCGGCCGACAACGGCATCATCGCCAGCAACCCCTGAACGAGTTGCAGATCGGTGATGGTCCGCGAGACGACCTGCCCGGTTCTGATGTCGTCCTGGCGTCGACCGTCCAGGCGTTGCAGCGACGCGAGTAGACCGAGCCTCAGATCGTGTTGGACGTCGATGGACAGTCGGCCGGCCAGGAATCGTCGACCGAACTGGCAGCCGAACCGAATGACGCCGAGTCCACCGATCGCTATGGCGATGGCGCCGATTGTGCTGCCCTCGCCTGCACTTGCGTCGTCGATCGCGATGCGTGTGAGCAGCGGGAACGAGATATCGATGACGGCGGCGATCATGGTGACCGCCAACGCACCTGCGGCTGTACGGCGATGAATCCAGCATTGAGCTCCGAGGCGGCGGATCCAGCCAGGGGATCTTCTCACCGGTCGTTGGGCGCTACCGATAGTCGACATCACTGTCAAAGGTAGACCGCGCTACCGACACGATTCTCAGCTGATATCGCGTTCCCTGGTCCGCAGCCATCCGGCACCGGCAATGGCGAGACCCCACACGAGCAGGCCGAACGGCGCCACCGGCCAGGGCATGAAGAATTCGCTTTCGACCTCGCCCACACTGACCGTCGCGAGAGTGAGCGCCGACGGCGTCACCACCGAGATGTTGCCGAGGCCGATACCCGACACTATCGAGGTCGCAACGAGTTCGCCGATCGGATACCACGCGACGATGATGATCGCGGGCCAGGTCGGTGAACCCATCAGTAGTCCGAGACCCGCACCGATCGAGGACCAGACGACGACGGCGAACAACCCCATGGCAAGCATGCCGATCACCGCGCCGGACAGCACGAAAGGTTCGCTCGAGAACAGCAACAGGCACACCAGGCTGACGATCTCGACCAGGAGGCCGTATCCGAGTGCGAACAGAGCGGTGACACCCAGCTTGGCGGCGATGACGCGGTCACGACTCGTCGAGGTCAGAAATGATGTGGTGATCGTGTCGTACCGGAATTCGGTGCCGCCGTTCACCGCTCCGAACACCGCGACGAACATCATCGTGAACCCGAGGGCGACGTAGAGCCCCACGATTCCGAAGCCGCCCGACAGTTCGAACTCGTAGTCGGAGGTGGAATTGGCTATCGACGCGGCGATCGCGCTGGCGCAGATCCCGACGAACACCGGTGGTATGGCCAGCGCCCACCAGAATTTGAGGGTGGTCACCTTGCGTATCTCGGAGGTGATCAACGTAGTCATCGTCGACCCCCGTCCCAGGGAGACGGGCCGGCGTGCGGTGCCCCGTGTTGCAGTTGCGGGCCATAACCCAGGGGAGGGGCGTAACCAGGGGGCTGGGGATTACCTGCGGGTTGGGGATAACCAGGAGGAGGTCCGTACCCAGGCGTTCCGATACTGCCCGCGGGCGTTGCGGTGTACTGCCCGGCAGTCATCGAAAGAAATACTTGCTCGAGGTCCGCGTGCTCGTAGGAAGCACCGAAGACGGTCAACCCGGACTCCGATGCTATGCGCGTGACGGTGTCCGTGTCGCTCCCGGCGACGCCGAGCCGGCCGTCGGGAAGTAGTTGTGCGTTCGTGATTCCGTTGGATGCAAGTGCCAGGGCAAGAGCCGCCGGATCCGACACGGCAACGAGCGTTCGGCTCGGCCGCGAGGCACGAAGCTGATCGATCCCACCCTGATACATCAATGCACCGCCGCTGATGATCACCAGATTGTCGACCGTCGCCTCGACCTCGCGGAGTAGGTGGCTGGAGATGAGTACGGTTCTTCCGCCTGCCGCGTAGGACTTCAGAAAGTCGCGGAGCCAGGCGATTCCCTCGGGGTCGAGACCGTTGGCAGGCTCGTCGAGCACCAGAATTTCGGGATCGCCCAGGAGCGCCGTCGCCAAGGCTAGTCGCTGACGCATTCCGAGGGAGAATCCGCCGACCTGACGGTTGGTCGCGTCCCCGAGGCCGACGAGTCGGAGAACGTCGTCGGCGCGGCTGTCGGGCACACCGATCGACGCGGTGAAGATGCGGAGGTGGCCGGCCGCGGTGCGCTTGGGATGCAGACTGCGTGAATCGAGGACGGCACCGACGGCGCGAGCCGGGTGGCTCAGAGCGGAGAACGGTGCACCGGCCACCAGGCCGACCCCGGCGCTCGGTTTCGTCAGGCCGAGCAGCATCCGCAGCGTCGTGGTCTTACCGGATCCGTTGGGGCCGAGAAATCCTGTGATGGATCCGCGTGGAACCACGAAGCTGAGGTCGGACACTGCGCGAATCGAGCCGAAGGCCTTGGTGAGACCTTGCGCTTGCAATGCGTGGACAGCGAAGCCGTTCGCCCCTGCGTAGCCGCCTGTCATGGATTCGATTCCCCCGGATCGTCGTACGTGAGCTACCCGGGATCGAGTGAACTTCCCGACCCCGGGTTCAGGTTACGACGTTTGCGAGCGCTCAGAGAAACGCGGCAGCAACCTCGCGATATACCTCCGACGGATCTGCCTTGTCCGGCAAGGCATGCACGATGACGTGAGAGGCACCGGCGTCGATGTGTTGGCCGAGTCGATGGGCGATCGCGGCCGCATCTCCATGGGCGACAAGGGCATCGATCAACCGGTCGCTGCCGCCGTCGCCGATCTCCTCTTTGGAGTATCCGAGGCGCTCGAGGTTGTTGGTGTAGTTCCGCAGGTGCAGGTACGGATTGTTCACCGGTGGACGCCCGATGTCTCGGGCCCGTTCGGGATCGGTGTCGAGGACGACCTTGTGCTCGGGGGCGAGGACTTTGTCCGGTCCCAGAATCGCCCGAGCCTCGGCCGTATGTTCGGGAGTCGTCAGATAGGGGTGGGCTCCGGCGGTGCGGTCTGCGGACAGCTTCAGCACCTTCGGTCCCAATGCCGCGAGTACCCGACGTCCGATGGGTACCCCGCCCTCGTCGAGAGCATCGAGATAGTCGACCAGTGCCTCGTACGGCTTCTGGTATTCCTGCGTTGCCTCCGGGTGCCCCGCGCCGACACCGAGCAGGAATCGTCCGGGGTGTTTCTTCTCGATGCGGTGGAACGATTCGGCGACCTCCGGTGCAGCTGCAGACCAGATGTTGACTATCCCGGTCGCCACGACGATCGACTCGGTTGCATCGAGAACCTCCTCGGCCGAGGCCAGATCCGCAGGCGGGGAGCCGCCGAGCCAGATGGCGCCGTAGCCGGCTCCTTCGATCATGTGGGCCAACTCGGGCGGGATCCCCGAATAGTGGCGCCAGATGCCGATCGTGCCGAGCTCAGGTGTAGCGGTGATGGTCATGTTCATGACCAACACCGCTCCGTACGGCTGTAATTCCTGCGGACTTACCGATCCGGCTCGATGATCCGGGTTTCCGGCCACGCGCGGGGTGCTGGTCCGAAAGCTTCGCGCGAATTCTTGATGACGCCTTTGCCGATCACGCGGTTGCCTGTTCCGCCGATCACCGCGCCGATTCCGGCAGGCAGAAGTTTGCCGAACAGCAGCGCGCTTCGTTTGGCGAAATACTTGGAGACGAACTTCTTGGCGAGTGACTTGTTCATGTTGGTCATCGCGCCACCGGGAATGCGAGAGGTGACGAGCGATCCCCAGTTGCGTGCGCTGGTCCCGACGGTCTTCTGCACGATCTGCATTCCCGATTCGCCGAGCGCGACCGACAGAACGAGCGCACGTCGCTGCTGGTGGTCGTGGACCGCGATACCGTGCACCGAGGCCACCGACAGCGTCAACAGCGCGGAAGATTCGATGAAGAACGCTGTCTCTGCACCGACTGCAGCAAGGGCAGTGACGGTCCCGATCGCCGGTACCGCTGCGGCGCCACCCACTGCGCTTCCGCTTCCGGTCACCGCGAGCAGAAAGCGATTCTCCAGGCGTTCGATCAGCTGCGCGGGAGTGTCGTCCGGATGGGCTCGACGCATGTACCCGACGTACTTCTCGACGGCCGGTCCCTGGATCCTGCTGCCGTGGTCGAGGATCTTCACGAGCGCCTGTTCGAGGCGACCGCCCTCCTTGATCATCTCGACCTGATCCTTGTTCTTGTCCTTGCTCGCCATCCGCACTCCGATCGATGTGAATTCTTTGGTTTTCGGTCGTCGAGCGCTGGTACCCGTTCGCATTCGGTTCTACCCTGCAGTGGTGGCCGGTGTATCCGAGGGCGCGCGCGGGACCCCGAGTGCTCGGCTGCGTCCGTATGTCGCGTCGTACAGCGGATATCGACTGTCGGGTTACGAGCCCGGCGAGCATATCGGGATGCCGAGTCCGTATCTGACTGTGATCATCGCCATCGGACCCAAGCTCGAGATCGCGGATTCGCCACGACAGGGTGCCTGCGCTTTCGAGACACTTGCCAGTGGTATCTCCGCTGTACCTGTCACCATCGCGCACGACGGCAATCAACACGGGATTCAGCTGTCGTTCACCCCGCCGGTGCCCGTGCACTGTTCGGGATCCCCACTGCCGCGCTCGGTGACTGGATGGTCGACCTCGGCGAAGTCATGTCAGGCGCGGGCGAGCTCCTCGATCGAGTCGCCGCGACCGAAGACTGGGACAGACGGTTCGACGTGGTCGACGAGATTTTGGCTCGCAATCTGGAAGAACAACCCATCGATCCGACGCTCGCCGAGGAATGGCGGCAGTTGGTCGGGTCGGGTGGTTAGGCACGGGTGGGTGAGGTAGCCCAGAACGTTCGATGGAGCCGGCGACATCTGATCGTCAAGTTCACGGCCGAGTTCGGGTTCGCGCCGTAGGACTTGCCGCGACCTCGAGGGCGTCTACTGGAGTTTCGTGACCTACTGCGGAACCCAATGATCGGCGGGCACCGTTTCTTCGGCCTTGGGTGGCGAAGGGGCGGTGCCCTCGCCGAACGGTCGACCACCGAGTGATTCGCGTCCGTGCGGCTCCAGCCAGCCGTGCAGATACGGGCCCTCGGGCACGATGCCCGTCGGGTTGATATCGGTGTGCACGAGGTAGTAGTGCCGCTTGATGTGGTCGAAGTCGACAGTGTCACCGAAGCCCGGTGTTTGGAACAGATCGCGCGCGTAATTCCACAGGACCGGGATCTCGCTGAGTTTGCTGCGGTTGCATTTGAAGTGGCCGTGGTAAACCGGGTCGAACCGCACAAGCGTGGTGAACAGGCGGACATCTGCTTCGGTGATGGTGTCGCCGACGAGATAGCGCTGGCCGCTCAAACGTCCGGCGAGCCAGTCGAGGGCGGTGAACAGCCGGTCGTATGCATTTTCGTATGCCTCTTGCGATCCGGCGAAACCACAGCGGTACACACCGTTGTTCACCTCGGTGAATACGCGCTGGGCCACTTCGTCGATCTCGGCGCGCAGTGCCTTGGGATACAGATCCGGTGCGCCCGGGCGGTGGTACTGCTTCCACTCGGTGGAAAAATCGAGTGTCATTTGCGGATAGTTGTTGGTGACGACCTCGCCGGTGGAGATCTCGACCATTGCGGGCACGGTGATGCCGCGCGGATAGTCGGGGAAGCGAGCGAAGTAAGCCTCCTGCAAACGTTCGATCTTCAGCACTGGATCTACGCCACCGGGCTCCTCGTCGAAGTTCCAACTGCGCGCGTCGTGCGTAGGGCCGGGAATCGAAAGCGACAATACGTCCTCGAGCCCGAGCAGGCGACGAACGATGATCGATCGGTGCGCCCAGGGGCAGGCCCTGGCCGCGACGAGCCGGTAGCGGTCGGGTTCTACGGGGTAGCCGTCACGACCATCGGCGGTTATCCGCGTTTCGATGTAGTTGGTGTCTCTGTTGAATTCCTTGCCGGGTTCGACGTAGCTCATGAATCCAACGTTACGTAGTTCCCCAGCTCGACGGAGGTGAACACGCCCCATTCTTCGTATCCGAGCCGCGAACCGAGCCTGCGGGCGGTCCCGTTCTCTGCGCTTGTCTGCCACTGCGGGATCAGTCCCTCGTCTATCGCGTCGTTCGTTGCGAGCCGTGCGACGACCTGAGCGTTGCCGCGGCGGCGCGCGAGCGGCGCCGTCAGAACGCCGACGTCGGCGAGAATGCCTTCCCATTCGAGATACGCCGCGCAGGACAGGGACGCGGCGGACTCTGCCGGGCGATCGTCGGAGAGGAGAGTGAACCACGACCGCTTGCGTGTCAGATCTGCACTGAGCACGTCATCCGGCGCGCACAGGGCGTCCAGTGCGAGAACGTGCCCGAGGTCGTGGGAAATGAGTGGGTCGTGAAGTTCGATGGTCGTGCCGATGTCGGCGGCATAGGACAAGACGATGGGTCCGCGACTGCGGCCGGACACCGAGGAATCCAGTAGCGAGAGAGTGCCACGCTCGGCCAGCTCGTCGTCGGATCGGTGTTCTGCGGCCTCCAACACCTGCTCCGGCCCTACTAGGGCGCTCGCGTCCCCTAGGCGCAGGAACGTGACCTCGGTCGCATCGGGATCTACCTGCAGATATCGGATGCCGGGCTTCAGAGCCGCGTCGGGCAGCCGGAGGCGTCGGGACCAGGCAAGTCGGACAATGTCGTGATGATGTGAATCCACCGTTCCAAGGGTATCCGGGCCCGCCGAGAAATAAGTTTTAAGACTTTTTTGACCCCGGCGTATCGCAAATGCCAAATGAATGGCATGATCGTGAGTGAGATTGGAGCTTCGACGTGAAGGTCCAGCTCGCTACAGAAGGTTTACGGTATGACGCAGGGCAGTGTTAAGTGGTTCAACGGCGAAAAGGGCTTCGGCTTCATCGAGCAGGATGGTGGCGGACCTGACGTGTTCGTTCATTACTCCGAGATCCAGGGAACTGGCTTCAAGTCTCTCGACGAGGGTCAGCGCGTGGAGTTCGAGGTTGGACAGGGCCAGAAGGGCCCCCAGGCCACCGGCGTTCGCGCTATCTGATCCCCCTAAAGGATCGCCACCCGGAAATGCTGACGGCTTAAGCTGTCCGACTCCGAGTTTTCAAAGGCCGGATACACGAAGAGAAATCTTCGCGTATCCGGCCTTTGTGCTGTTTGGACCCACTGTGCGCTATTCTCCCAACTGGAATATTTCAGTTGGGAGATCGAGGGGTAAATATTTGCCAAGGTGCTGACGCCACTGGGAGTGGCAGTGCTCGCGCTGCTGGTCGAACGGCCGATGTACCCGTATGAGATGTATCAGTTACTGGTGTCGTGCCAGGAGGATCTCATCGTCAAAAGTTCGACCGGGGTCGCGGTATCACGCCATCGATCGATCGGCGGAACAGGATCTTCTGCACGCTATGGGTACTGAAACGAAGGCAATCGGCCGGAGCGAACCAAGTACAAGGTAGCCGCGGCGGGCCGTGTCGCTTCGATCGAATGAATTTCGCGCATCGTCGAGGACTCAGCCCTCGAGTATCCACAGTTCGTGCCGGCGGAGTCGGAGATTCACAATATCGATGCAGTGCAGGCTTTTTCGCGGCCGCGCCCCCGGATCGAACGGAAGTATGCCGAGGGTGTCGAACTCGCGGAGATCCTAAGTGTTCAGCGCTCACGTAGAACCCCGCAAATTTTCCATGTGGAGTGGGCTGCATGCGCGCGACGATCGCAGTGGAGGTGCGCTGGTTGGAGGCAATCTTCGCTGACGTACACAGCGGCGAGACGCTATGGCTGACGGAAGGTAAGGCGGCCGATATGGCACAGAGGCGAGCGAGCGTGGCGCACACAACTGGGAAGGTTCAATGAATACCGTTGTAGCGCAACACGATACCGAGATCAAGCCGTGGCCGACGCTGTGGGCGCTGTGTCTGGGGTTTTTCATGATCCTCGTCGACACCACCATTGTTGCTGTCGCGCAGCCGGCGATTCTGCAAGGGCTGCAGACCGATATCAACAACGTCATCTGGGTTACCAGCGCCTACTTGCTTGCTTATGCGGTGCCGTTGTTGGTCACCGGCCGTCTCGGTGACCGATTCGGGCCCCGCAGGCTGTACATCGCAGGCCTGGTCGTATTCACCATGGCCTCGGCATGGTGTGGGCTCTCTGGATCGATCGAGATGCTCATTGCCGCTCGCGCCGTGCAGGGCCTCGGCGCGGCGATGATTACCCCGCAGACGATGGCAGTGATCACGCGGGTGTTCCCAGCAGAGAAGCGAGGCACGGCTATGGGCGCCTGGGGCGCCGTCGCAGGCGTCGCAACGCTCGTCGGTCCAATTCTCGGCGGTGTCCTCGTCGACACGCTCGGGTGGGAATGGATCTTCTTCATAAATATTCCGGTCGGAGTCGTCGCGATTGCATTGGCGCTCAAGTTTGTTCCCGTGTTGCCGACCCACGAGCACAAGTTCGATCTTCTCGGCGTCGTGCTCAGCGCCGTCGGGCTGTTCTGCATCGTCTTCGGCATCCAGGAAGGGCAGAAGTACGACTGGGATGCACGCGTGTGGGGCCTTGTCGCTGGAGGGATGATCGTGTTCGCGGTCTTCATCTACTGGCAGGCCAAGAACAAGAACGAACCACTCGTTCCTCTCGCTCTATTCCGTGATCGGAACTTTTCCCTCTCCAACGTCGGAATCGCGACCATGGGATTCGCGATGTCCGGGATGATGCTTCCCATCATGTTCTACGCACAGAGCGTGACCGGATTGAGCCCGACACGCTCGGCGTTGTTGTTCGTACCGATGGCGATCCTGACCGGAGCACTCGCGCCCAATGTCGGCCGGTTGGTGGATCGGATGCACCCTCGCTACCTTGCCGCCACCGGATTGCTCTTGCTCTCCGCCGCACTCCTTGGGTTTGCCTCGGTCATGACGCCGACGACTGCGATCTGGAAGTTGCTGATACCGATCGCAGTCATGGGGGTAGCCAATGCGCTGATCTGGTCACCGTTGGCCGCCACTGCAACTCGCAACTTGCCGATGAGCCAGGCCGGCGCAGGCTCCGGCATTTACAACACAACCCGTATGGTCGGATCCGTCCTCGGGAGTGCTGGTATCGGTGCGCTGATTCAATCTCGGCTGGCAGCGGAGATTCCCGAATCCGACGCGGCGGGAGCCGATGAATTCAGCGGCCGAGTACCCGAAATGCTGCAGGACGGCTTCACGACGGCGATGGCGCAGTCGCTGATCTTGCCTGCCATCGTCCTGCTGATCGGCGTCGTGGCAGTGGCGTTCTATGCGAGGCCTGCTTTCAAGTAGTGCGCCTTTGCGCCTGAAGCCCGAGATCGCGCCGATGGGACCTTTCATGATGTCGTTCTGTACCTGCGAACTCCACCAGTTTCCCTTTGTGGCCTCGATGGCGGTATGGCTCTGTCGGGAAATGTACCCGCCGGTAACCTCCGCTCGTGGGGTGATGTGGCACGCTCAACCACATGGCTGACCACCCCACTTCGCTAGTTCGATACTTCACCGACGCCGGCGCTGAGGTTGCTGTCCTGACTTTCGATCACGGACCGCTCAATCTGTTCGATCAGGCGATGTTCGACGCCGTCGCCGCAGATGTAGCTGATCTGACTGCACGCCCCCCGCGCGCGGTGCTGCTGCGCGCGGAGGGCAAGGTCAATTCCGCAGGGGTCGATGTGAAGGTGTTCGAGGGCCTCACCGCGCAGCAGGGTGCCGAGATGTGGCGTCAGCTTTTCGCTGACATCGCCCACCCGCTCGAGGCGCTGCCGTGCCCGGTCGTCTACGCCGCTCACGGTCTGACCCTGACCGCGGCATTCGAGATTTCCCTCGCCTGCGACATCATTCTCGCCGGACCGAAGGCAAGATTCGGCCTCGTCGAAACCGTCGTCGGGCTGACTCCGTCGATGGGCGGCCCGCAGCGCTTGGCCGAACGGGCAGGTTCGGGTCGCGCTCGCGAGCTCGTTATGACCGGAGATCTGTACGACGCCGAAACGATGCGCGAATGGGGCGTCGTCAACGCCGTCCACCCCGATGTCGACGCGGCTGCTCGTTCCCTGGTCGAGCGGTTGGCCGCCGGGCCGACGGTGGCTCACGCTGCCACGAAAAAGATTGTGGCAGCGTGGCGTTCGGGTGGTGTCGCGCATGCTGACGAGATCACGTCCGAGGTATCGGGTGCGTTGTTCGAGTCGGATGATCTACGCGGTGCGGTGAAGAGTTTTCTGGAGAACGGTCCTGGTAAGGCGATATATTCGGGCAGGTAGTGTGGGCTGGATGAGTTTGCCTCTCGCTGAATTGCACATGCATATCGAGGGTTCGTTGGAGCCTGGTCAGATTTTCGAGTTCGCGGAGCGTAACGATATTCGGTTGCCGTATGCGGATATCGACGAGTTGCGTGGGTTGTACGAGTTCACGGATCTGCAGTCGTTTCTCGATCTTTATTATGCGAATACTTCGGTGCTGCGTACTGCTGAGGATTTTGCCGATCTCGGGCGGGCATATTTTGCGCGTGCCAAGGTTGCGGGTATCACGCATGCGGAGGTCTTCTTCGATCCTCAGGCCCACACCAGCAGGGGTGTTGCGTTGGAGGCGGTGGTGGAGGGTCTGGCCGATGCTGCGGCGTCGAGCGAGCGGGAGTTCGGTGTCACGAGCGGTTTGATCGCTTCGATTCTGCGGGACAAGCCGGTCTTGCATGCCAACAAGTTGCTCGAGGATTTGCTGGCGATGAAGGCGCCGATCATCGGCCTCGGTCTCGATTCGGCGGAGATGGGTTTTCCGCCTTCGTTGTTCGTGGACGTGTTCGCGCGTGCGCGGGCGGAAGGTTTGCATGTGGTTGCTCATGCAGGTGAGGAAGGCCCGGCCGAGTACATCTGGCAGGCGTTGGACCTACTGGGTGCCGAACGTATCGATCACGGGGTTCGTTGCTTGGAAGACGAGGCGTTGGTGAATCGTCTTGTCGAAGATGAAATTCCGTTGACTGTCTGTCCGTTTTCGAATGTTCGACTCAAGGTCGTCGATACGCTTGCCGATCATCCGATTCGTCAGATGATCGAGCGGGGGCTCGTGGTCACCGTCAATTCGGATGATCCGGCTTACTTCGGCGGTTATGTGGACGACAACTTCGCGGCCCTGACCGATCAGGTCGGCTTGACCGAACGTGAGCGAGAGATCTTGTACGACAACTCGATTCGCGCCTCGTTCAGCTGACCGATACCGAGATCTTCGGGTATCCGGTTGCGCCGTCTGGAACGGTGTCGGCGGTCATGGAGGTTTGGATGTCACCGTTCGCGTCGGTCGCTCGTGCACGAATGGTGTGAGTGCCTGGTGGCGCGTCCCATTCGAGGACCCATTGGCGCCAGGTGTCTTTCGAGTATTCCTCGGACAGCGTCGCGGGCATCCAGTTGCCTTCGTCGATCTGGACGTCGACTCCGGAAATGCCCAGGTGCTGATGCCAGGCGACGCCGGCGATCATGGTCTTTCCTGCCGGGACCGTTCCGCCGGAGCGAGGCGTATCGATGCGTGAGGCGGTCTTGATCGGTCCGAGTTCGCCCCATCCCCGGTCGGTCCAGTATGCGGTGACCTGGTCGAATCGTGTCACCTCGAGGTCGGTGACCCATTTGGTGGCCGAGACGTAGCCGTAGAGCCCGGGGACCACCAGTCTGGCTGGATAGCCATGGCGGACGGGTAGTGGTTGGCCGTTCATACCGACTGCGAGAAGGGCGTCGCGGCCGTCGAGCAGCACCTCCAGTGGGGTTCCTGCGGTGAACGCGTCGTGGCTCGAAGAGAGCACCATGTCGGCGCCGTCTTGGATCCCGGCTTCTTCGAGAAGGTCTTTCAGCGGGTAACCGATCCAGGTGGCATTGCCGATCAGGTCGCCACCGATGACGTTGGAGACGCAGGTCAGGGTCACGGTCTTCTCGACGGCTTCGCGTTGCATCAGATCCTCGAAGGTGATCTCGAGTTCTCGCTCCACCATGCCGTGGATGCGGAGTTTCCAGGTGTCCGATGGCACTTGCGGTAAGGCCAGTGCGGTGTCGATTCGGTAGAAGTCCTCGTTCGGGGTGATGTAGGACGCC
Source organism: Rhodococcus sp. PAMC28707 (assembly GCF_004795915.1). Taxonomy (NCBI): domain Bacteria; kingdom Bacillati; phylum Actinomycetota; class Actinomycetes; order Mycobacteriales; family Nocardiaceae; genus Rhodococcus; species Rhodococcus sp. PAMC28707. The sequence goes on from NZ_CP039253.1 coordinate 3,305,828, forward strand.
AAGCCGTCGATGTCCATCGTCGCGTTGAGATCGGCGCCGGGCGGGATCGGGGCCTGTGGTTTCGGGGTCGGAAGCAGAAATGCGAGGCGGTTGGCCGTGACGCTGCGGGCTTGACCGATCATCCGGCCGGCGGTTCCGGCAACTACTGCGAGCGCCCCCGCAGCAACGGCAAGGCCGAGGAAATTCCGTCTGCTCATGCCCTGTGCCGGTTCGGGTGCTTCGGCGGCGCGGATCAGCGCGTTCAGCACGGCGATCCCGACGGCGACTCCCGCGACGGTCGGGACAGCGTCGAGCAGGGTGCTTCCGCTGCGAGTCAGCGCTGCAATCACCCCGACGGCGCCGAGTCCAGCGAACAGCACGGCGCCGCGTGGAGCGCGCATCATGCCCGCGACGGCTGCGAGCGCGGCGATGATCAGCGACATGCCGACGAAGAGAGCCGTTTTGTCCGAGGTGCCGAAGGTATCGATCGCCCATTCGCGGACTGCTTCGGGGGTGTTGTCGACCACCGCCGAGCCGACGGCATAGAACGGAGAGGAGTTCGGCCCGAAGGGAACCGAGACGAGTTCGCCGACGCCGAGAATCACTCCTGCCGCGAGGAGACCGGATAGTGCACGCTTCAACATCACTCCACGATAAGCGGTGCTCTCGTCGGGCCTTGGGTTTCGGTCCGCGTCTACTTGCGTAACCGCTGCTGAAGGTACTCGTTGTCGAACAACCTGTCCGGATCGAACTTGTCACGAATGTCGCAGAAGTCGTCGAAGTGCTCGTACGCTCCGGCGAAGTCTTCGGCCCGAAGCGAGTTCAGCTTTCCCCAGTGCGGCCTGCCGCCGACGCTGCGCGCAATCGCTTCGACCGCGTCGAAGTACTCGCGATGGTCCACTCGGTGATACTGATGGACGGCGATGTAGGCGGTATCTCGGCCGTAGGCGGTGGAGAGCCAGATGTCGTCCCCCGCCGCGAACCGCACCTCTACGGGAAACGCGACCGTGACGGTAGAAGACTCCAGCCATCGATCGATTTCGCGCAACACATACGTGGCCGATTCTGCCGGTATCGCGTACTCCATTTCGCGGAACCTGACGGTGCGGGAGGACGCGAACACGCGATAGCTACGGTCGGTGAACTCGCGAGCAGACAGCGCCCGCGCGGAGAACATGTTGATTCGCGGAGTCGCACGGGGAAACCTGGTCACTGCTCGATTGACTACCTCGAAGACCGTGTTGGACAACAACTCGTCGTCGATGTAGGCCCGCACCGATCCGAGTGGGGACAGTGGCGTGTCTGCCGGTAGCCGCGTGTTCCGCTTGGTCAGCACCCGATCGGTGTGCGGAAACCAATAGAACTCGAAGTGGTCGACGCCGGAGACCGTCTCGTTCAGATGGGCAAGCGTTCCATCGAGCGTCGCGGGTGCCTCGACGGCGTGCAGCGCAAAGGCGGGCTCGCAGGCCAAGGTCACCTTTGTGATGATGCCCAGCGCACCGAGCCCGACACGGGCAGCGTCGAAGAGGTTTGTATCGAACGTCGCCGAACAGTTGATCAGCTGCCCGTCGGCGGTGAGTATTTCGAGCGCGCGAACTTGTGTGGCGATGCCACCGAATCGTGCACCGGTGCCGTGGGTACCTGTCGAAATTGCTCCCGCCACGGATTGAGAGTCGATGTCGCCGAGATTCGTCATCGCCAATCCGAGGTCCCACAGGCGGGCTGTCAGCTCCCCCAATCGAGTTCCGGCGAGCACGGTGACCGAGGTGGAGCCATCGGCTTCGGGGACAACAGATTCGATTCCGTACAGCATGTCGAGACTGACCTGTACTCCGTCGGTCACGGCAATCGAGGTGAACGAATGGCCGGCGCCGACGCATTTGACGCGAAGGCCACATTCGACCGCCCGCAGGACCACCGACCTGAGCTCGTCGATCGTTCGCGGCATGAGGTAGTCCGCTGGATGTGCGGTCTGATTGCCGGCCCAATTCTTCCATGTATGCCCCGTCATGGCATAACTATGGATCGCCCGTCCGACACGGTCAATTTTTCCGACGTATCGCTCTGTCTGGGCCTACTATCGTGGGCATGCAGACCCAGTTGTCGGCAGATTCGCGCCGTACGCACTTGGTGGCATCTGCGGTGCAACGAGCCGAGCACGTCGGCATCGAGGGGTTGACCGTTCGCGGTGTCGCCGATGAAGCGGGCGTCACCCAGGCCGCTGTCTATTACTGCTTCGAAACGAAAGAAGCGCTCGTCATTGCCATGGGGGAACGGTTGCTCTCCGATGTGACCGGGGCGTTGCACAGCGCATTCGACCGAGCGGTGGATGCACGCGAACTCTCCGGTGTGCGCGGACTTCGCGAACTGGTGCACAGCGGCCTGAGTGGTATCTGGCCCGGCATCGAGCAGTCCGCTGACCGGCAACTGCTGTCCTACGAGATCAAGACGTACCTGTTGCGCCACCGCGCACTCGGTTCGGAACAGGCAGCCCAGATCGCCACCGGGCAGTACCGCATGCGTGACTCCGAAGCCCTGGAATTCTTCGAGCGCTGCGCCGCCCATACCGGTATCCGATGGCTGGAGCCACCTGACGCGGTAGCCAGGTTCGGCATGGCCGTCATCGACGGTATGGTCCTGCGTTGGTTGGTGGACCGAGACGAGATAGCAGTCATCGCGCAGCTCGATGACCTATCCGGTCTGATAGCAGCCAAAGCCGTCGATCTGTGACGGTCGCTGGGACACACCATGCTCCCGGTGCTTGACTGACAGCCCCCCGCAGTAGCGAGTAGACGAAAAGGAAGACAGCTCAGTGACGTCACTTCTCGGTCGGATCACCCACAACTCAGCCACACGCGATAAGGCGACACCGGACGCGGCCCTCGACCGTATCGCTTCGGCCACCAAGGACCTGGAACCACCTTTCGCTGCCGTGGACTCGGTTGCATTGGACTTCAACGCGTCCGAGTTGATACGGCGTAGCAATGCACTACCGGTTCGGGTCGCCAGCAAGTCGGTGCGATCGCGAGCGATACTCGGCCGTGTCCTCGGAAAGGATCCGGTTGCCGAATCCACGGCCGGATCGAATACGGCTGCAGGGCAAGGGTTTCAGGGAATCATGGCGTACTCGACGGCGGAAGCGGTGTGGCTCGCAGGCGCCGGTGATCGGCACGGAGTCGATGGCGTCGAGGACATCCTCATGGGATATCCGAGCGTCGACACCCAATCCCTTGCCGCGATCACCCGTGATCCGGTGCTGTCTGCACGTATCACTCTCATGGTCGACGACGTTGCACATCTCGACATCATTCGAGCCGCAGCCGGTTCCGATCGACTCTCTCCGCGCATCTGTATCGATGTCGACGCTTCGCTACGGATCGGTCCCGTCCATATCGGTGTCAGGCGCTCGCCGCTACGTGAGCCGGCTCAGGTAGCCGAATTCGCACGCATCGCGCATGCACGAGGATTCCACGTCGTCGGAGTGATGTTCTACGAAGCCCAGATCGCGGGGTTGCCGGACTCGAATCCCGCTGTCGAGTTGATGAAGCGACTATCGGCATCGGAGCTTCTGATGCGGCGCCAGGCAGTAGTCAGCGCAGTAACCGATGTTGTCGGGCCATTGGAAATTGTCAATGGTGGTGGCACCGGTTCACTCGAGGTGACCTCGGCGGACTCCGTCGTCACCGAGGTCACCGCCGGGTCGGGGCTTTTCCTGCCCGGTCTGTTCGACCGCTACAAGGCTTTTCCGTCGAATCCGGCCCTGTATTTCGCGTTGCCGGTTCTCCGCAAGCCCACCGCAGCGATCGCGACGGCATTCGGCGGCGGGTACATAGCTTCGGGACCGGTGTCGGCTACGCGAGTGCCGTTGCCCGTCGGGTTCTCGAATGCGGTGCGCGGGGTGACCCGCGGCGGATTGAAGCTGATCCGAAACGAAGGTGCAGGCGAGGTTCAGACGCCGCTGCGTGGTGCCGAATCGGTCGCGATCGGTGACCGAATCTGGTTCCGTCACGCCAAGGCAGGCGAAGTGTGCGAGCGTTTCGACACGCTGTACGTCATCGACGCAGACGGTGGACGGACTGCGGTCCCGACCTACCGAGGAGAGTCGAAGAACTTCGGCTAGTCATGCCCGCTGTTACCCCTGCCCGCTGTTCCCCTGCCCGCTGTTACTCAGTGCCATGAAGGTTCCCAATGTGACGAGCCCGTCGGGGGTTGCGGGGAGGTGCTGAGTGAGGCTGCGGGACCGGACGAGAAATGCAGCCCACTGGCCACGCGAGATTGCCACGTTCAGTCTGTTGCGTGAGAGCAGAAATCCCATTCCGCGGGGGACGTCGTCGACGGACGAGGCGGCCATCGAGACGAGGACCACCGGAGCCTGACGGCCTTGAATCTTGTCGACGGTTCCCACCGTCACCTCGTCGAGGCCGACCTCTGCGAGGTGGGCGAGGATGGCGGCGACCTGCGCGTTGTATGCGGCGACGACGAGAAAGTCCGATGCCGCGAGCGCTCGGGTCCCTTCGAACGATGCAGGATCCGTCCACTCGTTGCCGATCAGCCCCTGAATACGAGTGGCGATTTCCGCGGCTTCCTCCGGCGAGCTCGTCGAGTTCCCGTGATGATCGACAAGGACGGTGTGCAGGCCGGGGGCGAGTCCGTCGAGGCTTCTTGACTCGGTCGCCTCGCGGTTCGACTCGAGGCGCCCCTCGTACGCCAGCGCCGATACCGGCGCGCACAGTGCCGGGTGCATACGCCACGTGGTGGCCAGGAAGTAGCCGCGATCGGCAGGAAGGGCGCCGTGTCCGGCAGCGAGCCAACCGAGCGCTGATCGGTCGACGGGTTCGGGGTGGGTTCCCTGGCTTACCTGGGGTAGTTGTTGTGGATCGCCCAGCAGCAACAGATTTCGAGCTGCACCGGCGACGGCGATGGTGTTGGCCAGCGAGAATTGGCCGGCTTCGTCGATGACGAGAAGATCGAGCGACCCTGGCACTACCCGGGTGGAATGCGAGAAGTCCCACGCTGTACCGCCGATGACGCAGCCGCGATCTGCGTCGGCGACGAAGCCGGGGTACTCGGTTTCCTTCAGTACGGTCTGTTCGGTCGGTGCTTTCTTCCCGACTGATCGGGCGTCGACTCCCGCCTCGACGACGGTGGCGAGGAGATTGTCGACCACCATGTGTGATTGTCCGACAACTCCGATGCGCCAATGATGCTCGCGCACAAGGTGGGCTATGACCTTGGATGCGGTGTAGGTCTTTCCGGTTCCGGGCGGGCCTTGAACCGCCAGATACGAGTGGTCGAGGTCGAGAAGCGCTGCAGTGATTGCCGAGGCATAGTCGCTTCCGTTTACGGGTGGAAGCGGATTGCCCGATGTGGTTCGAGGTGGCGACAGCGCCATCAGATCGGCCACGGCGGTCAGTGGCAGATCGGGCAGCGCGTCATCGACCTCGGTGGCGGCGGTCTCGATCGCGGACTCGAGGCTTGCGGTGGGTACGGGGCGGTCCGGAGCTGTCGCTATCGGAGCATCGAAATACGGCTCGGTGCCCGCTCGCAGAGATTCCTCGACGATGACGGCATCTCGGGTGCCGGCGAACCCGACGTCGACGATCTTCGCCATGGACGAACCACGATGGGTCGGGTGAAGCTTGTCCAACCCCTCGGGTGACGGATTGTCGTACAACAATCTGACCGTATGACCGACTCCGCCGATGACACCGTTGGACAGTTCACCGACGAGTCTCAATTTTCTACGGAGAACTCGTTGGCGTGGTGCGGTTTTCATCCAATCGTGGAGAATTTCTACGTGATCGATCTTCATGACGTCGGCGGCGTCGGACCACTCGTCGACAGGGTCGGTCAGTCTGTCGAAGTGAGCCCACCAGAAAGGCTTACGCTCGCGTCGGTGGAAGCCGACGGCGCCCGCGTACATGGCAACCGCCTGCTGAGCCGATGTTCGATTCCAGGGCAGGCCGGCGTACTTGCCGAGTGAGATTTCCAGTGGGGTTGCAGTGTCTTCCCGTTCGACGACCGGTTCGCTCGGCTTGCGGGGTGTCACCCCGGCGTCGGAGGCCCTGGCGAGAAGCCAATCGCGGAGCTCGATCGTCGAGACGCAGTCCGTCCGGTTGTACTCGGCGATCTCGTTCAGCAGTTCCGCCGCCGCTGCATCCTCGCCTGCATCGCGGAACTCGCACCAGTGTGCGTACTCGACGATCGAAGCCGCCGCATTCGTGACATCGCCTGATCTGTCCTCGGGCATGTACAGCGGTTCGAGCTTCTTGATGCTGTACGACCTGGCACCGATGCGAACCGACGTGCGGACGATTGGATACAGATCCACCAGGACCTCGTGTCGCAGCAGGTCGTCCACGACGTCCTCGCCGACGCCGTACCGGCCTGCCAGCCGAAGTAGCGCTGTCTTCTCGTACGGGGCGTAGTGGTAGACGTGCATGTTCGGGTATTCGGCGCGCCTGGCCGTGACGTAGGCGAGAAAATCGATCAGCGCCTGACGTTCCTGGCTGCGATCGTGTGCCCAGAACGGCTCGAACGACAAATCCGTGTTCAGAACACCGAAGAGGTACTCCAGACCCCAGTCGTTCGGATTTGCCGGATCGGCCCAGAGCGGGTCGCCTTCGAAGTCGAAGAAGATGTCACCGGGGTCCGGTTCTGGGATCGAGCCGAGACCTCGAGCGTCGAAGATGTCGAATTCGGCGGCGCCGGTGCGCTCCTGACGCACCTGCAGTGCGGCCTGTGCCCGCAGACTCGTCGATGTTCTCTCCGACATGCCGTTTACTGGACCGGCCGAGGCTGCAAGCTCCTCGATCGTCGAGATGCCTGCGTCGATCAGTCGCTCGCGCGCCGAACTGCGCATACCCGCAACAAGAACCAGGTCTCGGTGTTCCTCGACCTGCACCGAGCAGGTATCGCACCGGCCGCACGCGGAATATTTCGCATCTGCCCACCCGACGGCGGTCCCCTCCGCCTGATGCTCGTCGAGTATGCGTTGGAGGTTCTCGCGGGACTGCCGATAGACGGCAAGTATTTCGGTGAGGGTGTGGCTCGAAGTGCTGCCGTCGCCGAGCATCAGATGCACGTGATCGGACGGCGTGATTCCACCGCGCTGCAATGAGTCGGCGTACGCCGCCAACTGAAGTAGAGCCGGAACCTTTGCATGACGAGACAATTTGGTGTCGTAGACGCCGTAGCGATCCCCGTCGGCAACCAGGAAGTCGCAGAATCCGAGGAATCGGCCATCGAAGAAGGTCGCCTGATAGAGCACCGGGGTGCGGGAGGTCAACGCTGTGAACGTCGACCAGTCGGCGTCGGCGAGTTCTTGACGGGTGCGGCCCGGCCTCTCCATCGTCAGCACTCCGCCCGGAAACTGCTTTTCGAACCGTGCCAGCTGCGTGCGTTCGTGTGCCAGGCCGAGTGCTGATGTTCGCTCCAGCATCGGATCGGGTTCGACGGCGACACGCGGCACGAGCCCGTTCAAGCTGTCGAGTCGCCTCAGCAGGCCGAACTCGCAGGACGCGGCCGCCGCGAGATCGCTGGCGCTGTAAATTACCTGATCGTCCAAGAGGAACACGCGCGTAACTGTAGGGGAATGCACCGACACGGAAGCGAAACAGGCAAGATAGCCCAATGCCGTTTTTCGAGGGAGCCACCGGTGCCGTTCATTACCGATCATGGACGACGGCACACCCCCGTCTCATCGTGGTGTTCCTCCACGGTTTGGGACAGAACAGCGGTAACTACCATCGGTTCGCGCGGGTGATGAACGGTCTCGACATCGATGTATGGGCCATCGACCACGTCGGCCACGGTCTCACCGAGGGCGAGCTGTCCGATGCATCGCAGATCGAAGGTCTTGCAGACAACGCCCTTCAGCTCGCAGCGATCGCGCAGTCCGAGCGTGACGGCATCCCGCTGGCCCTGATGGGGCATTCGTTGGGCGCGGCAACCGCAATTGCCGCTCTCGACAAGGATTCGAGCCGATTTACTTCGGCGGTGTTGTGTGCGACCCCGAAGTCGGTTGTCGGTGCAGCCGTCGCTGATCTACGCAGTTCGACTGTGCCACTGCTGGCGCTGCACGGCGTGGACGATCGGATGGCGTCGATAGACGCTGTTCGCACGTGGATTCCATCGGTGCCGGGCGCTCAGTTGAAGGAGTACGAGAATGCCGGTCATGATCTGTTGCACGAGAAGATCCACCGGACCGTCTCGCTCGACGCTGCCGAGTTCATGCTCGGCTGTATAGACACAGGTGTATAGACATAAAGGTGTGACGTGCATGCCCGAACAGCAGACATGCACGTCACACGGGTAAGTCAGCTGTAGATCGACTCTATGACCGCGCTGCGCTCCTGGTGAATGATGTTCCGCTTCAGCTTGAGCGTCGGTGTCAGCTCCCCGGTCTCGACCGTGAAGTCCTGCTCGAGGATCTTGTACTTCTTGATCTGCTCGGGCTTGGAGACCTTCTTGTTCGCTTCGGCGACGGCCTTGTCGATCTCGGCAACGAGGTCGACGTGGGTCGACAGTTCCGCGAAGGCAACGGTCTCGGACAGCCCGTGGCGTTGCTTCCAGCCGGGCAGTGCCTCGGGATCGAGGGTGATCAGCGCGCCGATGAAGGGCTTGGCGTCGCCGACGACGAGTGTCTGGCTGATGAGCGCGTGCGCCCGCAGTGCGTCCTCGAGTACCGCGGGTGCGACATTCTTGCCGCCCGCAGTGACGATGATTTCCTTCTTGCGGCCGGTGATGGAGACATAACCGTCCTGATCGATGGAGGCGAGGTCCCCGGTGTGGAACCACCCGTCGACAATGGACTCGGCGGTGGCTTTGTCGTTGTGCCAGTAGCCGCTGAAGACGACTGGTCCCTTGAGGAGTAGTTCGCCGTCCTCGGCGACCTTGACGGCATGGCCGTTGATCGGCTTGCCGACCGTGCCCACGCGCTGCTCCGGCGTTGTGTTGACGGTGACTGCGGCGCTGGTCTCGGTGAGGCCGTAGCCCTCGTACACGGGGACGCCGATGCCGCGGAAGAAGTGACCGAGACGTGCCCCGAGGGGTCCGCCGCCCGAGACAGCTCGCACGCATTTGCCGCCGAGGGCCGCACGCAACTTGGAGTAGACGAGCTTGTCGAACAGTGCGTGCTTGAGATTGAGGACGAGACCGGCTCCGCCCTTTTCCTTGGCCTCGCTCCACTCGATCGCGGTCGCGGCGGCCTTGTCGAAGATTCCGCCCTTACCGCCGTCGTGCGCCTTCTGCTTGGCGGAGTTGTAGACCTTCTCGAACACGCGTGGTACCGACAGGATGAAATCCGGCTGGAATACAGCGAACTGGTCGACGAGGGTTGTTACGTCGGCAGTGTGGCCGACGGTCACCTTGGACTCGAACGAGCCGAAGGAGATCGCCCGCGCGAACACGTGCGCCATCGGCAAAAACATGAGTGTTCGGTTGCCCTCCTTCATCGAATCGCCAAGTGCCAGCTTCACGGCCTCCACCTCGGCGTAGAAGTTGGAGTGCGTCAGCTGAACGCCTTTGGGACGGCCGGTGGTGCCGGAGGTGTAGATCAGCGTTGCCGGCGAGGACGCGCCGACCTGCTTGCGACGGGTGTGCAGTTCTTCATCGGTGACCGCTGCGCCGCGCTTGGTCAGTTCTTCGACAGCGCCTCCGTCGATCTGCAGTACCTCACGCAGTTCGGCGGCACCCTCGGTGACCTCTTTCAACGCTTCGGCATGTGCTGGGGATTCGATGAACAGGATCTTGGTAGCGGAATCTTCGAGGATCCACTGCGCCTGATCGGGTGAGGATGTCTCGTAGATTGCTACCGTGCACCCGCCTGCGGTCCAGATCGCGTAGTCGAGGAGAACCCACTCGTAACGAGTTGCGGACAGGATGGCGACGCGATCGCCCAGTTCGACTCCGGAGGCAATGAGCCCCTTGGCGACTGCAGACACTTCCTTGGCGAACTGAGCTGCGGTGACGTCGGTCCAAGAACCGTTCTGCATCCGCACGAACGGTACGAGGTTCGGGGACTCCTTTGCGTACCGGAACACCGAATCTGCCATGGATGCGTCTTCGGGAATGGTGAATGACGCGGGTACAGAATATTCTCGCACTGTGGGACCCCTCCGGGAAAATGACGTAATAGATGTGCATTTCATCACACTCTTGGCCAGCGTGCACTTCCGATGGGGTGTCCGGATTGCGAACTTTCGGCCAGATCTACCGAGTTTTGGTGTAACTCTGGGTGGACCTTAACCGTTGTCGCACGGAGGTTCGAGGCTTCTCTTCTTATCTGCCCCCGTTGTCGCCGTCGCCCGGATCGGGGGCAGAGAACCGCCCCGGCCGGTGGGTGCGCAACCATGAATTCTCGGCACTCGGTCCGCTGGGTCGGTTGCAGGGACTAAACTGGGTTGCATATGAGCACAACAGAGCCGAATCAGGATGCCGCCGTGACGAGTGACGAAGCAATTTCGAATAGGTCGGCACCGGCGCCCACCGACTCGACCCCCGCCCCGGACGCTGCGTCCGAAGAAGCTCCGCAGCTTACTTTCGCCGACCTCGGAATCGAAGAACGTGTTCTGCAGGCACTGCGGGACGTCGGATACGAGACACCGTCGCCCATTCAGGCGGCCACCATTCCGCCGCTGATGGCAGGCAACGACGTCGTCGGATTGGCGCAAACCGGTACCGGCAAAACTGCGGCGTTCGCGGTGCCGATCCTCTCGCGGCTCGACGTGTCGCGGCGTGTTCCGCAGGCGCTGGTGTTGGCACCGACGCGTGAGCTCGCGCTGCAGGTGGCCGAGGCGTTCGGTAAGTACGCCTCGCACATCCCTGGCCTGCACATCCTGCCTATCTACGGCGGGCAGGCATACGGTATTCAGCTCTCGGGTCTGCGCAAGGGTGCGCAGATCATCGTGGGTACCCCCGGTCGCGTCATCGATCACCTGGAGAAGGGCACTCTCGACCTGTCCGCCCTCGAGTATCTGGTCCTCGACGAGGCCGACGAGATGCTCAAGATGGGCTTCCAAGAGGATGTCGAGCGAATTCTCTCGGATACTCCCGAATACAAGCAGGTCGCTCTCTTCTCGGCCACGATGCCTGCTGCGATCCGCAAGATCTCCAAGCAGTACTTGCACGATCCTGTCGAGATCACCGTCAAGACCAAGACCTCGACGGCACCGAACATCACACAGCGCTACGTGCAGGTCGCACATCAGCGCAAGCTGGAAGCACTGACACGGATCTTCGAAGTCGAAGAATTCGAAGCGATGATCATGTTCGTTCGAACCAAACAGGCCACCGAGGAGCTCGCCGAGAAGCTGCGTGCACGGGGATTCTCCGCGGCAGCGATCAACGGTGACATCGTGCAGGCTCAGCGCGAGCGGACCATCGGTCAGCTCAAGAACGGCCAGATCGACATTCTCGTTGCCACCGACGTCGCGGCGCGTGGTCTCGATGTCGACCGCATTTCACACGTCATCAACTACGACATTCCGCATGACACCGAGTCGTACGTGCACCGCATCGGTCGTACCGGGCGCGCGGGCCGAGCCGGTCAGGCGTTGCTGTTCGTAGCGCCACGGGAGCGTCACCTGCTCAAAGCGATCGAGCGTGCGACGCGTCAGCCGATCACCGAGATGCAGTTGCCGAGTGTCGACGACGTCAACGCGCAACGCGTCACCAAGTTCGGGGACTCGATCACCGAGAGCCTCGAGAGCGAGAATCTCGCTCTGTTCCGCCGGCTCGTCGAGGATTACGTGCAGGCGCACGACGTCCCGCTCGCGGATATCGCAGCAGCGCTCGCCGTGCAGTCCCGCGACGGTGAAGCGTTCCTGCTCAAGCCCGAGCCGCCCGCCCCGCCGCGCGCACCCCGGGAGCCACGCGAGCCGAGGCCTCCGCGTTCGTTCGACGCAGACGCGGCCGATTCGCATCACCGCAAGACCGGTCAGGAGATGGCGACGTATCGGATCAGCGTCGGCAAGCGTCATCACGTCGCGCCGGGTGCCATCGTCGGAGCTATCGCGAACGAGGGCGGACTACGACGCAGCGATTTCGGGCACATCAGCATCAGACCGGACCACTCGCTGGTGGAACTGCCTGCGGACCTGGCCGACGAGACGGTCGAAGCGTTGCGTCGTACTCGGATCAGTGGAGTGCTGATTCAGCTGACCCCCGACTCCGGGCCTCCCGGACGCAGTGGCGGCGGCAGCAAGTTCAAGGGCAAGCCCAGGCGCTGAAGAAGCACGTAAGTAGACAGACACCGTCTGCCTACGCATCGCACCCTGTTTCAGACGGTGCGACGCGGAGGTGGGCGGTGTTTTTCTTGGGCGGTGTTTTTCTTGGCCGGTGGCCTTGGGTTGGACCCGTCTTCGTCAGCCCATGATCCGCTGTAGAAACTGCCTGGTCCGCGCCTCGGTCGGATTGACAAGTACTTCCTCTGGTGTTCCTCGCTCGAGAACGATGCCGTCTTCGATGAAGAGGACTTGATCGGCGACCTGCTGGGCGAAGCGGATTTCGTGGGTGACGATCACCATCGTCCATCCCTGCGCTGCAAGATTTTTGATGACGGTGAGTACTTCGCCGACCAGTTCGGGATCGAGGGCGGAGGTCGGCTCGTCGAACAGCATGAGCTTCGGTCGAAGCGCCAAGGCTCGGGCGATCCCGACGCGTTGTTGCTGGCCGCCGGATAGTTGGAACGGGTATTGATCGGCTTTGGCTTCGAGACCGACCTGCTCGAGCAGCGTGTGGGCGTCGGCGATCGCTTCGTCTTTCGGACGTTTTTGGACGATTACCGGACCTTCGATGATGTTCTGCAGAACGGTTTTGTGTGGGAACAGATTGTGGCTCTGGAAGACCATTCCGCTTTGTGCTCGGAGGAGTCGAAGCTCTGCTGCGGACACTGTGGTTGCGAAGTCCACAGAGACGTCACCGATCCGGATCGACCCGGAATCGGCGGGGTCGAGTGCATTCAACGATCTGAGCACCGTCGTCTTGCCGGATCCGGACGGCCCGATGATCACGGTGACGCTGCCCGCCGGGACGGAGAAGGAGACGTCGCACAGCACGTCGATCTCGCCGAACGACTTCTTGAGTGCCTTGACGTCGAGTAGGTCGGTCATTTCGCCACATACCTGTCGAGTCGGACTTCGAGTTTTCCTTGGAAGAACGAAAGAATCATGCAGATCACCCAGTAGTACAGGGCGGCAACGCTGTAGAGAGCGAAGAAGTCGAACGTCGGTGCGGCTGCCAATTGCGCGACGCGGAGCAATTCGGTCACCAGAATGGTCGATGCCAGCGAGGTGTCTTTGACGAGTGAGATCAACGTGTTCGACAGCGGCGGCACGGCGGTACGTAATGCCTGGGGAAGGATGATGCGCTGCAGCGTCGTGCGGTAGCTCATGCCGATGGTTTGCGAGGCTTCCCATTGTCCCTTCGGCACGCTGAGGATGGCTGCTCTGATGACTTCGGCTGCATAGCCGCCGACGTTCAAGCTGAACGCGACCACCGCAGCGGGGAACGGGTCGATCACCACTCCGAACTGCGGCAGCGCGTAGAAGACGATGAACAATTGCAGCAGTAGCGGCGTGCCTCGAACGATCGAGACGTAGAAGCGAGCTGCCGCAGACAAGGCCTTTCTCGACGAGATGCGAGCCAATGCAACTGCGAGGGCGATGACGAGCCCGATGACGAAGCTGATGGCCGTCAGCGGGATGGTCATGGTCAGCGTTGCCTTCAACATCGGCCACAGATTGTCGAGGATCAGTTCGAGTTTGGATTGCGGTTCGACAGCCGAGGCGTCCGATGTGGGCACCTGGGTATCTGCGGTCGGTGCGGCGACGGCAGAACCGAAGTACGTGGTGGAGATCCGATCGAGCGTTCCGTCCGCCTGCAACGTGTCGATCGCGTTGTCGATTTCGTCCATCAGGCCGCTGTCTTTGCGGGCTGCGAAGGCCTGGTAGCTGGTGTCTCCGGTTTGTGCCGCCACTTTGACGCCGGTGTCGCCGGTCTGTTTCAGATACTCGGCGATGGCGAGGCTGTCGTTGACGGTGGCGTCGACACGTCCGTCTTTGACGAGAGTGACTGCCTGCACGAACCCTTCGACGGCTTCTACCTTCGCGCCTGCGTCTGCGGCGACCTGAGCCCAGTTGCTGGTCGACGATTGTGCAGTCGTTTTGCCGGCGAGGTCTGCGACCGAGGTGATCGCTGTGCTGGTCGCCGAGTCGAGGATTTCGCCATCGGAGACCGTGTACGGCTTGGACAAGTCGTACGCGTTCTGTCGATCGGGATTGATCGTGACCTGATTGGCGATCAGGTCGAAGCGTCCGGATTGAAGTCCGGCAAATATCGAGTCGAACGGGGTCTGTACGTACTCGACGCGGACGCCGAGTTCGCCCGCGACTGCATCGACCACGTCGATGTCGTATCCGGTGAGTTGTCCGTTCGCGCCCTGAAAGCTGAACGGGCTGTAAGTACCTTCGGTACCTACGACGAGGACGCCGTTGTCCTTGACCGTATCGATCAGTGGTCCGGTGGAGGATCCACAACCGGCAACGGACATCAGTGCGACCAGCACGGCAAGCAGAGCGAGCACTTTGCGATGCACTTCGAGGAAGGCCTTCCGTCATCTCGTTCGGTAGAGGAAACCTACCCGTCGATTTCTATTTCTGCCGATACGACGACTGCGTTGTTCATCGGTAGTGCTGCCGTTCCGATGGCACTGCGCGCATGGGCTCCGACTTCGGGGCCGAACACTTGCAGGATCAGATCGGAGAAGCCGTTGATGACTGTCGTCGTCTGGGTGAACCCGTGATCGGCGTTGACCATTCCCGAGACCGTGAGCCAGGCGCTTATTCGATCGAGGTCGCCGATAGCGCGTTGCACGCTGGCGAGTACCGCCAGGGCTGTGTCTCGTGCGGCGTCCGTGGCCTCGTCGAGGGAGATGTGCGACGGCACCGCGCCGAAGGGGCCTGCCATCGAACCGTCCGCTCGTTGCGGTGAGTGACCCGTGACGTACACCCGGTTGCCTCGAACACGAGCCCATTCGAAGGAGAATTGGAATCCCGGCGGCGCGTGGGCCTCGGCGGGAAGGACGAATCCCAGTTCCTCCAACTTGCGTTCGATGTGCATCTCAGTGGTACCTCCGTGCTGGGATTCCGTTGATCGTGCGAACAGTCCATCCAGTCTCGTCGCGGACGAGGGTGGACACCCCTGCGTTGAGGATGCGCGGCGACGGTACGCCGCGGATTGCGCCGAGAATCGCCCGGATGATGCCGCCGTGGGCGACCGCGATCACGGAGGAGCCCGGATACGTATCCGCGATCTCGTCGACGGCGCGCACTCCCCGCTCGATCAGGGTGCCGCGCGGTTCCAGGCCTGGATACAGTCCGTCCGGCCAGTGTGAGTACGCGTCGTAGTCGGTGAATCCTTCGGCCTCGCCGAAGTGTCGTTCGGCGAGATCGGGATAGGCGGCGCTGCGCTCGATCCCGAGATGCGATCCGATGATGTCCGCTGTCTCGGATGCCCTCGACAACGGTGAACTCACCAACAGGTCCCAGGCGTGGCCTTCGAGTTCGTACACGGCTTCGCCGGCCTGCGCGCGGCCGGTCGAGTTCAGTGGAATGTCCGAGGAGCCTTGGAGGCGACCGTGCAGATTCCAGTCGGTTTCGCCATGTCGAACCAGTGCCAGCAAAGTCATAGTGTCCGGAGGGTATCCCAGCTACTGGAGAGTACGGTCGAAAGCGACAACGTGGTCGAGTCCGGAGGGACCAAAATGAATCTTGCCCTGACAGAGAAAGAAGCCGCCTTTCGTGACGAAATGCGGGCTTTTTTCACCACTGAGATTCCCGCAGAAATTCGCGAGAAGAGCAAGGTGGGTATCGAGCTGAGCCGTGAAGACATGGTGACGACGATGCGCATCCTCAATGCCAACGGTCTGGCTGTTCCGCATTGGCCCGCAGAGTTCGGCGGCCGGGATTGGACGCCGGTTCAGCGTCATATCTGGCTCGACGAGATGCAGCTTGCCTCGGTGCCCGAGCCACTGGCATTCAACGCCTCGATGGTCGGACCGGTGATCGCGACTTTCGGCTCGCAAGAGATGAAGGAGAAATTCCTCCCGAAGACGGCGAATCTGGACATCTGGTGGTGTCAAGGATTCTCCGAGCCCGAGGCAGGATCGGACCTTGCTTCGCTGCGAACGACTGCTTTGCGCGACGGTGACGACTACATCGTCAACGGACAGAAGACGTGGACGACGCTCGGGCAGTACGCCGACTGGATCTTCGCTCTCGTTCGGACCAACCCGGATGCGCCGAAGAAGCAGGCGGGGATCTCGTTCCTGCTGATCGATTTGAACACGCCCGGTATCACGGTGCGCCCGATCAAGTTGATCGACGGCAGCGTCGAGGTCAACGAGGTGTTTTTCGAGAATGTCCGTGTTCCGGCGGAGAACCTTGTGGGCGAGGAAAATCAGGGGTGGAGCTACGCGAAGTTCCTGCTCGGTAACGAACGCACCGGTGTCACCCGGGTCGGGCACACGAAGGTTCGTCTGGAACAGGCAAAGAAGCATGCGTCCGCCACCGCCGTTGCCGACGGCACCCTGCTCGAAGATCCGATCTTCGCCGCGCGATTCGCCGAGCTCGAAAACGAAGTTCTCGCACTAGAACTCACACAGCTGCGAATGGTGTCGGGATCTTCTGACGGTAAGCCGAATCCAGCGTCGTCGATTCTGAAGCTGCGCGGATCGGAGTTGCAGCAGTCGGCGACCGAGATGTTGATGGATATCGCAGGACCTGATTCGCTTCCCTACGAGGCCGGTGACGACATCGACAGTCCCGGTTGGGCGCAGCGTTCGGTTCCGACGTACCTCAACTACCGCAAGGTATCGATCTACGGCGGATCCAACGAAGTGCAGCGGCAGATCATCGCGTCGACGATTCTCGGATTGTGAGGGGCAGGACATGGATTTCGAACTGAACGAAGAACAGAAACTCCTGCGTGACACCACTCGTGAGGTGCTGTCGAGGGCGTATGACACCGAAAAGCGGAACAAGATCGTTGCCGCCGAACCTGGTTGGTCTGCCGATGTGTGGAAGCAGCTCGCCGAGGTCGGGCTACTCGGACTGAGCTTCTCCGAGGACGACGGCGGCATGGATGCCGGTCCGGTGGAGATCATGGCTGTCATGACCGAGGTAGGACGGCGCCTCGCCCCGGAGCCGATACTCGATGCGGTGCTCGTGCCGGGCGGGTTGATCTCCGAGGTCGGAAGTGTCGATCAGCGTCGACGCGTCTTGCCCGGCGTAGCCGAAGGCAGCACCTTGCTTGCCTTTGCACACAACGAAACCGGCAGCCGTTGGCCGAACATCACGGTGGGTACTTCAGCGACCGAGGACGGCGGTTCGTGGTCCATCACCGGTACGAAGAATCCGGTCCCATCAGGCGGCAGCGCCGATGTACTGGTGGTCAGTGCGACGCTTCCCGGCGGCGGGACAGGCCTGTTTCTCGTCGACGGCGATGCGACGGGGCTCGATCGCAAGTCCTACCAGACTCACGATGGCGGCCGGGCGGCCCAGATCACACTGACCGATGTCGCGGCCGAGCCGTTGGGTGACGGCGCGGATGCAAGCGCGGCCATCGTGGCTTCGGAGGTGAAGGCTCAGGCCGCACTGTGCGCCGAAGCTGTCGGTGCCATGGAAGAGGCATTGAGGTTGACGACGGACTATCTGAAGCAGCGCAAGCAGTTCGGTGTTCCGCTCGCCAAATTCCAGGCGTTGACGTTCCGGGCAGCGGATATGTACGTCTTGCTCGAACTGGCGCGCAGTATGGCGCTGTACGCGACGATGAATCTCGCGGACGACGTCGTAGATCCGCTCGTGGCTTCGCGTTCGAAGCTGCAGATATCTCGGTCCTCGCGCAAGCTGGGGCAAGAGGCGATTCAGCTGCACGGTGGTATCGGCGTCACGGCCGAATATCCGGTCGGACATTACGTCAGCAGGCTCGTCGCAATCGAGCACACGCTCGGTGGTGCCGACGAGCACCTGCGCGTGCTGTCGAAGTAGCAGAGTCCGACAGGTGAGTGGGAGTCGGAAAGATTCCCACTCACCTGCGTGGGGAGCTGTCTCGGTGTTCGTTCTCCGTAAATTCTCCGTACCCCGAGTGTTCCCTTCAGAGGGTTTGGCTACTGTGAGATAGAGGGCATGCGGAAAGTGTGCCCACGAGAAGGCCGATCGGAAGCGAGACACCGATGAAGTCTCGGACGGCGGAGTACCCACGCCCGAATCATTGCCTCCTGCACCTGAGCGATACGCACCTTGTCGAGGGCGGTGATTTGTACGGTGGGGTTGACAGCACGGCCACGCTGCGTCGCATCCTTGCAGACGTCGAGACATCCGGGGTGCGGCCCGATGCGCTGGTCTTCACCGGCGATCTCACCGACCGAGGTGAACCGGGTGCTTACGACACGCTGCGGGCGCTGGTCGAGCCGGTTGCCGAGGCGCTCGGAGCCCGGATCATCTGGGCGATGGGAAACCATGACGACCGTGCGACCTTCCGGTCTCGGCTACTCGACCAGGCACCGACGACCGGCACGGTCGACCGTGTGCACGAGGTGGCAGGACTTCGCATCATCACGTTGGATTCGACAGTTCCCGGTCACCACTACGGTGAAGTGACGCAGAGCCAATTGGATTGGCTTGCAGGCATTCTCGAAACGAAAGCCGAATTCGGCACCATCCTGGCGATGCATCACCCGCCGGTGCCTGCGGTGTTGGATCTTGCGGTGCTGGTGGAGTTGCTCGATCAGCGCAGCCTCGCGGATGCACTCCGTGGCAGCGACGTCAGATCCATTCTGGCCGGCCACCTGCACTATTCGACTTCCGCGACCTTCGCAGGGATTCCTGTATCGGTAGCGTCCGCTACCTGCTATACCCAGGACCTCAACGTCCCACCTGGTGCTACCCGGGGCCGCGACGGGGCGCAGGCCTACAACCTCGTCCACCTCTACGACGACAACGTCGTGCACTCGGTGGTCCCTATCGGAACCTACGAGACAGTCGGTGAATACGTCTCCGCCGAAGAGGTCGTTCGGCGTTTGGACGAGGCAGGGGTGACCATCGCCGAAAGCACGCGCCGGCCGAGGTTCAGCAGTATCTAGCTTTCCCAGGGTGCGACGATGGGGAAGTACCTTTCGAGGAACTCGGTGACCCGACGGGTACGTACCTCGAGGTCGACCTCGGGAAAGCTGCCGTCGTTGAGGCAGAAGAAGTCGATCGAGCGTTTGGGTAGAAGGTTCTCCATGGAGTGGAGTCCCGAATGCGACGTGGTGTCGATGTAGGTCACCTTGGCGTTCGTCTGCACCACGGCCCGGCCACTCATCAACGCGTAGTAGTGGTAAAGCGAGTTCGTGACCGAGATGTTGGTGCTGGCGCGAAAGACGCTTGCGGCAGTGGCAGCGAACTCGTCGGGAAACTCGTTCTCCATCTCCTGCATGACGCTTTTGCGAAGGGGCGTTGCCGCGTGTTCCAGGTGCCTGGTGGTCATCAGGCCGAAGCGGTCCTGCAGCAGTCGGCGGTTGACCCGGGCGGCGTTCTCGAACCCGCTGCGATCTTCGTCGTTGTAGCCCAACCCGATTCGGGTGCCGGCTTCGATGAACATGCTGATGCCGCCGGGTGAGAAGAACATCTGCGGGCCGACCGGGCGTCCGAAGAACATGTCGTCGTTGGAGTAGAGGAAATGTTCGGACAGGCCGGGGATGTGGTGCAGCTGGGATTCGACTGCCTGTGAATTGTGCGTCGGCAGAACGGAGGTGTCGACGAAGAACGTTTCGCTCGGCACGAACGTCACGCGCGGATCTTCGGCGAGCCAGCTCGGTCGGTCGGAATCGGTTGCGACGAAGATTCGACGAATCCACGGTGCATACATATGGATCGAGCGAAGCGCATACTTCAATTCGTCGATCTGCCGGAATCGTGCGGGTGACGAGTCACCTTCTCCGACAACATAGTTCTGCATACGGCGTGCGCGTTGGGCTTGGAACTCCGCGGAGGAGCCGTCGACCCAGGAGAACACGATGTCGATATCGAAATTGATGTCCGACGCGTGGTCGGCGAACATGTTCTCGATCGTCGGCCAGGACTTACCGAAGCGCTCGACGGTTCCGCGCACCGCTTCGTCGCGTCGGATGGCGCGGCGGGTCAGCGAGTTCTCGACGGGAAGCACGATCTCCTGGGGCGAAAATGCCCACAGTTCGATCTGAACTGCCGTCGACGCGCCGTAATGCAGGCCACTGTTCGGTTCGATTCGGGGGCGGTAGAGCCGAAAGATGCGGGCGTCGGAGGCAGGCGAGAGAGATCCGTCGGCTACCAGCACCGTCTTGGCTCGCTTGATGTCGACGGTTTTGGAGTAGAACGGCTCTTGCAGGCACGCCTCGACCAACGCTGCGCGCAGTGGTTCGCGGTCGGCAGCATCTATGGCGATGACGGGTCTCTTGTCATTTCCGCGAACCAGCAGGTATCGGATGCGGGCGCTGTCGAGGGCCGCGCGGATGAACAGTAGATCGAAGACCATCGCCTGGTGGGGGGTCGTGGACGTGATCGACAAGGCGAATCTTCCGTCGTACGCAACCACATCTGTTCGGTCGGTCAGGCGCGCGACCGACTCGGGCGATTCACCGATCACCGGGTCGAGCGCATCTTGCTCGGGGGCGACCAGATAGATCTCATGGGGCGTGGACGAGATAATGGTGACCCTTCCGGACGTGGCGTGCGAGCCGAGAACCCCCGGAGCGTGCTGTCAGTCTATAGCGGAGTGAGTTGGAACTATGCGCGTGGCAACGAGCACCCCCACGGCCGCGCCTGCCACATCGAATGCCGTGTCGAGGAGGGAACCGCTGCGGCCCAACGGCAGGACGGCCTGAAGGATCTCGGACGCTATCGCGAAGGTTGTCGTCCAGAGGACGGTCCGCAACGCCGACACCGCTGCGATACGTGAGGTGTAGGCGAGTGCGAAGAAGAGCGTGAAGTGAACGATCTTGTCGCTGTGAGTGAATCCGCTGGGCACGCCCGACGCGGGAGTGAACAGAATGATCATCGCGACGAGCAGTGCGAGAGCCAATGGTACGTAGTAGCGCAGCGGTAGAGCCATGGGGGAGCGCAGAGGCAGGGGCATCGGGATCGATTCTAGATGCCCCTGTGTCCTGAAGCTCCCTGTCCTGGCCCGACTCCGAGGTCAGAGCTTGCGAAGCACCGCGACGGCGTCGACGCGCTCGACCTGCTCCCCTTCGGGGGTGGTTCCGGTTCGCGCTCGATCCTCGGCGACGACGACGGACCATTCCTCGGTGGGGAACAGCGCCGTGACCTCCTCGGCTGTGAACAGGATTTCGGCGTGTCCATGCTGCGAGGCCAGGGCGTCGGAAGGGCTGTGTCCGACGATCAGGAGGTGTCCGCCCGAGGTGACTGCGTCGCCGAAGCGAAGGACTGCGGGCTGGAACTGAGCGGGTGGCAGGTGGAAGAAGTGGGCACTGATCAGGTCGAACGACGTGGCGGGCGGAGCCCACTCGGTGAGATCGCGGTGGAGCCACGCCACGGTTCGATTGCCTTGTGCCTGCCGAGCGCGTTCGAGGGCGATGGGGGAGATGTCGGCGCCGGTGGTCTTCCAGCCGTTGTCCGCGAGCCAGAATGCGTCGGCTCCTTCGCCGCTGCCGATGTCGAGGGCGCTGCCGGGTGTGAGCTTCGACGCTTCTGTGATCAGTACCTGGTTGGCGTGCCCGCTCCAGATACTGGGTCGTTCCGAGTACAGGTTGTCCCAGAACGGCTGGTCGAATACTTCCGGAGCATCGTCGTGTGTGTGCATGCCTACGAGAATGCCGCCGCATTCACGGATGTGCAATTTTCTTTGCTGTTTCGGCAAAGGTGACCGAAAGGTGTGTCAGACATCGATGAGAACTTTTCCGGTCACGCCGTTCTGAACTGCCTCGTGCGCAGCGCCTGTGCCGGACAAGGGGAACCGGTGCAACGGTAGACCGGCGCTCTCGCCGACCTCGAGGACACCTGCACCCGCCGCAGTATTGACGTCTTCCTGAGCTGCCTTCAGGGCTGCCTCGCCGACGGTGTAGAGCAGAATGAACTGGTAGCGAGTGTTGAGCACCATGTTCGGTCGTACATCGAGGGTGATCGTGTTGCCGCCGTTGTTGGCGTACACGGCAATCGAGGCGCGTGTGGAGATGACAGCGGCATTCAATTCCGCGTTCTGCGCCGGGGCGACCTCGACCACCAGATCGACCCCGTCCGGGGCGATGGCTCGGATCGAGGCAGCGGCATCGCCGGTTGTGTAGTCGACGACGTGATGTGCACCCGCGGCAGTAGCGAGGGCTGCTTTTTCCGGGCTGCTGACGGTCGTGACAACCGTTGCTCCTGCCCAGCGCGCGAGTTGGATTGCCGCATGCCCGACCGCTCCCGCCCCGCCGGCAACCAAAACCGTCTTGCCGACGAGCGCGCCGGGATGCAACCGCGCGGGGCCGTCTTCGGAGACGGTCAGTGCGCGGTGGGCTGTCATGGCGGGCACACCGAGGCTGACCCCGACGTCGAAACCGACGTGTTCGGGGAGTCGTACGACGCGTTCGGCCGGGAGGACCGTGTATTCCTGCGCAGTTCCGGTCGGCCTACGGTGCTGTGCGAGGTACAGCCACACCCGGTCACCGACTGCGAGGCCGTCGACGCCGGTGCCTGCCGCATCCACGGTCCCTGCACCGTCCTGGTTGGGTACGACCTCCTCGAAGTCGAGTGTGTCTCCGGGGCGCGCGCCTGTCCGGTTCTTCCAATCGGTGGGATTGACCCCGGACACGGCGACCTTCACTCGAACCTCGCCCGGTCCCGGTTCGGGTATCTCTCGGTCCACCAGATCGAGTACGGAGGTGTCGCCGGTCCTGGTGTATGTGATTGCCTTCATACCAGGGTGCAACGGGTTGGGCAGTACCGGAAATTCCGGTGATGAAAATTGCCCACTCGGGTATGCACGTCGAACACACTCGGGTATGCACGTCGAACACAGTCGGGTATGCACCGAGTAGGTATGTCACCACGACATCTCCACCCGTATTTCGAAAGGACAACCAGGTGAATCACGCCGGAGTACTCATCGACGCCTTCGACCGCATCCAAGGGGTCGTACACGACACCCTCGACGACATTTCTTCCGAAGCCCTCATCTTCAGGCCGGACGCGGAGGCCAATACGATTGCGTGGCTGATCTGGCACTTGACCCGAGTTCAGGATGATCACGTGGCCGACGTCGAGGGAGGAGAGCAGGTGTGGACCTCGGACGGCTGGGAGGGCAGATTCGGCCTGCCGTTCGAGAGTTCTGCGATCGGCTACGGCCATAGCTCCGACGATGTCGCTCGGGTGAGCGCCGGCGCCGACCTGCTCCGCAGTTACCACGACGCGGTGCACGCCAGGACCGTCGCCTATCTCGGTTCGCTGACGGCCGAGGATCTCGATCGCGTCGTCGACGAGCAGTGGGATCCCCCGGTGACCCTGGGCGTGCGACTGGTGTCGGTGGTGTCCGATGACCTGCAGCACTGTGGACAAGCGGCCTATGTGCGGGGCTTGTTCGAGCGGAAGTAGCTGCTCACCGTACGTCCGTTTCGCTCAGCTGAAACGCTTCTGCAGGTTGTCGAGGGTTTTCGCGATGTTCCGACGTTGGAACTGCGGGAACGTCTTTCCACTCGTGGCGATCTTGTCGAATACGAGCGCTACGGTATCGGGCCACTTCGTGCGGTCGTCGGTCCATGTCTCGGTGACCTTGGTGCCACCGGGGGCCGGTTCGAAGTCGTACCGCCACGTCGCGTTGGCGCCTTTGAAGCGGGGAGTCTTCACACCGATCGCGTGGACGCGGAACTCGAACGCCGACCCGGGATCTGCGACGGTGACGGTGCATCGGGTGATCCAGCGTGCACGCCCGCGCTTGTTCTTTCCGTCGAACACCATTCCGACGTAAGCGCTCTCGTGGGGATCGTGCACCACGGCGCCGAGATTCTCCGGGCTCCAGCTACCCATCTGCGTCGGATCGCTGATGGCTGCGTAGAGAGTGTCGGCGTCAGCGCTGACGACGGCGCTGTCGGACACCGTGAATTCGCGGGTCATGAAGTGGATCCTTTGCGTAGGCCTGGATGGTTACGAGCGAGGATGGGTACCAACAGCTTTCGTGGCGTCACCTGGGCGAATATCGACACGATACGGTTGATGGCGCCAGGTATCGCGACCATCTGCCCTTTCGCCATGCCGTCGACGGCGGTCTTTGCGACATCTTCGGGCGATATCCACATCACGGACGGAAGTGCAGCCTCGGCATCTTCTTTCGAAAAGCCTGCTGTCTCACCGAATCCGGTATCCACCGGTCCGGGGCACAACGCTGTCGCGGTGACTCCGGTTCCGTGCAGTTCGCCGCTGAGACTTTGGGTGTACGAAAGGACGAATGCCTTGCACGCGCCGTACCCAGCTTGACCGGGAACGGGCTGAAACGCCGCCGTCGATGCAACGTTCAGTACGGCACCGCGTCCTCTCGCCGTCATGCCTGGCAGGAATCGGCTGCAGAGGTCGGCGACAGCAGCCACGTCGACCTCGATCATGTTCAACTCGGCTTCCGGGTCAGAGGATGCGACCGGACCGAGCGTGGACAGTCCGGCGTTGTTCACCAGGATGTCCGGTACCAGTCCCAGCGCTTCGATTCGGCCCAGCAGTTCACTCCGTGCAGATCGCTCGGACAGGTCCGCAGCGAGAACCTCGGCTCGGACTCCGCGCGAATTGAGTTCCTCGGCCAGCGCGCTCAACTTTTCGCCGCTTCGCGCCACGAGGGTCACCCCGTGCCCACGGCCGGCGAGTTCGCGGGCAATCGCTGCCCCGATTCCGGAGGAGGCCCCCGTGACGACGGCAGTGCTGTCGGGCGTAGGTCGAGGAAGGCTCATGGGTCTACCGTAGCGAAGCACGAGTTCGATCACCCCTACTCACAAGCGCGATCAGAAGACCTCTCGCTGGGATTCTTGTTCGAGCACCTGGTCGAGGTCGGCGAGTCGGTGCATCGCCGACACCTGGCGCGCTGTTCGATGGTTCTTCGCCAGCCGCTCCCGATGGCGGTGTACGAACGACCAGTACCCGGCCGTGAACGGGCACGCGTCCGGGCCGAGGCGCTTCTTCGGGTTGTATTCGCACCCACCGCAGTGATCGGTCATGCGATCGAGGTACGCGCCGCCCGATGCGTACGGCTTCGTCGCGATCAACCCGCCGTCGGCATGCTGGCTCATGCCGATCACGTTGACCGGCATGACCCAGGCGAATCCGTCGACGAATGCGGTGGCAAACCATTCGGTCAGTGCTTTCGGGTCGTATCCACGCTGGAGTGCGAAGTTGCCGAGAATCATCAACCTGGGGATGTGATGCACCCAGCCGCGCGCATTCAGTTCCGTCAGAGTGTGTGACAGGCACGCCGCGATCGGGTGTTCACCGTCGAGATCGGTGAACCACTTCGGTAGTGGCTCATGGGCATCCAGCTCGTTGCGGTCGAGGTAATCCGGGCCGAAATGCCAGTACAGGTGCCATACGTACTCCCGCCAGCCGAGCACCTGGCGGATGAATCCTTCCACCGACGCGAGCGGGGCGTCACCGTCGCGCCAAGCCTGTTCGGCGGCCTCGACTACCTCGAGAGGCTCGAGCAGACCCATGTTCAGCGGCACCGACAGTAGTGAATGCGCCATCGCCCAGTCCTGACTCATCACGGCGTCCTCGTATTTGCCGAAATCAGCGAGACGATAGGAGACGAAGTGCTGCAGGGCTTCCCGGGCCTCGCCGACGGTCACCGCGAACAGGCGCGGGCCGTCCTGTCCGACGGTCGGGAGGTCCAGAGCATCCAGGTCTGCCCGGACGGAATCGTCGATAACGTCCTCGGTCGGCCACCACGGCGGATCCACGCCGAGCGTCGAGCGCTTCTTCGGAGGTGGTTCACGATTGTCGGCATCGAGGTTCCACACCCCGTCGACCGGCTCCTCACCTGCCATGAGCACCTCGAAGCGTCTGCGCTGGTCGCGATAGAACGCCTCGAGGCGAAACCGATTTCGGTTGCCGGCCCACTCGGCGAAATCCGTTCGGCTCAGCGCGAACATCGGTGTCGGCAACACATCCAGTACGACGCCCTCGTCGAGAAGTTTCTGGACGAAACGCTCCGCAGCGTGCGAGGTTGGTTCGAACACCAGCACCGGCCGTCCGTACTGTTCGAGACCGTCTCGGTACGTTTCGGTCTTCAGATAGGTAGAGCGATCGTCCAGTTCAGCGGCGAGATGTCGCATCCCCGAGAGGACCAGATGCAACTTCTGTCGATGGAACGGACGTGTCCGGCACACTCGTGCACTCTCGATCAACAGGACTTCGCGATGGATGTGCTCACTCGTCGAGTGAAAATGCGGGCCGAGTTGATCACCGAACAACCAGAGCGGAGCGGAGGGGGACATGGACGCAGAGTGCTCGAGTCGAGGGAAGCGCAAACTTTCTCCGTCGGTCAGGTGCCTGTATTCGAACGCCGCGTGAGCTGAGAGTGAATCTCTACCCTCGGTGGCCAGCCGGACTTGACCGCGGCCTCTCGATCACATCAACTTGTGACGTGACCGTGAAAAAAGGTGTGTCCAGGCGTGGATTTCTTCGGTCCTCGTCCATCGCAGTGGCAGCGGTCGGAGCAGCTTCGGCGGTCCCGGTTCTCGCTCACGCGCAACAGGGCTCGTTCGTCCCGTTTCAGCACGGCGTCGCCTCGGGTGATCCGACGCCCGAGGCCGTCATTCTGTGGACTCGGGTAACTCCGACTCCTGATGCCCTCCCCGGTTCCGGTATCGGGCCCGTGAGCGAGGTTCGATGGAGGGTGGCTACCGATCCGGAGCTGACGGCGATCGTCCGCAGCGGCACCGTGGCGACGAGCCCGGACTCCGATCACACTGTCAAAGTCGACGTCGACGGCCTTTCCCCGGCGACGACGTATTACTACAGCTTCGAAGTCCAGGGTGGCGACGCAGCAGGCACGCAATCCGTTGTCGGCACGACCCGCACGGCCCCGGCCAACGACGCCGAACTCGACGGACTCAGGTTCGGTGTCGTCTCGTGCGCCAACTGGGAGTCCGGATTCTTCGGCGCCTACCGCCATCTGGCCACACGCACCGATCTCGACGCGATCATCCATCTCGGCGACTACATCTACGAGTACGAGACCGGTGGTTTTGCCGGCAAGAACGGGGTCGTTCGGCAGCACGATCCGGTTCACGAGATCGTCAGTTTGCAGGATTACCGGATCCGCCACGGTCAGTACAAGTCCGATCCGGACCTCAAAGCCGCTCACCTCGGCGTGCCGTGGATCTGCACGTGGGACGATCACGAATCGGCCAACGATGCGTACGACGGTGGCGCTCAGACTCATCAGCCCGAGACCGAGGGACCGTGGTCGGTTCGTAAGGCGAACTCGGTACAGGCCTATTTCGAATGGATGCCCGTACGCGCAGCCGGTACCCCGCAGAATCGCCACATCTACCGACGGTTGCGCTTCGGGACGTTGCTCGAGCTGTCGATGCTGGATTTGCGAAGCTATCGGTCCCAGCAGGTGTTGCCATTCCAGGGCGGCGACGTCGATTCCCCGAATCGCACGATCACCGGAGCGGACCAGATGGAGTGGCTCACCGAGGGACTGGTGAGTTCGCCGGCGCAGTGGAAGATCGTCGGGAATCCGGTCATGATCACCCCGGTTCTTCTCCCTCCGCTCGAGAGCGAAGCTGCTGCCGCGCTGACCGGCCTGCTCGGGATTCCAGCTGGTGGGTTGCCATACAACGCCGATCCATGGGACGGGTACACCGCGGACCGTAAGCGGCTGCTCGGCGCGATCGCAGAGAAGAACGTGCGCAACACAGTCTTCATCACCGGCGATATTCACTCGTCATGGGCATGTGACGTTCCAGTCGATGCAGCACGCTACTTCCAGACCGGTGGTGTCGCCACCGAGCTCGTCGTCACGTCGGTGTCCTCGGCGAACATCGATGATCTGACGAAGACGGACCCGCACACGCTCAGCAGAGTCGCCGAGGCCGCATTGACCACGCTCAACCGTCACATCAAATACGTCGACCTCGACAGTCACGGGTTCGGCGTCTTCGATGTGACGCCCGCGGGCGTCCAGATGGATCACTGGTACCTCGATGCCAAGGAAGACCCGCTCAGCGGCATCTATTGGGGTGCGGGATTTGCGGTTCCCGACGGGTTGGCGCGGGTGGATCCGGTAGCTCTACCCGTTCGCGCGTAGTCGCTCCTTACACCGACTCGGTACGCACCGGCATACTTACATCTATGGCTGTACCGAAAATCGTGCTGTTCTACGTCTTCACCCCACTACCGGACCCGGAGGCAATCCGGCTGTGGCAGCACACGCTGGCCGCGTCCAACAATCTCGGTGGCAGGATCATCATCTCCGAGCATGGGATCAATGCAACCGTCGGCGGCGAACTCGCCGACGTCAAGCGCTATGTGCGAGGAACGCGGAGTTACCCGGCCTTCAAAGACGCCGACATCAAGTGGTCGGAGGGACTGGGGGAGGACTTCCCGCGGCTTTCGGTCAAGGTCCGGTCGGAGATCGTGACCTTCGGGGCAGCGGAGGAACTGAAGGTCGACGCAGACGGAGTGGTCGGTGGGGGAGTGCACCTGAATCCCGCGCAAGTGAACGAACTTGTCGATCGTCGTGGTGATGACGTCGTCTTCTTCGACGGCCGCAATGCGTTCGAGGCGCAGATCGGCAAATTCAAGAATGCTGTGGTGCCCGAAGTGGACACCACCCGCGATTTCCTCGCGCAACTGGACTCGGGGCAGTTCGATCATCTGAAGAAGAGTCCCGTCGTCACTTACTGCACCGGTGGGGTGCGATGCGAGGTGCTTTCTTCGCTGATGCGCTCACGAGGTTTCGAAGAGGTCTATCAGCTCGACGGCGGAATAGTGCGCTACGCGGAGGCCTACGGCGACGATGCGCTGTGGGAGGGATCGCTGTACGTATTCGACAAGCGCATGAAGATCGACTTCTCCGACCACACGTCGGTGATCGGCCGCTGCACTGTGTGCACGAACCCGACTTCTCGGTACCAGGATTTCGACGACGACGAGGGCCGCGGGCTCCGCCTGGTCTGTGTCGATTGTGCCTGAGCCACTTCCGTACCGGCACGGTTTGGCGCCATTGCGCATTCGGCTTCCACACGAGGATTCCTCGAAGACCGTGCTCGAGTACCTCGGTCGCGAGTACTCGGCCGACCTGTGGGAGCAGTCGATGGTCTCCGGCGAGGTCGTCGACGAGAAGGGGCGGCCGTGGTGCAGCGAAAGTGCTTATGCTCCTGGACGATTCGTGTACTTCTACCGAGACCCCGCTCCGGAGACCCCGGTGCCGTTCGAGATGGACATCCTCTATGACGGAGACGGCATCGTCGTGGTCGACAAGCCGCACTTTCTGGCAACGATCCCTCGGGGAAGGCACGTCACCGAGACCGCGACGGTGCGTGCGCGTCGGATGTTCGATTGCCCGGATCTCACGCCTGCCCATCGGCTCGATCGGGCGACGGCGGGAGTTCTGATCTTCACCCGCACCAAGGAACTCCGACGGCCGTACCAGGAGCTTTTCGCGTCGAGATCGGTACTCAAAGAGTACGAGGCGATCGCGCCTTACGATCCGACACTGCAATTGCCGCGGGTGATTCGGAGTCGAATCATCAAAGAACACGGGGTCATGGTCGCCCATGAGGAACCAGGCGAGCCGAACAGTGAAACACGGGTCGAAATGATCGAGATCCTGGGTGAACGCGCGCGCTATCGACTCTTCCCGAAAACAGGCAAGACGCACCAGTTGCGAATTCACCTGTCTTCGATGGGCATACCCATCGAAGGTGATCCGTTCTATCCAGAGTATCGGTCGGTACCGGGCGACGACTTCACCGAACCCCTGAGGCTTCTGGCGCGGGCGGTGGAATTCGAAGACCCGATCACCGGCGTTTCGCGTCGCTTCCGAAGCAATCGAAGTCTGTCCGACTGAACTGTTCTCGGCTGAGCGCCGATCGAGACATCGGACAACGAACGCACCCCCGGCCGCAGAGCGGCCGGGGGTGCGTTCGAGGTGAAATCGCTACTGCGCGCGAGCCATTCCACGCTCTATGGCAGCGATGATCTGCGGACGTAGCTCGGCAGCGGGGACGATATGATCCACCGACCCGACCTTCTGTGCGCGTTGGATGTTGTGAATCGCCTCGAATTCGGCGGCCACTTCACCGAGCTTCGAGTTGCGGACGTTGCCGCGCTCGGTTGCCAACTCCACGCGGATGCGCGCGCGTTCGGCGTCCGTCTCGGCGGCCGTCAGCTTCGCCTCGATGTCGCGGACGCGCGGATCGGCTGCAGTCCTGGCGTTGACGTCCCGCGTGAACACCACTGCCGCTGCCGGTGCGCCACCGAGAACCGAAGCGAACGATCCCTCGACTGCCAACACCTCCATGTTGTCGTTGAGTGCTCCGGAGAACACCACGAATGCGCCTCCGTGGTAGCGCGATACGACGCAGAACACGACCGGACCGTCGAAGTTGACTATCGCGCGGCCGATCTCGGCGCCGTACTCGAGCTGAATATTGCGTAGGGATTCCGGTGAACCGTCGAACCCGGACAGGTTGGCGAGCACCACGATCGGCCGGCTTCCGCTGGCGGCGTTGATGGCCCGTGCGGTCTTCTTCGAGGAATTCGGGAACAGTGTGCCCGAGGTCCACTGGTCGGGACCGTCGGACGGGAACCATCCCTTACGCGGGATCGCCCGCGACTCGATGCCGATGACGCTGACCGGAATACCCGCCAGGTGGGCGTCGAAGACGACCGAAGTGTCCGCGTCGGCCATGTCTGCCCACCGTTCGAGGACGGTGTGATCCTGGTCGACGACGGCACGCATGACCGTGCGAATGTCGAACGGCTTCTTACGATCCGGGTTGGTTGCGGAGGAGAAGATGTCACCGACGGTGGTGAAGTCGCTAGACGGGTGGACGTGGGGGTAGCTCCGCACGTCGCGTTCGGTCGGGTCGGTGGTGAGTGCGCGTCGCGGGAACTTCTCACCCGGTGCCGTATAGGCATGTTCGTAGTGCGCGAAGAGCACCTCACACGCGGCACGCAGGTTCGGCGCCCAGTACTGTGCCTGGCCGTTCGGGCCCATGACTCGGTCGTAACCGCCGATGCCGAAGTTGTCCTCGGCGGAGACGCCGCCGGAGTAGTCGAGTGACTGCTTGCCGGTCAGGACCATGGCACTGTCCGGGGTCATCACGAGAATGCCCTTGGTGTGCGCCAACATCGTGGCCTCGGCATTCCAGTACGGCTGTGCGCCGACGTTGATGCCTGCGACGACGATGTTGATCTCGCCGCCTGCCTGGGTGAACGTGATGATGCGACGAAGCCCACGCGATACCCAGTCCATGTTCTCGGTACCGGTACTCATCGAGATGGTGGCACCGGAGGAAAGGGCGAACCACTCGACCGGAGCGCCGAGGCGCTCGGCAAGGTCGATTGCTGCGACGATCCGCGAGCACTCGGCCTCGGCAACGGTTCCCAGCGACTTGGTCGGGTCACCGAACAAGGCAATTCGGGTGACGCCTTCGGGATAGCGATCGGACGGAGTCGACACGAGTCCGACGATGATGCCCGCTGTATTCCGGCCGTACGGTCGATCGACAGGAGCCAGGGTGGCGGTCTCGTCGAAGTCGTACTCGGTGAACGTCCCACTCGAGCCCGTGAGCAGGGGGATCAGCTCGTATGGGTACACGGTTCCGCGTGCCTGCGAGCGCTGAACCTTCTGGGTGTATTCGTCCAGCGGGCGTAGTGGCTCGGTCGGCCTGTCGGTGACCTTGGCGACGACACCCGCGCCGGAGCGATACGAGAATCGGATTGCGACCTCGCGAACAGGCGCACTCGGTCGGTTCCTCAGCCTGGCGATCATCGTGATTTCTTCGAGCCCGGCACCGATGGTGGACGGCGCAATGTGCCGTGCAATTGCAGCGAGGCGATCCTCGGGCACATCGAGTACCGGCCACACGTAGAGCGTGACACGGTTCGCGTCGAGCCGGTTCTTACCCCGCTGGCTCTGGGCGCGCCGGATCCCGTCGAGGCAGGAGGCGACGGTTCTTTCGATCTCGGGAACAGCGACGACGATGCCGTTGTCATCGAGTTGCGTTGTCACTCCACGAATTTCGGCAAGAGCCATCAATCGCTCGTCGGACGGATTCTCTTTCGCCGTCAGATGGAACAAGTAAGTTCCGGGCGTTGCGGGAAGCCTGGTGCCGTCGAAGTTCTTGAGGCGCCAGAGATCCAGGCGCTGCCCGGTCAATGGATGCATGTCGCGAATGGCGAGATCCTCGGCCAAAGGTTCGGAACCCTCGACGCTCGGGCGTCGGAACGTTACATGGCGAATATCGGTGCCGCATACGGTGATCGTGATCCGACGCCAGTTCTTGGTCCGAGGATGTTCGGTGAGAACGGACTGGACGGTCCTCGCGATGTCGTCGCCGCTGGCCGGGGCATCGGGCCACGCCAGATACAGGTCGACGGCGAGGTGTTCCGGAGCAGGCCCGGCGATGTCGTCGATCGCATCGATCGTGGCGGACAGCGTAGCGAACGTGGTTGCGGCCGAGACCAACTGGAGTCGCTCGCCGGCGAGCTCGAAATTACCGGTGACGAAACGAACCCCGTCTCGGTCGAATGCCTCGACGTCTTCGAGATCGCGGATCTCGTAATACTGGCGAGTGATGACCTCGAGCAGTGCACCGGGCGCGTCGATCCGTGAACCCAGCAGATCGATCAACGGCTCGGGGGTGGAGACGAGCGCATCGATGCGAGCTGCGTAGTCCGACGCGTCGGGGTTTTCGGCAAGGTACTGCAAGCTGCCACGGACCCCGTCGTGGACCTGGTCGCGTGAACGACGGATCGAAGGGGCGTCGAAAAGACGAAAGCGCAGGTTGCGAGCGACGTCACCGATGATGGGGTACCGGGCTTGAGTCGCAACGATCAGCCGCTCGAGAACCTCACCGATGGCCGAACCTGCAGCGGGCTGTGCTGCCGAGTCCGTCATCCAACGATCGAGGAGTGCCGAGACGACCGGAACTTGATTCTCGATACGTTGAAGTGCGAGGAAGACCCGATACACGGCCTCTTCGAGTTCTGGACTGCGTTCGAGGTCCTCGGCGCCGTAGTGCTTGAGTGCACGAGAAAGCTTGCCGCGGAACGATTCCGGCAGTCCCTGGATGTCTGCGTCGAGAGAGTGCAGAAATGAGTGGAAGTGTTCGCGCGGGCTGTGCACCCGTTCGTCCGTGTTCTCCTCGTCCATGGTGGGACGGTTGCGGGAGAGTTCGCACATATCGGCGAATGTGTTGAGCAGTGCCAACTCTGCGTCGACGACCTGAGAATCGTCGCACGCTACCTCGTTGCGCACTGTCTCGTAGTCGGAGAGCAGAGCCTGTACACGGGAGGCATTGACGTCGAAACCGGTGATGAGGGCTGACAGCTCGTCGAGATACGACAGCGCTTTGCATCGCGGTGTCTCACCCTCGGGTCGGTCCACGATACGAAACTCCACCCGAGCTGTCTGCGTGGATGCCTTCTGCTCGCCGGCCTGATCGACACGCAGCAGCGCGGCACCGGAATCGACCTGGCCGTTGACCGAGGCCAAGACCTCGCGTACGCGGCCGGCGTACGGCGACCGGACAGCAGTTTCCATCTTCATGCTCTCGAGCACGACCAAGGTCTGGCCTGCCTCGACCTCGTCACCGACCGCAACCGGCACGGCAACGACGACGGCGGGCGCTGGAGCACGGACCAGTCCGGCTTCGTCCTGGCTTATCTGATGACTGATGCCATCTACCTCGACGAGGAAGTGCGCGGCGCCGGCGACGGTGACGATCGAAAAGCGGCGATTGCCGAGGACGAGGCGGCTCTCGTACTGACCGAGGCGCTCGATGTCGACCTGAACAACGCCACTGTCTCCATCGACGCGGTAGAGGTGCGGTCCGATCTGACCGACGCCGAGCTTGTATGCCTGACCCTGGTAGTTCAGTTCTACGGTCCGGCCGATGGTGTGGCTTGCACGAGGACGGCCACCGCGGGCCGAGGACAGGAATGCGGCACGCTCGCGTCCTTCCTCGACGTCGTAGGCATCGATTGCTGCGGCGATGAGCGCGATGTCTGCCACGGCCGTCGGGCCGGTGGCCGTTCCTGCTTCGGATCTATCGAGCCAGCCGGTGTCGGCGGAGGCGGAAACGACCTCTTCACGGTCGAGTAGATCGATCAGAAACGACTTGGTGGTCGTTCCACCGTCGATGACGACAGTCGTCTCGCGGAGCGCGTTGCGCAGCCGGGCGAGTGCTTCACCTCGGTCACGCCCCCATGCGATGACCTTCGCCACCATGGAGTCGTAGTCGGGGGGAATGACGTCGCCCTGTGCAATGCCGGTGTCGACGCGGATGCCGCTGCCGAGGGGAAACTTGAGAAGTTCGACGGTTCCCGGTGCGGGTGCGAAACCGTTGTCGGCGTCCTCGGCGTTCAGACGCGCTTCGATGGCGTGGCCGAACTCGGGTGGGCAATCACCTTCGAGGTGATCACCGTTGGCGACGAGAATTTGCAGTTTCACCAGGTCGATACCCGTGGTGAATTCGGTGATGGGGTGTTCGACCTGGAGTCGGGTGTTGACTTCGAGGAAGGTGAAGATCTTCTGCTCGGGCTGGTAGAGGTACTCCACTGTCCCAGCGCCGGTGTACGAGGCGGCGCGCACGAGTTCGCTGGAGACGGTGCGCAGGTGATCGGCTTGCTCTTGCGTCAGGACCGGCGAGCTGGATTCTTCGATGACCTTCTGATTGCGACGCTGGATGGAGCAGTCGCGTACGCCCGGAGCCCAGACGTTGCCGTGGTTGTCGGCGATGACCTGGACCTCGACGTGGCGGGCGTCGGTGACGAGTCGCTCGATGAATACCACCGGGTCGCCGAACGAGCGTTCGGCTTCACCCTGCGTACGTTCGAGTGCGAGTTCGAGTTCGCTCTCCTCGTAGACCTTGCGGATGCCGCGACCGCCGCCACCGCTGCGAGCCTTGATGATCAGTGGGTAGCCGATGGCCTGTGCGTGCCTGCGAGCGTCGGCTCGTGTTTCGACGGGTCCGCCGCTCCACGGTGCGACGGGAACACCGACCCGTTCGGCGAGTAGTTTCGCCTCGACTTTGTCCCCGAGGAGGCGCATCGCGTCGGCGGAAGGTCCGATGAAGGTGATCTTCAGTCGTGCACAGAGGTCGGCGAACGCTGGATCTTCGGCGACGAAGCCCCATCCGACCCACACGGCGTCAGCGCCGGATTCGACGAGTGCCCGCTCGAGTTCTGCGTGATCGAGGTACGCGGAACCCACCTCGGGCTTACGTAGAACGACGGTCTCGTCGGCCCGCCTGACGAACATTGCGCGGCGTTCTGCCTCGGTGTGGAGGGCGACCGTCCGAATGCCGTAGTCGAACTCGGCGTTGAGTTCCTTGACGGCCCTGATCAGGCGTACTGCCGCCTCGCCTCTGTTCACTACTGCAATCCGTTTGAACAACGTTTCTCTCTCCGTCAGGTGGGTGAAAATGCTTTTCTCGAATGCCGGCACGTCGAACGCCCGCGGGTTCTTGTCACATATCGGGCTTGCTGGGGATCGAACGACACACTCGATCTCGAGAAGCTTGTGTGTGGACGAAAGTGGGAGTCGATGTAACAGCCCCCACGCATCGACCTCGATCTCGTTCGTTACCCCGCTGATCCCTCGTCGAAGACGTGGAACAGGTCTGAATGTCGTCTTATTCTAACGGATCACACGATTCTTACCATGTCAACGGCGATATGGGTCGATGTGATTGATCTCGCTTCGTTCAAACCTTCACTACGGCAATGTATTTCACCGAAGTTTTGAAATGCTGCCAAAAAAGGTCGCCGAATGCTTGACGGAATACTGACGAGTAGCGTTGCGACAACGGACATTTCGGTGTCGGCGACGACCATTCATTACCGGCAGGTACGTTACCGGTCGGTACGTGTCACTCGGCACCGATTGGAATCGGACATAAAACGCGAAATTCAGAATCCGGGCCCGAAACTGCCGATCGAGCGCGATAGGGCATCCGCTGTGAACCCGAATGGGCTTTTTCTTCCACTTCTTGTGATCTACCACGACGAAAAGAACCTAGGGTCCGTAGACCATGATCAACCCGGACACAGAGACTAGTCTGGTGCGTGCGCGCAAGCACCGTCCCGGTTAAAGGACGGCCGTTCGAGGATTTCAGAGGTTCAACAGTGTCGAATGCATCGGTTCCCGATCGTGGCCAGCAGCCGGATCCCAGCAGGGGCCCGGCTGAAGGGGGCGTTTTCGTGGAGGGCGAAGTATTGACGGAAGGGCATGAAGAGCTCACGGACAGGGTTCTGCGCATGCTGCAATTCCTGCGCGAGATCGTCACCGCTCGCACCGAGCCCGTTTTGCATTACGAAAAACACCTTCGTGTCGAGTGGCTTCAGGCCGACTCGCCCGCGTCTCACCTGGATGCGTCGGCAGAGCAAGGCGGCGTCGTACTCAGGGCCCGGCGGGTCGAGTTCGAAGAACCGCCGAAGCTCCCGGAGATCCTCGAAGGATTCGTCGATACCGAGATGGTGGCCGACAGCCGTCATCTGGATATCGAATTGATCGAGTCGGCTTTGGCATCACCTACGAGCGAGGACGTCGATGCCGACGCCGACTTCGATGTCCGACATGCCTACCAGGTTCGACGTGCGTTCGAAACGTATTCGACCGAGTGGCGTCGATGGGCAGAATCGGATCGAGAGCAGCGACCGGAAGCCTCGCTCTACCACGCTCTTCAGCTGATGATGCAAGAACTGACTTCGCAACCGGAGTCAATCGAGCTGGTAGTCGCCTCAGGCCTGTTGAGTCTTTCGGCTCAGGGAACTGCAGAAGCGGTCGAGACGCACTTGCTGACCCAGTCGGCAGCAATCGAGTTGGACGTCCGCACCGGAGACCTGCTGGTCAAGCTCGCTGCCAATTCTCAACCGCGATTCGAGGACACTCAGCTGCTGACCGGCCGGGCCGGATTCGACCCGTCCGGTTCGGTGAAGATGCAGGGTGACCTGCCGAGGCGCATCACCTCACCTCTCGACGACGACGTCGTGTCCCTACTCGTGGAGTGGGCCGATACTGCGCTGGACATACCGGTCGACGTTCGAGCCGATCTGGATCGGCCGTTTACCGCCGACGCTCCCGAGTGTGGGGCGACGGTGACGTTGTCGCCCGCCCTGGTCATGCGTAAACGAAATGCCTTTGCGCTGCGTGACTACTACGAACAGATGATCGCGGATCTTGCCAAGCCAGGTTCGAGGCTTCCGCTCGGTTTGGCGCAGTTGGTGGAGCCCATCGAACCCGCCGAACGCTTGGCCTGGTTGGAGCGAATGGGTGCGGCCGAGACTCGGTCGCTCGCTACGGATCCACTCTTTCCGCTTCCGGCGAACGCCGAACAGTCGCAGATCCTGCGCAGGCTAGGCCGTGACAGCGGTGTAGTGGTCGAAGGTCCTCCCGGTACCGGGAAGACGCACACCATCGCGAATCTGGTGTCGGCATTGCTCGCCCGCGGCCAGCGTGTGCTCGTCACCAGTGAGAAGTCACAGGCGCTTCGCGTGCTTCGGGACAAACTTCCACCCGAACTTCAGGAGCTTTGCGTCTCGATCACCGATCTCGGGCGCGGTGGATCCGAGGAGCTCAATCGCAGTGTCGCTCGTATCGCAGATCGCAAAGCGGCGTACAACGACGTGGATGCGGCCGAGAAGATCGCGTCATTGACCGCGCGACGGTCGGATGCTTCGGCGCGGCGTGCCGTGCTGCTCGATGCCATCGCTGACCTGCGCGTGTCGGAAACTGTTGTGCATCAGTATGTTTCCGATGGATTCGAGGGAACCGCGGCTGCGATCGTCCGCAAGGTCAAGGCAGCGGAAGAGGCTCACGAGTGGCTGCCGGGACCGCTGTCGACGGATCGCCCCACGCTGATCGGAACCGAGGTGGATCGGCTGCGGAAGTTGATCGCGACCGCGCCGGACGGGCGTGCGGCCCGAGCTGGGCAGTCACTCCCACGGCTGGATACCATTCTGCCGAATTCGGCCGAACTACGATTGTTGTGTCGGCGAGCGAGCGCCAAGGTTCATGTGGAGTCCGAGCATTCGTCCAGGCTTGTCGAGTTCCTCGGCGGAGTCGATCCGGCTGCAGCTCTGGGTATTCGGCAACTGTGCGAAGAACTCGACGCGCGAGTGCGTGACGTTCTCGAACTGGACCAACTCTTCCAGCAATTGACCGATTCCGTGTTGTCCGGCGAAGCTGCGCACCTTTGGTCACGGGTAAGCGGTATTTCCTCCATGGCCGAGGTTGCGGCTCGGGCCGATCGCTTCATCGGTGCCCATGATGTGCAGTGTTCCTCGTCGACGACCGCTGCGCTCAACGCGATGGAATCCCTCACTGTCGCTTTGGAATCGGGGATCGAGTGGAAGCTTCGGTTCCGAAAAAGCGAACAGCAGCGTGTGGTCGAGGATCTTGGTATCACGGCGACCGTCGATGGCGTTCCAGTTGCGTCGGCGAGCGCCGGCAGGCTCGTGACAGAGCACATTCGTGCTCTCGATATCGTAAGCACCGCGGCGACCCTGCTCGGGGACCTGCGGATCTCGGTGTCCACCGACGGACCCCGGTCACGACGTGTGAACGATCTTCGGCTCGTCAGTGACAAGCTGACGTTGGTGGCAGGTGTTCTGCATGCGCGCGACGCGTTGGTCGAGAAGCTGTACGCAGTGTCGCCTTCGGCACCGTGGATTCGAAGCCTCGACGACGCGGCGCAGTTCGCTGGGTCGGCAAGGGCGATTGCTACCCGTATCGATGCAGACGTGGCCACGGCCGAACTGAGTAAAATTCTGTATTCCGTTGCAACGCAGGTGGATATCGGACCGTCTCCCGAGGGAACAGCTCTCGTGACGGCGCTGAACTCGGCCGACGAGGACGCCGTTGCCGAGGCGTCGGGGAAGTACATCGCCGCATGCCAGGAGCAGGACGATCAGCGGGTACAGGACGAGTTGGCGAAGAAACTCGCCGATGCTGCACCCGCGTTGTACCAACTGGTTCTCGACACGGCCGGTGACTCCGACTGGGATGAAATCAGTTGGCAGATGTCCAAGGCATGGGCCTGGCGTCGAGCGCGTGAGTGGGTAAGCGAACAGCATCGCGGCGGTGTCGAACATCAGCTCGATGTCGAACTGAACGCACTCGACGCTGATCTGAAGTACCTGACGGCTCAGCTGGCGGCTGCGATGGCCTGGCGCGACTGTCTCGAGCGCATGACGGCTGTGGAAGTGCGTGCGTTGCAAACGTATCGGGAACACATGTCGTCGATCGGGGCAGGCGCAGGTCGATACGCGGAAACGTTCCGCAGCGCTGCGCGCTCGGCTATGAGAGATGCGCAAAGTGCAGTTCCGGCGTGGGTCATGCCCCTCGCTCAGGTCTTGGCGACAGTGCCGCCCATAGCGGACAGTTTCGACGTCGTGATCGTCGACGAAGCCAGCCAGGCCGACATCAGCAGCCTGTTTCTGCTGTATCTCGCACCACGGGTGATCGTCGTCGGTGACGATCGGCAATGTGCACCCGCAGACGTCCCGCAGGCGGGAACGCTCGAAGACGTGTTCACCCGACTGGACGTGTACCTGCCGGATCTGCCCGAACATGTTCGTGCGACGTTGACTCCACGGTCGTCACTGTTCTCGATGCTGCGCACGCGTTTCGGCCAAGTCGTCCGTCTGCGCGAGCACTTTCGATCGATGCCGGAAATCATCAACTGGTCATCGCAACAATTCTATGGAGATTCGCCCCTGGTTCCTGTGCGTCAATTCGGCGCGGACAGGCTCCCGCCGCTTCGCCATACTTTCGTACCCGATGCATTGGTAAGAGGGAAGGGCGCTTCGCTCGTCAATCATGCCGAGGGGCAAGCCATCGCCGGTCAGATCCTCGAATGCCTTGCCGATCCCCTGTACGACGGTAAGACCTTCGGCGTCGTCGTGCTGCAGGGAACGGCTCAGGTCGATGAAATCCGAAACGAATTGATCAAGCGCATCGGAATCGACCAGTGGGCGGATCGAAGGCTCCGAGTCGGGACACCACCGGACTTTCAGGGAGACGAACGAAGCGTCGTATTCCTGTCGATGGTGGTCGCACCGAACCAGGACTTTCCCGCTCTCAGTGCAAGCCAGTACAAGAGGCGGTTCAATGTCGCGGCCTCGCGTGCGCAGGATCAACTTTGGTTGTTCCACTCGGTCACGGTCGATCGGCTCAAGCGATCCGACCTACGGAACTCGTTGCTCGCGTATGTCACATCGACCTCGCCTGCGCCTGCGAATCCGATGCCGCGCGATGTCACGCCGGATGTTCGGCGCAGCGAGTTCGAGAGTCTGTTCGAGCAGCGACTGTTCGTCGATCTGAGGGATCGTGGATATCACGTCAACCCTGGCTTCGAGGTGAACAATCGACGTATCGACCTGGTGGTCACCGGGCAGGTGTCCAGGCTCGCCGTGGAATGCGATGGTGACTCGATTCAGTCAACTCCGGAGCGTCGTCTGGCAGACCTTCAGCGCGAGCAGGAACTGAAACGTTGTGGCTGGACGTTCTGGCGCGTGCGCGAGTCGGAGTACTACCTCGATGTCGAGGCCGCTCTGGAGGATTTGTGGAATACATTGTCCGCGTTGGGAATCGAACCTAATACGATTTCGATTTCGCCCGCGGAAACGGTGACCGAGGAGTGGATTCCGGTCGATTTGGATCGATCGCACGATGATGTGCAAGCCGAGGACATGCCGGTGGACAACTCGGTGGATACGCCAGTGGATGCGCAGGCTGATCATGCAGTGGAACGTCCCGACACCAGCCTGACGAGCGCCACTGCGGAAACGCCGTGGAATGCGTGGCAGTCAGCGCCCGAAGGCGAGAAGTACGACATGTGGACGGTTCCGAGTGAAGCCCCCGAGTACCTGTTTCCGTCTGTTGAGTTGCCCATCAACGGCTATCACGATGGAGGACGTGGCCACGACAGCTGACCGAGGCAAATGCGATAGCGTGGACGGCGTCCGACTGTGTCTGTCGAAGGAGTGCCAATGTCGCGAATCGCCATTTTCGGAGGACACGGACAGGTGGCGCTCCGTCTGGCGCCGTTGCTCGTAGAGCGCGGACACGAGGTGGGGTCGATCGTTCGTAACCCGAATCACGTCGCCGACATCGCGAACGTGGGCGCCACACCGTTGGTGGCCGATATCGAGAACCTCGATGTCGAGAAGATTGCGGCGTTACTCGATGGCTTCGACACAGTCGTATGGGCTGCAGGCGCGGGCGGCGGCAGTGCGGACCGAACGTATGCCGTCGACCGTGATGCAGCAATTCGCTCGATGGACGCTGCCGGGCGAGTGGGCATCACGCGCTATGTCATGGTGTCGTATTTCGGGGCGGGGACCCAGCATGGAGTGGATCCGAGCAATTCCTTCTTCGCGTACGCGGAGGCCAAGGCGGCCGCCGACGCGTACCTGAAATCTACGTCGTTGTCCTGGACGATCCTGGGACCAAGTGCGTTGACACTCGATCCCGGTACCGGATCGATCACCACCAAAGGCAACGGTGCCACAGGCGCTTCGGTCACCCGGGACGACGTCGCAGCCGTAGTGGCCGAAACCGTCGACACTCCGGCAACCATCGGACGTGTCATCGAATTCGACAACGGCGACACCCCCATCGCAGAGGCGCTCAGCTGAGTCGGATCTCCCAGCCACTTGTCCTGGAATTTCGCCGTCTCTGCAGCGAGGAAAACACATGGCGGATTCACAACCGACCGATGACACTCAGATCCACCCGCCCGAGTCGGCGCCTTCCCGACGTAGATGGCTGATCGCACCGACAGTTCTGATCGTCCTCGCACTGCTGTTCGGCGTCCCACTGTGGACGCTTTTCTTCTCCGGTTCCGACTGGCCGTTCTCGATGCGAATATTCGGCTGCGTTCTGTTCGTCGCCGCTGCGATCGCCTTGCCGGTGTCCATGGCCCGCGGACACGCGCGCGCCCATGACCGCGCAGCACTGATCGGTGACATGTTGCTCGGAACCGTGTGGGTGCTGTTCGTGTGGAGTGCACTCGGTTGGATTGTCGGAGTGCTCCTCGCCCTTGCCGGTCTGGAAGATCCCCTGCGATCGCGAATTGTGGCTGCCGCCGTTGTCGTCGTGGTCATCGGATTGTTGGTGTGGGGCCATCACGAGGCGATGCGCGTCCCACGCATTGTCGAGCGCAGCGTGGTGGTTCCGCGTCTCGGTGCCGGACTCGACGGACTCCGGGTCGTGATGATCACCGATACGCATTACGGCCCGTTGGATCGAGCCGATTGGTCAGCGAAAGTCGTCGACGTCGTCAACACATTGGAAGCCGATGTGCTCTGTCACCTCGGAGATCTGGCAGACGGTTCGGTCCTGCGGCGGGAGCATCA
Organism: Rhodococcus sp. PAMC28707; assembly: GCF_004795915.1. Taxonomy (NCBI): domain Bacteria; kingdom Bacillati; phylum Actinomycetota; class Actinomycetes; order Mycobacteriales; family Nocardiaceae; genus Rhodococcus; species Rhodococcus sp. PAMC28707. Next base: position 3,348,397 of record NZ_CP039253.1, read on the forward strand.
GGTCCAGCCGCTTCGGGGAGCACGCGCAGCCCTGGCCAAGGTTTACGTGACGGGCAATCATGAATACTTCGGCGAAGCGCAGGACTGGCTGGATCACATGGAGACGCTGGGCTGGACGGCCCTGCACAACAAGCACCTCGTGGTCGAACGTAGCGGTGCGAGGTTGATCGTCGCTGGTGTGGACGATCGAACGGCAGCAGCTTCCACACTCGAGGGGCACGGAGCGGACCTCGATCGTGCGCTCGAGGGAGCCGACGCGGACCTGCCGGTCTTCCTCCTGGCACATCAGCCCAAACAGATCGACGAGGCAGTTCGACGCGACGTCGAAGTGCAGGTTTCCGGTCATACCCACGGCGGGCAGATCTGGCCGTTCGAGTACCTGGTCCGGCTCGATCAACCGACGGTGCATGGCCTGAGCAGGCACGGTAAGCACACCCAGCTCTACACCAGCCGCGGCACCGGTTTCTGGGGACCGCCGTTTCGAGTCTTTGCGCCCAGTGAGATCACCGTGCTCGTACTACGGACAGAGGCGCCGTGACAGTCCAACTTTTCGCCACCGACCTCGATGGCACCCTGCTTCGCTCGGACAGAACCATCTCAGCGCGTACCTCCGAAGCGATGGCGGCGGCACAGGCGTCGGGGATCGAGGTCGTCTGGGCCACGGCGCGCGCACGCCATTCGATCGACGAGTTGGCTGCCTCCTGTGGATTCACCGGTAAGGCCATCGGCGCCAACGGTGCAGTCGTGCTCGACCTCGCTGACGGCACACCGGTCGTCACCGAAACGACCGGAATCGAATCCGACGTCGTCACCACTGCTATGACCAGGGTTCGCGAGCTGGTTCCCGGAGTCGCCTTCGCCACGGTCGGTCCGACTCGGTTCGTCGCCGAGCACGACTATGCAGCGATGTGTGTTTTCGCGGACCATCATCGACACCCCCACGAGATGGACGTCTCGGTCGACGTGTTGCCCGCGGCGTCGGAGCAGACCGTCAAGATCGTCGCCCGACATCCCGAGCTGCCAAGCGTCGACCTTTTCCACGCTGTTCTTGCAGCAGGGGTAGGGGGAGTGGAGCTGACGCATTCGGGCGCACCATATATAGAGATGTCCGCTGCGGGCGTGTCGAAGGCCAGTGCTCTATCGGTGCTGTGTGCGGAACTCGGGATCGAGCGAGCTGCCGTGGCGGCTGTAGGTGACGCGTTCAACGACCTGCCGATGCTGCGCTGGGCGGGTACCGCCTTGACCACTGCCAACGCGATGGCCGAGATCAAGGCTGTCGCTCATCGCGTGCTGCCTTCGAACGATGACGACGGCGTCGCGGGGTACTTGGAAGAGCTCGTCGCCGGACGTCGATGACTGAACTACCTCGGACAGGCGCTGCTTGCCGAGAGTCTGCCGGGGTGAAGATGCCCGGCACATCGTGAGCAGCGTGCACTTTACGATCGAAAATTCTATTGTCTCGAAACGTCAGGAGATGTACGGGTGGAACAGAGCAGTGTATCCAATCGCATGACCGTCGCCCAGTACCTCGCGGCGCACGCCGTAGCGGTGACATCGGTCCATCGTGCTCAGGCCGCGAAACTCGGCATCGAGGCTCCCGTACCCGCCGGATGGCAAGCGGCGCCCGAAGGACAATTCCCCGGTGCCACCGAAGTTCTTGTCGAGCCGGGTCTGGTCGAAGGCGGGTTCGCACCGAACGCCGTATTGCTTGTGGGCTCGCTGTCCACTCGAGTCGACGCCGATGAACTCCTCGACTGCAGTTTCACCGATGCCCGCGCGATGGATGGCTGGGTCGAAACAGAGGCGAACTCCGACCCGTTCGGTGGCCATCCATCGCGGTTCATCAGGGGAACATTCGTCGCCGAGCAGTGGGAACTGGCCGTCACGACCCGGTACCTCGTCGTGCAGAGCGAAAAGCAATATCTGGTTCAACTCACGGTGACCACCTTCGCCGACCACGCAGACAAGCTGGCATTCGACATCGATGCGATCAACAGTGGCTTTCTGAACGCAGTCTGAGCCTTGCCGAAGCGCAGCCGCTACTAAGGTCGAGTAATGCGGAATCGCACTGGACGCGTACGGCACCTGACGCTGGTGCCGGACCTTTTGGACAGCTCTGACGGTCCCGAGCTCGAGATCGCCGACGATACGTTCACCAACGCGTCCGCCGACTACGGTGCTCCGGTCGCGAGATACACGATTCGAGTCTCATTGGACGGCGTCGAACCGGCAGTGTGGCGAAAGTTCGAGGTCCGGTCCGACCTCTTACTCCCCGAATTTCATCAGGTGCTGCAGCAGGTAATGGGGTGGAATGCTGCTCATTCGCACCGCTACCGGCTACGGAAGTCGGTAGCTGTCATGCGATACGACTTCGAGACCTCGCTGGTCGAAGCTGGGTCGGTGATCAACGAACAGCACGTCAGGTTGGATAGCGTTCTCGACAAAGAGGGCGACGTCATCGGATACGAATACGATTTCGGCGACGGATGGAAACACACCGTCGAACTCGAATCCCTCATCGAGTTCCACGAGGATCTTCGTACCCTGTGCCTCGACGGCGCGCGTGCGTGTCCGCCCGAGAACAGCGGAGGGCCCGTCGGCTATCGCCATCTGCTCGACGTACTCCGAGACCAGGGCCACGCGGAATACGAAAGTCTGCGGGAATCGGTTGGACCGTTCGATCCCGAGCGGTTCGAGGTAGCTCGTGTCAACGAAGGTTTTCGGGCCGGCGCTCCCGTGCGATCGGCCGAGGCCGAGGCCGCTGTCGCGTCGAAGCTGATCGCACGGCTCTTCAGCACTGCCCGGCCGGACCATATGCCCGCTCTGCTGGCGCTGCTACCGCGATGTGAGCTCACTATCGAAAGCTCTGTCGATTTACCGGTTGCAACTGTGGCGATGAAAAAACTTTTGTGGTTGCTCGAGCTCGTAGGTGACACCGGATTGCAGTTGGCGCCGGGTGGCTATTTCCCGCCGGCAGCTGTCGAAGCCATGCGCGTCGAACTCGAATGGGGACTGGGATGGATCGGAGCGAGCCTCCGTGAGGTCGACAATCACCAGGTCGCCGATCTGCGCAATGCCGCCAAGCGTCTCGGTCTGGTCCGAGTCCTCAAGGGCGCTTTGGTACGCACGAAAGCGGGAACTCGATATGCCGACGACCCCATCGGTCTCTGGAGGCATTGTGCGTCGCGAGTCCCTTTGGGCAAGGAAGCTCACGAGATCGACGGCGGAACGCTGTTTCTAGTCGCGCTCGCTTCGTCGGCATCCGCAACGCAACGGAACGCGATGATCGTGGAGACGATGCAAGCGTTGGGGTGGGGGACCAGCAAATTGGTCGACGCCCATTCCGCGGCACAACCAACGGTCGACTTCTTGGACCTGGTCGGCGCCCATGGTCCGTCGCTGTACTTCCGAAGCGAGGTGTTCGACGCTCCCAGTTGGTCGAGACGATTCGCTCGCGACGCCTTGCGGAGTTGACGTAGGCCGCTGACCAGGCGATTTGGAGATGGCGTCAGAGTCGCGTAACTTTTGTCGAGTCAGAGCGACACGGACACCGACCCGGACCGAAAGGTGCGGGACACGAGGTTGTACGGCGTTTGAACTGAAAATCCTGGATCGGCAAGATGGTGTTGTCGTGTCCGGGTGATTCGATGTGGCGGGGTTATTGACTCAGTCGCTTGGATTAGCTAGGCTGGAACGGTTGCCCCAGGCGCTGCGAGGACATTGTTTTCGTGGGTGTGTGGTGTGTGCGTGTTCTTTGAGAACTCAACAGTGTGTCGATGAATGTCAGTGCCGAATTTTATATTTGGTGAAAGCATCCGATGTGAATGATCATCCGCTTGTGGTGGTTATGGTTGGGTGTTGTTTTATAGCTAGTTGAGTTTTTTTGCTAGTGATTTGGCTCTTATGTCTTTGACTGATTAGCAGCTTCGGCTGTGATATCTAGAGTCTTTTACGGAGAGTTTGATCCTGGCTCAGGACGAACGCTGGCGGCGTGCTTAACACATGCAAGTCGAGCGGTAAGGCCCTTCGGGGTACACGAGCGGCGAACGGGTGAGTAACACGTGGGTGATCTGCCCTGCACTCTGGGATAAGCCTGGGAAACTG